>UQMK01000023.1 GCA_900542085.1 uncultured Collinsella sp.
AAAGACGCCTGAGTCCTTTGGGGGAGCGAATAGGGCTCGTTAGCCGATGGCGTTTTTGAGTTCCGCGCGGCGCTTTTTCATGCCCGTCATGACGGCGTTGCGCAGCTCGGGCATGCGCGCGGTATCCATCTGGGGCACGCCCTCGAGCTTATAGGGAATGCCCAGTTGCTCGTACTTGACGACACCCATCGTGTGATACGGCAGCATCTCCAAACCCACCACGTTGTGCCATGGAGCGATCAGGCGACCGAGTGCCTCGCACTCCTCCACCGTGTCGGTAATGCCCGGCACTACCACGTGACGGATAACGACCTTAATCTTGCGACGCGCCAGCTCATCGCCAAACGCCAGAATGCGTGCGGGATCGCAGCCGGTCAGCTTTTTATGCTCAGCCGGATCGGCATGTTTGATGTCGAGCAGCACCATGTCGGTCTCGCTGAGAACGGCATCGAACTTCTCGGGGTGGTTGGGGTCAAACGCATATCCGCAGCTGTCAAGGCAGGTATGCACGCGACCATCTGAATTGTTGTGCATTGCACGGAACAGATCGGCCAAAAACTCGGGCTGGAGGAGCGGCTCGCCACCCGAAACCGTAATGCCGCCGCTGCGATAGAACTCATGGTTGCTCTGGAACTCGTCCATGAGGTGCTCGACGGTCACCATCGTGCCGCCGTTAACAGACCAGGTATCGGGATTGTGGCAATACGCACAGCGCATGGGGCAGCCCTGAACAAACACCACAAAGCGGATGCCGGGACCGTCGACCGTACCCATCGTCTCAATCGAATGCACGCGGCCCAGGGCAAACGCAGAGTCCTCGGGACGAGCGTCCACACCCTCGAGCGTCATCTCAGCCATTCCCGCTACCTTGCCTCTCATTGGTTTTAGTTACATAAATGTCAGAGCCATTCTAGCCCATACGCATGATGGCAAAACGGTTTAGGGGTCAATTAGGTCGTCCTATTTTACTTCACGCAAAAGCGGCGGGAAGGTTGTCACAACCCGCCCGTCGCCGAGGCAATAGAAATCGATAGACGCCAGGCCTTACGCCTTAAGCGTGAGCACCGCACCGAAGGCGGTCGGGCCGCAATGGCTCGAGATGACACCGCCAACCTGAGTCCAGGTAATATCCTTAAAGCCCAGGTCATGCGCATAGACCTCCATGTCGTCGCGCAGCTCCTGGGAAAGGCCCACCGAATACGCCAGGCCAATGTGCGAGTAGTCGATCTCGCCCTTGGCAACCATGTGGTCAATAAAGGCGCGGGCGCACTTGAGCATAGAGCCGCGGAACTTCTTGGTCGCCACGAACTTGCCGCCCGTCACCTCAATGCAGGGCTTAATCTTGAGCAGATGGGCGCCTAGGAACGCGACGTTGGACAAGCGACCGCCCGCCTTAAGGAAGGCAAGGTCCGTAGGAACAAAGCCCAACAGCACGCGGTCCATGACGGAGTTCGTAAATGCAAAGATCTCGTCGACGGTGGCATCGGGGTGAGCCTCGATGTATTTGGCGGTCTCGACGACAACGAGCGACTGGCCCACCGAGACAAAGCGCGTGTCCATGGAGAACACGTAGTCGCGCCCCTGGGCCGCAATCTTTGAGGACTGATGCGAGCAGGTCGTGGCCTCGGAATACGCGAGATGCAGAATAGTCGCGTCGGGCTGCTCGGCGTGAATGCGGTCGTACACACGGGAGAAATCTGCCGGTGCGCAGCCACTGGTCTTGGGCATCACGCCAAACTCGTTGCAGCGCGAATAAATCTCGAGCGGATCGATCGAGCCGTCCTCGACGGTCTCGTCACCAATCGTGACATGCATGGGCACGCGCACGATGCCGTAGCGTTCGCAGAGCTCTGGCGTCACATCCGAACCAGATTCAACCACGATTACGTACTTGCCCATTCTTATCACGACCCATCTCGACATTGGTTTTTCAATACATGGCACGCGCCGCCGCACTGTTGCACAACGGCGTCCAAGCGCCAAAGAGACGCCGTCCCTTGCACATAACAAAGGACAGCGTCTCCCTGGAAAACTCCGTGCTTGGCTGAGATTTTACACGGTTTATAAATGAGTGTTACTTATCCCGCAAACGGTAGCTATACGCGATAAACGGTAGTTCGCTGCGGCAACTGCAACACATTCCGCCCAGCAAGTCCAATCGTGCCTCACGCATGGTTAATGCGCGAGGCGGTAGAAATCCATCGACGCCGCACTCTCGGCATGCAACCCCATCGCCGGAACCGCCGGCGAATAGGTACGGCTCGTAAGTGCCGCCTCGCCGCCATTTGCAAAAATCTCGACCATCGTAGTGTCCGAAAGCACGCGCAGGTCGCGAAGCTCGCTGAGCTCGATCGACCTCTGGTCGCGCCCATAGCCTTCGTCACCCATGTCGAGGGTAAGCATCCCGTCTGCATAGCGCACAAAGACACCCTTGCGGATTTCGAGCTCGACCATCTTGGCGCCCTCACAGGAAACCACAACATCAAACAGGCGGCCCGGCTCCTCAACGGTTTCACCGCCTGTCGCGCGAACGCAGTCGCCGCGCATCCTCTCAATCTCGTGCGCCGGCTGCTGGCAGAGCTTACCATCGCGCATGCTCAGCTCTCGCGGCACCGTCAACGCGCACTGCCACCCGCGCGCCACCGTCGGGTTTTCTGCCGTCGCGTCGGGGCAACCCGACCATCCGATCATCAAACGCCGGCCTGCAGCATCCTCAAAGGACTGCGGAGCATAGAAATCAAAACCGGCATCGACCATCGGGGGCATGCCCTGCCCGACGATTTTAAAGCTCGGCGCCTCCCAATCGGCCTCGATGGGGAACCACACGCACTGATGCGGATTGCGGTAACGCCAACCATCGGCAGGCACACCCTGCGGACAGCAAACGAGAATAAGCTCGCCATCGAGCTCAAACAGATCGGGGCACTCCCACATAAAGCCAAAGTTCTCGTCCAGCTCAATGCGCGTCGCATAGCTCCAGACCCCTAAATCACGCGAAGTATAGACAAGCACGCAGCCACGGTCGGCTTTCGTACGAGCGCCCAGAACCATGTAGTAGATACCATCGTGCTCAAGGATCTTGGGGTCGCGCACGTGCGTACCGATATCGTCGGGGTAATCGACTGGTCCAACAGCCATGCGCTTCTCGCCCAATTCGTCGGGATTCTCGGCAACCATATGAATCTGGTTTTGCTCACGGCCCGTCAACACGTAGTCGTAATCATCGCGGTCAAAATGCTTGACGTTGCCGGTATAGAAGTAGTGAATCTTGCCATCGCGTACAAAGGCAGAACCAGAATACGCTCCGCTCGAATCCAAATCGGAATCTGGGAACAGCACGGGGCCGTGATTCTCGTACGTCACAAAATCCTTTGTCGTCAGATGGTTCCAAAGCACTGGACCGCCATGCGCAGCATCGAACGGATCGTATTGATGATAGATGTGATACGTATCACCAATCTGAACCAAACCGTTGGGGTCGTTGAGCCAGCCAAGCTCAGGCTCCACATGGAACAGGAGCCTATCGGGGTCGGACGCGATGCGACCCGCCGTCTCATCCTGTCCGGCACGCCACTGCTCATAGTCCGCGCGTGTCACCTTATTTTTTTGATTAAACATCGCCGTTGACTTTCTCGTCTATGGGGAAGGACGCTCGACTCACACGAGTCGAACGCCCTTCCCCAAATGGACTTATCCTCAGATTACACTGAACGGCTCAACTAGAAGCTAACGTCGAAGCCAGCGCCAGCGCCCTCTTCATCGGTGGTCGGAACGCCCTTTGCCTTGTTGTAGGCAAAGATCAAGACGATCGGCACGATAAAGGCGATGAGATTGCCAGCCACATACCACACGAGGGTCTCGGGCGTGACGATAAGCAGGCCGAGAACGCCGGTCAAACCCTGACCGATAGCGCGCACCTCAAAGAGTTTCACGAAGGCACCGCCGCAGCCTGCACCGATGCATGCGCAGATGAACGGAATAATCGAGTAGCGCATGTTTGCAGCGAAGATAGCAGGCTCGGAGATACCAACCAGCGTCGGGATAAAGGACGACATGCAAATGTTGCGCTCTTTGGAATGCTTCTTGTGAATGAGGTACATGCCGATGGCGCCGCCGCCCTGGGCGATGATGGAAACCGACCAGATGGCCTGGATGTAGTTGAAGCCGGTCGTGGCAACGAGGTTGGCCTCGATACCCTGGATGAACTGATGCGTACCGGTAACGACGAGCGGCTGCAGGAACGCGGCGAAGACAAAGGCACCAAAGACGCCCATCCTGTTGTACAGGATATCGATTACGCCGGCGAGGACGTCACCGATCAGGTTGCCGAGCGGGCCGAACACGGTGAACAGGGCAACGTTAGCAAGAATCAGGGTAACGGTCGGGACAAAGACGAACGAAACGACCTCGGGGATGTACTTCTGGGCAATCTTCTCGACCTTGGCCATAAACCAGGCGGTCAGGATTGCGGGGAACACGCCGCCCTGGAAAGCAACCATGGGAATGGAGAGCGGACCGAAGTTCCAGTACTCAGCACCCGTCGGGTCCATAACGAACGTGTTACGGTTCATAAGACTCGGGTGAACCATGACGATACCGACGAGGATGCCCAGGATCGGGTTGCCGCCAAAACGCTTGACCGCGCTGTACATAACCAGGACAGGCAGGTAGTCAAAGGTGGTGGCGATAATGGCAAAGAAGCTTGCGAGGTTCTTGAGGAACTCGCTGTGATCGGCGAGGCTGCCCTCCATGCCGAAGAGGCCGTTGGCAACGATCAGCGACTTAAGGCCGATGATGATTGCAGCGCCGACGAAGGCGGGAATGATGGGGATAAAGATGTCCGAGAATACCTTGAGGACCGAGAAGAACTTGCCCTTCTTGTCCGCCTCGGCGCCCTTGACCTCGGAAGCGCTGATCTCCTTAACGCCCGTCAGAGCCATAAACTCATCGTAAACCTTGTTGACGGTACCGGTACCGAAGATGATCATGAGCTGGCCGCTGTTGTACAGCACGCCCTTGACGCCATCGATGTTCTCGAGCTCGGCCTTGTTGTATTTGCTCGTATCCTTGAGCACCAGACGCAGACGGGTCACGCAATGCGTGGCGCCCTCGATGTTCTCCAGTCCGCCGACGTTGTCGACGACTTGCTGGGACACTGCCTTGTAGTCCATGTTCCTCTCCATTCCTTTTCTAAATCATAAAACGGTTCGTTGCCGCTACAGAGACGCGATCGTTGCGTTTGCGCACTTGAGCGCACCGTCGGTGACGGTAAGCGCCACACCCTGGCCCTGCTTGTTGCAGAAGCGAGCGTTGAGCGCAACATCATCGACAAAGATGGTCGCGATATCGTCGTCAACGACCAGGCGCACATGATGAGTGCCCTCGCCCTTAAAGAACAACGGACGCTCGAGGCCCATGTTGTTGACCTGGAACCACGGGTACTGGGGAGCCGGCGTGAACTCGAGCTTGCCCTCGCGCAGGTTGGCGCGGAACTCATAGGCAAGACCGGTCTCGGCGTCCTCGGCGAACTTGACCGAGAAGCCGGCAGCGTTACCGCCGAGCTCAATGTCGGTATCGAGCAAGTAGGTGGAGCCGGCGTCTGCAGACAAAACCTGCTCGACCTTGCCCGACTCGCAGGAGAGCTCGAAGGCTTCGACAGCCTTGCCCTCGCCAAAGGCGCCGAGCATGCTGTCGGGAAGCTTGGTGCCGAGCGTTCCGTCGGCACGCTGAACGATCTCGAGGGGCATGAAGGTACCACCCCACAGGTAAGAGCTGGGGTCGCCGCCCTCGTCACGCGTAGGAACCCAACCAAAGAGAACGCGACGCTCGCCATCGAATGCGGTGCGAGCGGCGTAGTACGCGCGGCCGTCGAAGGAGTCGTCAGCGGGGGTAATCCAAGGACCGTTGATGGACTTGGACATGCGGTAACGGGTCTTGTTGCCGTCGCTGTACTCGGAAAAGACGAGGTACCACCAGTCGCCCATCTTAAAGAGATCAGGCATCTCAAACATGGTGTACAGGCCTGGGTTCCACCAGTCGCCCTGGAACTCCCAGTTGGTCAGATCCTTGGAGGTGAACTTGACCAGGCGGCCGGTCATCAGACGCTTGTCCTCGCCCACACGCGTGCCGAGGATGAGCATGTACTCTTCGTTCTCCTCATCCCAAAGCACAAAGGGATCGCGCCAGTTGCGGTCATCGTAACCCTCCTGGGGCGGAAGCAGCGTCTCGGCGATGTTCTTCTCCCACTTGACGGCGTCGTCGCTCGTTGCGTGAAGAAGAACCTGCTTCATCAAACGTGCGCGGACCTTATCGCGATTGCAACCAGTGTAGAGCGCATGGTACTTGTCGCCCACCTTAAACACCGTGCCGGCATAAATGTACTGGTCGACTTCCTCGTCGCCGCCGCGCTCAAGGCTCTCGCCAAAGTCCTTGTAGTTGACGAAATCCTTGGTCGTAGCGAGTGCCCAGCCAAACGGCTCTCCGAAAGGTTCGGGGTTACGCGTGTCACGCTGATGATAGAGATAGAACGTGCCGTCCTCGCCGTACGGCATGATGTCGCCTACCCAAATTCCCTCAGGCTGGTAATACACCTTGTGCATCCGAGACTTCCTTTCCACGACATACTAACTCGGTACAATGGCAAGATATGTCAATCGTTTTCATATGTCAAACGTTTTCATATCAATACGTCTTTTCGCAGTTCCAGTCGTCGGTAAACGGTTGACATATGCCGGCGAACGGTCATCGGAGGCGTTTGAGGAATTCTTTTGGCACAGGATGAACTACGCGGTTTTGCCCTCAATGAGTTCAACGGGGAGCTTGATATTCGATTCGGGATTATCGCCGTTAATAAGAGCGATGATGGATTGCGCCGCGAGCTCTCCGATGCGATCGATATCTTGACGTACGGTTGTTAAGTCAGGCATAAACGTCATAGTTCGGCGGGCACCATCCGCGCCCACGACCTTAATATCGTCTGGAGCGCTCAAGCCACGCTGCTTCATCACGTTGAGACAGATGGCCGCCATCGTATCGTCTCCCGCAAAGATGCCGTCAATATCGGGGTTCTCATCGAGGATCTTCGCAACGACCGCGCCCTTTTCGTCGTCGGGCTTAACGAACTCAACCTCACGGACAAGCGCGGACAAACCGGCCTGCTCAACAACATCGAGGTAGGCATCGGTACGCTTATTGGCAGGCATGCGCATGCGGCTATTGCTGCGCAGGCACAGGATACGCCTGCAGCCGTCATCAATCAGACGGCGCGTGGCGAGCTCGCCGATGCCATAGCTGTCACTTGCAATCTGGACAGAGCCCTCGCCAAGATCGCAGTCGATGCCAACCAGGCTCAAGCCCATCTCGGCATATGCCTCAGCACCGATATTGAGGGAGTTGACGATTACGCCGTCGACCATATTGCGGCGGAGCATGTCGATATAGGAACGCTCAAGATCAGGTCGATTGGCGCTGTTGCACAGCAACATCTTAAAGCCGTTTTCCGCTAACGTGCGCTCGACCGCCTGCACAACCTGAGCATGGAACGGGCTGCTCACAAAGGGAACGATCATACCGATAAGATTCAGGCGACCGTTGAGCATGGCACGGGCGATATCGTTGGGCGTATAGTTGATGCGCTCCATCGCGGCATGGACCTTATCGCGGGTCTCTTGGCTAATATAGCCGCGATTATTAAGCACGCGAGATACCGTAGTAGGCGAAACCCCCGCCACCGCTGCAACTTCCTTGATGCCAGGCTTAGCAGAATCCTTAGAACGAGCGCCCTCGCGAGCCATAGCACCCTCCCCCATCAACATGTCAAACGTTTACATACGAACAAAGCATACCCCAACAACAGCGGGAAGACGGTAACAGCACAAGTAAGTAAACGACTCATCCAAATAATTAGGAGAGTTCCGCCTAAAGGGTGACTACACAGGACCCCCGCCGGGCCGCTTTGGGTTACTTTCCAAAACATTTCCGCAGGACGCAAAGGGCTCCGCCGCGCGAAGCGCGCAGCGGAGCCCTTTGCATGTCCGAGGACGTTTTGGAAAGTAACCCAAAGCGGCCCGGCGATCCTGCGGGAGTTAAACCCCTTTAGAACTTGTCGTGGAAGGTACGCGAAATGACCTCGTCCTGCTGCTCCTTGGTGAGCGTGTGGAAGTTCACGGCATAGCCGGAAACGCGGATGGTCAGCTGCGGGTACTTCTCGGGGTGAGCCTGAGCGTCGAGCAGCGTCTCACGGTTGAAGACGTTGATGTTCAGGTGGTGGCCACCCTTCTCGGCGTAAGCGTCGAGCATGTGGACCAGGTTATCGGCCTGGGTCTCGGAAACTTCAGAAACCTTCATAATGTGTCTCCTTCGATTAATAGGCGCCGGCCGAAACCGGCGCACTAATCAGTAATCGTTATTGTTAGTATAGCACTAACAATAGTTACTCGCCCAGCTGATCAAGGTCGATATCGCCAAAGAACACCTGGTCCTCCTTGCCGAGCGCACTCGGGATGATGGAGAAGGTGTTGGAGATGCCGTCCTGGGCATCGCGGAACGGGAGCTTGGAAACCGAAGACAGCGAAGCGATGGCGCCGTGGCTATCGCGCTTGTGCATGGGGTTAGCACCCGGGGCGAACGGCTGGCCAGCCTTGCGGCCGTCGGGCGTGGAGCCGGTCTTCTTACCGTACACGACGTTGGAGGTAATGGTCAGAACCGAGGTCGTGGGTACGGAGTTGCGGTAGGTGTCGTTCATGCGGATGTACTCCATGAACTGGTGCACAACGTCGTGAGCAATCTGGTCGACGCGGTCGTCGTCGTTACCGTACTTGGGGAACTCGCCCTCGGTCTCGAAGTCGACGATGATGCCGTTCTCGTCACGGACGGGGTGAACCTTGGCGTACTTGATGGCGGACAGGGAGTCAGCCACCACGGAAAGGCCAGCGATGCCCGTAGCGAACCAGCGGTGCACGTGCTTGTCGTGCAGAGCCATCTGGATGCGCTCGTAGCAATACTTGTCGTGCATGTAGTGAATGATGTTCAGCGAGTTGACGTACACGCCAGCGAGCCACTTCATCATGTCGTTGTACTTGGCCACAACGTCGTCGTAATCGAGCGTATCGCCCTCGACGGCGCGATACTTGGGGCCGACCTGCTTCTTGGAGACCTCGTCAACACCGCCGTTGAGTGCGTAGAGCAGGCACTTGGCAAGGTTGGCGCGGGCGCCGAAGAACTGCATCTCCTTGCCGATGCGCATGGAGGACACGCAGCAGGCGATGCCGTAGTCGTCGCCGTGGTAAACGCGCATGAGGTCGTCGTTCTCGTACTGGATCGAGGAGCTGGCGACAGAAGTCTTGGCGCAGAACTTCTTGAAGTTCTCGGGCAGACGGGTCGACCACAGAACGGTCATGTTGGGCTCGGGGCTGGTGCCCATGTTCTCGAGCGTGTGCAGGTAGCGGTAGCTCATCTTGGTAACGAGCGTACGGCCGTCAACACCCATGCCGCCGATGGACTCGGTGACCCACTGCGGATCGCCGGTAAACAGGGCCTGGTACTCGGGGGTACGGGCAAACTTGACCATTCGGAGCTTCATGATGAAGTGATCCACGAACTCCTGGATCTGCTCCTCGGTGAAGGTACCGTTGGCAAGGTCGCGCTCAGCGTAGATGTCAATGAACGTAGAGGTACGGCCGATGGACATAGCAGCGCCGTTCTGCTCCTTGACGGCTGCGAGGTAGGCGAAGTACATCCACTGGATGGCTTCCTGCGTGTTGGTAGCAGGGTTGGAAATATCGAAACCATAGGTCTCGGCCATCATCTTGAGCTCGCCGAGGGCGCGGATCTGCTCCTGCAGCTCCTCACGATCGCGGATGTTGTCGGCGGTCATGACCGTCGGGGTGGAAGCCTTCTGGGCCTCCTTGTCCTTGATCAGGTAGTCGACGCCGTACAGGGCAACACGACGGTAGTCGCCGATGATGCGGCCGCGGCCATAGCCATCGGGCAGACCGGTGATGATGTGAGCCGAGCGGCAAGCACGCATCTCGGGGGTGTAGACATCGAAGACGCCGGCGTTGTGGGTCTTGCGCTCGAAGGTGTAGCGCTCGACAACGTTCTCGTCGACCTTGTAGCCGTGCTGGCTGGCAGCCTGGCAAGCGATGCGGATACCACCGTTGACGTGCAGCGCGCGCTTGAGCGGCTTGTCAGTCTGGAGGCCAACAATGGTCTCCTTCTCGCGGTGGGCGTTATCGATGTAGCCAGCGGGGTGGCTCACGATACCCGTGACAGTCTTGGTGTCCATATCGAGGACGCCGCCCTGCTCGCGCTCCTTGAGCAGCAGGTCGAGAACCTCGCCCCACAGCTCCTTGGTACGCTCGGTCGGACCGACGAGGAACGACTCGTCGCCCTCATAGGGGGTGTAGTTCTTCTGGATGAAGTCTCGGACGTCAACCTCTCCCGTCCAGATGCCTTCCTTGAAGCCTTCCCATGCCTCCTGCATTGTGTAACCACGCTCCTAGTTACGTGTAATGCGGCGCTCTCTCACACCGCTGCTTATTGAATTCTTGAATTTTCGGTTTGCACTACCGGCTTCTTCCGTTCTTCATCACACGTTGGTGCAGGGAAAAACGTTTGTCCACCTTGGAACTGCAACCCAAAACCCAAGATTTCACCCGTTTGAGAAGGATAACATAGCCACCCCCTTCATCAGGGCTGTTATATGTTTCTTTTTTTATACCATTAGGGCGTTTTTAACAAATCCGCAGGAAATGCGAGCGCGAACAACTACCGTTCACCGATTTGTTTGATATTTTCCCTTGCCTTTATACGACGTTCACTCTAGCTGTTATGCCAGCTTTATCAGGATAAAGTACCTCTGAGTAGGTTTTGGGACATGCCCAGAGATCTACCCCTGGCTTTGCTGATACCGACGGTGCACGGAGGTCGCCTAAAGGTAGTTTTCTAGGCATGACCCAAAAATCTACCGTATAGAGTGCGCGTGCAAGGGTATCATCTTCCACCGAAAATAGTTTCTACTGTTAGGGGTTTTCGGTGGAAGATACCGATTTCCATGAGCTTGGGCGTCAGCTCCTTACCGAGTTCGGCAGCATGCATCAGCGCATTTCGCGCTTTGCGGACAAAGCCCTCGGCGGCGAGATGGCCGTCATGCGCGCTCTCATGCTCGCTGGCGGTTCGCTCACGCCGAGTGAACTTGCCAATCGTGCCTGGGTCTCGAGCGCCCGCATCGCCAATATCTTGCGCGCCCTCGAGGCCAAGGGTTGGATTGAGCGCGAGCACTCAAAGACCGACCGTCGTCGCGTACACGTCATAGTGACCGACAAGGGATTCCAGGATCTCGAAATCAAACGTCGGGAATTCGAGGCCCGCACTGCGGCTTTCCTCGAGCAGCTCGGCGAAACAGATACCCAAGAGATGGTGCGCCTTCTTAGGCGTGCCAACGAAATTATCGACCGCAATCAAGAAAGGAGAGATGCCGAGTGAGGATTCTCAAGCTCTTTAAAAAGCATGTCCTGGCACTGTTCGCAGCTATCGTGCTTATCGTAATCAGCTGCAACGCCGATCTGGCGCTGCCTACCTATATGAGCGACATCGTCGACGTGGGCGTGCAGCAAGGCGGCATTGCCTCGCCCGTGCCCGACACCATTCGCGCCGAATCGCTCGACGACCTCGAACTCTTTATGAGCGCCAAGGACGCCAAGGCTGTGGAGGCCGTGTTTGGCAAGGCTGACAAAAACGGCATTCGAACGTACAAGGGTATCGAGGAAGAGCGTGCCGATGGAGGCAAGATTGCCGACATTATGAGCCTGCCCGAAACTGTCGTTCTTTCGCTCAACCAGGGCATTGACGCCAACTCCATGGGCGACATGATGGGTTCGTCCAGCGAGAAAGACAACAACGCTGCCCAGGCCATGCCCACCCCCGAGCAGATGGCTGCCATGACACCCGAACAGCTCGCCGAGATGCAGCAGAAGGCCGCAGCGGCGCAGAACATGCAAAAGCAGATTGATGCCGACGGCGGCAAGATCACCATGAAGGGCCTGCGTCTAGGCGTTGAAGGCGGCCTAATCGACCAGGGCAAGCTCGTCGAGGGCGCCAACGAGATGGCTGACAAAATGGGCTCCATGTCGGGCTCCATCGTCACTCAGCGCGCCGTGAGCTATGTACAGGACGAGTACAAGGCACAAGGCATCGACCCCGCCGACGTGCAGAACGCCTACCTGGGCCGCATGGCGACCACGATGTTTGGTCTGTGTCTGGTGTCGCTGGTCGCCACCATCCTGACCGGCGCCGTGGCTTCGCGCACCGCCTGCTCCATTGCCCGCGACCTGCGCCGCGAAACCTTCAACAAGGTTATGCACTTCTCGCCGGCCGAGGTGGGCAAGTTTAGTCAGGCCTCGCTCATCACTCGCTGCACCAACGACATTCAGCAGATTCAGATGGCCGCAACCCTGTTTATCCGCATGTGCCTGATGGCCCCCGTCATGGGCATCGTCGCCGTCATGCGCGTCCTGGCCAACCACACCGGCCTGGAGTGGACCATCGCCGTGGCCATCATCGCGGTCTCTGCCGTCGTCGGCGTGCTCATGGGCCTCACCATGCCCAAGTTCAAAAAGATGCAGGGCTTTGTGGACCGCGTGAACCTTACCGCCCGCGAACTGCTCGACGGCCTTATGCCCATCCGCTCGTTCAACCGCGAGGAGCATGAGCTCGAGCGTTTTGACAAGGCTTCGCTCGACCTGATGACCACGCAGCTCTACACCAACCGCGCCATGAGCTTTATGATGCCGCTCATGATGCTGGTCATGAATTGCATCACCGTGCTCATCGTCTGGTTTGGCGCGCAGGGCGTGTCCGACGGCGTAATGCAGGTCGGCAACATGATGGCGTTTATCTCCTACACCATGCAGATCGTCATGGCGTTTATGATCCTCACCATGGTTTCGGTCATCCTGCCCCGCGCCGAGGTCGCAGCCGAGCGCGTGGAAGAGGTCATCACCTGCCCCACGAGCATCAACGACCCCACCTCGCCCAAACTGCCCGCTGCCAGCGCGCCGCGCGGCGAGCTCACCTTCCGTGACGTGAGCTTCCAGTATCCCGATGCCCGCGCCGACGTCATCAGCGGCGTGAACTTCACCACGCATGCCGGTCAGATGCTCGGCATCATTGGCTCCACGGGCTCGGGCAAATCCACGCTCGTGCAACTGATTCCGCGCTTATACGACGTCACGGGCGGCAGTATTTCGCTCGACGGCATCGACGTGCGCGACATGACCCTTTCCGAGCTTCGCCGCCGCATTGGCTACATCCCGCAGCAGGGTCGCCTGTTCTCGGGCACCGTCGAGAGCAACCTCAAGTTTGCCGGCGACATGGTGAGCGATGATGACATGCACCGGGCGGCACGCATCGCCCAGGCCGAGGACTTTATCGCCGAGCGCGAGAGCGGCTACGACTCCCCCATCAGCCAGGGCGGTTCCAATGTTTCGGGCGGTCAGCGCCAGCGTCTGGCCATCGCCCGCGCGTTGGCCAAAAAGCCCGAGGTCGTGGTGTTCGATGACTCGTTTAGCGCCCTCGACTACAAGACCGACGCGCGTCTGCGCGAAGAGCTGGCCAAAAACGTTACCGACGCCGCACTCGTGGTCGTGGCCCAGCGCATCGCGACCATCATGCACGCCGATCAAATCATCGTGCTCGACGACGGCCACGTAGTGGGCACCGGCACGCACGAGGAGCTGCTGCGCAGCTGCCCGGCGTACCTGGAGATCGCACAGTCGCAGCTTTCCGCCGAGGAGCTGGGGCTTACCCAAGAAGAAATTGCAGCCGTCATGGAAGGAGGCGAGCGCTGATGGCAGACGAGACCAAGACTCAGATTCCCAAGCCCACCCGTCAGCGTGGTCCCATGGGCCGCATGCGTCGCGGCGAAAAGGCCAAGGACTTTAAGGGCACCATGAGGCAGCTGCTCGGCTATATCGGCCAGCACAAGATTGCCGTGTTTGCCGCCGTCGCCTTTGCCGTGTGCTCGGTCATCTTTAACATTGTGGGACCCAAGGTGCTCGGCCAGGTTACGACCAAGCTGTTCGAAGGCCTGGTCGCCAAGGTCAACGGCACCGGCGACGTTGACTTTGGCTGGATCGCCAAGACGCTCGGCTTTTTGCTCTGCCTGTATCTGGCAAGCTCTGTTTGCAGCCTGATCCAGGGCTGGCTCATGACCGGCGTCACGCAAAAGATTTGTTATCGCATGCGCAAGGAGATCGCCGCCAAGATCGCCGTCGTGCCAATGAGCTACTTTAACGGACACAGCAAGGGCGACGTGCTCAGCCGCATCACCAACGACGTCGATACGCTGGGTCAGTCGCTCAACCAGAGCGTGACACAGCTCATCACGTCGGTGACGCAGATTATCGGCGTGCTCGTCATGATGCTGTCGATCAGCCTGCCGCTCACCGGCGTCACCGTGCTCACGCTGCCGGCCGCCGCGATTATCCTGGCCGTGATGATTCACTTCTCGCAGCCGTACTTCCGAGAGCAGCAGCAGGTTCTGGGCGCCGTCAACGGCATTATCGAGGAAGACTTTGCCGGCCAGAATGTCATTCAGGTGTTCGACCGCGCCGAGGCCTCGATCGAGGAGTTCGACCGTCAAAACGACCGCCTCTTTATTAGTGGCTGGCGCTCGCAGTTCCTGTCGGGCCTGATGATGCCGCTTATGAGCCTGGTGGGCAACATGGGCTACGTGGGCGTCGTCGTGGTGGGCGCGCAGCTCGCGCTGACCGGCAATGCCACGCCCGGCGACATCCAGAGCTTTATCCAGTACGTTCGCAACTTTACGCAACCCGTACAGCAGCTGGGCAACGTGAGCAACACGATGCAGTCGATGGCCGCCGCCACCGAGCGTGTGTTTGAGTTCCTCGCCGCGCCCGAAGAGGAGCAGAAGGCCGACGCGCAGATCCCCGAGAAGCGCCCCGGCCACGTGGAGTTCGACCACGTCAAGTTTGGCTACACGCCCGACAAGACCATCATCCACGACTTTAGCTGCGAGGCGCAGCCCGGCCAGACCATCGCCATCGTCGGCCCCACCGGCGCTGGCAAGACCACGCTCATTAAGCTGCTGCAGCGCTTTTACGATGTGGACGGCGGCTCGCTGCGCGTCGAGGGCATCGACGTGCGCGACTGGGACCGCGCGGCGCTGCGCGGCGAGTTCGCTATGGTGCTGCAGGATACCTGGCTGTTTAACGGCACCATCCGCGAGAACATCCGCTACGGACGTCCCGATGCAAGCGATGCTGAAGTCGAGGCCGCCGCACGCGCCGCACGCTGCGACCACTTTATCCATACGCTCGCCGGCGGCTACGACTTTATGATCAACGAGGAGGGCACCAACCTGTCGCAGGGCCAGCGCCAGCTCGTGACCATCGCCCGTGCCATTTTGGCCGACCGCCCGGCGCTGATTCTGGACGAGGCGACCTCCAACGTGGATACCCGCACCGAGGAGCTTATCCAGCGCGCCATGGATGCGCTGATGCAGGGCCGCACGAGCTTTGTCATCGCACACCGCCTGTCCACGATCCGCAACGCCGACGTGATCTTGGTGATTCGCGACGGCGACATCGTCGAGAAGGGCACGCATGACGAGCTGCTCGCCCAGGGCGGTTTCTACGCCGACCTATACAACTCGCAGTTCGACGAGGCGGCGTAACAACCGGCGGCAAACAACCGCAATACCCAAAAAACGGGGGCGCAGAATGAACTGCGCCCCCGTTTTGTGTCCTTTGGGCCTCGAAACGCCTCCCCTGGGACCTGATTGACGCTCCCCCTCAAGGCTCCGTGGGCAAAAAATGGCAAATATGAGTGCTGTTACCAGTTTAGTAACAGCCAAAACTGCCCCAAACGACGTCTTTGAGGCCTAGATATGCCTTCAAATTGATCAAAACGCCCGGTAGCATGCTTCTGTGCGCCAACGTTAATGAACATATTTACTGTTGTGTCTATTATCTTGTAAGGTCGATATGATACTAAGCTAGCAACAGTACTCATATTTGCCATTTTTTGTCCACGGGGTATGCCGCAGGAGATCCAACTTGCTCCAGCGTGCCGTACGCCGGTCCTCCCCTTCCGGCGAGTGCCGACATTTCCCCAGATAAAACCGACCAAAATAAACCTGTCCCTTTTCGGCAGGTTTCGCTTGCACTTTAGCGTGCGACAGCGGATAATGCCGAACACTCGACAATACGTTTATTGTTCTTTCTATAGATTGAGGAGGCCCCTATGGCCATGGAATTCAAACGCAAGTTGCCAATCCCCATGGAGATCCGCGAGGAAATGCCGCTTTCTGCCGAGCTTACCGCCAAAAAGCAGGCATTTGACGCCGAGGTCGCCAAAGTCTTTACCGGCGAGGACGCACGTAAGGTGCTCATCATCGGCCCGTGCTCTGCCGACCGCGAGGATTCAGTGCTTGAGTACATGAACCGACTGGCCAAGACCGCCGAGGAGGTCAAGGACAAGCTCATCATCATTCCGCGCGTCTACACCAACAAGCCGCGCACCAAGGGCACCGGCTACAAAGGCCTGCTGCACAACCCCGACCCCGAGGCGCCCGATGACCTGCTCGAAGGCGTTAAGGCCATTCGCCATATGCACCTGCGCGTCATCGAGGAGACCGGTTTCTTTACCGCCGACGAGATGCTCTACCCGTCCAACTACCAGTACCTCGTCGACCTGCTGAGCTATGTTGCCGTGGGCGCGCGCTCGGTCGAAAACCAGGAGCATCGCCTGGTGTCGAGCGGCATTTCGGTGCCCGTCGGCATGAAAAATCCCACCGCTGGTTCCACCACCGTCATGCTCAACTCCATCTACGCTGCCCAGGCACATCAGAGCTTTATCTTCCGCAACTGGGAAGTTGAGTGCGACGGCAATCCGCTCGCACACGCCGTCATGCGTGGCTACATCGGTCTCGACGGTCGCACCTACCCCAACTACCACTACGAGCACCTGGAGCGCCTGGCCGAGCGCTATACCGAGCATGCCGGCTACGCCAACCCGGCGGCGGTCATCGACTGCAACCACGACAACTCGGGCAAGCGTCCACTGGAGCAGTATCGCATTTGCAAAGAGGTGCTCGACAGCTGCCGCCGCAACGATTCCATCTCCAAGCTGGTCAAGGGCTTTATGATCGAGTCCTACCTGGAGGATGGCAACCAGCCGGTCGATGGCGGCGTCTTTGGCAAGTCGATCACCGACCCGTGCCTGGGCTGGGAAAAGACCGACTACCTCATCCACGAGATCGCGGAGCGTATTTAGTTACGCGGTCTTGCCAAACCGCGTAACAGCTCGACGCTGCAAGCGCCCCTAGGCGGCAATCTGACGTTCAATCGTCGGTCGCGTACCGAAGTACGCTTCCCTCCTCTTTTACGTCACCTTGCTCGTCTAGGGGCGCTTTCGCTGACTTATGCTCAACCTGCGATTGTTTTGCTTTGAGTCGGCTATTCGCTGTAGCGGGTGGCGATAGCAGCTTGTACCATGCCAGCGCTCATGAGGTAGGTCACCAGGAAGTAGCCACCGTATGCTGCCAGGAAGATTGCACAGGTGAGGCCCACGGTGCCGCCGATGCTCATATCTCCGAATATGCTCACCAGCTCGATGATCACCTTGAGCGCCACAAAGGAGTGAGCCAGGCCCACTGCCAGCGGGAACAGGAAGAATACCGCTTGCTGCGCCATCACCGAATGGCGAATCTGGCGGTCGTCACAGCCGATCTGTGCCAGCACACGATAGTTGCGGCTGCCGTCGGCCACATTGGAGAGCTGCTGGATCGACAGTATCGCCGCGCACGCAACGACCAGTACAAAGCCAATGTA
The DNA here is from genome assembly GCA_900542085.1 of uncultured Collinsella sp. Taxonomy (GTDB): domain Bacteria; phylum Actinomycetota; class Coriobacteriia; order Coriobacteriales; family Coriobacteriaceae; genus Collinsella. The sequence goes on from UQMK01000023.1 coordinate 17,853, forward strand.
GATGGCCAGATAGCTAATCATGCCGTTCATCTGCGCCGCCTGCGTATACATCTCGGAACGCGTGATGAAGACTCCCCATGACCCCGGCTCCTTGCCGTCAACGAGCAGATTGTCGAGCAAGGTGTATTTAATGCTCTCGTCTGCCTCGGTCGTATCCATCCCCTGTTTGTAGTTAACGAGCAGATTACTGGAATACGGCTGCAGATTAAGTTGGGACAACAGCTCATCGGCTACGACCACGGTACCGGGATTGCTGCCCATCGCCGAGTTGGCGATGGCCGCCGTGTCCTCGTCCGACTTATCGGTTGCGGGCTTGAGCTCATGCCCGCCCAAGGTGAGGGCATGGCCGCCGGCCATATATTTGGTGTACAGGTCGCCCAGCTCACCGCCCATATCACACGTAAGCAAGTACTGGTCCCGGCCAATGCTCACCGGCTCCTCGCCCATCATCTGGCGCAGTTTGTTGTACTGGCTCGCCGGCGTCACAAACAGACCCATCGTATCGGCATTGCTACCCCCGAACGCCTTGGGAAGCTTTTCGCCCATGGTCTTGCACATCTCACTTGGGGTCACCGAAGGATTCGAGCCACCAAACGGGTAACTCAGATACGAATCGATCTGCACATGCTCACCGGCGACATCGGCGATATTGACCTTCTTGCCGGTCTCGTCGTTGTTGTCCGCCGACTTGCCCTTACGATCGCCGTGCCATGGATCGCCGTGCCATGCGGGGTACAAATCGACCGTTGTATCGGCCAGCACCATGCGATCGGCTTCAGGCGGATTGACGTACTCTTTGTAGTAGTCGAGCGTATCGGGCGTGTAATAGACATACGTCTGAGACACGTCAACAGGGTTATAGCGCTCCAGGTTTTCGTTCATCACATTGGCAATCGACATACCGCACGTCACCGAGGTGATGGCCAAAAACAGGAGCATCGCGATGACGCCCATCGAAAAGCACACCGTGTTGACCTTGGCCGCAAGCTGGCGCACGGTAAACATGTTGAGGCCGCGCCAATACACGCCGCGCAGGCTCTGCAGCAGCTTGATGAGCATGCCCGAGAGTCCCCAGAACAGGGCAAAGGTGCCCACGGTAACCATAGCGGTCGTAATGCCAAACTGGTTCATGGCATCTTGCAGCTTGCTGTCCGTCGCGGTTAGCGGGAACCCATCACGTAGCAGACGGTAATAGGCCACGCCCACAAGCACCGCGCCCACGGCAAAGATGGCAATCGCAATCCAGGGGTTGCGTGTCTTGATGCTCTCGTTGCGACGCTCGGCACCCATAAGCTCGATGAGTTTGGTACGACGCACGGCGCGAAGGTTCAGCAGTAGCGTGAGCACAAACATTACGAGCATGCAGACAAGGGTCAGATTGAACGCATGCATCGAGAAAAAGAAGTGGAAATTGGCGATCTGTGTCTTAAAGAGCGAGGCCGTAAAGAACGTCATGAGCTGGGAGAGTCCCACACCCAGCACAATGCCGGCGACAAAGGCCACGACCGAGACAATCACCGTCTCGAGCGCCATGATCGTGGCGACGCGCCCGCGCCCCATGCCGAGCACCTGGTACAGGCCAAACTCCTTTTTGCGGCGTTTCATGATGAAGTTATTGGCGTACACCATCAAAAAGGCCATGACACCGGCCAAAAAGTACGTCAGGTCGCCGAGCATGCTGCCCATAACCTGCGCCAAGCCCTCTTCATCAATTCCGGCGATGTCGACCTGCATCGAGATGGTGTTAAAGGCATAGAAAACCGTGACGCCCAGGGTGAGCGTCAAAAGGTAGACGAGGTAGTCGCGGCCGGCACGGCGAACGTTGCCCCAAGCGAGTTTACAGAGCATCGGAGCCCTCACCGCCCATCATGGCAACGACCTCCATAATGCGGTCGAAAAACTCTCGGCGGTCGGTGTCGCCGCGGCGCAGCTCGGTGAAGATCTTGCCGTCGCGAATGAACAGCACACGGCTCGTGTAGCTGGCGGCAAAGCTATCGTGCGTGACCATGAGCACGGTAGCGCGTAGGCGGCGGTTAAGGGCCTCCAGGCTCTCGAGCAGCAGGCGAGCGCTCTTGGAATCGAGGGCGCCGGTGGGCTCGTCGGCCATGATCATGGTGGGGTCGGTGACGAGTGCGCGAGCCGCGGCAACGCGCTGCTGCTGACCGCCGGACATCTGGTAGGGATACTTGTCGAGCACCTGACTAATGGACAGACGCGCGGCCACATCCTGCACGCGGGTCGAGATCTCTGCCGAGTTTGTGCGGGCGATGGTGAGCGGCAGGGCGATGTTCTCGCGCGCCGTGAGCGTATCGAGCAGGTTGGAGTCCTGGAAGATAAAGCCAAGTTCCTCGCGGCGGAACTGCGAGAGCTTGGCCTGCTTCATGCGCGTAACGTCCTGGCCGTTGATGCGGATCGTGCCACTTGTGGCGCTATCGATGGTCGACACGCAGTTGAGCAACGTCGACTTGCCCGAGCCCGAAGCGCCCATGATGCCAACGAATTCACCGCGGTTGACGGTAAAGCTGGCGTCGTTGAGCGCACGGGTCACGTTGCCTAGCGCTCCGTATACCTTTTCGAGATGCGCGACCTCCAGTACCGGGGTCGCCATGTGCGTGGTTTGCATACCGAGTCCTTTCTTGCAATTAGTCTACGGCATCTATAGTCGCAAGAAGACGAGTCGGCTACCATCGATATGGCTTACGCTTGCCTTACCGTTGTGTAAGGTACGGTTAGCTACCCTGCCGCGTGTTGATGTTGAGAGAGGACTCCTGTTGAAGACTGTTCATGTTGCCGCTGGGATCATTCGCAAGGAAGGATCTGACGAGCTGCTTGCCGTGCAGCGCGGCTATGGCGACATGCAGGGACTTTGGGAGTTCCCAGGCGGCAAGCTCATGCGCGGCGAGACACCCGAGGACGCCGTACGCCGTGAGCTCATGGAAGAGCTGCAGGTCAAAGTCACCAACCTGCGCGATTTCTATACCGTTGAGTACGACTACCCCGATTTCCATCTCTCCATGGAGTGCTACTACTGCTCGCTCGCCGATGAATCCGATGAGCCTCAGAAGCACGACCGCCAGCTCGATATCCGCTGGATTCCGCGTACCTCGCTTGCCACCGTTGAGTGGATGCCCGCCGATAAAGGGCTTATCGATGCCCTGATTGAGCTGAAGGAAGACCGGCTCGAGGCCAACGGCACTGCCAACAACACCGAGGCCATCGCGACCGACGAGCCCGCCACCAAGCCCAAGCGCACACCTAAGCGCCGTAGCAAAAAACGCCCCAAACCAGGTCTGCTCGACGGCATCGATACCTCGGACCTCTCCGCTGACGAGCGCGAACTGGTCCGCCGTCGCGCCGCCATCAAAAAGTCCATGAAGGGCAACAAGCGCGCCAATACCAAGCCAGAGTTGCTCGTTCGTCAGCGCCTGCGCGCAGCGGGCCTCACCGGCTATCGCCTGGAATGGAAGGTTCCCGGCAAGCCCGACATCGCCTTTCCTGGGCGCAAGATCGCCATCTTCGTCAACGGCTGCTTTTGGCACCGCTGCCCCAAGTGCAACCCCAGCCAGCCCAAGCGCAATGTTGAGTTTTGGGAGGCAAAGTTCCGTCGCAACGTCGAGCGCGACCGCACCGCCGTGGCAGCACTCACTCAAATGGGCTGGACACCCATAACCATCTGGGAATGCGAACTCAAAAAGGACCGCATCGACGCCACGATGGAAAAGGTCATCGAGCAGGTGCGCGCCGCAGAGCCGCAGCGCTAACAGCGAGCATTCACACGCTCCGCACGTCTGTGCCACATCCACGTCACAAACCTTAGAAAGCCCTTAAGCTCCCAACCTTTCAAGAGTGTTACTCGATGCCTCTGACCTGCAGTTTCATCGTAACACCAAACCAGGTTAAGCCTTTCTTTAGCGCTTCTTTGCAGCAGCCGCGGCATAATACTGCCAACGCACGGGACCTAGCAGCATACCCCGCGCGCAATCTTTTGGTGGACATCGAGGAGGCCGCATAAGCATGCATTCTTCCAACGACGCAGCACAGCAGCCATCCCTAAATCATGCAAACCTTTTCTCCTTCCCCCCGACACAGAGAAACGGCCTCCTCGACTCCCCCACCACAAAAACCAAGCGCACAGCCGATCAGAGCCTCAACTTACGAGCATCCTTCGAAAAGCTCCAAGCATCCCTAGACAAGGCGTTCCCCGAACAGGCAAGAGCAATCTAAGCCCATTGCGCTTTATACTGATGCCATGCGAAACATGGATCACATAGAATTGCACCGCGGAGGACGCGAGGAAGCGTTTCCCGAGACCGCCGAAGACTGGCCCTATATTGCCGAACGCGCAGAATTCGCTCGCTATCCGGGCAATTCCGTCCCCTGGCACTGGCATTCCGAAGTCGAGCTTTTCTACATGGAGCAGGGAGCGATTGACTATCGAACGCGCGCGGCTCATGAACACGTGCGCTTTGAGGAAGGGTCCGCCGGCTTTATCAACGGCGGCGTTTTGCACAGCACGCTGCAATCACCCAATTCGGCACCAGCCATTCAAATGTTGCATATCTTTCAGCCGTCGATGCTCGGCGATCCCGCGGGACGCCTTCAAAAGCGCTATATCAATCCTTTGCTTCAATGTCGAGGCGTCGATGTGCTCAAATGGTCGCCCACCAACCCCGACGATATGCCCTTTATCGATTTGCTGAAGAGTTCCTTTAACCACGACCTTCAACGGCCGCAGAACGAGATGGCGCTTCGGAATAGCTTGTCAGAGCTCTGGATTCAGATTTACGCCAAGGCCGAACCGCTCTTTTCCTCCGACAACGCCTCTTGGATGACCAACCGCGACGTACAGTTCAAGGCAATCCTGGACTATATCCGCGCAAACTATGCAGCCGCTATAGATGTGCCCCAGATGGCATCTGCAGCCGGCGTAAGCGAAAGAGAGTGTTACCGCATTATCGAAGCTTGCGCAGGAACGACCCCGGCGGCATATCTGCGCGCATACCGCGTAAACCGTGCTTGCGAACTTTTGGCACACACCACGCGAACGGTCCAGACAGTCGCGCGCCAATGCGGATTTATAACAGCAAGCCATCTTGGCCAGATATTTAAAGAACAAATGGGATGCACTCCTTCGAGCTATCGAGCAGCGAGGCAGAATCTCGATAGTACCAGGCAGAAATCCCGCTAGCCCTTCTTCTGTCACTGCATCAAACTTGCAGGCAAACAACAGAGAGGAGCAATCATATGAAGTACTTTGACTATATCGTGTTTGACGTTGATGGGACATTGGCAGATACAGAAGAAAGCGTGCTGTCATCGCTTGGCCAGATTGTCCAAGAAGAAACCGGCAAAACGCTCCCCCGACACGAGCTTGAATTTGCCCTCGGCATACCCGGCAAGAACGCCCTTGAGAAACTTGGGATCTACTCACAGGCAACGCTGGATCGCTGGTGCCAAGTTGCCGCCAGCTTTAAAAGCACCATCAGCGTGTTTCCCGGCTTGCACGAAGTTATCGCAACACTCTCCGACAACGGCTGCAAACTTGGCATCGTCTCCTCACGTGCGCGCGACGAATACGCAGAAGAAATTGCACCCCTTGGCTTCGATAAGTATTTTGAGCACATCATCCTTGTCGAAGACACAACCGAACATAAACCCGCACCCGCTCCCATGCTCGAATATCTCCGGCGTACGGGCGCGAATCCTGGCAACGTCGTCTACGTTGGCGACACCGTCTACGATGAACAATGCGCAACTTCAGCAGGGGTCAGTTTTGCCAGAGCGGCATGGGGATCACACCAAGATATCCCAAACGCCACCTACAACCTCAAAACCCCCAACGACCTGTTAACCCTAACAACCAAGTAACCCTCCCATCCCAAATTTGCAGTCCTAACGCCACAAGGGCGACGACCTCGAGAAGGTCAACTTGGGAGGGACGAGGGCTTAATTCCCCAATCTTTCCGCAGGGGGCAAAAAGCAACGTCTTATTTTTCCGACACTAACGCCACAAGGGCGATTGAGCAGGACGGTTTGGGCGGGTCCCGTACTTAGTTTCCAAAATCATTCCGCAGCGCGAAGGCCCCCGTTGTCAACGCTTCGAAGAAGCGAGACAACGGGGGCCTTCATGCGCGAGGACGTTTTGGAAACTAAGTACGGGACCCGCCCAAACCGTCCGGTGGGATCAGAGTACCCTTGCTGTTACTCTGCTTTGCCCACAGAGTTGAGGTTGGTCATGCGGATCTTAACCAGCTCGGTGATCTCGCGCATGCCCTCCTTGGCCGGCTTCTTGGGATCGAAGCAGGCGGGGTTCTCGGCCATGTAGGCCATGAAGCCCTTGGTGTAGGCCTGACGCAGCTCGGTGGCGTAGTTGACCTTGCAGATGCCGTTCTTCACGGCCTCGGCGACCTGCTCATCGGGCACACCGGAGGTGCCGTGCAGAACCAGCGGCACGTCGACGGCGTCGCGGATGGCCTTGACCACGGACTGCTCGATGTGCGGATCGCTCGTGTACACGCCGTGGCTGGTGCCAACGCCAATGGCCAGCGAGGTGCAGCCGGTGTGCTCGACGAACTCCTTGGCCTCGGCCGGATCGGTGTAGGGGCTCTCGCCCTCAACCGCGGGACCGTCGTCCTCCTTGCCGCCAACCTTACCGAGCTCAGCCTCGACGGGCACGCCCATGGCGCGGCCAGCGTCGGCGACGGACTTGGTCAGGGCGATGTTGTCCTCGAAGGACTCGTGCGAGCCGTCGATCATAACGGAGGTGTAGCCCGTGCGGAAAGCCTGCATGCAGCGGTCATAGCCATCGCCGTGATCGAGGTGCAGGGCGACGGGCACGGAAGCGCGCTCGGCGGCAGCCTTGACCATGCCGTAGAAGTAATCCAGGCCAGCGGTCTTGATGGTGCCCGGGGTGGTCTGCATGATGACGGGGGACTTGGTCTCCTCGGCAGCGGCCAGAACGGCCATAACAAACTCGAGGTTCTCGACGTTGAACGCGCCGACGGCGTAGTGGCCGGCCTGAGCGTCCTTGAGCATCTTTTCGGTGGTAACAAGTGCCATGAGCGTTTGCTCCTCTCCCTCGCCCGCATCTGGACATCGGGCGTACGTGTCCGCAAGGCGTTTTACCTTGCGTTTTACTGCGTCCATTGTATGAAATTCAGCGGCTTTGCATGTGCGAGATATTGAGCCCATGCAGGTCAATACAGTCGTTTTTGAAAAGTAAACGGAAGGAATTGGAGCCGAGTGGGCGTATTCGATATTGAATTTTGGGCGTTCAGCGTCTTTCTTTTATAGAAAAGATAAGTAATCGAAAGGCGTTTTCTTACTCAAAAAGAAAATGAACGAAAATAGACTCAACACAATTCCTACAAATTTAGCCGAGAATGGAGCAAACATGGCCCACGCAACAACCCGAGCTTTCGCCGATGAGCGTCGTTCCGCCATCATGGAGATGCTCGAGCATAACGCCTCGGTGCAAGTGGCAGAAATCGCCCAGACCTTTGGCGTGTCCTCCGTTACCGCCCGCGCCGACCTGGACGCGCTCGCCGAGTCCGGCAAGTTGCGCCGCACGCATGGTGGCGCCGTGTCTCTCCAGAAGCGACTGACCGTATCCACCCAGGATCGCCGCATCAACGTCAATGTCGCCGCCAAGCAGGCCATCGCGCAAAGCGCCATCGAGCTCGTCGGCAATGGTGACACCCTGCTCGTCGACTCGGGCACCACGGCGCTCGAGTTCGTCCGGCTCCTCGATCAGCGCGACGGTATTACCGTCATCACGGCAGACATTACCATTGCCGATTACATCGACGAGAGCATGCCCTCGGTCGACGTCGTCATGCTGGGCGGAGCACTGCGCAAAGGCCATCGTTATCTGTACGGACCGCTCACTATGCAGGCGCTCCAAATGGTCCATGCCGATCTGGCCGTCATGTGCCCCGGCGCCTTTGTCCCCAGCTGCGGCTTTACGACCGACTTTCCCCAGATGGCCGAGACCAAAACGGCTATGGTCGGTGCCGCCCGTCAAAGCGTCGCCCTCATGGACGCCAGTAAGGTCAACGGACGCGGCATGTACCGTTTTGCCGAGCTTGCCGACGTTGACACCATCGTGATGGACCGTGATCCCGACGAGGCCGTCGCCACCTCAATCGCCGAGATCGTCGACGACGCCCGCCCAAATCTCCTCATCGCCGGCGCTTAAACAAAAACCACCACAAAGGCGCCTGTCCCCTCTGTGGTGGTTGAGCATCAAAAGTAAACGTGTCGCTACTTGGACAGCTCGTCGGCGAGAACCTCGATCTGAGCGCGCGAGGCGTCGTTGAGCGAACCCAGCACAGTCACCTTGTTCTGCGCCAGGGTGATGTCCTTCATGCCCTCGAGCTCCTTAGTCATAACCTTGGCAGCGGTGGGCGCCCAGGAGCCGGCCTCGACGAGCGCCACGGTGCGGTTCTGGTAGGCATGCTCGGCGAGCGTGTGGATAAAGGTGCTCATGAACGGGAAGATCTCGCCCTGATAGGTGATAGAGGCGAGCACCAGACGGTCATAGCGGAACGCATCCTCAACAGCCTCGGCCATATCGTCGCGAGCCAGGTCAAAGACGGAAACCTTCTGGCCGCGGGCCTCGAGCGCAGAAGCGAGTTCCTCAACAGCAGCCTTCAGATGGCCATACACACTCGCATAGGCGATCGTGATGCCCTCGTCCTCGGGCTGATAGCTCGACCAGGTGTTATAGGTGTCGAGGTAATAGCCCAGATTCTCGGTAAGAACAGGACCGTGGAGCGGGCAGATGATCTGGATGTCCAGATCGGCGGCCTTCTTGAGCACGGCCTGCACAAACTTGCCGAACTTTCCCACGATGCCAAAGTAGTAACGGCGTGCCTCGCAGGCCCAGCCCTCGGGATCCTCGATGTCGTTGGCGCCAAACTTGCCAAAGCCATCGGCACTAAAGAGCACCTTGTCGGTGGACTCGTAGGAGAAGAGCACCTCGGGCCAGTGCACGTTGGGGGCACCGACAAACGTCAGGCTGTGGCCGCCCAGGTCAAGCACGTCGCCATCTTTGACGACCATCTTGCGCTCGGGGAAGTCGGTGCCAAAGTAGTTGACCATCATGCGGAATGCACCCATGCTGGCCACAATCTGTGCCTGGGGATAGCGCTCCATAAAGGCGGCGATGCCAGCGGAGTGATCGGGCTCCATATGATGGACAACCAGGTAGTCGGGCGTACGACCATCGAGCACGGCCTCGAGTTTGCCGAGCCACTCGTCGACAAAGCCAGCGTCGACCGAATCGGCGACAGCGATTTTATCGCCCAAGATAACGTAGCTGTTATATGCCATACCGTTCTCGGACACGTCGTACTGGCCCTCGAACAGGTCAATGTCGTGATCGTTGACGCCAATGTAGCGGATATCCTTGGTGATCTCCATCAGGCAAAGCCTCCTAGATAGACAAAAGAGCCCGTCTATCATAGCACTCGTCTTTAGAGCCACGGCTATCTGCCAGCATCCTTATCGATTGTTATTGAGGCGAAATATACCGCTGTTGACCTGCAAAAACTATACGCGCGGCTCTGTCGTGGTATGTCGAACGATGAGCTGGCCGGAAATACGAATAGCAACGGTTTTGCCCGCCGTACCCGCCTCGGGAACCGCATGCTCGAATACCTCGCGTCCGCGCTGATGCAGATCGAATCGCACGGTCGTGAGCTCGTTGTGTGCCACAAAATCATCGAGCGAATCGTCGACGCCGACCACGCTTACGTCCTCGGGCACGCGCAAGCCGCTATCGCGCAGCGCTGCAATGGCGCCGTTTGCCATCTGGTCGTTTGCCGCATAAATCGCCGTCATGGTGCGATCGTGCTCGGCCAGGTACCTGCCGGCCTCGTAACCGCTGTTAGCAGACCAGTCACCCTCGAGCGGCTCTACCGGCTCGATGTGTTTACGCTCGAGAGCATCTTGCCAACCGGCGCGACGAAATTGCTCGTCGACCGAGAACGACGGGCCGCCGATAAAGCGAATCTGCTCGTGTCCCAGCTCAAACAGATGATCCATGAGCAGCAGCGAGCAACCGTAATGATCGGAGTCGACTGTGGTCACCCGCGGGTGCGCATACATGGTGACGATAACCGTGCCGATACCCGGCAACGGATCAAACGTCTCAAAATCGGGAGCCATACGGCTCATGCCGATAATGATGCCGTCCACGGGCAGCGCGGCCATACGACGCGTTGCCTCGGCAAGCGAAAACTCCTCGGTCTTGGACATCTCGACCAGCGTGATGGCGCAATTATGCTCGCGAGCAGCGCTGGCGATGCCATCGATCATTGAGAGGTTGCCAAACTTAGTGACATCGTTGACGCACAGGCCGACCGAATGGTAACGGCCGTCGCGCAGCGAGCGACCGGCATAACTCGGACGAAAGCCGAGCTCTTGCATAGCGGCTTGCACGCGCTGGCGCGTCTGCTCGTTGACGTTAGGCAAGCCGTTGGCGACGCGAGAAACCGTCTGCTGCGAAACGCCAGCAGCGCGGGCGACGTCGGCCATGGAGACCGGACGCGTACCTGTATCGTTGGACGGGCGCCTTGCCACAGGATCACCTTCACCCTTGCGAGATCTGAATAGCGTGAATGCCGGCCCGGGCAGAAATACATCCCGCGCCGAGGCCCGCTATCGTCGGACGCATGTTAACGTACTCTACTTTTTCTATCTGCACCTCTTCTGCTTTATAAGTCCATACGGCAGCACCGTTCACGGCTGTATTTCTACCGATTACCAGATTCTCAAAAAGTGACAAGCGTTGTGTTATGAGTACGTTAACATAGCCCGCAACGTGCGGTATCGTGAACACCTGGTTCATGCCGCTTCAAGTTGTTAACGTACTCATAACGACGCAAAACTCACCCGTGCGCGCCAAGGAAAGGACTCCCATGACCACCCCCGACGAAAAGACATTCGCCACGCTCACCAAGCTGTTTGAGGAGGAGTTTGGCCCCATCGGCGACCGCCAAGTGCTCTACGTGCACGCACCCGGCCGTTCCGAGATCAGCGGCAATCACACCGATCACGAAGGCGGCCACGTTATCGCCGGCTCGCTCGATGTCGCCGTTGACGGTATCGCCGTGGCAACCGATTCCAACAAGGTCCGCGTCGCCGACGAGGGCTACCCCACGTTTGAGATTACCCTCAACACGCTGAATGTTCAGGAGTCCGAGAAGGGCACGTCCGCAAGCCTCGTGCGCGGTATGGCCTACGAGGTCGCAGCGCTTGGTGTTGAGCCCAAGGGTTTCGACTTCGCCTTTACCTGCTCCGTCCCCTCGGGCGGCGGTCTTTCGAGCTCCGCTGCTGTCGAGGCGGCATACGGCCGCGCTATGGAGACGCTTTGGGGCGCGCCCGCGATTGAGCCCGTCGCACTCGCCCAGATGAGCCAGCGCACCGAGAACAACTACTATGGCAAGCCTTGCGGTCTTATGGACCAGGCCGCTGTGTGCCTGGGCGGCCTTGCCTACATGGACTTTGAGGATCAAGCCCAGCCTAAGACCCAGAAGCTCGAGCTCAACTTTGAGGATCACGGCTACGCGCTCGTGCTCGTTAAGGTCGGTGCCGACCACGTGGCCGCCACCGACGACTACGCCGCCGTTCCGCGCGAGATGCAAGACATCGCCGCCGAGTTTGGCAAGACACGCCTGTGCGAGGTCGACGTTGCCGACTTTGACGCCAAGCTCCCCGAACTGCGCGCCAAGCTGGGCGACCGCGCCTGCCTGCGCGCCGTTCACTACTGGTATGAAAACGGCCTGGTCGATAAGCGCTGGGCAGCCCTTAACGCCGGCGATATCGATCAGTTCCTGGTCCTGACGCGCGAGTCGGGCGCCAGCTCTGCCATGTACCTGCAAAACGTCGTTGCCAAACTGGGCTCCGAACAGCCCTCGATGTATGCCCTGGCACTGGCCGAGCATGTACTCGACGGCCGCGGCGCCGTCCGCATCCACGGCGGCGGCTTTGGCGGCACCATCCAGGCCTTTGTGCCGCTCGATCTGGTCGACACCTTTATTACCAAGATGAACAGCTGGCTGGGCGAGGGTTCTGCCCGCCACTACGCAATTTCTGACAAGGGGGCTTATGCGGCATGGCTGTAATGACCGACGTGCGCGAGGCTGCGCAGGGCCTCATCGAATATGCCATCCACCGATCGATGATCGGACAGGATGACCGCATCTGGGCCTACAACACCATTCTCGAGTGCATCGGTGCTACGGGCCCGGCGCTTGACATGGCCTGGGCGCTCCAGGTTGAGAAACTCTCACTTTTGCACCCCGATACCCTGCCCGACTTTGACCTTGAAGGCACGCTTGCCGTGCTTTCCGAGGCCGCCGTTGCCAACGGTGCTGCCGAGGACACGGCGTCGGGCCGCGACCGCATCGCCATGCGCATCATGGGCGCGCTCATGCCGAGGCCTTCGGTTGTAAACGAGGAGTTCAACGGACGTATGGGCGTCAATGAGCCCCGCGCCGCGACCGACTGGTTCTACGGCCTGTGCTGTGACGCCGGTTACGTGCGCCGCGCCGCCATCGCGCGCAATATCAAATGGAGCACCCCCACCAACTGGGGCGACCTCGAGATCACCATCAACCTGTCCAAGCCTGAGAAGGACCCGCGCGATATCGCCGCAGCCGGTGCTGCCAAGAACACGGGCGAGAAGTATCCCGCCTGCCAGCTGTGCATCGAAAACGAAGGCTACCCTGGACGCTCCGCCGCAACCGATGGCGGCGCTCATCCCGCTCGCCAGAACCTGCGCATTATCCCCATTCAGCTCGACGGCGAGCGCTGGGGCTTCCAGTACAGCCCGTATGCGTACTTTAACGAGCACTGCATTGCCATGAGCTCCAAGCATCGCCCGATGCACGTCGACCGCAAGGGCCTGACCTGCCTGCTCGACTTTGTCGACCTTTTCCCGCACTACTTCATTGGCTCCAACGCCGACCTGCCCATCGTGGGCGGCTCGATTCTGTCGCACGACCACTTCCAGGGCGGCGCGCACGAGTTCCCCATGATGCATGCCACCGAAGTCTCGCAGTTTAGCGTGCCCGGCTTTGACCAGGTCAGCGGTACCGTATTGCAGTGGCCGCTTTCGGTGCTGCGACTGCGCTCGCACGACCGCGCCCAGTTGCTCGACGCTGCCGAGAAGATTATCCTCGCCTGGCGCGAGTGGACCGATGAGTCGGTTGGCGTCATCGCGCGCACAGCCGACGGCGTAGCGCACAACACCGTGACGCCCGTCATCCGCCGCGTCGACTCCCGCGGCAACGCCGGCGGCGAGATCTACGAGGCCTACCTGGCACTTCGCTGCAACATCACGACCGACGAGCATCCGCTGGGCGTTTTCCACCCGCATGCCGAGTATCACCATATTAAAAAGGAGAACATCGGTCTGATCGAGGTCATGGGCCTGGCCATTTTGCCGCCGCGCTTGGTTCCCGAGCTCGGCGCTGTCCGCGAGCACCTGCTGGCGGCCAAAGCCGATACCAGCTACGACCTTGCCGGCGCGCTCGAGGGCGACGACCTTTGCCGCAGCCACGCCGCATGGGCCGAGGACGTCTTTGCCCGCCGCGCCGATGAACTTACGGCGGATAACGCCATCGATATCCTGCACGAGGAGGTCGGCGTGGTGTTTGGCCACGTGCTCGACAACGCCGGCGTCTTTAAGTGGGACGAAGCCGGCCGCGCCGCCCAACAGCGCTTTATCGACTCACTGTAATGATCCCTTGGGGACGGAGGAAAACGGATCATTTCGTCTTCAAGACAACGACGCCCGCCGGCAACATCGCCGGCGGGCGCCGTTTTTTGAGTGTAGTCATTGGGGAT
>UQMK01000024.1 GCA_900542085.1 uncultured Collinsella sp.
GGCGTTGCCCCCCAACACGAAGGCCCCCTCGGGGGGGCCCGCCGATATGGCTGCCGCCGTCGAGGCCGTGAACACCGTGGCGCCCGAGCACCTGGAGCTGCACTGCAAGGATGCGATGGGCCTGCTCGGCGGCATTCGCAACGCCGGCGCCATCTTTGTGGGCGCCTGGAGCTCCGAGCCGCTCGGCGATTATGTTGCCGGCCCCAACCACACGCTGCCGACCGGCGGCACGGCCATGTTCTCCAACCCGCTTTCGGTGGAGGAGTTCGTCAAGCGCTCGAGCGTCATTTGCTATACGCCCGAGGGCCTGCTCTCCGACGCTCCCGCCACACAGCGTCTGGCCGAGGCCGAGGGCCTGTGGGCGCACGCGCTATCCGCCGCCCTGCGTCGCCGTGTGCTGGAGCAGGGCGAGGATGCCGTGAGTGCCGAGTCTCTGGCCGCGGCCGACCTGACCAAGGTCGCTTGGCCGGGTGACGCCGTGGCGACGGTTGCCGAGGGCGTTGACCTGGCGGCTGCGGGCGCGGATGGCGTTGGCGCGACCGGCGAGGAGGCCTAACATGGCCGAACTCACGCCGCGCATGAAGGAGCTCGTCCAGCCCTACCTGGCCGGCATTGAGCCCTATGATCCCAACTTTACGCCCACGCGCATCAATCTTTCGGCCAACGAGAACACCTATCCCGTGCCCGCTGTCGTGCGCAAGGCGGTTGATGCGGCCTTGGCTGCTACGCCGCTCAACCGCTACCCCGATCCCATGTCCAACGACCTGCGCGACGAGCTTGCCGCTTGGCATGGCGTGGCTCGCGAGAATATCTGCGTGGGCAACGGCGGCGACGAGTTGCTCTATAACTACCTGCTGGCGTTTGGCGGCGCGGGACGGACCTTGCTCAACTGCCCGCCGTGCTTTAGCGAGTACGCGTTCTTTGCGTCGCTTTGTCAGACCGAGGTGCGCGATGTGTGGCGCGATCCGGTAACCTTTGAGCTCGACCAAGCGGCTGTGCTCGCCGTGGCGCCGGAGTGCAACCTGGCCATCGTGACCTCGCCCAACAATCCCACGGGCGATGTGGCACCGCTCGACTTTGTCGCGGCCCTGTGCGATGCGTGCCCCGGCATGGTCATGGTCGACGAGGCCTACGTTGAGTTTGCGGACGATTCGTTTGGCGCGGCCACCACGGCGCAGGGGCTTATCGCCGAGCATCCCAACCTGGTGATTCTGCATACGCTGTCCAAGGCGTTTGGCGCCGCCGGCACGCGTCTGGGCTATGTGATCGCGGCGCCCGAGGTCATCGATGTGTTTGCGGCGATTCGCCAAATCTACTCGGTTAACGTGCTAAGCCAGGCCGCCGCGCTTGCCTGCGTACGTGCCCGCGATGCGTACGCACCCGTGGTGGCACAGGTTGCATCTGAGCGCGAGCGCGAGCTGTGCGCCCTACGCGCAATGGCTGCCGAGGGTCTGCCCGTGGAGGCGTGGCCGAGCGCGGCGAACTTTGTGCTCGTGCGCACGCCGCATGCCACGCGCGTGCGCGAGCGTCTGCGCGACGAGTATTCGATTTTGGTGCGCGACTTTAGCTACGCGCCGGGGCTCGCGGACTGCCTGCGCATTACCGTGGGCACCCCGCAGGAAAACGACGAGGTGCTGGCAGCGTTTGCCGCGCTGGTGAAGGAGGAGATGTAGATGGACCGCTATGCCGAGGTAACCCGCAAGACGGGCGAGACCGACATTGTCGTAAAGCTCGACCTGGACGGATCTGGCGTGTGCGATATCTCGACCGGCGTGCCGTTTTTCGACCACATGCTCAACGCTTTTGGCCGCCATGGTCTGTTCGATCTGACGGTGCACGCGGTGGGCGACGTCGAGGTCGATGCGCATCACACCGTCGAGGACACGGGTATTGTACTGGGCGAGGCGTTTCGCCAGGCGCTGGGCGACAAGGTGGGCATTACGCGCTTTGCCGACGCGGCGATCGCCATGGACGAGACGCTTGTGATGGCTGCCGGTGACATCTCGTCTTGCCGCCGGGGAGGGCTCTCTTGTGATGGCTGCCGTTGATATTTCGGGCCGTGGGCAGGCCTACTGCGAGCTGCCCGTACCGACTGAGCGCGTGGGCAGCTTCGATACCGAGCTGGCCGTCGAGTTCTTCTACGCCTTTGCGCGCGACGCCAAGCTCACTCTGCACGTGCGCGAACTGGCGGGCGGCAACTCGCATCACATTATCGAGGCCGCCTTTAAGGCCGTGGGCCGCACGATGCGCCAAGCCTGTGAGCTGGACCCTCGCGTGCAGGGCATCCCCAGCACCAAGGGTTCACTGTAACCGCCACAAGGGTAAAAACCACCACGAAGGTGCCTGTCCCCTTTGTGGTGGTTTTGGATGATGGGAAAAGGGAGGGTCGCGTGGGCGAACCGAAGATTGTGGTGGTCGACTACCACAAGGGCAACTTGTCGAGCGTTGTGCGCGGGCTTGCGCGCGCCGGTGCCGCCGCCTGCACGTCGGACGATCCGGAGCAGATCCGCAACGCCGACGGCCTGGTCATCCCGGGCGTGGGCGCGTTCTATGACGCGATTGTCTTTATGCGCCAAAGCGGCGAGGCGGCGGCCGTGCTCGACGCCGTTGCCGCCGGAACTCCGCTGCTCGGCATCTGCCTGGGCCTTCAGCTATTTTTTGAGCGCGGCAACGAGGGCGTGCCGGCGGACGAAGGCGCGGACGCGGACGACGATGCCTCCGAGCAGGCTGGCGGTCCCTGGGTCGATGGCCTGGGTATTATGCGCGGCTCGTGCACACGCTTGGAGTCGAGCCGCCTGAAGGTGCCGCACGTGGGCTGGGACCAGGTGCACATGACGCCCGCCGGCGCGGCCGATCCGCTGCTTGCTGGTTTTGCCGAGGGTGCCAACATGTACTTTACCCACAGCTACGCGGTGGCCGACGACGCCGATGCCGCCGATGTGCTGGCGCGCACGCACTATACGCGGAGCTTCCCGTGCATCGTGCGCCATGGCAACGTGTGGGGCTGCCAGTTCCATCCCGAGAAATCCTCCGCGCTGGGTCAGCGCATCCTTAAGAACTTCGTCAACATCGTCGAGGAGGCTGGCCGATGATCCTGTTTCCCGCAATCGATCTGATCGGCGGCAAGGTCGTGCGCCTGGAGCGTGGCGACCGCAGCCGCTGCAAGGTATATTCCGACGACCCCGTGGCCGTTGCTCGCTCGTTTGCCGAGCAGGGCGCAAGCTGGGTGCACGTCGTCGACCTGTCCGCTGCCTTTGGCGAGGACGAGGACACATGCGCTGCCAACTCGGCGGCGATTAAGGCCATCTGCGGCGTCAACGGTCTGTCCGTGGACGTGGGCGGCGGCGTCCGCTCGCTCGCGCGCATCGACGAGTTGGCCGGCTACGGTGCGCGCCGCATTGCGCTGGGCACCGTGCTGGTGACCGAGCCGGGTTTTGCCGAGGTGGCAGCCAAAGGTTTTGGCGAGCTGTTGGTGGCCGACATTGCCGCATACGACGGCCAGGTCAAGGTGAACGGCTGGCGTGATGGCGCGGGCGTGGCACTCGACGATGCCGTGGCACAGCTCACCGAGCTGGGTTTTAAGCACCTGGTCTACACCGACATCGCGCGTGACGGCATGCAGACGGGCATCGATGTGGCGGCGTATCGCCATGTGGCCGAGGTCGCGGGCTTTCCCGTCGTGGCATCGGGTGGCATCTCGACGCTCGACGACATCCGTGCGCTGGCCGCAGTGGGTGAGGGCGCGATTGAAGGTGCTATTACCGGTCGCGCGCTCTACGAGGGCAACTTTACGCTGGTACAGGCGTTGGCCGCCGCCCGAGGGAAGGAGTAGCCCATGCTTGCCAAACGCGTGATTCCCTGTCTGGATGTTAAGGACGGCCGCGTGGTCAAGGGCGTCAACTTTGTGAGCCTGCGCGATGCGGGCGATCCGGTGGAGCTTGCCCGTGCCTACGATCGCGAAGGTGCGGACGAGGTCGTGTTCCTGGACATCACTGCCACGAGCGACAACCGTGCGACGACCATCGAGATGGCGGCGCATGCGGCCGAGGAGCTCGCCATTCCCTACGCCGTGGGCGGCGGTTTCCGCGACTTGGCGGGCATGCGAACCATGGTTGCCGCCGGTGCCGACAAGGTGTCGCTTAACTCTGCCGCCGTGCGCGATCCGTCGTTGATCAGCCAGGCCGCCGCGGCGTTTGGCAGCCAGGCCGTGGTCGTGGCGATTGATGCCAAGCGCGTGGGCCTGCCCGGTCAGCCGGATGCCGACAAGTGGGAGGTCTTCACGGCGGGCGGTCGCAACGCCACGGGTATCGATGCGGTGGCGTGGGCCGAGGAAGCGGCTCGTCGCGGCGCCGGTGAGATCTTGCTCACCAGCATGGATCGCGACGGCACCAAGGCTGGCTTCGACCTGGCACTCACCCGCGCCGTGGCGCGCGCGGTGCCGATCCCGGTGATCGCAAGCGGCGGCGTGGGCACGCTCGAGCATTTTGCCGAGGGCGTGATCGAGGGCGAAGCCGACGCCGTACTGGCGGCCAGTGTCTTTCACTTTGGAACCTTCAGCATTCGTCAGGTGAAGGAGTATATGGCGTCGCAGGGCATTCCTGTGAGGTTGGACTTCTAATGCTGTGGGCTTCGCTGCGGCTTGTCCAGGCACCCGACCTTCCGACTCCAACCCTCCTCGCGTACTTAAGTACGCGTCGTCGGGCTTGTCGCTCGGAATCTCGGGCACCTGGACAATCCTCGCCGACCGGCGATGTTTAAATTGGGGAATTGAAATGAGAGAAATTACTACTCCAGCGGATCTTAAATACGACGCCCGCGGGCTGATTCCCTGTGTGGTTCAGCAGTATGACACTGGCGAGGTGCTTATGGTTGCCTGGATGAACGAGGAGTCGGTGGGGCTGACGCTCAAGACCGGTACCACGTGGTTTTGGAGCCGCAGCCGCCAAGAGCTCTGGAACAAGGGCGCGACGAGCGGCAATATGCAGGAGGTCAAGGAGCTCTGGGCCGACTGCGATAGCGATACACTGCTGGTCAAGGTCGACTCGCCGGGTCCGGCCTGCCATACCGGCAACCGTACCTGCTTCTTTAAGAAACTCGCGTAGGGCAGGCGCTCGACCAGGCGCTTGGCCAACCAGGAAGGATTGAACCATGGGTGTGCGCACCGCGAATGTTCAGGATGGAAATATCGGCGAGACGCTGACGGGACTGGCCGAGGTGATTCACGGGCGTCGCGATGCGTCGCCACAGGAGAGCTACACCGCTCGTCTGCTGACCGACGTCGAGGACGAACTGCTCAAGAAGCTTGCCGAGGAGGCGAGCGAGGTCATCATGGCCTGCAAGGACAACGACCACGACCACATCCGCTACGAAGCCGGCGATCTGGTCTACCACCTGCTCGTGACGCTCGAACGCTACGGCATCACCCTCGACGAACTGGCCGGCGAACTCAACGCTCGCCGCCACTAGTCAAGCTTTTGGTGCAAGGGGGACAGTAGTCATTGGGGACGTTCTTAAACGACTAGTCGTTTGGGGCAGTCTTTGCCGGCGCTGCCAAATAACATGCCCAATTACTACGATGAAACTGGATCTGCTGACCACACGTCGGTTTTGAACAAATCGTCAACGCTTCTACCTGCGGTTTTATTTTCCGTATTAAGCCGATGGTCGGAGGTTTGCGGTTCATCGTAGTAAACGGGCGTTCTTTTTGGCGGGCGGTGTTGCACGGGCGTCGGTGGTGAGCGAAACGACCTGTTTTCCTCCGTCCCCAACGGATCAAATGGAAGTTACGGTGGAATAGTTCTTGTTTGACGGTCTTAGGGCTATAAACAGGAACTATTTCACCGCAACTTATGAAGGGATGGCTAGGCGAGGGACGTGGACTCCCATTCTCCGGTGAGGTGGGGGATGTCGAAGGTTCGATAGCCGCAGTCGTAGGCGTGGCCCTGGGCCTCGCGGATGTTCCAGCAGATATCGCAGGCGCGGTGCGCGTCCGAGCCAAAGGTGATCGGCACTTCGGCATGGGCAAAGCAGCGCAAAAGGCCGGTCGCGGGGTAGTAGTCGTCAAGCCCCTTGCGCGGCGCGGCAGTCGAGACCTCAACGCGCCGACTCGTGTCGTGTGCGCATTCTGCCATCTGCCCCCAGAACGGCGCGGGGTCAAAATCGGGTGCAAAGCCTTCCTTCGAAAAGCGCATGACCAGGTCGGGATGAGCCATCACATCAAAGTTAAGCGAGCTTTCGCAGGCGCGACACCAGTCGTCGACGTAGCGCTCCCACACGCCGCGCACGCCTAAGTTTTCCCAAACGTGCAGGTTGGTGTCGTCGTCGATCCAACCGCAGCGAGAATCGGGGGTATCGGGACGAGCGACGTCCTCCGTCCCCGCCGTGCCCGCAGCGCCTGCCGCAATATCGCCTGGGTTGCCAATCCAATGTACGCTGCCCAGACGCACGACGGCGCCCCGGGACCAGCGCTCGACCAAAGGCTCACAGCCTTCGTACCAATCGCATTCAAAGCCATAGATAAGCTCGAGCTCCGGCGCGATCTGCGCGGCAAGCTTGCGGGCGTCCTCAAAAGCCAGACGATGTGCCGGCAGGTCGCTCTCGACAACCTGCACCTCGCAGTTGGCATCCATGCTGGCAGGCAGGGTAAGGTGATCGGTCGAGACCATGACGCGGCAGCCTGCCGCAGCAGCGGCGCGGACGTTGTCCTCAAACGAGGCATGCCCGTCCGAGAACGAAGTATGGGTGTGGCAATCGACCAGCGGGCAAGCAGACATGGCGACTCCTTTGCATTTGGTGAATCCGCTCCATTGTAATGGCGCAACCTCGGCGCGTCGTGCGCGCGGGGTGCCGAAATCGATCGGAAAGGCTGCGCGGTGCGCGGTGTGGCCTCGCTTGCTCTCAAAACCTGTACATCAGCCTCCAAAAGCTGCAAATAATGACATGTTTGGAGGCTGATGTACATGTTTGGCTGAGGCGGTGGGGTGTCGGCTTCTTGCGGACAAGGAAAATCGCGCTCATCGCGCTCCGCCACATCCACGCCGCCCGCGATGTGTTAGCGTTTGGATGAACAAAACGAGCCCACGCGGAAAGGAGCCGGACCGTATGCCATGCGATAGCAAATCCCCGCTGTCCCGCGAGACCGATGCGCCAGAGACCATCGTCAAGCTGGAATGCGATATCGACGACGCGTCGCCCGAGGTGCTTGCCTACGCCGCCGACCGCCTGCGCGAGGCCGGCGCGCGCGAGGCGCACTGGCTGCCCCTCTATTGCAAGAAGGGCCGTCCCGGCTGGCAGTTGCAGGTAATCTGTACCCACGAGGATATCGAGCGCCTGCAGACGATTATCTTTTTGGAAACCACGACCAATGCCATCCGCCGCCAGGTCATGGAGCGCGTTTGCCTGCCACGCCGCTTTGAGCGCGTAACGACGCCATGGGGCGAGGTGTCCGTCAAGGTGGCCACCCTGCCCGACGGCAGCGAGCGCGCGGCGCCCGAGTACGAAGACTGCGCCCGTCTTGCCCGTGAGCACGACGTACCGCTCCAGCGCGTGATGCAGGCGGCCCAGAGCGCGGCGCTGCGATTTGAATAACAAGATCGTGCGGCGCGCCGCGACCGGCTCCGTCAACTCCATCCCGAAAGGATCCCTCATGAAATACCTCATCGCCTCTGACATTCACGGCTCGGCATATTGGACCGAGCGCCTCTGCTCCGCCATCGAGTCCGAGCAGCCCGACCGCATCGTCCTGCTGGGCGACCTGCTCTATCACGGTCCGCGTAACGACCTGCCGCGCGATTACGCTCCCAAGCGTGTGATTCCGCTGCTCAATGCCCTGGCCGACCGCATCATCGCGGTGCGCGGCAACTGTGACGCCGAGGTCGACCAGATGGTGCTCGATTTCCCGGTCATGGCCGACTACGCCACGCTGTTTGACGAGACCGGCCGTGAGCTGTTCCTGACGCACGGCCACGTCTTTGGCGCCGGCATGCACAACAGCGTCGACCACGCGCCCGCGCTGCCCGAGGGCTCCGCGCTCGTCTACGGCCATACGCACATCAAGGTTAACGAGGCAAGCGCCGCGCACCCGGGCCTGTGGCTCTTCAATCCCGGCAGCGTGAGCATTCCCAAGGACGGTACGCACAGCTACGGCATCTACGAGGGCGGCGCGTTCCGTCACGTGGTCCTGGAGGAGGAATAACCATGGCGCAGCACATGGCTCAGCAAAATGCCGAGGGTTCGCGCGACCTGTCCACGCTGGTCGACGCGTCGGCCGAGCTGCAGCATCTGGTGCAGACTATCTGGCGTCTGCGTCAGCCCGATGGCTGCCCGTGGGATCGCGAGCAGACGCATCAGAGCATTGGCAAGAACATGATCGAGGAAGCCTACGAGGCGCTCGATTGCATCGAGGCCGATGATGCCACGCATCTGCGCGAGGAGCTCGGCGACGTGCTCATGCAGGTAGTACTGCATGCGCAGATTGCGGCGGACGCCGGCGAGTTTACGCTGGCCGACGTGGCGCGCGATATCGACGCCAAGCTCATCCGCCGCCACCCACACGTGTTTGGCGATGCGGACGCCGAGAGCTCCGACGAGGTGCTCAAGATTTGGGATGAGGTCAAGCTTGCCGAGAAGGTTGCCAAGGACAAGGCCGTGGCAGCGGGCGAAGCTGCGCCCGAGGGTCTGCTCGACGGCGTGCCCACGCATCTGCCGGCGCTGATGCAGGCGCAGAAGGTGTCGCGCAAGGCGGCTGCCGTGGGCTTTGAGTGGGAGACGGTCCAGGATGTGTGGGACGAGGTCGCCGAGGAGCGTGCCGAGTTTGAGGCCGAGGCTCCCGGAACGCCCGAGCGCGAGATGGAGTTTGGCGACCTGCTCTTTGCCCTGGTCAACGTTGCGCGCAAAGAGGGCATCGACGCCGAGAGCGCCCTGCGTGCCAGCACGGCAAAGTTCCGCCGCCGCTGGGCCGCGATGGAGCAGATGGCGGCCGATGCCCATGTTGATCTTGCCGAGCTTTCGACCCACGGCCTCAACGACCTCTGGGATGCCGCCAAGGCAGAGGAGTAAGACTGCGGGAACGACGGGCTGACACGCCTTATCGTTCCCGCTAATTTTTTGAAAAACAATTGTATCCCTCGGCTAACTTAGGGCATAATGCAAAAAGTGCGACAAGGCTAACTTGCAAACCAAAGCGCCACATTGGCGCAATGCCGTGTCGCCAATCATTCAACCCGTTTCCAAGTGAGAGGGAGACAACATGAGCGATATTTTGGATGTCTACGGTCGCGAGGTGCTCGACAGCCGCGGAAACCCCACCGTCGAGGTCGAGGTCGTGCTCGAGGACGGCAGCTTCGGCCGCGCGATGGTGCCTTCGGGCGCTTCGACCGGTGCTTTCGAAGCTTGCGAGTTGCGCGACGGCGACAAGGGTCGTTACTTGGGCAAGGGCGTTTCGCAGGCCGTCGAGCATGTCAACAACGAGTGCGCCAATGCCGTCGTGGGCCTCGATGCCTTCGATCAGCGTGCCGTTGACGCTGCACTGATTGCCGCCGACGGCACGCCCAACAAAACCAAGCTCGGCGCCAACGCCATTCTGGGCGTATCGTTGGCCGTTGCCCGCGCTGCGGCAGAGTCGGCGGGCCTGTCGCTGTACCAGTATCTGGGCGGCGTTAACGCCCACCTGCTGCCCACGCCCATGATGAACATCCTCAACGGCGGCGTGCATGCCGACAACAACGTTGACTTCCAGGAGTTCATGATTATGCCCGTGGGTGCTCCGAGCTTTGCCGAGGGCCTGCGCTGGTGCGCCGAGGTCTACCACACCCTCAAGGGCGTGTTGCACGAGGCCGACCTGGGCGGCGGCGTGGGCGACGAGGGCGGCTTCGCGCCCAATCTCAAGACCAACGCCGAGCCGTTCGAGTACATTACCAAGGCCGTGGAGAAGGCTGGCTTTAAGCCCGGCGTCGACTTCATGTACGCCATGGATCCGGCATCGACCGAGTTCTACAACGCCGAGACCGGCATGTACGAGCTCAAGGGCGAGGGCGTTGAGTACACGAGCGCTCAGATGGTCGATTACTGGGAGAAGCTTGTCGACACCTATCCCATCATCTCCATCGAGGATGGTATGGCAGAGGAGGACTGGGACGGCTGGGTTGAGCTTACCCGTCGCATTGGCAATAAGGTGCAGCTCGTAGGCGACGACCTGTTCGTCACCAACACCGAGCGCCTCAAGAAGGGCATCGAGCTGGGCGCCGCCAACGCGATTCTGGTCAAGGTCAACCAGATCGGCACGCTCACTGAGTCGCTCGAGGCTATCGAGACTGCCAAGGAGGCCGGCTACGCTTGCATCGTGAGCCACCGTTCCGGCGAGACCGAGGACTCCACGATCGCCGACCTGGTCGTGGGCGTCAACGCCGGCCAGATCAAGTCGGGCGCCCCGTGCCGCAGCGACCGCATTGCCAAGTACAACCAGCTCATCCGCATCGAGGACGAGCTCGAGGGCAGCGCGCATTACGCCGGCAAGTCGGCGTTCTACAACATTCGCTAAACGGGCGAATTTGGCGAGGGGGAGGCTGACTCGGTTCCTCCCCGCCTTGGCTGGATGCCGCAAAGAACTATGGGCGCTGGGCCATACGGCTCAGCGCCTTTTTTATGTCGAGCAAAGGCTGGCGAAGGCGGCGCGGGCGCTCGTGCTATAACTAAAGGACTTAGCGCAAACAAACCTCAACCGCACAAGGCGCACATGGATCAGATTTACGACAACAGGTACTATTCCGCCGGTTCGCGTGAGCCGTCGCCTCGTCGTGCGCGTACCGCACAGCTTGGCGGGTCTGGTTATGCTGGTGCTGATCGCTCCAGGTATAGCTCGCTGGCGACTTCGCATCCCAATGCTCAGCCAAATAGTTCCTCGGATAGTCCGGTGCGCCCATCGCGTTCCAAGCATGCGTCGCGCCCTTCGACCCAGGCGTCCGACAAGCCGCGCCGTCCCTCAAGCCGTCTTTCCGGCTCGGACTTTATGCACTACGCCAACGACAACGCAGCGGTCAAGGCAATTTACGACTTTACCCACGGTCCTCAGCGAGGGCTGTTTATCGGTATTGTCGTCGCCCTGGTGCTCGTGAGCCTGTACTTTCCCATGCGCGACCTCTACGTTGCCAAACGCTCGAGCGATATCTTGGCCAAGCAGGTCGAGATTCGCCAGCAGTACAACGACGAGCTGCAGAAAAGCGTCGACAAGCTGCTCTCAGAGGAGGGCATTAAGGACGCGGCATCCGAGGACTTGGGCCTGGTGATGCCCGGCGAGAAGAGAATTGAAGTGCAGGGCCTGGACGACGATTCGGATTCGTCTTCGAGCAAGAAGTCGTCGAACGCCAAGAAGGCCAGCGAAGTTGCCAAGGAAATCGAAGACGTCGGTAAGGACGCGCCGTGGTACATCCAGGCGCTCGACATGCTGTTTGGGTTTAACGGTGTCGAGGGCCAGACGGTCGTGTCCAACGGCAAATAGCGCCCGGAGGGGAGCCTGCAATGGCAGATTGCAAACGCTATAAGGTAGCCGCGATCGACCTGGGAACAGTGTCGTCGCGACTGGTGTTAGCGCAGGTCGAGGCCGGGGCGATCGTGGAATCGTCCAAGCATACCGAGATCACCGACTTGGGCGAGGGCGTGGACGCGACGGGCCGCTTTTGCGAGGCGGCCGTTGAGCGCGTGCTCGCCGCATGCCGCATGTTTGTGGACGAGGCACGTGCCTTTGGGGCCGCGTGCATCTGCACCACATGCACGAGCGCCGCGCGCGACGCGTCCAATGCCGCGCTGCTGCTGGACGGCCTGCGCGATCTGGGGCTTGAGCCACAGGTGATTCCGGGCGAGGTCGAGGCGCGCCTGACGTTTTTTGGCGTGGCGCACGACTTTGCTGGCGAGCGCATCATTGTTGCCGATTCGGGCGGCGGATCCACGGAGCTCGCGACGGGTGTCTATGCGCCGGAGCGTGGGGTCTTTGCGCTGGAGGGCACGCGTTCGCTGGACATCGGTTGTCGCCGCGTGACGGAGCGGTTCTTCTCGGCGCTGCCGCCTGCGGACGGCGAGCTTGCTGCCGCTGCCGCGTGGGCAGGTGAGCAGTTCGCCGCCTATTTTGAAGGCCTGCCCAGCGACTTTGAGCGCGCCGAACGCCTGGTCGCCGTGGGCGGCACCGTCACCACGCTCGTGGCGCTCGTTCATAAGCTGGAACCGTACGATTCGAGCTTTGTGCACCTGCGCGAGCTTTCGCTGGATCAGGTTTCGGCCGCTATCGAGCGCATGTCTGTGTTGGATGCGGACGGCATCGCCGTTCTACCGGGTGTACAGCCCAAACGCGCGGGCGTGATCTTGGCGGGCGCCGTGGTGATCCACGAGCTCATGCGAGCCGGCGGCTACAAGACGCTCACTGTAAGCGAGAACAGCCTACTCGCCGGCATGGCCGCCACCATCAACGAGGTTCTCGACGGTGCGACCCCCACCATCGGCTGGACCCCGAGCCTGAGCGCCCTTTAACCGTCTCCCTCTGAGTTGCGGTGAAATAGTTCCTAAATAAGCTGGTAAACGGCCAAAACAGGAACTATTCCACCGCAACTCAACAGCCGGCACTTGGGGATGTTCCTTTTCTGCCGGCACCTGGGGACGGTCCTTGGGTTGATATGAGCGGTCGCAAAAGCTATGTCTCAAATTAACTGTTCTGCAGTTGACGGCATCTAAAAGAAACGAGCCCGCATCCCTGGGGGACACGGGCTCGTAAACAATACGTGGTAGGGGCGGTGGGACTCGAACCCACAATCCTTGCGGCGAGAGATTTTAAGTCTCCTGCGTATGCCAATTCCGCCACGCCCCCGTGAGACTAGAAGTCTAGCACAAGCCGTCCGTTACGCGTTGACGGCCATCGAGTGTTGCCCCGACTTCTCCAGGAACTCCTGGAACTTGGCTTCGTCGCCCTTGTTCTTGTACTGCAGGGCCAGCAGGTATTCCAGGCGGCAGCTCTTGACCTTATCGTCACCGGCCTCCTTGAGCATGCGCTCCAGCTCGGGAATGTCGTTGTGGCGCTTGAGGATCATCGTGTCGTACATCAGCTGGCACTCGTGCGCGACTGCCTCGGCCTGACCGCCCTCAAAGCCCTTGATCTCGTGTAGCAGCTCCTTGGATTTTTTGCGGTCCTCCTGGCCAACGTAGTAGTTAAAGGCCTTAATGACCAGGTCGACACGCTGCATCTTGGGCAGGTTGAGTCCCAGCAGCAGGTCGAACATCTCGCTGGCGTGCTCGTGGTCCTCGCGCAGCAGATAGGAGTTCAGGCGCAGGTAGTCGCGGTTGTAGCGCGGGTACAGCATGCTGGTGAGTTTGCCGTCGAGCAAACGGTCGAACTCGTCCCACTGCTTGGCGGCCATGAGCTGCTGCAGGCGTTTAAACGTGGTGCGTTTTTTGACGCTAAAGAACACCGACACGGCGATACAGATGATAACGACGGCGGTCCAGAGTGTGCGGGAATCGGGCATATTAGGGTCCTTAGTCACTCATAAAGCGAGCGGTATGACAACACGTACTGGATGTATTATACGCAGTGCGCAAGCAAACTGGCATAAAAGCTCATCGAGGCCGAGTGGCATCGCTCGCTGCGGTACACTTACCTAAAGTAAACCATGAAGGGAGACATTACCTATGAAGAAGATCGTTTTGGCTTGCGGTGCTGGCGCTGCTACTTCCACGCTCGTTGCCCAGAAGGTCGCCACCCTGCTCGACGCCAACGGTTACGCCGACAAGTATGAGATCGTGCAGTGCGCCATCTCCGAGGCCAAGGATTACTGCGATGAGGGTGCTGACCTGCTGATCGCCACCACCGTTGCCCCCGAGGGCCTCACCTGCCCGTACGTGAGCGGCGTGCCCTTCATGACTGGCATGAACCGCGTCGCTGCCGAGAAGGCCGTCCTCGACGTCATGGCTCAGTAGGCGCTGCCTGTATGAGTGAGCAGAACGCCAATCCGGTCGAGCTCTTCGGCATGCGCGTTGCCCATGTGGGCATTAACGCCACCGACCCGGCAGACGCCCTGGAGATCGCGGAGCTGTTCTCGACGATGATGGGCCTGCCCGTCATCGAGACCCCCGTTTCGTACTTTAACGATTCGCTGGTCGAGATCATGAAGCAGAACGGTCGTGGCGCCAAGGGCCACATTGGCTTTGCCGTCAACGACATCGATGCGGCCGAGAAGTGGTTTGCCGAGCGCGGGCTCGAGGTCAACGAGGAGTCGCGCGTGCTGCTGCCCGACGGCGGCACCAAGCTCGTGTACATTAAGCGCGAGTTCGCCGGCTTCGCCGTGCACCTGTGCCGCGAGTAGCGCACAAGCTGCTATAACGAACAAAAAGGGATAGGGCCGCATGGCCTTATCCCTTTTTTATGCCGAGGGGTCGACTTTTGCGACAGTCAAAAACTGAAGTCTAATACTTTTCCCGAGAAGTGAACGAGCAGAATCGGACCCCTGAAGCATCGACACTTTGAGGGTGCCGTTTCCTGCGGTTTCGATGCTGGAATCCTGCGATTTTGCGGCCGAAAAATGCGGATGGTTCGGGGGTCCAAAAACAGGCGTTCACTTCTCGGGAAAAGTATTAGACCTCGATTCGCGCGGGTGCCCCTACCGTGGCAGGCGAATCGTAAAGCGGCTGCCGACACCCTCGACCGAGGTCACGCCAATGACACCGCCATGGCTATCGACGATCCACTTGGCAATGGCAAGCCCCAGACCCGAGCCCTGCGCGCCGGCATCGCGCGCATTGTCGGCGCGGTAGAACCGCTCGAACGCGTGGGCTGCGGATTCCTGGTTCATGCCGATGCCCTCGTCCTCAACGTTTATGTCGATCGTGCCCGCGCCCGCATCCGGCGCCACGCCAAACGTGATGGGCGTGCCCGCGTCCGAATACTTGGCGGCATTCTGCACGATTACGCGCAGGGCCTGCTTCACGAGCGCCACGTCGACGGGCGCGTCGCAGCGCGGGTCGCTGACAAGCGCAGCGTCAAAGGCCAGTCGATACGTGTGCTCGGTATCGATCATCTGCGATTCCTCGCATACCTCGCCGACCAGTGCAGCCAGGTTAGTATTCGCGCGCCGCAGCACGGTGCGGCCGGCATCGCCGCGTGCCAAAAACAGCAGCTGCTCCACGAGCTCCTGCATGTGCTCGCTTTCGGCCTTGAGGGACGCGATGGATTCCGCCAGCACGTCCGGGTCGTCTTTGCCCCAGCGGTCGAGCATGTTTACGTAGCCCTGAATCACCGCTATGGGCGTGCGCAGCTCGTGGCTTGCATCGTTGACAAAGCGCATCTGCTGCAGCTTGGCCTCTTGCATCTGGCGCAGCAGGCGGTTGAGCGCGACCTCGATGCTTGCCAGGTCGGCGTCGCCGGTGGTGACGCTCGGCGAGTCGACGCTTGCGCGCTCGATGGCCTGCTCCAGCGTTTCCATCTTGCCGCCGGAGAGCTGCATACGGCCGAGCTCGTCCACGCGCAAGGCCAGGTCGTTGAGCGGCGCCATGGTGCGGCGCACGCGCCTCGCGCCGCCGAGCATGTTGAGCACGCTGATGACCTGCCAACCCACAACGACAAGGTAGAGAGGCCATAGCGTGACGAGGTCCTGCGCGAGGGGGAAGGTCTTGCTGGTGCGCGCAAGCTCGACGGTATAGGTGAGCGTTGTCAGGTCCCAGCCGCGCGCGGGCGTCAGCGACATGCCGTGAACGGTGGCGCCGGGAATCCAGCCTGCGGTAAACGCGCTGTCGGGCAGCGTCTGGTTGTATCCATAGACGAGGATCGCCGCCGCAATCACCATCAGCAACAGATCGAGCCAGATGTAGCTCATCAAGCGGCGCCACATATAGCCCCAGTTGATGGCGCGGGCGATGGAGGTGACGCGCTTGGCCTCGGCGTTACGCACGGCAGACATAGCCCACCCCGCGCACGGTCTGGATGATGCGGGCGCTGCCGGCGTCCTCGATCTTGGCGCGCAGGTGCGCGATGTGTACGTCGACGTTGTTGGTGTCGCCCACGTATTCGTAGCCCAGCGCCTCGTGCGCGATGCGCTCGCGCGTGAGCACGGTTTCGGCATGCGCCATAAGCAGGGCGAGGACGTCGAACTCGCGAGCCGTGAGCGCGATGGGCGAACCGCCGACCGTGACTTCGCGGCGGTCGGGGTCGAGCGCAACCGAGCCCACGGTGAGCGTGGCGGGGGAGGGCGTGGCAGCGGTCTGGGCCGTGTCGGTTGCCGGGGACATAGTGGCGATACCGGCGGCCGTGCCGCTCGCTACGCCAGCCCCGGCGCCGGCGCCGCCAACGCCCGAAGCCGCCCGCACGGCCTCCGTGCGCTTCAGCGCCACGCGGATCCGTGCGAACAACTCCTCAATTGCAAACGGCTTGGTCAGGTAATCGTCGGCGCCGGCATCGAGCCCGGCAACCTTATCCATCACGGCATCGCGCGCGGTGACCATGATCACCGGCACGTCCTTGTGCTTGCGGACACGCCGCAGGACCTCCATGCCGTTGAGCTGCGGCAACAGCACATCGAGCAGAATCAGATCGTAGTCGCGCTCCAGTGCCAGGTCCACGGCGGTGCGGCCGTCGGCGGCGTGCTCCACCTGGTAGCCCTCGTGCTCCAGCTCGAGCGTCACAAAGCGGGCGATTTTCTCCTCGTCCTCTACGATCAGAATCCGTGCCATGCGTGCCCCCGTCTGCGATTACTTGTCGTCGTTCAGATTTTGCTTGATGTCGTCCGCGGCATCGGCGGCGTGATTCATAAGGTTGTTGATGCTGCCGGGCACGTCGCCGTCGCTGTCGATGCGGTAGCGCATGCCAAAGAACAGGCCAATCAGCATCAGCCATATCGTGGCGCCCCAGGCAAACAGCGCGACGATGGGGATCAGGATGGGGATGTTGAGGATGATCGCATCGCGGCGCGTGGCGATAAACTTGGTGTCCAGGCTCAGGCGGAAGAGCTTTTTGAGGTACTCCCACACGCTGTCCATCTTCTTGGAGAAGTCGGTCTTTTCGCTCGACTTTTCGTAGGCGGCCTGCGCGGCGACCATCTCGGCCGAGGGCTCATCGACTGGCGCGGACTCGGTGGCGGCGTGCGCCGACGTGGTCTGGGTCTTGCCCTGCGACTCGAGCCAAATGATGGCATCCAAGACGTTACCGTCGGCGGCGTCGAGCGCGGCCTTGGCATCGGTGTAGCTCACGTTGCACTTGGTGCGGATGGTTTCAACTTTTTCGAGGTCGTCCATGACCTGTCCTTTCGTTCGATGGGCGCGACGCCGGACGATCTGCCCGGGCGCGAGCGTTGCGTTCGGCGGCCTGCGCTGCGCGGCGCCGCCCCGCCCTTGGTCGAACTCTATAGTGCAGGTTATAGATTAAGCGATTCTTGAGCCAAGATTAATGTTGGATGAGTTTTTGGGTTGCAGTGGGGAAGGAAGAGGTGTCCTTCTGGGTAGCTAGCAGCGAGGTCTAATACTTTTCCGAGAAGTGAACGAGCTAAAACGGACCCCCGAAGCATCGACACTTTAAGGACATCGTTTCCTGCGGTTTCGATACTGGAATCCTGCGATCTTGCCGACGAAAAATGTGGATGCTTCAGGGGTCCTAAAACAGACGTTCACTTCGCGGAAAAGTATTAGACCTCGATAGCGGGGGATGAGGTGCCGGTGCAAAACGGCGTCAGACATAGGATAAACAAAGCGCGCCGATCATAAGGAATTATAATCACGTTGCAAAAGTATGAAAATATCCTACAATTGCGACATGAAGTACTTTAGCAACATAACGGCGATAAGCGAGCTTTCCGAGAGCGAGGGCGTGTTCACCACGGCCCAGGCGGCTCGCATGGACATCTCTCGAGATGCACTGGCACACTCATGCCGTGCAGGGCGTCTTGAACGGATATGCCACGGCGCCTACCGGATGTCGGGCACGCAGCGCCGAGATACCGACGAGCTCAACGCTTTCTGGAAGCTCACCAATCCCTCCCTTTGCGCGTGGGAGAGAAAACGCCGGTGGGATGGCATCGCCGTGAGCGGTACGACGGCGGCGAACCTACAGCAAATAGGCGATTTCTATCTGTCCCCCTATAGGATGACCGCGCCCATGCGTATCAACACAAGAAACGAATCCCTTTCCTTTGTAAAGCGCGAGATTGCTGAGCAGGACATCGTTTGGCTCGACGGCCTGCCGGTAACTAAACCCGAGCGCACGCTTGTCGATCTTTGTCTCGATTGCGAGGACCCCTCATTAATTATCGATGCCTATAACGACGCGCTTGGGCGAGGGCTCGATATACAGCGGCTGAAAGATCTTGTAGAGGAGAACTCTAAAACCGCCAAACGACGCGAGCTGATGGCGCCTTTGCTGATGGTACTGAACGGGTAATGCGAATAAACATGCAGTCTCTAACAGCGTTCCGTCACGCGGATCTTTGTTGATCACCTATACTGGTTGGGCTCAACTGGAGAGGTGATAACTAGTTATGAAATCAATCAATGTTGCAGCAGCGATTATTCAGAAGGACGGAAAAATCCTGAGCTGCCAGCGCGGCTATGGTGAGTTTAAAGACGGCTGGGAATTTCCGGGTGGTAAGCTCGAGCCGGGCGAGACCGGCGAGCAGGCAATCGTGCGCGAGATTCAAGAAGAGCTCGAGGTCACGATCGGTAACCTCGACTATCTTTGCACGGTCGAGCACGATTACGAGACGTTCCACCTGTCGATGCAGTGCTACCTAGCTAACATCCTTTCGGGGGAGTTCAAAGAGCACGCTCACGAGGACATGAAGTGGCTCGATACCAATAACCTGTGGGATGTCGATTGGCTTCCGGCGGACGTTAAGGTCGTTAGGGAGCTCGAAAAGAAACTCGGGCTTAAGTAAGAAAGGGGCGGGCGTCACATGGCGGCCCGCTCCTATTTGTTACTCGGCTTCGCTCAAATCGCTGAGCATAAACTCGTAAATGTCTTGCCTCACGGGTGCATTGAGCTCATATTCGATTTCGACGGCGTTGTCGCCGCTCTTAGTTTTAATAGCTTCGAACTCGCCGGTCGGATGCATTTCGCCTAAGAAATAGAACTCCTTACCGCCCTTATCGTCCTTGTTCTTTCGCATAAACAAATACGTCTTCAGGCCGTTTCCCGGCCATGCCTGCAGTCGCAAAATCTCGGGGGAGTTGAGCGTGCGGTTGCCCTTCGAGATTGCGATGAGCTTGCTCGGCGAAACAAAGCGGTCTTCATACTGAATTGACTCACTAATGTCGGGAGCCTTGTCATAGTTAATAAACACGGGGAATGTATTGGTCTTCTCATCGTAGAAGTATCCGCCAAGGTTTTGGCCGTTGATGTTCTTTTGCCAGTTCATCAGACGGCAAACCTCCTCGTACGTGTACTTGGCGTTGAGAACGAAATTTGTGTTTTCGTACGTCTCGGCATAGTCGAGTCGGTTGCGCTCAATACCAAAATCCAGCACCTCGAGAATCTGACGCTTGAACTCTGCGTTGCGCAGGGCGGTCGCAAACGCTTCGGTCAGACGAGGTCCGCATCCATCGTCAATAAGCAGGGAAACGAAATCCTTAGGAGTGGCAAAGTCGCCCTTAAGGACTGCGATTGCCGACCTAACGGCGCTGTCCTTAAGCTGTGCGCGGTAGTTCCTAAGCGCAGCCTCGCGCATATGCCAGTAGCCCTCGTGTCCGGCTTCGACGAGCGTTTGAAGCAAATAGAGGTCTTCGAATCGCTTGCCCGCGGCAAGTTTTTGAGAAATAAATTTGAGAATCTTGGTCTGATCAGAGGTAAATTGAACCGTGTAGTCCGGCTCGTATTTGGAAAGAAATGCATGGTAGGACCCCAGGCCGCTATTCTTGAAGATAAGCAGTGGATCGATGGAGCCGTTACGATCAAATTCGAGCAGCGAGGGAATCTTGCCGAGTTTTTGGCGCAAGTCGAGATATTCGTTTTTCAAAAACCTGACGGAGGTGAAATCGCCGCCGTCGATGGCCTTGTAAATGCGTGCCTCAGAAATACGATCGAAGCTCACGGTCGAGCATCCGGGTATCGCCGAATCACCCTCTTGGACGAGACGACGCAGGCGATCTTTGTTGTATGTCTTGTCACCCGAAAGTGCGATGGGCACCAGGAAGTTGCTCTGGTAATTGCCAATAAAGTCGAGTACCAGAGCGTATTCCTTGCCATCATTCAGGCGCAAACCTCGTCCGAGCTGTTGAATAAAGATGATTGCGGAGTCGGTGCGTCGAAGCATGATGATCTGATTGAGCGAGGGGATGTCGACGCCTTCGTTCATGATATCGACCGAGAAGATGTACTCGAGCTCGCCGGCTTCAAGCCGGCTGATAACGGCATCGCGGACTTCATCGGAATCTTGACCGCTAATCGCAGCCGTTCGATATCCGAGAGCGTTGAATTTGCATGACAGCTCTTTTGCCTCGGCGTTTCGATTGCAGAAAATTAAGCCCCTGCGGTTGCTTTTGGTGACGCTGTATTCCTCGATCTTCTCGGTGATGTGACGCACACGCTCGTCAGACGTCAAGCGTCCGAACAAGGCAGTGTCTTCGACCGTCTCATCGTCAATCTCCAGATCGTGAATGCCAAAATAATGGAAGGGGGCTAGCATCTCCTCGGCCAAAGCGTCCTGCAGCGTGATCTGGAACGCGATGACGTGATTGAAAAGGGCAAAGACGTCATAGCCGTCGGTGCGATTAGGCGTAGCGGTCATACCCAGATAAAACCGAGGCACAAAGTGCGACATGATGGATTGGTAACCCTGGGATCCCGTTCGGTGGGCCTCGTCGATGACGATGTAGTCGAACTCATCGGGGCGGAAATCGCTCAGATGTTTGGCGACCGAAGAACACATGGCAAACACGCAGGTAGCATTGCTTATGTTCTTGCCAGTTTGATAGGTGTCGAACGTATAGGTACTACCTAAGAGCCGTTCGTAGCTTGCACGGGAGGCGTCGATAATGCGCCGGCGGTGCGCAAGAAAGAGAACGCGCCGGGGTTTAGTTGCGAGCACGTCGAACGCCGAAAGGAAGGTCTTGCCAGTGCCGGTTGCCGAGACCAGCAGGGCGCGGGTCTCGCCCTTGCGGTGGATTACACCGAGCGCCTCAAGGGCGCGCTGCTGCATTTTATTGGGCTTGATTTCTTCGAGGTCGTTCATGGTTGGGCTAACAGTTGCCTGGAACGTCGGTTTCGATTTGGGCTTTGACGGACGTGCCGATCGATATGCGGTATAGTTCTCAATCCAGTCTTGGGAAAGCAAAACGGTTGAGGTGTCGTTCCACAACGAATTGAACTCGCCCCTCAGTTCGCCGAGTAGGCGGCTGTTTTCAACGGTCTGGTACAGCACGTTCCATTCTTTATTACAGGTGAGGGCGGTCTGCGTCATGTTCGAGCTGCCGACGATGACCGTGCTGGTTTCGCCCTTATCAAAAATGTATCCCTTGGCATGCAAATTACCCTGGAATACGCGAACTTCCATGTTGTCGTATTCCAGGAGCTTGCGAAAGACATCGGGTGAGTTGAAGTTGAGATAGGTGGACGTGAGCAGCCTGCCCTTAATGCCACGCTGCTTGAGCTCCTGGAACGTCTCGACCAGGATTTGAAGGCCGCCGTCTGCAACAAACGCTACGCAAAAGTCAAAAGAGCCGCAGGCTGAGAGCTGCTCCTTGATAACGGATAGTAGTGTTCCGCCTGTCGCCTTCGAGTTGGCGATGAGCTTGGGTGAATCGTTCTCGCGTGTAAGCGAGTCGAATTCAATATCAATCTGTCGCTGCGTAGTCATCCCGGCAAACCTTTCGAAAGACTATGTTGGCGCCAGGATAACAGATCGATCGTTCGTATTTTAGATGTATGACGATTGGGGTTGGCAGTTTGGCATGAGCTTGCACACGTGTCCGCACGACATGTGACACTTGCCCTGTCGCCCTGCTCTGCCGCGGCGGCATGTACCTGAACAACGACCCTCTAAGGAGTTCGATTTTGATGAGTGACAACACCAAGCATCTCGCAAAGAAATGCGTCAAGGACGCGGGGCCGTGCCTCGCGTTGTGCCTTGCCGGCGCAGCGGTCGCGCTGCTGGCTGTTCTGGGGCCGTTCGACGTGCTCCGAAGTGTCAGCTCTCTGCACGTTTGCATGGCCCTTGCCGGCGCCATGATAACCGGCGGCGTGCTCGATCTGATTTTTTGGGTGCTTGACCCGTTTGGATGGAAAAATGAAGGGTAAGCCCTAAGGGATGGATGCCCCGCAGCAACAGGAGGTCCCCGTGATCTGGTTTACCAGCGACGCTCACTTTGGGCACGAGAACATGCTACGGCTTAGCGATAGGCCTTGGTCGACTGTAGCGCAGATGAACGACGCCATGGTCGCCAACATTAACAGTAAGGTCGCTGCGGATGACGAGCTCTACATCTTGGGCGACTTCAGCTTTAAGATGACGGTCCAAGACGCCTATGAGCTGCGCAAAAGCATTACATGCAAGCGCGTTCATCTGCTGCCCGGCAATCACGACAAAGACTGGACGCAGTCTGCGGTAGCGGATGCTTTTATCGTTGAGCCGCCCATTTGCGTGCTCAAGATCGACCGCCAAAAAATCGTGCTGAGTCACTATCCCATGGTCGACTGGCAGGGCATGTCGCACGGCAGCTGGCATCTGCACGGGCATATCCACAGCTGCGGCGGCTCGTACAACAAGTTCAACCTCAGACAGGGGTTGCTGCGCTATGACGTGGGCATGGACGCTAACGGCTACGCCCCGGTAAGTCTGGATGAGCTCAGGTCGTGGTTTGCGCAGGTAGACGAGCCGATGCGGTGCGTTAAATGGCCGTGGTGGGTCAACGCCACGGGTGACGAGCAGATCGAGCACGATCTCGAAGCCTATAAGAGGGAAGTGGTGATCCGATGACGGTCTATGTGACAGGCGATATTCACGGCGGCCTCGACATGCAAAAGCTGCGCGATTGGGAGCTTGGGGATAGTCTGACGAGCGACGACTATCTGATTGTTGCGGGCGACTTTGGCTTTCCGTGGGATTTCTCTGCCGAGGAGTGCGCCGACATCGCTTGGCTGGAGTCGCGCCCCTATACCGTGCTGTTCGTCGACGGCAACCACGAGCGTTTCGATCACTGGGCGGAGCGACCCATGGAGTTGTGGCACGGTGGGCTGACGCAGCGCCTGTCGGATACCTCTCCCATACGGCGCCTGACGCGTGGCGAGGTTTTTGAGTTTGACGGCTCAACGATCTTTACCATGGGCGGCGCCACGAGTGTGGATAAGGAATACCGCATTCCTTATTCCAGCTGGTGGCCACAGGAGCTGCCGGACGAGCGTAACTTTGAGGAGGCGCGGACAAAGCTCGACAGCGTGGGTTGGAAGGTCGACTACGTGATCACCCACACCTGCTCTACGCGCATGCTTTCGCCCACGCTCTATCCGGGGCCTGGCTGGAATTATCCCGCCGTTGATCGGCTGACGGCATTTTTCGATGAGCTGGAAGACCGCTTGGATTACAAGCGCTGGTACTACGGGCATTTTCATCGGGATGCCAACCCGGCCGAGCGTCACACCGTACTCTACGACTGCATCGTTCACCTGGGCGACGAGCTCCAGCCCTGGGACGTCATGTAGGGGCGCGGACGAATGAGCTTCGTGGCGAACCAAAACCGATTTGTTAAGGGATTTACTCCCAAGCCGGCTTGCGCTCGAGTAACGTTTTCGCAGCTTCAGGCGTGGGAGAGTCAAGTATTTCGCAGAACGCATCGAACCCCTCTGGCGAAAGATGGGTTGTTGATACTTTGGCAATGTCGCTATCGAGGTGCTCGTCAGGGTGGGCTGCCGTCTGTTGCATGCCTGTCCTTTCATCCATAACGATGTTCTCCCGGTGTGCGCGGATAACGTCCCAGCTAAAGTGCTCGACCAGCTGCTCGGCAGAGCGTGGCGTGGCGTCCGGCGCGATGCCCGTTTGCCCGGCGAGCCAGCCCAGCAGCGCCTCGGGCGTGCCAAAGCAGGCGCGGAGCTCGCCCAGGTCCAGATCGCGGTCGCGCTTGGAAAGGCGGCGGCCATCCGGTGACATGAGCAGCGGAATATGTGCGTAGTGCGGCGTGGGAAGTCCCAGCAGATGCTGCAGGTAGATTTGGCGCGGCGTGGAGCCCAGCAGGTCGCATCCGCGCACGACCTCGGTGACGCCCATGGCAGCGTCGTCGACCACCACGGCTAGCTGATAGGCAAAAACGCCGTCGCTGCGGCGCACCAAAAAATCGCCGCACTCGGTGGCGAGCGCCTCGCATTGGGCCCCGTACGTGCGGTCCACGAATTCGATCACGTCGCCCGCGAGGTCGTCGATGTCGGGCACGCGCAGACGCGTGGCCGGGGCGCGCAGGGCGCTGCGGCGGGTAACCTCCTCGGCAGAAAGGCCTCGGCAGGCGCCGCGGTAGATGGGCGTGCCGTCGCTGGCGTGCGGCGCGCTCGCAGCGTGGAGCTCGGCACGAGTGCAAAAGCAGGGGTAGGTGAGGCTGGCGTCTTGCAGCTGGCGCAAGGCGCCCTCGTACAGGTCGAGGCGATCGTGCTGGTAGTAGGGGCCTTCGTCCCACTCGAGTCCCAGCCAGGTCAGGTCGTCAATCAGTTGAGTGGCAAGTTCCGGGCGCTTGCAGCGATCGTCCAGGTCCTCGATGCGCAACACGATGCTGCCACCCTGGCTGCGGGCCGAAAGCCACGCGCACAGGCAGCTGAACACGTTGCCCAGGTGCATGCGGCCCGAGGGCGACGGGGCAAAACGGCCCACGACAGGTGCGGGAACGGAGGCAGGCTGCGTCGTTGGCGCATCCGCGGCGGGCGTTGGTATGTTGCGTGTTTTGATATCCATGCGGACGAGTATAGCGCGGGGCACGGTAGGGAAGGCGTTTCCGTGGCTCGCAAGTTGGCGGCGCTGCGCATTGCGCACGGTGGGTCTGCGGCCCAACGTCTCGATCGCCGTACGCCGACTCGGCCTTATACACGACAGAAACCCCGGCAGCTCTTCGCAACTGCCGGGGTTTCCGCGGAAAAGGGGGACATGATCCTCGAGCGAACGGGAAAGGGGCAACCGTTTTCGCTCAATTGCTTTATGCCCCTCGACTGACGGCTCAATCAGCGCATGCCGCGCCCACACAAAGCCGCTACACCTGTGACGGAGCTGTGAAGTGGTATCTATCGTTGGCGCGGGACTCGGCCAAAGAACGTCCCAAACGACAAATTTGTTGCAGTCCGTCGGTTCAACCCAATGATCCGTTTTCCTCCGTCCCCAATAGATCATTAGGAACGTCCCTAAGTGCCAGACTCGGGTGGGACTTTTGTCCCATTTGACGTTCCGTTGGCCCAGATATTCGTCATGTGTGTCCGCAAACGTGGGACAATGGCGATGTTGGTTTTACAGACAAAGGATGTGCCTATGAACGCCCCCGTTGCCAATACTTGTCGGCAGCGCTGCCTGTTTGCGCGATTCGCTTCCGTCTGCGTGCTCGTCGCGCTTGCGTTGTTGCTGCTGCCTGTCGCCGCGCACGCCGACGGCTACTCCATGACCCAAACCTATATCGGTGCCACGGTCGAGGCCGACGGCTCGCTGACCGTTGTCGAGGGACGCCAGTTTGATTTCGATGACGACATCAACGGCGTGTTTTGGGAGATCAATACAGGCTCTAACCAGCAGGGCGGCGCGGCGGGCGTCAATGTGCTGAGCGTCGAGGAAGACGACACCGCGTTTAACAAGGTCGACAGCGCAAACAAAGGCGACAACGGCGTCTATACGGTTGAGCAGTCCGACAGCGGCGTAAGAATCAAGGTGTTCAGCCCCCACGAGAGCGGCGACAGCGCGATCTATTACGTGAGCTACACCATGACCGGTGCGGTTATGAACTGGGCCGATACCGCCGAGCTCTACTGGAAGTTTGTGGGTGACGGCTGGTCTGCGGATTCCGATGACGTCGAGATGGAAGTGTACTTCGCAAATGCCGCTGCCGGGACGGCGGCCGTCAAGGGCGATAACTTCCGTGCATGGGGCCACGGCCCACTGACGGGCGGCGTGTCGCTCGATGAGGGCGAGCCCATGGTCACCTATACCATTCCCTGCGTGCATCAGGGCGAATTCGCCGAGGCGCGCATCGCCTTCCCCAGCGACTGGGTGCCTTGGCTTTCCGCTTCGAGCGAGGAGCGCATGCCGACAATCCTGAGCGAGGAGAAGGCATGGGCCGACGAGGCTAACGCCCGCCGCGCTCACGCTCGCATGATTGCCAATGTACTTGCCGTACTAAGTGTTGTCGCGGCGGTGGCCTTTACCGGCACAATCGTTGTGCTCAAGCTGCGCCGCCGCAAGCCCAAGCCGCTTTTCCAGGACGAATATTTCCGCGATGTGCCTTCGGCCGACCATCCCGCCGTGCTTTCGGCCCTCATGAGCTGGAACGAGGTGCCCGATCAGGCATATATCGCCACGCTCATGAAGCTCACTGACGACCGTGTGATTAAGCTGGAGCAGGCGACCGTGACTAAGGCTAAGAAGGGTCTGTTGGGGCGTGAAAAAGAAGAGCAGACGTATCGCGTGACGGTGGGTGATGCGGGCTGGAAGTCGGCCAAGGGCATTGACCACATGGTGCTCAAGGTCTTCTTTGCCGGTGCTAAGCCCGACGAGAACGGTGACCGTTCGCGCACGTTCGACGAGCTGCAGCACTACGTCAAGCAGCACGCTACACCCGTGGGCGACAAGCTCGAGGACTATCAGAACACCGTTAAGGGCAAGCTGGCCGATAGCGAGTACGTTGCCTCGGACGGCATTGTCGCAATGGTGTTTTGCCTGGTTCTTGGTATTCTGATCGCCTGTATTCCCGCGGGATCCATCTTCTTTACCGACGGCGCACAGGCGAACATTATCGCCGCGGCTATCTCGGTGCCGATTGTGCTGGTGGGTATTGGCGTGGGCCTTACGTTCCGCCGCTTTACGCCGGAGGGCGCCGAGGTGGCGGCTCGCTGCAAGGCGCTCAAGCATTGGCTTGAGGATTTCACGCGCCTAAAGGAGGCCGTCCCCGGCGATCTGGTCCTGTGGAATAAACTTCTGGTGATGGGTGCGGCGCTGGGTGTTTCGAAGGAAGTCCTGCGTCAGCTTGCCGAGGCTGTTCCTCCCGAGGTGCGCGAGGCCGACGGTTTCTACGACAATTACCCCTGCTACTGGTGGTACTACCATCATTACGGTACCGAGTCGCCGCTCGATTCGTTCGACGGCGTGTATCACGAGAGCATCCGTGAGCTCGCGTCGAGCTCGGACAGCTCGGGCGGCGGCGGAGGCGGCGGCTTCTCGGGCGGCGGAGGCGGCGGCGTCGGCGGAGGCGGCGGCGGAACGTTCTAACGGTCGTAAGCTATGGGATGGGCTTTTCTCGACAGCCGTCGGGGAAAGCCCATCCCTTTTTATGCGCTGCCTACGAAGACTGTCCCCAACGACTAGTCACTGGGGACGTTCCTAAATGACTAGGTATGGCTGCTGGGCCTAGGCTGTTAGGTCGAGTTCGTAGAGGAAGCTTTCGCGCGGCATGTCGTGACGGCGCTCTTCGCGGTTGGCGCGGTGCGTGGCCGTGCGCTTAAAGCCGTGCAGTTCGTAGAACTTCCACGAGCAGTTGGAGTCGGTGTACAGGTGCGCCCTCGTCGCCCCGCGCGAGGACAGGTACGAGACTGCGGCGTCGAGCAACACCGAGCCAACGCCCAGGCCATGGACGTCGCGATCTACGGCAAGCAGCGTGACCTCGTTGTCGTGTGGCAACGGGCTGCTTTCGAGCAGGCGGTTGTTGGTTCGGATGGTTGCGCGCACAAACGAGAGATACTCGGCGCAGGCATCGGGCTTCAGCTCGCGCATTTGCGATAGCAGTGCGCGTTCGGTATCCAGCCAATGTTCCTTAACGGTGGCGCCGGAGCTCTGTCCCGCACGCGCGAGCGCAAT
Source organism: uncultured Collinsella sp. (assembly GCA_900542085.1). Lineage (GTDB taxonomy): Bacteria > Actinomycetota > Coriobacteriia > Coriobacteriales > Coriobacteriaceae > Collinsella. The sequence goes on from UQMK01000024.1 coordinate 27,978, forward strand.
GCCGCGCGCCTGACCGTCGATTACGGCAACCTGCGAAAACGTCGAAGACGAAAGGCAATAGGCGAGGTCGCACGCGGCCTCGAGGCGGTTGTACTCATCGTTATCCGAATTGTTATGCCAAAGCTGCTGCAGAATCAACGCGATGGCGTCGAAGTCTTCGGTGTCAAACGGTCGGTAGAGAACCCGCGAGACCATGGTGCCTCTTTCTTTTGCGGATGCATATCGAGCACAGTTCTACCACGCTATTGGCATCTAATTATGGTGCCCCTGTGTTCCATGAACTCACCGTGCCCGGTGCCGTGCCCATCCCCTCCGCTCGCAAACTTTTTCTGCATATGCGCCCGTTGCGGGGTGCATCGATGCGCTCGATGCGCTACATTGAATCAGTATTTTCAATGCCGCTGCGCGAGCGCTGCAGATCGACGTATCACCGGCTCACAGAGCACGGCGGCGTACCAGACAGGAGGACTGCATGGGATCTGATGTGAAGATCGCACGCGCGTTGATCTCGGTTACCGATAAGACGGGCGTCGTCGATTTCGCACGGACGCTGGTCGATGACTTTGGCGTCGAGATCATCTCTACGGGCGGCACGGCTCGTGCCATCGAGGACGCGGGCGTCCCCGTAACCCCCATCGAGGAGTTCACGGGCTATCCCGAGATGATGGACGGCCGCGTTAAGACCCTGCACCCCAAGGTTCACGGCGCGCTGCTGGCCCGCCGCGATTCCGAGCAGCACATGCAGGAGGCCGCTCAGCACGGCATTAAGCTGATCGACCTGGTCGTCGTCAACCTGTACGAGTTCGAGAAGACCGTCGCCAACCCCGAGGTCACCTTCGCGGACGCCATCGAGCACATCGACATCGGTGGCCCCTCCATGCTGCGCTCTGCCGCCAAGAACGCCGCGAGCGTTACCGTCATCTCCGACCCGGCCGACTATGATGCCGTCCTGGCCGAGATGCGCGAGACCGGTGGCTGCACCACGCTTTCCACCCGTCGTCGCCTGCAGGTGAAGGTCTACCAGACCACCGCCGCCTACGACACGGCTATCTCCCGTTGGCTCGCCGCCCAGGCAAGCGACGTGGCGGACACCTCTGCCAAGCTCGAGATCTCGCTGGAGAAGGTCGACGACCTGCGCTATGGCGAGAATCCTCAGCAGAAGGCCACGGTCTATCGCTTTGCCGAGGGCTGCGAGAATACCGCGAGCTCGCAGTTCCCGCTCGTGGGCTCCGAGCAGATCCAGGGCAAGCCGCTCAGCTACAACAACTATCTGGATGCCGACGCCGCTTGGAACCTAGTCCGCGAGTTCGACGAGCCGGCCTGCGTGATCCTCAAGCATCAGAACCCCTGCGGCTCCGCCGTGGCCGAGGACATCGCGGCCGCCTACGACCGCGCCTTCGCCTGCGATCCCAAGAGCGCCTTCGGCGGCATCATCGCCTGCAACCGCGAGGTTCCCTATGAGCTGGTTGAGCACTTTGCCGATCAGAACAAGCAGTTCGTCGAGGTTATCATCGCTCCGAGCTACACTGCCGAGGCGCTCGAGCGCATGGCCAAGCGCCCCAACCTGCGCGTGCTGGCCACCGGCGGCGTGGACCACGGCGCCCAGGTGGAGCTGCGCTCCGTCGACGGCGGCATGCTGGTGCAGGAGGTCGACCACGTGACCGAGGATCCTGCGACCTTTACGTTCCCCACCGACCGCAAGCCCACCGACGCCGAGATGGCCGAGCTCGAGTTTGCCTGGAAGGTCTGCAAGGGCGTCAAGTCCAACGCCATCCTGGTCTCCAAGGGTAAGGCCGGCATTGGCATGGGCCCGGGTCAGCCCAACCGCGTTGACTCTGCACTGCTTGCCTGCGAGCGCGCCGAGGACTTCTGCGAGCGCGAGGGCGTGGAGAAGGGCGGCTTTGCCTGTGCAAGCGACGCGTTCTTCCCGTTCCGCGACAACGTCGACGTGCTTGCCGCGCACGGCGTGACCTGCATCATCCAGCCCGGCGGCTCCAAGCGCGACGACGAGAGCGTCCAGGCCTGCAACGAGCATGGCATTGCGATGGTCTTTACGGGGGCCAGGCATTTTAGGCACTAATATCGTTACGCGGTTTTACCAAACCGCGTAACTGCTCGACGCTGCGCCGGACCCAAGCACCTCATCTCGCCGCTCAAACCGTCGCTCGCGTACAGAAGTACGCGTCGCTCCTCTTTCGCGGCGACCTGAGGCACTTGGGTCCGGCTCGCTGGCTTATGCTCCACCAGCGGTATTGGCTCGCCCCGAACTAAAGCTATCTATTGCCGTCCGTGCCGGTTGGTGCGGGCGGCTTTTTTGGGTATAACGGTGCGGTGTATGTTTTTGAGAAAGGTTGGATATGGCCGTTGTGGATGATGCCGAGCTGTTTGGCAATGCCGAGGATCAGCGTGCGTACGAGGACTTTTGCGCCAATCAGGAGGCGGTCGAGAATTTTACGCTCGACAAGCCCGCGCTTGTCTGCCGTTGGCGCATGTCCAACAAAAAGGTGCCCATGCTCAACCGCCACATTCGCGCGCTGTCCGAGCGCCTGGTGCAGGGCGAGCCGCTTACCCACAACATGCTCAGCTGGGCCAAACAACACGTTGAGTGGTCGCTTGCCGAGGGTGATTACACCGCATACGACGGTGTGCTCATGCTGGTGATCGACGTTAACGGCAACGCCGCCATGACGGTGGGGGAGTACGAGCCGCTAGCCGATACGTCGGCCAAGGCGCTGCGTGCCCGTTCCGCCGAGGGGCGGCGTCG
>UQMK01000025.1 GCA_900542085.1 uncultured Collinsella sp.
AGGAGCAGGACCCCCCCCCTTTATGGGGTCGCGCCCCTCCCCGCCAGCCAATCGGCTACTCGAACAGCACGGCTCGATCTCTGTCAACTGGACTTGCCTCGGCTAAAAATCGATACATCAAAAACGCGCCCGACGGCTTTCCATCGGGCGCGTTTCCTATTCGGGCCAAATAAATTGTGTGCGGCCGGCCTCGCCGCCATCGATCAGCAGGCTCTGCCCGGTCATAAACCGGTTGGTCACGCCCACAAAGTAGATCCACTCGGCGATCTCTTGGGCGGTAGCCCAGCGTTTAAGCGGCGTGAGCTCCATAATCTGGTTCCACAGGTGCTCGTCTTCCATCACACAACGGTTGAGCGGCGTGATAACGCCGCCCGGGTCCACACTGTTGGCGATGGCCTGCGGTGCCAGCCGGTTTGCAAGGTTCTTGGTGTAGGCGATAACGCCGCCCTTGCTGGCGGCATAGGCGGGGAACTCCGATCCCGTATGCCCGCTCGCCGACCCCACATTGACCACGGATTTGATAGCCAGTGTCGGCTTGGCGGCAAGCCCCTCCCCCACAAAGGCGTAGTGCTCGGTCACGTTGATGGTGCCACGCAGGTTGGCAGCAATATCGTCGGCCGAATCCTGCGTACCGGCAACGTTCACGATTACCTGGGGTTCAAGATCGCCTGGAAACGAGTCCGGCTCGCGTACATCAACGATCAGATGGCGGTAGCGCTCGTGTTCGATCGCCGCCGGCAGCAGATCAAAGCCCACTACCTCGTGGCCCTCGTCCAAAAAGCGCTGCACGCACGCGGCTCCGATACCGCCCGAAGCGCCCGTGATCAAAACCCGCATACTTGCTCCTTAGGCGGTTGCGTGGCGCTCGAGGTACTCGGAACCCACATTCTCGCGCTCCCAGCCGCGCACGACCTTGTAGCCCACGGGGCTCAGGAAGACCTCGCACAGCAGCTCGGCGACAGCGCCGGTCAGCGAGCACATAAGGACCTGCACCCAGGTCCAACCAAAGAACGTGTGGCTCACCACAATGGCAAAGACCAGGTTGTCGATAAACTGGCCAACACCCGTGGACACATAGGAGCGGAAGGCGAAGCTCGCAAAGTTATTCTTTTTGAGCATACGGCCGAGCGACTGGTTGAGCGTGGAGTTAACCACGGCAGAAACGAGCATTGCCAGCGAAGAGCCCAGCACCACGTACCAGGTGCCGCCGATGGTGGCGTTAAGGGCAGTGTTGACCTCGATCATGCCCGTGTCGTAGTAGGCGCCCCACATGCCGGGTGTAAGCGAGCACGCCCAAAAGCACAGGCTCACGGCCAGGTTGACCAGCAGCGCGAGGATAGAGATTTTGATGGATGCCTTGGCGCCAAAGCGCTTGCAGATCATGTCCTGGCACAAAAACGAAACCCAGCTCACCACAAAGCCGCAATCGAGTGCCAGATACGGCAGGCTGATAAGCTCTTTGTTGGCCAGCAGGTTCATCATGATGACACTCACGAAAAACAGCGAAACCGTTGCCGCGGGAATGCTCCGCAACAGGACTTTGTAGTCCTCCATGACCTTCTTGATCATTATGTACTCCTTTGGTTTTAGGTTTAACGAGCAGGATATCGGACCCGAACTGCTCGGACGCCCCGGTCTTGAGACGCCGGTGGGTATGATAGCCGCTCACACGGCATCAGGCAAGCAAACGGCGCGGCAACCCCGCAGGGCCACCGCGCCGATGCGTTAAAACGCTACGTTGCCAAACTCCGACAGGATAAGGTCGGGATTGTGGTCGGTTGCCCAGTCCACGTTCCACGGGCTCGTGAACAGCAGCAGCTTACCACCGCGCATGTCCTCGACGCGCAGTGTGTCGCGCGTGAGCGAAAGGGCCGGAATATCAATGGTGTCGGGGTCGTTCTGGATCCAGCGGATGTCTGTATAGGGCAGCGGCTGGCGACGAACCTCGACACGGTACTCGGCCTTGAGGCGGCGCTCGAGCACCTCAAACTGCAGCACGCCGACCACGCCCACGATGACGCTCTCCATACCGGCACCCAGTTCGCGGAAGATCTGGATGGCGCCCTCCTGGGCAAGCTCCTCCATACCCTTGACGAACTGCTTGCGCTTGAGCGTATCGACCTGCGTAATGCGAGCAAACATCTCGGGGGCAAACGTCGGGATCTGCGGATACTGCACGTGGCGCTTGCCGGAGCACACAGTGTCGCCGATGCTAAAGATACCCGGGTCGAACAGGCCCACGATATCGCCCGCATACGCCTCGTCCACGATGGCGCGGTCATCGGCCATCATCGAGGTACCCGTGGCAAGCTTGAGCTTGCGGTTGCCCTGCACGTGGAAGGCGTCCATGCCGCGCTCGAACTTGCCCGAGCAAATGCGCACAAAGGCGATGCGGTCGCGGTGGTTCTTGTCCATGTTGGCCTGGATCTTAAACACAAAGCCGCTAAAGTCGTCGCGGCAGGGATCGACCGGCTCGTTGGTGAGCGTATCGGTATAGGCGCGCGGCGTCGGGGCCAGGCGCAGGAACTCCTTGAGGAAGGGCTCCACGCCAAAGTTGGTGAGCGCCGAGCCAAAGAACGCCGGGCTTAGCTTGCCGCAGGCCACGGCATCCAAGTCGAGCTCGTCGCCGGCACCATCGAGCAGCTCGATGTCGTCCATCAGGTTCTTATGGTTCTCCTCGCCGATGAGCTCGTCCATAGCGGGGTCGCCCAGCTCGGCCTCGACCTCGGCGACCTTCTTGGTGGCGTTGGCGTGGCCGTCGCCCTCAAAGGCAATGACGCGACGGGTCTGGCGATCGAACACGCCGCGGAAGTTGCGGCCGCTACCGATCGGCCAGTTCATGGGATACGTATTGATACCCAGAACGTTCTCGATCTCTTCCATGAGCTCAAAGGGGTCGCGAGCCTCGTGGTCGAGCTTGTTCACAAAGGTAAAGATGGGAATATGGCGCAGCGTACAGACCTTAAAGAGCTTTTTGGTCTGCGCCTCGACGCCCTTGGCGCCGTCGATGACCATGACCGCGGCGTCGGCGGCCATAAGGGTACGGTAGGTATCCTCCGAAAAGTCCTGGTGGCCAGGGGTATCGAGGATGTTGACGCAGGCGCCGTTATAGGTGAACTGCAGCACCGAGGAGGTAACGGAAATACCGCGCTCCTTCTCGATGTCCATCCAGTCCGAGACGGCATGCTTGGCCGAGCTCTTGCCCTTGACCGAGCCGGCGGTCTGGATGCTGCCGGTATAGAGCAGCAGCTTCTCGGTAAGCGTGGTCTTACCGGCGTCCGGGTGGCTGATGATCGCGAATGTGCGGCGCGACGAGATTTCATCCGACAGGCTTGCCATGCGGATCCTTTCTTGCATTGAGTGCATTACGTCGTTGTAACCGCACTATTGTAGCCGCGAAATCCCGCTCTAGGGCACCTATCAGGACAAATTCATCAGTCAGAACGTGAACGGCTAGTTATCGAAAGTATTCTGCAGCAGACTGTCTCAATCTGTAACAGTTGGCGACCAAAAACGGGCCCAGGTGTTACAGATTGAGATTGTTTTGGAGCAAGCGCGGTGCCGATGGGCTATTCCACATTTAGCTCTTGCATAACTGTGCATAGTGTATATATACTGTGCTTACCGGTTATATACACGTGTAGCCCAACAGCTAAGGAGCCGCTGTGGACATCATCCTATCCAATTCGAGCGACAAGCCCATCTACGAGCAGATATCCTCGCAGGTCAAAGCTCAGATCCTTTCGGGCACGCTCGCTGCGGGAGCCAAACTCCCCAGCATCCGTGCACTCGCGAGCGACCTGGGTGTGAGCGTCATCACCACCAAGCGCGCCTACGCCGACTTGGAGCAGCTTGGCTTTATCTGTACCGTGCAGGGCAAGGGCTGCTTTGTCGCCGAGGGCAACCAGGAACTCTTGCGCGAAAACCAGCTCTGCCATATCGAAGAGCTACTTGCGAAAGCGGCGAGCCAAGCCGAAACCCTGGGCGTCACGCGCGACAAACTGCACGAGATGCTCGACCTGGTAGCCCCCGAAACCATGCAGTAGCCATCTGTAAGAAAGGCTATACCATGCAAAACCTTTTAGAACTCAAAGGCATCTCACGCCGTGTGAGCGACCGCTTTTCACTACGCGACGTCACGCTCGCTGTGGAGCCCGGCCAGATCGTTGGCTTTGTAGGCGCAAACGGCGCCGGCAAGACAACGACCATTCGCGCCGCGCTCGGGCTTATAAAGCTCGATGCCGGCGAGGTGCACCTGTTTGGGCAGCGCTGTGGCGCCGACGCGCCCGATGAATCGCAACGCCATTTACGCTCCCGCGTCGGTCTTGTCCTGGACACGTGCCCCTTTCCCTCCACGCTCAGGGTGGGCCAGATCGAGTCGCTCGTAGGCCCGGCGTACCCCACGTGGGACCGCGAAACGTTCGCCGGATTCATCAACCGATTTGGCCTCGATCCCAAGACAAAGGTCAAGGACCTCTCCCGCGGCATGGGCATGAAACTGCAGCTTGCCTGTGCACTCAGCCACAATGCCAAGCTGCTCGTTTTGGACGAAGCCACCGCGGGCCTCGATCCCATGGCACGCGAGGAGCTGCTCGATGAGCTGCTTGCCTTTGTCGCCGACGGCCAGCACAGCGTGCTGCTCTCGAGCCACATTACGTCCGACCTCGATCGTGCCGCCGACCGCATCATCTGCATCGATAACGGTTCGATTGTGTTTGATCTGCCGCGCGAGGACATTACCGACCGCGCCGGCATCGCCCACTGCACCCAAGCACAGGCCGCCGAGCTTATGGCTTGCGTCGAAGGTGCCCGTGCCGCCCACCACGCCTATAGCGTGGACGTGCTCGTGCCCAACCGTCGCGAAACGCTCGAGGCCTTTCCCGAGATTCCCTGCGATCGGGCAACCATTGATGACTATCTTCGCCTCACGCTGAAAGGGGCTTCGAAATGAAACGCGCCTTTATGTCCGAGCTCGCTATCGTTCGCACGCTCGTCCCGAGCATCGCGGGCGTCGGCCTGTTCATATTCGTCGTGCTGACCCTTGCCAACGCATCGGACGGCGATTCCGGCATGAGCGCTGGCGCCTGCGCGGTCAGTGCCATGTCGCCCATCATGGTCATGAGCTCGCTGGCCGGCTTCGACAATCAAAACGGTTGGGAGCGCTATCGCGCAACGCTGTCTCTCTCGCGTAAAGACATCATCTGCGCACGCTACCTGAGCATCATTGTCTTCTCGGCTGTCATGGCGTGCGCCGCCGCGCTTCTGAGCATCGTCTCCTTCCCGCTCTTCAACAGCGCGGGTATCCCGTTGACGGGACAGATTGTCTTTGAGATTGCAATAGCCTCAGCAGCATCAATGCTCATCTCCCTCATGATGGTGTTTTTGGCGCAGCCGCTGTTCTTTCGCTTTGGACACATGGAGGCACTGCGCCTATCCGTTGGCCTGTTTGCCATGCTCGGATGCCTTGCCATGGCCACGCTGAGCTCCTCCAACCCCATCAGCAACTGGCTCATGTCGATTGCCGGAGCGAATCCCGATCCTGCCGTCCTGGGCTGTCTGTGTGCAGGCATCGCCGTGCTGGCCCTCGTGCTATGTGCAATCAGCTGCACCGTCAGCACCAAGGTCTATCGAGCACGCGACCTGTAATCGACAGCTAAAGGACTTGGGCGGCACCCTACCTCATTTACTAGATAAGACGAAGCAGCAACAACGCCGCCGCCCTTCGAAGCATGCCGTTTAGATCTTGGCAACCAAAGAGAAGTCGACAGCATATCGACAATTCGAGCCTTCACCAAATGGCTCCCCGGAACATAACCCCCGTCTCGCCGCGGCCATATCAAACCTTCATGGAGGGGCGGTATCCTCATGTCCATAAAACTCGCAGGATAAACCCATTATCCAAGGAGGCACCGCACCTGTGTCGTGGGTTGTCGCAGCATTTGCGTCAGCATTCTTTGCCGGCATCACATCCATCTTGGCCAAATGCGGCATCAAGCAGACCGACTCCGATGTCGCGACGGCCATTCGCACCTGCGTGGTGCTCGTTTTCGCCTGGGCAATGGCGGGCATTTCTGGATCCATTGGAACCATTGGCAGCGTCGAACCCAGATCCTGGCTCTTTCTCGTCCTCTCGGGACTCGCTACCGGTGCTTCGTGGATCTGTTACTTTAAGGCGTTGAGCATCGGAAATGTCAATAAGGTCGTACCGGTCGACAAGATGAGCACCGTGCTCGCCGCGCTGGTCGCCATCGCGCTTTTTGACGAGACGAGCAACCTTGCGGTTAAGCTCGTGGGAACCGCTGTCATCACCCTCGGCACGTTTTTAATGATCGAGAAGAAGCAGTCCGCCGAACCCGAGCAGCAGCAAGACCGAACCTGGCTCGCTTACGCCTTCGGCGCCGCCGTGTTCGCGGCACTCACCTCCGTCCTCGCCAAGATCGGCATCGAAGGCGTCGAGTCAAACCTGGCCACGGCAATCCGCACCTGCGTGGTACTGGTTATGGCATGGGCAATCGTGGCAGCCAAGGGAAAACTGGAGCAGGTCGCGCACGTTGACCGGCGCGAACTCACATTTCTCGCAACATCGGGCATCGCGACTGGAGCATCGTGGCTGCTCTATTACTATGCCATCGCTGCAGGCCAGGTGAGTGTCGTGGTGCAGATCGACAAACTATCGATTGTCGTATCGGTGCTATTTGCGCGCCTGGCATTCAACGAAAAACTCTCCCGCCGCAGCGCCATCGGTCTCGCCCTCATCGTACTGGGCACCGCCGCGCTTGCAATTTGGAAGTAGCGCCGATACCGAACGAAATCCAGTCCACCCGTAAATCCGTGACACAGCGCCCGCACCGGACTTGAGATGTTTGTACTGACTGCGCGCTGCCGCGCTACTTGCGCAGCGGCTTGGGCAGCGGAATGCCGGCGGCGATGGCTGCGGCGATGATCATGCAGACGATACCCTTGAGCGGGAAGCACATGAGAAGCAGGCCCACGACCATGACCGGCTGACGCATGACCGCACCCATCGTCGATGCCGTGCAGACGGCGACGCAAAAGACCGGATCGGCACCGGTAAGAATGGCAAGGCCGTAGCCCAAGCTCACACCCGAGAAGATAACCGGGAAGAAGTGGCCACCACGCCAACCAAGGTTGATAAGGGCGGGCGTCAGCATGGCCTTGACCAGACCGGTCGCGATAAGCACGCCGGCGGGAATGGTGAGGTAGGTTTCCATGAGCACGTCGGCCTGGGTCTCGCCGGCAAACATGGTGTAGGGCAAAACCGTGCCGCAGATGGCGAGCGCCAGACCGGCCAGCATGGCTTTGACGACAGGGCGCTCCCCTATGGCATGGGCAAACGCTTCGCTCGCGTGCTCAGAGACAAAGTACAGCCAGCCGCAGATTGTTCCGATCAGCGACAGAGGGATGAGCCAGGTAAGCTCCAGGTTGCCCACCTCGGCGGACTCGAACCTGGGCATGCCCATGCCGCCGCCCATAAGCTGGCCGAGCAGCAGATAGGTGCCCAGGCCGCCGGCAATCGCAATACCGTAGACCACAGTCTTCTGTGCCTTGGGCAGCTTGATGGTGATCTCGCCGGACGCGGACTCATCGTCATTAGCACCCTGGCCGTCGGCGCTACCGGCGAGCGGCGCCACAAAGCCAAAGACGGGCGCGGTAAAGAGCGCCGTCAGCGCGGCCTGGGTGCCCAACAGCGTGAGCTCCCTAAACTCGGCGCCAAAGCGGCGCATGCGGTCGCCGACCCAGCTGCACAGACCCGCGATAACGCCGGTCAGGCCGGCCTCCGGTCCAATACTTCCGCCAAACAGCAGCGGCAGCAATGCCGCGATCGAAAGCTTGCCCAGGTTGTCGTACGGGTAGCGCCCGTCTTGCTTAACCTTAGCCATCACCTGGTTGAGGTCGTCGGTCTTGGTGCCCGTAAGCTTTTCGTACAGACCGATCAGCAGGCCGCCCAGCAGGCAGACAAAAAACGGATACGGCAGAAAACCGAACGGGCCGCTGGCGAGTTCGGGCGACGCCGCGCCCAGCATGTGGGGGATCTCGGTCCACAGATAGTCGATACCGTGCTCCATCGCAAAAAAGAACAGCCAGACCGCGGCACCTGCGAACGCACCGGTCACGGCAACGCTAACTAAAAACAGCGCGCGGTTTGTGGGTTTGGCAAGGTTGTCCATCGGGTCCTCCCGCGGTCAAAGTCGACATAATTACGTTTTATTGTAGAGCGAGCGTTACCCAGACAAGCCAACCATCTGCGCCACAAACGGCACCATTGGGAGTCATAGTGGGGCAGGCTCAAGACTTATCCGTTGATAATCGAGACAATCTCGCGCAAATCGCCGGCAAAGTAGATGCCGTGCTGGCGCCTCAGGCTCGAAAGCCCTTTATCAATCATGCGCCCGAGCAGCGCCTTGAGGTCGTTGTAGTAACCGTCAAGGTTATACAGGATGCACGGAGCACTCAGGTGCCCCAACGACACCGCGGACATGACCTCGGCAATCTCCTCGAGCGTGCCCGTCCCACCGGGAAAGGCGATGAACGCATCGCCGAGCTCAATCATCTTGGCTTTGCGCTCGGCCATATCGCTCGTCACGATGAGGTCATCGATGCCGTCGTGCTGAAACTCGGCCTCTATAAAAAAGCTCGGCTCAACGCCCGTCACGTGTCCACCTGCCTCGAGTACGCTATCGGCGAGCGCGCCCATCAGGCCCGATTTGGACCCGCCGTATACCAGCGCGTGCCCGTTGGAGCCAATCCAGTTGCCCAGCTCTTGCACCGCAGGCAGAAACGCCGGGTCATTGCCGACGCTGGCGCCCAGGTATACCGTGATATTCATATTCAGTCCCCCTCGTCGTGACGCGCGGCGCCCGTTCTAGCGTTGGCGTCGGCGATATTCGCGCACACGGCGCGACAGGTCGGCAAGCTCGTCACGATCGAGCTCTTCCAAATGCTCCAGATCGTCCATAAAGCGCGCCATGGTGTCCTTTTGGCGCAGCTTGATGAGCGTATTGCAGTAGTTCACCGCCACACCCGTGAGCATGGCAATGTAGAAGATGCTGATGACGCTCAGGACGACGGTAATAGCACGGGCGACCGGCGTTTCGGCCGGGATATCGCCAAAGCCGATGGTCGAGACGGTCTCAAAGCTAAACCAGAGACCATCGCCAAACGTAAGGGTCGTGGGCTCGGACAGCCAGACAGCCGTCGAGCACAGCAGATAGAAGACGAGGAACAGGCCCGTGATACGCACGAAACCGGCCTGGCGCAAAACATCGGCAAGCGTCCTCAGCTTTTTCATCGCGACCCCTTTTCCCCAGACGCCCAATCACGTTTGCTCGGTATTGTCCCACAACCGGCAGTTAGGCAACCGGCAGTTAGGGACGTTCCTTTTGTGCCGGCAGAAAGGGACTGTCCCCAACTGCCGGACGGGACCGTTTAGCGGTGCGGCGGCCGACTGGGCAGGCTGAGCTGGTATCCTTATGCGGTATTGTCTCGATTCGTTAGGATTGCACGTGAGAGCTTCCGCTGTCCTTCGTTCAGTTATATGTCGCACCCTGGCCGTCGCGCTTGCTGCGTTCGCCGTACTGAGCGCCGTCATACCCGTCCCCGCCTTTGCCGCCGACTCTGACCAGCAGGTCAAGACGGTCCGCGTTGGCTGGCTTATCAACAACGAAGGCTTCCAGGACGGCACCCCCGGCGAGCGTCTCTCGGGCTGGGGTTATGACTACCTGCAGACGCTGTCATACTACACGCCGGGCTGGCAATACGAATACGTCTCCGGCACCTTCATCGAGCTTATGGACATGCTCGAGGCGGGCGAAATCGACCTCATGCCCAACATCTCCTACTCCGAGGAACGCGCCCAAAAGCTGCTCTTCTCCTCGAACCCCGAGGGCACCGAGCGCTACTACATCTACGCCAAGCCCGATCGCGACGACCTGGCCAAGGGTGACCCCCAAGCGCTCCAGGGCCTTACCATCGGTTGCAACTCCGGTGTTATGCAAACCTTCGTTGGCCAGCAGTGGCTCGCCAACGAAGGAATCACCTGCACATACAGGGAGTATGACGGAGGCTCCATGCTCTTTGATGCACTCGCAAACGACGAAGTCGACGCCGTCATCATGAACGACACCATCTCGTCGCCCGATGCGTCGCCCATGTTCTACGTTGGCTCGAGTGACTACTATTTTGCCGTCCCCAAAAGCCGCCCCGACCTGATGAACGATATCAATGCCGCCATGACGGCAATCGCCCGCGTCAACCCACGCTATAACGACGAGGTCAAGGCGAATTACTCGGCCCAAAACAGCGGCTCATCATCGCTCACCGGCCCCGAGCGCTCCTGGCTCAAAGCAAACGACAACACCATCACGATCGGCTATCTTAAAAACAAACTCCCCTACTGCACGCAAAATGACGACGGCGAAATGGAAGGGTCGCTCGCCTCGCTTGCAACGACGTTGCACGACAAGTTTGGCATTACGGTTGCAACAGTAGCGTTCTCGAACAACAAGCAAATGACCAAAGCCCTTTCCACAGGGACCATCGATGTCGCCCTACCGTTGTTTCGCGACTACTGGCTTGCCGAGCAGGCAGGGGTCATCCTGTCAAACCCGATGGGAACGGTTTCCCTAGCCGCCATTCACAGCAGCAGCAACCTGAACAGTGACCTTAAGAACATCGCTTGCACAGCAGACGCGATCGTCAACCGTTTTGAGCTCGAAAACCTATTCCCCGACGCAAAGGTAACCGAGTATCCGAATGACAACGAGGCACGCGAAGCCCTCAATAAGGGGGAGGCAAGTTGCATCATTGTCCCCAGCACGCGCTTGAAAACCATCCGCGACACCTACGATATCGAGGATTTCCAAACACAGGAGCTCACCGACACGGCACAGCTATCGTGTTTGATTTCGCGCGGCAAGCCCGTGCTGTTGGGAATCATTAATAAGGGCATCGTCAATGCTGGCGAATCGCTCTCTGCAAGCAGTTATTCCCCCACATCGTACTCGGCGCAAGAATCGGATGCGTTTCGACTTCTCTACCGCAACCGCATCGTCATTGCGGCAGTCGTCATCTGCATTTTGCTCACCGGCATCGTCATCCTTGTCTGGTCGCTTCACCGCGCGCAGAAAGAACAGCAGAAAGCCGATGCTGCCAACGCCGCTAAGACGGCATTCCTCACGCGCATGAGCCACGACATCCGTACGCCGCTCAACGGTATCCTGGGCCTTATCGAGATCGAGGAATTGAAGGAAGGCGATATCCAGGTCGCCCGCGAGAGCCGTGCCAAAGCGCGCGTTGCCGCCAATCACCTGCTCTCGCTGATCAACGACATCCTCGAGATGGGCAAAATCGAAGACCGCAAGCTAACACTGGAGCATGCGCCTTTTAACCTCAAAGAGCTCTGTGACGATACACTGGTGCTGTGCAAGCTCCGCGCGTCCAGTAACGGCATCACCATACAGGACAATAGTCTGCCGTACGCCACGGGGCCATACATGATCGGCAGTCCCACCCATATCCGACAGATTATGATCAACCTGTTAGACAACAGCATTAAGTACAACAAGCACGGCGGCTCCGTCACCTTTAGCTCAAAGACCAAGCCACTCGATAACGGGCGCGCGCTCTTTTGCTTTAGCGTTTCGGATACCGGCATTGGCATGACTCCCAAGTTTTTAAAGCATATCTATGAGCCGTTTGCCCAAGAAGGTGACGATGCGCGCAGCAAGTTCCAAGGAACCGGCATGGGCATGCCAATCGTCAAGTCGCTTATTGAACTGATGGACGGCACTATCGAAGTCACCAGTGAGCTCCATGTGGGCACCTCGTTCTACGTGGAGATTCCGCTCGATATCGACGAGAATCCCCAGGCGCGGGCGAATACGGTTGAGAGTGCGCCCGACTGCTCGCTCGCCGACATGAACGTGCTGCTCGCCGAAGACAACGAATTGAATGCCGAGATTGCCCAGGCGCTGCTAGAATCCGAGGGCATCGTGGTCACCCGCGCCGCCAACGGCAACGAAGTCGTCGATCTGTACCTGTCGCATCCCGCCGGCAGCTTCGATGCCATTTTGATGGACATTATGATGCCGGACATGGACGGCTACGAGGCAACCCGCGTGATTCGTCTGAGCGAGAAGGTCGATGCAGCCGATATCCCCATCATCGCGCTCACCGCCAACGCCTTTGCCGAAGACGCCCAGGCGGCACACGATGCCGGCATGAACGCCCATCTGTCCAAACCGCTCGACTTTAACAAGCTCAAAATCATACTCGCCCGCATCAAGAAAAACGGATCCGTTTCGCTATAGTTTGTGCTCAACCACCACGCACGACCAGAAAGGAAGCCAACGATGTTTAGGCCCTTACGTCGAAAGAAACGCGCCATCACCGACGAGGAAGCGCGCGAACTGCTCGCTACCTGCAAGCGCGGCGTCTTTGCCGTCAACGGCGACGATGGCTACCCGTACGCCATTCCCGTCAACTACTTCTTTGACGCCGAGCACGACAAGATTTATTTCCATGGCGCCAAGGCTGGCCACAAGGTCGACGCACTCAAGCGCGATGACAAAGTCTGCTTTACCGTTTACGGAAACGAGTGGTACCAGAACGGCGACTGGGCTCCCTACGTTATGAGCACCGTCGTCTTTGGCCGTTGTCGCCTGGCGAATGACACCCCCGCGTTTATCGAGGACAAAGTCCGCCAGCTCGCCCTTAAGTACTACCCTTCTGCCGAGGAAGTCGAAGAGGAAATCGCCAAGGACATTAAGGGCGTCCAGCTCTACGAGATTACAATTGAGCATCTTTGCGGCAAGCAGATTCAAGAAAAGTAAGCCTCTCAGCAGGTCTGCGCCCAATGGTTACAGATGCCTTACCACACGGGGCCTTCTAGCCAACTTGGCAGAAGGCCCCACATGCAGCGCACGCTTACCGTGCATTAAAAACGTAGCGGTCCAGGCGGTCGCACGCTTCCCTCACGCGCGAAAGCGGCAGCGCCAGATTCACGCGAATGTGGCAGGGCCCGTGGAACGGGCGGCCGTCCTGATACCCCACGCCCACGCGCGCCCCCTCGTCGAGCAACCACTGAATATCGCGGCCATGCTCGCGGCACCACTCGGTGCAGTCCAGAAACACCATGTACGTGCCCTGCGGACGCGAATAGGACACGCCCTCAAAATGCTCGTCCACGTAATCGCAGAAGTACTCGATATTGCCGGCAAGTACCTGGTTGAGCTCGTCCACCCACTCGTAGCCCTGCGGCTGATAGGCACCGATAAGCGCATGCATGGAGAGGACATTCATCTCGTTGTAGTGAGTCTTGTCGGACACGGCGCACATGCGGTCACGCAGCGTCTCGTTGTAGACAATGTGGTAGCTGCCGACCAGGCCCGCCAGGTTGAACGTCTTGCTGGGCGCGTAGAGGGCAACCGTGCGCATGCGAGCATCCTCGCTCACCGACTGCGTCGGGATGTGCTTGTGTCCCGGCAGGATGATATCGGACCAAATCTCGTCCGAGATCACCACGCAATCGTGCTGGCGATAGATGTCCATGGCGCGCTCGATCTCGTCGCGCTCCCATACGCGGCCGCAGGGATTGTGCGGCGAGCAGAACACCGCGGCATGGATGTAGTTTTGGGCGAGCTTGCGCTCCATGTCCTCAAAGTCCATGCGCCACACGCCCTGGTCGTCGAGCTTAAGCGGGCTGTGGACAATATGATAGCCCGCGGCCTCGATGGACTTGGTAAAGCCGATGTAGGTAGGGCTGTGGACCAGCACCGCATCACCTGGCTGGACATACGCGCGTAGCGTCGACACGACACCGCCCAGCACGCCGTTTTCGTAGCCGATATGCTCCGGCGCCAAGTCCTCAACGCCGTTGCGACGGCTCTGCCATTCGATGATGCGGTCGAAGTACTCGGGACGCGGATTGAAGTAGCCAAACATGGGGTGCTGAGCGCGCTTGATGATGTACTCCTGAACCGTGGGCACCGTGGCGAAGTTCATGTCGGCCACCCACATGGGAATGCGGTCGAAGCCCTCGTCGGGTGCGTTCGGAGCCATACCGGGGATCTCGCCCCAAGAGTCAACGGCGATGGCATCCATGCCGTGGCGGTCGATAAGCGAGCTAAAGTCGTATTTCATGCTGAGCTCCCATGCAAAGCGGACTATTTTGGTAGGCGTTATTGTCCACCAGCATGGGCGATTTTGACATGGGGTTTGGCGTTGTTTTTGACGGATACGGACGGATGGTTAGTCCCGCGCGTCGTTGATGGCGGTTACCGTCAACCTGGCGCCGTCGACCGTAAACGATATGTCAAGCCCGGCGTAAGCCAAATGGTAAACGCGGTTTGGCTCGTGCTTGCTGCCCGCGCGGCGCGGATCTTGGCGAAGGACCTCGACCAAACCAGGGAGCTTTGCGGGCGGGACCATATCCTGCAGCGCTTGTGGGAACTCGACGTCGAGCTCTTGCCACGGAGTACCCTCAATCCAGCCGCCGGTCGCATCCGGGTGACAGTCCGCAAACGGAATGTAGGGCTTAATGTCGTAGATGGGCGTGCCGTCACGCAGGTCGGCCCCCAGCACATGGATGATGGGACCATTGTCGGTGAGCTCGACGCGATCGAGCTTGACGCAGGTAAGACCGATGGGATTAGGGCGAAACGGACTGCGCGTGGCAAACACGCCCACGCGCTCGGCTCCACCCAGACGCGGCGGGCGCACAGTTTTCGACCACTTGGCATTGGTGCCGGACCTGTCCTGCGTCTTGGCATCGGTAGCTATGTCCTTAGCCGTGCCGCCGGGCGTTCCGTTTTCGAAGCGCCACAGCAGCCACAGGTGAGAGAAGGAGTCCAGATCCTCAACCGCCGCACTGGAGGCAAATTCCGGCTCAAACACGATGCGTCCCTGCAGATGAGGCGCCAAAAAGCTGTTGCGCGGAATGCCGAACTTCTGCGGCAGGTCGGTATGTATGCGTGCGATAGGTTCCATGCCGGTCATTGTACGGCATGGAGGTGTGGGGCGTTGCGCGCAATTCTTCGCCGCGGTCCCCCGTCGTGCAACCAACGGTTGCTTGGAAGGGCGCCTGCCGCCGCGTATGCTTAAGCCATCAACCAGCAGAAAGGAGCCGTTATGGCCTTTGCAGAAAAGCTCATCGCTGTCCGTCGCGCCCATCACCTTACCCAGGAGCAGCTCGCCGCCAAGCTCTTTGTCACACGCCAAGCCGTCAGCCGTTGGGAACGCGGCGAAGTCACACCGGGCATCGACATGATGAAGCTCATTGCCGCCGTGACCGGCGAGCCACTGTCTCATCTGCTCGAAATGCCCGAGCACTATTGTCAGAGCTGCGGCATGATACTCACGCCCGGCGACTGCGGCACCGATGCTGCGGGCACCGCGACCGATCATTACTGCAAGTGGTGCTACGACCACGGCCAGTACACCTACGACACCACGATGGAGGCAATGATTGAGGATTGCGCCCCGCGGCTGGCGCAAAACACCGGTATGTCGCTCGACGAAGCCGTCTCGCTCATGGGCGTCGTCCTGCCGCAACTAGAACGCTGGCGCACCGTGCAGGAAAACGAGGAGCGCTACGGCGCCGAGGCGCGGGCGCGCTATGGCGATGAGGCCATCGATGCAGCAAACGAAGCACTGCTGGATATGGATCCTCAGACATGGAACGACATGAAGGAACTTGAACGCGCGATTCTGGGTCAGCTCTCGATTGCCATGGGCGACGGCGATGCGGATGGAAGCGAGGCTCGCAAGCTTGTCGCGATGCATCGTCGTTGGATTGGTCTCAACTGGGGGCGCGAACCCCAGAACGAAGCGTACCTGGGCCTCGCTCACGGCTATCTGGCCGACCAGCGCTTTGTTGACTACTACGACAAGCCCTGCGGCACCGGAGCCACGGCGTTTCTGGTCCAGGCGATCGAGTCGTCGTTGGCGCGCGCATAGACCGCGGCGGCTTTGGGTATTTCAATCGAAACCGCAACCGATTGGAGACCTATGGCTACTAATCATGAGCTCGTGCTCTACGTTATGACCGGCTGCCCGTATTGCATAAAGGTCAAGCGCTTTTTGGCCGATAACGGCGTGACCATTCCCGAGCGCGATATCTCGACCGACCCCGATGCCGAGCAGACGCTCATCGCCGTCGGCGGAAAACGCCAGGTTCCCTGCCTGTTCATCGACGGCAAGCCACTCTACGAATCGAGCGACATCATCGCATGGGCACAGAAGAACCTGCTCTAGTACGCGCATTGCACTCATTGGGGACGCACTTAAATGAGTAGGCAGGGATTCAGTTTCTCAAATTTATAGAACATATGTTTGCTCTCTGTGTTATACTCATCCCAAGGCATGAGACTGGTCGAGAGCTCCTGCGGAGGTCCCCAATGACACGCTGGAGCGAGCTCGGTAAGTAAGATCGGTGGTTACCGCACTCGCCCATCTCAGACAGGCTGCGCTCCTGTTCGCCGTCGCCATCAAAGAACGGCGCTCACAACCAAACGTTTCCGTTATCCGTGAGCCACACAGGAGTGCATCGCTATGGCTAAAAAGATTCCAACCCTTTCACCCGACATTATTTCAAACACCTGCTCAGATATCAGCAGGATTGTCGAGGCCAAACACCTCGGCCAGAAAGGTATCAACCATGAGACTTCTTCGGAAGGGGCTCTGCTCATCGGGCGCCGTCTCGAGCAAGAGATTGCCGGATACCCCATCTCCAATCTCAATGGCTTACTCTCGCCCATCGCTTGCCACCTCAAGCAGCACTTTAGCCCAAGTCTGGGCCCGACTTATCTCAAGCGTTGCATAAAGCTCGCACGAATTGTTCCGGAAGACATGGGGTTTCGACCGGAGCTTGATCTGGAACACTATCAGTCGCTCGCTCACATCGCCGACAAAGATCTGCGCTTAGATCTGATGAACGTTGCCGCGGATAACCATTGGAGCGCGTTGCGCATCGATCGTCATGCCCGCTATCGAAGTCCGCAGGACACTTTGGATGCTTGGGAGCGCCGTGTGCTTGAATCAAATCAAGAAGTACGGCGCTTCGCCCGCGCCTACACAGATGCCTGTGGAATCATTTCACTCGATGAGCTTATTGAGCTCTACAACTCCTGTGTCCCCAATCCAGTCTCTAGATTTGAGATAAATGAAACTATTTGGCAAATCAGGAACGAATCGGGGCAAATCGACAATCCCTGCGTCATATCCAGAGATGGAAAACTCTATCTCATAGCGCCTGAGCTCGATGACGCTGTCGATGAAGCCCCTTATTACTACAATGACTATGGATACTCCTATCGAAAATATGAACGGCACAGCGAATACACTGGTGAGATGCGTGCGCTGCGCGAACGGCGCGTTGGCATCAGAGTGGCAGCCATCTTCGCCGGTCACGAACGTCTTCCAATCAAAAGGCTCAGCTATGACGAAGTCATCTGCGGGCATATAAAGTGCAGTCGATCTGTCGAACGACTCAAGCAGTACGTCCTGAGAGACCCTGAGCTTAAGGCATCCGATCTCCATGCAAGAGAAGATGAGTTCGATTTCATCATGACAAAGCTTTTGCGTTCCGTTGGACTCAACGGAACGCCGACAGCACAGCAAATTACCGAAGACGCAGCTTTCTTATTGATTGTCGTACGGCCCGAGTTTTACGAACGCAATAAAACAGCCGAGGTCTCCAAGCTCCTCTCGATAATCTATGAAGACGCTCCCCTCTGGGAGTTCAATGGTCGTTCAAATGCAGAGCTAAAAACCGAAGAAGGCACGAAGTCTTCGATACCCAATTCCCATCAGACAGGCCCGTCAAAACAGGCCGCTTAGCTACATTAACTGCTTGCATTTTTGTCTACAAAACTGTATACAAAAAGAGAGGCCCTTATGGAGCTCATCGCAATCCACCCCCACGCCCTCAAGCACGGGCTGACGGAGTCGGATATTACATGCGCCTGGAACTCCGCTTTTACATGGTTCAGGCGTGATCTTGAAAACGGAGGCATCGATTACGTTCTTGTTGGACTTGATGGAAGAAACCGTCTCATGGAGCTCATCGCTCGATATTGCCCCAATCGAGATGGCTACATCATTTACCACGCACTTGTCCCTCCTACGCGCAAGGTGCTCAGGGAAATCGGGATCGATCGATAGGAGGCGCTATGGACGCTAAGCAACTCGAAAAGATGATGGGGTTTGCCCCCGGAGAGTTGGAGAAAGCCGCGGAGGCATACGAAAAAGATGAGTGGCCGAAGGGTCGCACCATCAAGCTGGGAAGGCCGTCGATCTCTGATGAGCCAAGCGTTGTTTTATCGGCACGTGTGGGTGAGTCGGTTCTTGATGCGTTTGACGCAAAAGCAAAGCGCCATGGGCAAACACGCACGGAGCGACTCAGGGAGCTCATCACGCTTGATGCAATGATTGCCTAGTTACCCACCACACCCAAACATGTACACCAGCATCCAAAGTCGACATTTTTCGACATCTTTGGATGCTGATGTACAGTTTTTTGCAGGGGTAGGCAATGGGGACGTTCTTAAATGACTAGTCGTAAAAGAACGTCCCCAATGACTAGCTAGCCGTGGAAGCGGGCTATGGGCGCAAGCGGCTGTTCGCGAAAAACGCGCTCGACGGCGGCGCGGTATTCGTCGACCTTTTTGGTCTTGCGTACGAGCTTGTGAACAGTAGCAGGATCGGCGAAAGCGCACTTGGCGTAGAACCACCACTCCTTCATGCGAAAAACCGCGTTACCGCCGATCTCGTCCGCATAGGCCGCAAACAGCGTGTCGTGGAAGCGCTGCAGCTCAGCAGCCGTTGCAGCAGGGCCGCCCTTGACCATGCGAGCGAGCGCGGGATTCGCGAGCAAGCCACGCCCCAGCATCACATGGCGTGTCCCGGGATAGGCCTCCACCAGTGCATCCATATCCTCAAGATCAAAAATGTCGCCGTTGTAGGCGACCGGAAACGGCGCACGCTCCAGAGTCTCGCCATAGAACTCCTTGCGCGGCGAGCCCGTATAGCGGTCCTTTTGCACACGCGGATGCACGATTAGCTCTGCCAGCGGCATGCGGCAATACAGATCGAGCACACGCTCGTATTCGTCGTCGCTCTCCAGTCCCAACCTAGTTTTGACCGATACCGGCAACGGCGACCGCTCGCACACATCGCTCAAGAACACCTCGAGCTCGTCGAGATTGCGCAAGAAACCCGAGCCCTTGCCCTTTGCGACAACCGTTCCCGAGGGGCAACCCAAGTTGAGATTGACCTCGCGGTAGCCCATGTCGGCGAGCACGTGCGCTGCCCACACAAACTCGTCCGCGTTCTTGGACATCAGCTGAGGCACTACGTTGAGTCCCTGGTTATTGGCAGGATCGATCTCCTTAAACGCCTTGCCACCAAAACGGTTGCCAACCCGCGGTGGCGGCAAGAACGGCGTGTAATAGCAATCGAGCGCGCCGAAGCACTCCGCATGCACGCGACGGAACACATGCCCGGTAATCCCCTCCATGGGGGCCAACGATAGAATCATCAACATCTACTCTCAAATCAATGCGGCAAAGGGGCCGTCCCTTTGTCACATGCATTATGCCTTGTCCTTGAGGCGGCCCACAAGGCGGAGGCGGTTACTTGATGCCAACCAGCCCTCCAGCCGTCCCTGTGCAACGAAGGCGAATGGCGCCCACGATCAAGCGATCACCAGCACCACGCTGTTGACCGCCATGTCTGAACAACAGACACCCTCCACTCATCTATACTCAAGAGCGTGTGCGCATCGCCCCCGAAAAACGATGAGAGTCGAGGCCCCATGCAGCAGCTCACCGAACAAGAAAAGAAACGCATCCAGCGGTATTGCACGTACCCCAAGATCGCAGCGACCGCACTCGTCATGTCGTTCGCAGCATGTCTGCTCATGCTGCCGCTCCAAATGATCAACGATATCGCGTTCCACCAAAAGGAATTCCAACCCGCGGGCATATATACCGCCATCGCACTTATCGCAATCGAACTCGCCATCTTTTGCTATTGCGCTCTTGCGCCGCGCTTTGGAATGCAGGGCAAACAGTGGAAGGAGCTGCAGAGCAGGCTTGCGGTAGCCCAGAACAACAAAGACCGCTCCGCGGAGGTCGCCAGCGTGCTCGCCGCGCAAGCAGCCGGCCGCCTGCTCAAGAACAGCGATAACGATCTCGCGCGCAACCTGGGCGGCGCCGCGGAGGTCGCCGGCGCCGTAGGGGCAGTCGCCACGGCGGCGGACGTGCTAGCCGAAACCTCGAGCAATGCCGAGGCCATGGCAAACGCATACGACGTGACGATTCCAAGCGTCAAGAAGCAGATCATAGCTCTCGCAGTGGCGCCCGCCATTGTGCTGCTTGGCGTCTACATCCCGCAGTTTGTCCAGGGGAATAACGAGCTTCAGGTAAGAAAGGCTGCAGCCGCCGAGCAGCTCGCCATCGCGCAAGATGCCTTGGAGCCCATGTGCGAACGCGTTGCGGCAGACGACCCATATGAGTCGTATCACGACTACGGCTATCGCATTATCGGCTATCTGCGCGATAATGACCTCGGCGCTCAAGCAGCCTATGTCTACCTTTCTTTCGATGCAGACGGCATGCTCACGGACGTCGATTACACCAGCCAGATCGACCCCGAGGCAAGCCTTGCAGACAACCTCGCCCGCGCCGAGCAGGACATCGCGACGCTCTGTGCCCCGCTCAACGGGTTGGACATTTCCGTTGCCGCACCGGGCCTCCTCACGCCATGCAGCCTGTCGGATGAATTTAAACAGGCATTTTTAGCCGGATCCCTATATGAAGAAATCAGCATCAAGACGGAGGACGAATCTATCAAGTCGTACTACACCTTTGACACCGAGCCCAAAGAAGAGTTCGACGAATACACCCATCCGGAAATTAGGCTCATGCTCTCTGCAAAGAAACGCTAGGAGGCTGCACTCTGGTTGCCGCTCGCGAACGCCGCCAATATAACGAGGTCTAATACTTTTCCCGAGAAGTGAACGACCGTTTTTGGACCCCCGAAGCATCGACATTTTCAGACGTCAAAACCGCAGGATTTGGTCGGCAAAACCGCAAGAAATTGCATCTCGAAAGTGCCGATACTTCGGGGGTCCATTTTGACTCGTTCACTTCTCGGAAAAGTATTAGACCTCGATTTACAAGCCACTCAATGTGACAAAAGGGCTGTCCCTTTGTCACATTATTCGGAGCGTAGGGCTTCTACAGGGTCTTTTTTGGATGCGCTTCGGGCCGGCAGCAGACCGGCAACGACCGTCAGCAGCACCGAAATTGCAATGAGCACCAGCGCATCCTGCACGGGCAGGCTCATCAGATTGGGCACTTGTTTGGCAGCAAGCGCCCAGGCATTAACCGGAAAGCTCACTGCCACCACGACGACAATGGCAAAGACGCCGGCGATGAGGCCCTCGATAAAGGTCTCGGCATTGAATACGTTGGCCACGTTGCGCTTCGACGCGCCGATCGCGCGCAGAATGCCAATCTCCTTTTTGCGCTCCAGCACGCTGATGTAGGTGATGATGCCGATCATGATGGAGCTCACCACCAGGCTGATACTCACGAATGCGATGAGCACCAAGCTGATGGTGTTCACGATGTCGGTCACCGAACCCATGATGATGCCCATGTAGTCGGTGTACGAAATTGCCCGATCATCATGGCCAGCGGCTTTGACCTGCTTGTTGTACGCATCGATGTGATCGAGTACGCGCTCCTTGGCCTCAAAGTCGCGCGGGAAAATCTTAACCGAGATGGGGTCCGCCTCATCCGCATAGCCCAACGTGGTCAGATTGTTGTCGTAGGTGAGCTTCGACGCCTTGGCATAGCTCATCATGAGCGAACTCAGGTCCTCGGCGTCCATGTTGAAATGAATGGCACGAGCAAAGGCACTCGCATCCACGTGCATGGCGCTCGCCAGGTTGGCAAAACTCGAAGACATCTGCGTCGCCACCTGGCCCATGAGCCTTGCCGCGCCTGTCTTGAGCTGAGCTGACACCGTCGCCGCAATCTGATTGCTGATCGACTTCATCACCTGATCCATAGCCTGCTGCAGATACGGAGCCAGCTGCTTTTGCACATAGTCGGTCATCGCCTGTTGCAGGCGCTCGGCCAGGGCATCGCCGCCGAGCGCCTTGAGCTGGGCCAGGATTTGCTGCGCCGTGGCATCACTCTCAAGATACGTCGAAAATGCAGCAGCAAGCTTTGAGGCATCCTTAAGTTCTTCGGGCGTCAGCGCCTTAAACTGATCAGACTGCAAAAAGCCCTCAAACAGTTGGTTGGCAAGCGTTCCCACCTGCTGCATTTGCTCGGGCGTGAGCTCCAGACCGTCAAAGACGCCCGAGAAATCTGGAGCCGGCGCTTTGGCCATGATGTCACTAAAGTCGATATCCTTACCTACGCCCGAAAGGTCAATATCCAACCCGGACAAGTCAAGACCCGACAGGTCCATACCGCCGGCCGCGCCCGAGAGTGCAGACGCATCAAACGAGAACGCGCTCTTGAGCACCGCTTCGTCCACGCTGAACATGCTGCCCAGGTCCACGCCCTGTTTGGCTTCACTTTGCAGCTCGTCGAAGGTCTTGCCGGTAAACACGTCTGTCTCGGGGTGGGCAAGCTGCTCTTGCACAATCTGCGAATTGGCGGCGCGCTCCATAAGCTGACGGGTCAGCGCATGCGTATAGGCAATGCCCGGAGACAACGCACTCGCATTGGCTGTCTCGTTAGGTCGCACCACGCCCACAATGTGCACGTCAATACCGTCGGCAACCTTGGCGGCCATAAAGTCGGCGTCGCCAGACATATCGGTCCACATGCCGGTCTCTTCGTTTTTGCGATAGGCATCGGCCGGCGACAGCACCTTAAACGTCGTGGACAGCGCATCGTCGTAGGTAAAATCGGTGCCAGTCTCGGGCGTCTCGACCTTGCCGTCGGCCGCCATAGCACTGTTAACCAGGTCGTTGAGCTCATCGATATCCAGCGCACCGATGCTGTAGAGGGTGTAGTCGCCCACCGTTCCACGGCTCGAAAGCACCATTACGGCTTCGTTGGCAGACGTAGGCCAATGCCCCGCCACGACATCGTACTGGCTGTCGAGCAGGCTCTGGTCGTCGATCATCTCGTTAAAGACCGAGGTTCCCATGGATTCCATGCTCACCGTTGCCGCCGAGCTCGCGCCTCCGCTCATGGCCTCGGTCATAGCGTTGGGCACCAGCCGGACAGGCTTCTCATCGCCCTTGCCGGCACGATAGACAACCGGCGACACACCGTAGCCGTACTGAATGGCGTTGACCTCTTTATCGATGCCGTCGCCACCGGCATCGAGCCATGCCTTAAAGCTCGTCATGTCGTTGGACTTAACACTCGCAAACATATCCTTTACGGCCGTGACCACGGGGATCTTATCGGTTCCCTTAGTCTTGCCGCCGGCACTGTCGTCGGACGAATCCACGTTTTCAGGCGAGCCATCATCCGCGGTCCCCTGTCCGCCCATCATGGACGACAGGTCGTAATCCTGCTTGGAAATAGTGAGCGGGTAGCTCGAGAGCGTATCCTCCTCGACCTTTTTGATGTAGCCGTTTACGCCATTGGAGAGCGCCAGAATCGCCGCGATACCGATAATGCCAATCGAGCCCGCAAAGGCAGTCATGGCCGTACGGCCCTTCTTGGTCATGAGGTTTCGGGCAGAAAGCCCCAGCGCCGTCACAAAGCTCATTGAGGTTTTGCGCGTAGGCTTAGCCTCGCGACGCACGGCCTTTGCTACATCAAAGGGGTCGGAATCGTTGGTGATCTTGCCGTCCGCCAGGTTAACGATGCGCGTGGCGTACTGGTACGCCAGCTCGGGATTGTGCGTGACCATGATGACCAGGCGGTCGCGCGCCACGTCCTTGAGCAGATCCATGACCTGCACGGATGTCGTTGAGTCCAGGGCGCCGGTCGGCTCGTCTGCCAGCACAATCTCGGGATCGTTGATCAGGGCGCGGGCAATGGCCACGCGCTGCATCTGCCCGCCCGAAAGCTGGCTCGGGCGCTTGTTAACGTGCTCGCCCAGGCCGACTTTCTCCAACGCCTCGCGCGCACGTTGACGGCGCTCGACATGCCCCACGCCCGTGAGCGTGAGCGCCAGCTCCACGTTTTCCAAAATGGTCTGGTGCGGAATGAGGTTATAGCTTTGGAACACAAAGCCGATGCGGTTGTTGCGGTAGGCATCCCAATCGCGATCGTGAAAATCCTTGGTCGAAATACCGTCGATCAGTAGGTCGCCCGAGTCAAAGTGGTCGAGTCCGCCAATAACGTTGAGCATCGTAGTTTTACCCGAGCCCGAGGGACCCAGAATGGCTACGAACTCGTTATCGCGAAAAGCCAGGCTTACGCTGTCGAGCGCCACCTGGGTAAACGACTGCGTAACGTACCTTTTGCAAATTCCTTTGAGCTCCAACATGGACGGCAACCTCTCCCACGCGAGCACACTCGCCCGCTCTCCCCCGCCGTTCGTATTCGACGCGTTTGTCCTACTCTATCCCCATTTTTTGCCGGAGCCAGTGAGGAATGTAACGAACCGCATCAAAAAACGAATGGGACGGCGCCCAAAAAAAGAGGCCCCAAGTGGGGCCTCTATATGGTGGAGATTATCTTGAAAGGCAGCGGACTACTCCGCACAGCGACACACGATCCTCGCGATGCTTTACGTGTTTTTTACTGCTCGCTATTCGCAATCGCCTGGTCGATAAGTTTGTTGAGTGCTGCGCGCTGCTCGGCGGAGCTGATGGCTCCCACGATTGGATCCCCTACGATATTGCCATTCTGATCGATGACATACGTTGTCGGGAACGAGAACAAATTTGACGTAAACTTACCGGCCTCGCTATCCGACTTGAACCAGATGTTCTTATATGTCACGCCCTTCTTGCTCAGCACGTCCTTGGCATCTGTAATCTCGCCCTTGTTGCCATCGAGCGTAAAGGAATTGACGCCCACGACCTGGCCGCCCTTCTCGGCAAGCTCCTGATTCAGTTTCTCAAGATCGCCCAGCTCGCCCACGCACGGCTTGCAAGTAGTGAACCAGAAGTTCATGACGGTGACCTTGTTCTTAGAGAACAGCTCGTCGCTGTTCACGTCGTTGCCATCCAGGTCCTTGCCCGTAAAGCTGGGGAACTTCGTCGCCTCGCTCGAAGCATTGGCACCAGCCGTCATGCCAGCGGTCGAAGCGTCGACGCTCTCGCCTGCACTCGGCGTGCTTCCACAGCCGGGGAACTCCTTCTCCAGGCTCTCGAGCTTGTCCTCGATCTCCTTGATCTGCTGCGCACCGGCCTTGAGTGTCTTAAGCTCATCCGCCGTGAACTCATCCTTGGCGCCGTCGATGGTCTTGAGCAGAAAATCGCCGTAATTGCTGCCGTCCTCAATCATTGCCGAGTCTTTATTGGCCGCATTGAATACCTTTTCCCACAGCGCGTTATCACTCGAAAAGATCTCGTTCTCCTTCTGCATGAGCTTCGCATACAGCTCGGCGGCCTCGTCGGCATCGGCCGGCTTCTGCGCAGTGAGTTCTGCGATCTTAGGATCGGAGCTCGCAGATTCGCTCACATTGCCACCGGGCGCCGAACATGCCACAAGGCACAAGGCCAATACCGGCACCATAAACAGGGCCGCAATCTTAGAAAGCTTCATAGTCATTCCTCCGTTTTGTCGAAGCTTGTTTACTTTTTATCGGCGGTCAAGGGAAGCTTTTCCGCCGACACATCCAAGCCATAGCGATAGCTGATGGCATCGACAGGACAGGCCCCGATGCACTTTCCGCACCGGATACATTCGGCATGATTGGGCGCGCGGACCACATCAACGTCCATCTGACAAACCCTTGAACACTTGCCGCACGAGACGCATTTGCACGCGTCGACCTGAATCCCCAACAAGGACACCCTATTCATGAGCGCATAGAATGCGCCGAGCGGGCAAATCCATTTGCAGAAGGGGCGATAGAACAAAACGCTCAGCACTACCACGGCAATGAGAACGGCAAGTTTCCAGGTAAAGAGCTGCCCCAGCGCAGATCGAATGCCGGCGTTGGCAATGGCCAGCGGAATGGCGCCCTCGAGCACGCCCTGCGGACAGACGTATTTGCAAAAGAACGGGTCTCCCATCCCCAGATCATTGACCACCAGCACAGGCAGCAATACCACAGCAAACAGCAGCACAACGTATTTTATATACGTAAGCGCCTTGAGCCTTTTTGTCGAAAGCTTTTTGCTGGGAATCTTGTGAAGCAGCTCCTGCAGCCAGCCAAACGGGCACAGAAAGCCGCATACAAAGCGTCCCAGCAGTACACCGAGCAAAATGAGCGTACCGGTAACATAGTAAGAAAAGTTGAACTTGGATGAACCTACCACTGACTGGAACGACCCGATGGGGCACGCACCCGATGCCGCGGGGCACGAATAGCAATTAAGTCCAGGTACGCAGACTGTTTTTCCCGCACCCTGATAGATGCCGCCTTTGGCAAAGTTAGGTAGGTGAATGTTGGTGATGAGCGTCGCCGCCGCCTGAATGAATCCGCGAAATCGAGCCAAAACATGCGACGCAGTGTTTTCTCTTTTATCCAATTCCGATACACTCCAAGCACAGCCTAATCGCCTTGGCCAGCACGGCATCCGCCTCGCCACGCATAACGCCAAAGCACACCATGGCAATTCCGACGATCAACAAAGCGACCTGTACCACGGGTTTTACCGCTTTGAACAACCTGACCACTCCTTTCGTTACGCGACCATTGGACCATATCGACTATAAAATCCGTGTTAAGCGCGATTTGAAATGTGCAAGGAGACTGTTATGCGTATTTTAATCGTCGAGGACGAGCGGGCGCTGTGTGACGCAATCGCGCGCAGCTTGCGAAACTTGGCGTACAGCGTCGACTGCTGTCACGACGGACAGGAGGCGCTCGACCTACTGGACGTTGAGGCCTTCGACCTCGTGGTACTCGACCTCAACCTTCCCCGTATCGACGGCATGACCGTACTCAGGGAACTTAGGAAAACTGACTGTGAGACTAAGGTACTGATTCTGTCCGCACGCGGTGAAGTATCCGATAAAGTCGCCGGACTCGATGCCGGCGCCAACGATTACCTCGCCAAGCCGTTTCATTTGGACGAGCTTGCGGCAAGGATTCGCAGCCTTACCCTCAGACGCTTTACACAAAGCGACATAGTTTTAACCTGCGGAAAGCTCAGCTTTGACACCAAGGCGCGCATCGCTTCCGTGGACAGCGAGGCTTTATCTCTTACACGCAAGGAAACGGGAATCTTGGAATACCTGATGCTTAATCAGGGACGTCCGGTAAATCAAGAGGAGCTTATCGAGCACGTTTGGGATAGCAGCGTGAACAGCTTTAGCAACGCAACCCGCGTTCACATCTCGTCACTCCGCAAAAAGCTACGCAGCGCTTTGGGATACGACCCGATTCGCAATCGGATTGGAGAGGGCTACGTTATGGAGGATAGCGAATGAAAAGGCTTTCGCTGCAATGGCGCATAACGATTATGACGGCGCTGCTGACGTGTGCGGCGTGCGTGCTGACGAACTGCCTGGTCGGCTATACGGGCATGCGCTACATGGATGCCATCGGCAGTAAAATCTCGGCCTTTAACGCAACCGGCGAAGATTCGCCCCAGGCGTTCGACCCAACGAAAGCGACCCCCGATGACAAGGTCACGATCGTCGTAAACGACGCGCAAGAGTCTTTTGGCACGACAACCTGGTGCATCACGGCTGGAGTCACACTCCTTGGCGGCGTGCTGGCATTCTTTGTGAGCGGCCGTGCACTCAAACCGCTACGGGCTTTTGCAGCCCAGGTTGAGCGTGTGCAGCCTGACAACCTAAGCGAAATCAGACTCAGTGAAGATGTGCCCACCGAGCTACAGCGATGCAGCGCCTCTTTCAACGACATGATCGCCCGTCTTGGCGAAGGGTTCTCTGCGCAGCGTCAGTTTACCGGCAACGCCGCACACGAGCTGCGCACCCCGCTCGCCCTTATGCAAGCACAGATTGAACTTTTCATCTCCGAGCACTCCGGTTTGCAACCCGAAACAGCCGAGCTGCTCGGCCTGCTACAAGAACAAACCGAGCGCATGTCTCGAATGACCAAGGTATTGCTCGAGATGAGTGAGCTCCGCAGCGTCCCTTGCGGGAACGCTGTTGAACTCGGTCCCCTGTCCGAAGAGGTCCTCACCGACCTTGCGCCGCTTGCCGAGAATAAGGACGTAACCCTCGATTGCGCCGGAGACGCTTTGACAATCGGAAGTGATACGCTCCTCTATCGGCTGGTGTTTAATCTGGTCGAAAACGCCATCCGTTACAGCCGCTCCGGCTCGACTGTCAACGTCTCCATCAGCGACAGCGACAGCCGCGTGCTCCTGCGAGTCAAAGATGAGGGCCCGGGAATACCCAAGCAGTACCGAGAGAGCATCTTCCAGCCGTTCTTTCGTCTAGACAAATCCCGCAGCAGGGCATACGGCGGCGCAGGGCTCGGACTGGCGCTCGTCTGGGAGATTGCAGCGCTTCACGGTGGCGCCGTAGAGGTCGAAGAAAGTTCCGAGGACGGGACCGTGATGCTCGTGACCCTCTCAAAGGGGGCCACCACGTGATCCGACTGTCCAGGAGTCCCACTCGACATTGTGAAACGCGTCCCAAAACTTGGACATGAGAAATGGGAGACAGTTCGCATCTATGCCGAGGACGAAGTCCTGGCGGGGATTCAGGATGCGCAGAGGAAGCTTGCGGCAGAAAACCCCGACAGAGTCGTGACCGTCGGCGGCAACTGTATGGTGTCGCTTGCCCTCTTCGATTACCTGCACGGGAAATACGAGAACGTTGGAATCGTCTGGATCTATGCGCATCCGGATGTATCCACGCTGAATGATGGCTACCCCAACGCTCACGCCATGGTACTTGGCAGCCTTTTGGGAGAAAGTCATCCTGGTCTTCGGCGGCGAATAATGCGAATGTCCGCAGGCAGACTCCAACCTGTGCGCGGAGAAGCTGGGCGACGCAAACAAGATTCCTCGACTCGAGCATGGAGATGAATCCGTCTATCAGTCTCATCGCATACTCAGAGGAGGATGCCAGATATAGATCCCATTGGGTAAAGTCGCCGTTCATGAAGGGAATCACTGCATTGCGCTCGGCGACTCTCAAGGCACTCAGGCTTTGTTCTATTTTCTCAGCTTCTTGTTTGAACTGTTCGCTATCCAAAATGCCCCCAAATGCCGGCTTCTCAACAAGACGATATGAGAAAGCCATTTGGGTCGCCTCCCCCGCGGCGCAGCTTCTTTCCGCGGGCTCGGGGTGCCACAATGGGCTTTGAGTATCGGCCCGTGCGGTAGCCCTTACCGCACCTGCGGGGAGGAGGCTTCCCATGCCCCATGTTACCTCCATCGGACTGGACGTCCACGCGCGATCGGTCGCCGCGGCGGCGTTCAACCCCTTCACCGGCGAGGTGGTGCGCCGCAGCTTCGGCACCGACGCCTCCGAGATCGCGGAGTGGGCCCTCGGCTTCGAGGACCCGAGGGCGTGCTACGAGAGCGGCCCCACCGGGTTCCACATGGCGCGCGAGCTGCGCGCGCTCGGCCTCGAATGCGCCGTGGCCGCCGTCTCCAAGATGCAGAGGCCGGCGGCGGACGCGCGCCGCAAGAACGACCGGCGCGACGCCGAGTTCATCGCCCGCATGCTCGCCACCCACAACATCGTCGAGGTCCCGCTGCCCGACACGGCGGTCGAGGCCGCCCGGGACCTCGACCGCGC
The DNA here is from genome assembly GCA_900542085.1 of uncultured Collinsella sp. GTDB lineage: Bacteria > Actinomycetota > Coriobacteriia > Coriobacteriales > Coriobacteriaceae > Collinsella. The sequence continues at coordinate 29,847 of UQMK01000025.1, forward strand.
GCTCGACGACGCGGCCCGCGAGCTCCGCCGCTCGAGGCAGCGCCTCAACATGTTCCTGATCAGGCTGGGCCACGTCTGGGACGAGCGCAACGCCGACGGGGCAAGGAAGAGGGCCTGGACGCGCGCCCACTGGAGGTGGATATCCGAGATCAGGCTCGAGGGGCCGCAGCGCGACGCGCTCGAGTACTACGTCACGGCCGCCCGCTGCGCGGAATCGGACAAGCGGCAGCTCGAGAGGAGGGTCGTCGCGCTGGCGGGCACCGACCGCTGGCGCCCGGCCGTGGAGGCGCTGTCCTGCATCAAGGGGATTGACACCCTGACGGCCTTCAGGCTTGCGGCGGAGGCCGGGTCCTTCAGCAGGTTCCGCTCGGCGCCGGCCTTCGCGAGCTGGTGCGGGCTCACGCCATCGGAGCACTCGAGCGGCGAGTCCGAGCGGCGCGGCGGGATAACCAAGGCCGGCAACGCGCTCGCGCGCACGGCGCTCATAGAGTCCGCGTGGCATTACTCCATGTGCTCCCCGAGGCCCAAGGCCCCCGCACCCGGCACCGACGTGCCCCCGGCGATACGCTCGAGGGCCGACGCCTGCACCGCCAGGCTCCACCGCCGCCGCGAGGCGCTCGCGGACGCCGGC
>UQMK01000026.1 GCA_900542085.1 uncultured Collinsella sp.
GCGACTCACCAGAACGGCCGGCGCCGCTGCGCCCGCCATTGCCGCGAGCACCCTCGCGACGCTCGCCGCCGCGGCCGCCGTGCTCTTCAAAGCGCTTGCCGCCACGGGACTCACCGCTGCGGGTGCCACGCTCACCGCGACCCTCGCCGCCGCGACGCTCGTCACGGCCACCGCGCTCGTCATTGCGACCGGAACGACGACGATCGCCCGAGCCACGCTTGCCGCCACGCGAGCCACGACCCTCGTCCTCGCGCTCAACACGGCGACGACCACCGCGGTCCTCGTCCTCGCGGCGACCGCGGTTGGAACGACCGGCCACATCGCCGTAGTCATCGCCGTTGCGCTTGCCGTCGCGACGTGCCTGCTCAAGCTTCTTCTTGCTCTTGGACTTGCCACGCTTGGTCTTCTTCTTCACCTTAAAGGCCGCAGGGTCGCGCTCGGGGTCAACCGCAGGCGGGTTGGGACCCACATGCAGGTCGCCGGCCTCGTAGATGTCGGCGGTCTTGTCCATGAGCTTCTCAATCTCGTAGAACTCGTCCACGTCCTGCTCGGTCACAAACGTAATGGCCCAGCCCAGCTCGCCGGCGCGGCCCGTACGGCCAATACGGTGGATGTAGTCGGTCGGCTCGGCCGGCACGTCAAAGTTCACGACGTAGCGCACGTCGCTAATGTCGATGCCGCGGGCAAGCACGTCGGTTGCCACCAGCACGTCAACGGTACCGTCGCGGAAGGCCGAAAGCGCGCGCTCGCGCTGGGCCTGGCTGCGGTTGCCATGAATCGCGGCGGCCTTGATGCCCTTGCGCTCCAGACGACGGCAGCAGCTGTCGGCACGGTGCTTGGTGCGCATAAAGACGATCGTGCGCTCCGGGCCTTCCTTTTTGAGGAACTCGGGCAGCAGGTTGTTCTTGGCCTCGATGGACACCGGGAACACAAACTGGTCGACGGTGTCAGCGGTCGACGTGGCCGGCGCGATCTCTACGCGAGCCGGGTCGCTCACCAGGTCGGTGATCTCGCCCACGGCCTCCTCGTCGAGGGTCGCCGAGAACAGCAGCGTCTGGCGCTCGGCCGGCGTCTCGCGCACAATGCGGCGGACGGCAGGCAAAAAGCCCATGTCGAGCATGCGATCGGCCTCGTCGAGCACCAGGACCTTGACCTCGTCCAGGTGGCAGGCGCCCTGCTCGATCAGATCGACCAGACGGCCCGGCGTTGCGACCAGGATGTCGCAGCCGTACTTGAGGGCAGCGGTCTGGGGCTTGTAGCTCACGCCGCCCACGACGGTCACGGCGACATGGCCGGTGACGTCGGCAATTTTGCTTGCGACCTCGTCGATTTGCTGGGCAAGCTCGCGCGTGGGGGTGATAACGAGCATCACGGGGCCGCGGCCGTTGCCCTCGGGCTTTTTAGCACCGCGACGGCGGTTGCGGCCACCGCGCTCGCGCACGGGCTTGGGAGGAGCGATGTGCTCCAGATTATTCATGGTCGGCAGCAAAAAGGCAGCCGTCTTGCCGGTGCCGGTCTGAGCGGCGGCAAGTAGGTCGCGACCCTCGAGCACCACGGGGATCGAGCCGGCCTGCACGGGCGTCGGCGCCGTGTAGCCCAGGTTCTCGATAGCACGGAGCATCTCGTCGGAGAGGCCCAGCTCGTCAAAGGCGGGCAGGCTCTCGGTAGCGGACTCGACGGCCTGGGCAGCATTTGCCTCGTCGGCGGCATCGAAGGCAGCCTGGGTCATGGCCTCGCGGGTCTCGTCCAGAATCTCGGCGTCGGTGACGTCGGATACAGAATTACGCATATGTTGTTGTTCCTTATCTGCACGCGCAATGGGCACGGCATGCGGCCGTGCGGGCGTGCTTGGTAGTGCGCTAATACATACAAAAACGGGCGCGCACAGAGAGGACGTTGCTCAGCACGCTGGCGATCGCTTTGGCAGCCCTATCACGCGCCGTCCAGACGCAGCAGCTCTAAGCGATGGAGCAGATTCGCCGCCGGTTAGTATACCCGTACTCCGTATGCCCCCACGTAAACCACAGATGACGAGGCGGATGAGGTGGGCCCGGTCGATTGTCTCAATCTGTAACAGCTACAGGGCAAATCTTCCTCTACGTGTTGCAGATCGAGACAAACGGTCAGCACGGTTCACAAACATCTCGATCTGCAACAGTTGCGGAGCAAAACCGGCCCCAGATGTTACAGATCGAGACAAACGTGCCGATCACCAACCCCGACAGGCAACAAAAAGGACCGGACGTCCAGCCATCACAACTGGAACGTCCGGCCCCGTCAAGCACCAACTAGGGAAGCTGAACCAACAGATCGCAGCCTCTACTCTGCGTCCGGGTCCTTAAAGTTCTTGGGATCCAAGACCATGCAGGTGTAGGTGATGTCGTGTTCGTCGTCGGGAATGGGTTCAAACCCGTTCTTGCCAAAGAAGTCGATGAGCAGATGCGCGAGCTTAATCGGATCCGCATCCTCATCGTCAAAGAGATATTCGCTCAGATCCAGGAATGTAGGCTCCTGGTGGCCCTCGCTCTCCCAGTATCCCAACAGGGCGTCGTGCACCAGGCGCGCGCCATAGCCGTTACCGCGGTAGTCGGGGTCAACATACACATGGCTCAAAAACGTCCCCAGGTACTTGTTGAGCGGGTGCTCCGTAACGGCATCCGGCAGATCGGGGTCATCTGAACCGCCCGTTACGCAAAAACCGACCAGCTCATCATCGGCAAAGACGCCCCAGAGGTAACAGTTCTCCTCGTCCTCAACATAGTCCGCCCACGCGTCATAGACCTCGTAGCCCGACTGCTCGTCCAGATCGACCATATCGTCGACGTCGTCGGGACCCAAAGCCCTTACTTCAACTTCAGCCATTGTCCTGTCCTTTCTCTCGCTTTCAGGACAACCCGAGCATACGCCGCTGTCCAGATAACCTGTTGCGCAACATCGGAAGCTGCGTCAATACCGCCGTTAACGGCGACGACGCCGCAGGGCAATGCATGCAACGACAATCGCCAGCAGCACCAAGCCCTGAAAATTGATACGGCTAATAGCGAAGCCCGAAGGAACAATAAAGCTGTCGTAGAACATGTCGAGCAGGCCGATAAACACCAAAAACGCGATGAAGATCCAGAACACGCGACTCCTTAAAATGGGAGCAAACATGTCGAGCACCGAACCGCCCGAGGAAGAGCCCTGATAGCCAATCAAATCAAACGGCTCATCCTTTTCCGCCTCGTCGACATCGCTCGAAGCGCCTGAAGACTCGGACTCCAAATCTCGACGATCCGTCCAATACCCGGGCACATGGTCGCGCTCACCAAGGTACTCACCGTTTTTGACCACCGGCTCAAACAACATGGCACTCGAAAGATCCTCGAGCTCCTCGCGAATCAACTGGTCGGTGCGAGCGTCATGAGGCTCCTCGAGCTCGCACTCAAGCTCGTACATATGCTCCATGACCCGCTCGTAATCTTCTTCGGACATATCGTCATCGTAATAGGAGTTCCTGCTCATCGTTCATCCCTCGTTCAAGAACCGAATCCCTTTTGGACAGCTCAAGTGTAGAAATCCATACCGAGCAGACGTTGCGCAACATTGCCGGGAACGAGACGGATCCGCTCTCAAAACGCCTCGGGACAAACCGTTCCGCATTGCAATTTGCGCACTCGCGGATGTTGCGCAACGTTCTCGCCCATCGGGGCGGTAGCGTTCGAGTTAGCAAAGCCACGAGCCCTAAACCCGGGATCGTGGGCTTCCACCGCATACGAAAGAAGGAACGATGGACGAGATTTTTGAGCATCTGCTTCAAGATACCGACCGAGGGATCTCGATCAACCAGATTGTCAATCGCATCGTGTTTCCCAACCACGATATCTGCATGCAGGCCAAAGCTGCCCTGGAGCGAGACTATGGCGAGTTCTGCTTTGCTGCCGTGATCCCCGATTACGAGGACTTCCAGCACATGGATCCGACCGACGCCATCAATGCCGCCCTGGAAACCTGCGGGTCCGACGGCGAAGAGGTCACCAACGTCGTATGGGGCTACAACTCGCTCCAGTACGAATACAACGGCATCCCCTCGCTGGAGGTTGCCAAGACTATCTCCAAGATGATCGGCGTTCCCGTCTACTACGAGTACACCGATGCCGATGAGATCGCCGCCGGCGCCGTGATCGCCGATGCGCAGGGCGATAGCGTCTCGTTTGCAAACGTGGTCGACAAGAGCTGCTGGGTGTATTTCCCAGAGGGGTTCGACGGTGCCACCGACACCCTGTTCCGCTGCGGCATGGGAACCATGTCCATGCCCGACGGAAGCCAAAAGTACTTTGAGGACACCACCGACCCCATCATGCGTTCGTATGCGCAGCGCGGAAACGTGTCCCTGTACTTCGACTTTCTCAAGGACCAGTTTGGCGCCCAAGAGGAGCCCCAGGCAGAGTCCGATGCCCAGGCAGAGTCCGATGCCCAGGCAGAGTCCGATGCCCAGGCATCGGACAACGTCTACATGTCCCAGGCCATGGGTGCGATGACGTTTCGCATCGTCTTTCCCAACCATGACTGCTGCGCATATATCCGCGATGATCTCGACAAGTGCTTTGGCGGGTTCTCGCTCCAGGCGATTTGCGGCACGCCCGATAGCACGTTTGACTCACCCGATGAGGTCCTGAGGACCATGGTGGGTCACGGAATCCCCGATGACGCAACCGATGTCGAATGGGGCTATAACTCCGTGCGCTATCGCGTGGCGCACTCCGTGCCCAACGCCGTCGTTCTCGAGGCATTAGCCCAACATTACAACATTCCGCTCTACACTGAGTATTTCGATGAGCTCAAGTGCGCAGCGGGTGCTGCTATAACGATTCCGGGTACCAATCGTCCAACTGTCCCCGTCCCCGAGACGCTCGGCTGTGAAGATGACACCTACTTTGACCGAGGCAGTGAACCGGAAGGCTACGTCGCGCTTCGATGCGGATACTGTCAGGCAGTCTCCGATGACGGAAAAACACGCATTTCCTTTGTCGATGACCCATCGCAGCCGGTCATGGCAGAGCTCGCGAAAGGCGAAACAGCTGGCGACTTTTTTGACTTAGTCGAGACCTTAGGAATCGATACTGACTATTATCACAGTCATCGTGAGGTCCCGGCCTCGCGTCCCGCCGCAAGTTCCAAAAAGAACACCTCGACCTCCTCGGCAGAAAAATCGAAAATCAGCCTGTGGATGAACCCCATTGCAGAAAAGCATGTCTGGAACTCCCTCGATGCCTACGGTCAAAAGCAGGGCAAGCAAAATGACATGAACATGTTCTTTTTGGAGCCGCTCTATCGCGGCGGCGATCAGATCCGAGACCCATTTGGATTTGCCACAGGCCGCAAACCTTTACCGGCTTATGCAAGCCACCAGGCGCACCGCAAGGTTATCGACGCCGCCCTTACTACCGACATAGAAGTCGGCGCGCTTGTCGCGGGGCTTCTCGGCCAAGACCTGTTGACATCCGAAGAGCTCAACGCACTGCACCGCGACATCGAGCTCAAGGCCCAGGGCATAAGCGCCATCGCCACCGGAAGAGGCGCCGCACTCGAGAGCCGTTGCGACTCGGTTTGCTACCTTATTGCAAAGCTCCGGAGCCATGACGGCGACAATAGCCAGCGCTTTATGATGTGGATGGCGGACACCGACCAAGCCGTACGCGTAAAGTTCTACGGCGAGGCGCCGGCAATCGGCGCGCCCTTTACGTGCCGCTTTAGCGTAGTGGAAAATGACGTCATTACGTACTGGATGCCCGTCGAGGGCGAGAAGGGCTTCTCTCGCTATAAGCAGATTCCCGAGGGAGGACGCATCGACGTCTCCACGGCAAAGAGTGACTCTGCCGCCATGAGCGCCCTGCGCAAGGCCAACGCGATGTTCCTTAAGACGTGCGGACTCAAGCAGACCGCACCGTCCAAAACGCGCATGACCCCGGAGCAGTCGCAACGATTTAGCGAGCTGCGAGAGAAACTGGGTCGTAAAACGGGTTATGCCCTTACGGTGCTCTTCTCGCGCTGCGTACTCTGCAGCGCCGAAGCCGACCGATTCCTCGAGCTCATGGAGCACGCCGCCGCCGCGCACGATCGCGGAGAGGTGATCGACGTCGACGATACCGAGGCCGTAGAGCACAAGGCCGTTTACATGGTTGGCCCGATCTCTACCGAGGATGGTACTTGTCAGCTCTACAACCCCAACACCGTCAACTTTGAGGACTTTAGGTTCCAGCCCAACCTGCTCGAAGACTTCCATACCGACCTGCCCCGTGTCGGCAGCTTTATCAACATTGCAACGAGCGTCGTTGAGTCGGACGTCATCGCCGCCTGGGCGGGCTACAACCCGGGCAACGCCCAGCGCTCGGCGCGCTACTAGAGAGCGATTGGCACGACCAAGCCATGTATCTGTTGCGCGGCATCGCCCCTGGACGTCGAACCGCACCGTCCGCGATGTTGCGCAACAGAATGCAACGCAGGCGGCCTAGTATGCGAAGTAACAGGCGCGCGCAGGTCAGACGCATCGAATCTGGCCTGCGCGCGCAACACAAATCATCGCAGGGAGCACACCATGGCGCGTGACACATCAAACGATCCGGTTGTTAACTTGCCGCTCGATTACAAGTTCGACGGCAACGGCAACATCATCCAAAAGGTCTTTTTTGGCGTAAATGCGGTATTCTGCCCCGTCTGGTACTGGTGGTACTTCAAAAGCAATCGTGATCCCAACTTTTGGGTCGGTGACAGCGACATGGACGGCTATGATCCCGAGGAATGCGCTACCGAGTTCCTGCACCGCATGGATAACTTTACGCCCGAGGAGAGCTGCAACCTCTTTGAAGTCGCAAAGTATTGCGACCGCATGACGGGTGTTACCGTCTTTGACGTCGTAAACGGGCGAAATGTAAACGAACGGCACCTGGATGACTACTACACCGGCTACGACCTTGGCATCGAAGATGATGACGAGGACGAAGAAGACGACACAGACATCGAGATGGAGTTTGAAGGGCAACCTGTTAGCCCCCAGCCGATGCGCGTATGCGACGAGGGCCCCTGCCAGTTTATGCTGCCGCCCGTTTTAAACTGCGGAACGGACGACGGTTCTGGCTACGAGGTCGAGATTCCCCTGCGCGCCAAAACGACCAAGAGCGGTACTCCGCAGGAGCGACTATCGTTCTATATCCCCGCCGACGTCGCCGTACAGTGGTTCCGCGAGGTCACGGGCGAGCCGCAGGCCGACTACCAACTGTTCCAAACTGTTTGGATGGATCGGGCCAATCGGCTTGAGAACCCGCACTTTGTCGACCACCTGTTTTCCTATGCGTTTTGGCAAGAGCGACTGCTGCGCATCCTGCACTACACGTACAAGCGGGGCAAGGTGCAGAGTGCGCGCATCGTTGCCGATTACGAAGGCGATGCCGCCGAGTTTATTGGTAAGTACTATCCGGAGGCCGAGGTCATCGGTCATCAGGGCAATGAGAACGCCTTTGAAACGGGAGCCGCCTATCTGGTGGACCTCACGCTGGACTACAAATACAAGGGCGACAAGATTGTCGAGAAAAAGACGTTCTCGGTCCTTGGCAGCTTTGGACGCGAATGGTATCGACTCTTTAGCGGCAATCCGAACGCCACCGTTGATGATTTCTATGCATGGTGCGAGCAAACCGACACCTACGAGCCCCTACGTCAGGCAGCCGAAACCGCCGGCGCAATCGTTCAGTACACCACCTACGGACTAAAGGACGGCAAGCTCACCAGCAAACGCACCGAAGACCACCAAGACCGTACCAACATCGAGATTAACGAGGCAGCCGAGCTGAGAGACCGCATGTTTACGTAGGCGGTAGGTAGACTGCCACAACTCAGAAATAGATAAAGAAGTGGGGCTCGGAAATAACCGAGCCCCACTTCTTTTTGTTCGTTTATGGCCTTGCAGCAAAAGTTACTCTGCCGCTTCAAGAGACCCTACCGCTCCTCTAGCGTCCAGCCTTTCTGAGCGCAGAGGTCACGCAGGGTAGCCACGAGGTCCGCGTTGGTGTTGCTGTCGACCACGATCTTGTCGATATGATCCGCGGCAATGTTGAGCTTGGGGAACGAGTGGCTGCAACCCGACAGGTTGAGCTCACCGACGTTGCAGGTAATCTCGAGTGCGCCAAGAATGTCATCGTTCGAAAGATCAATCTTCTCGACGTCGCCCTGAAGGCCTTGGTCAACGGTAAAGAACATCAGGTTCTTAAGACCCGAGGCGTTGATGGAACTGACAGCACCCTTAAGGCCCTCGATCTTAAAGGAATTAAGCTTGGGACAGACGCTCAGGTCGAGGTCCTGGGTCGTCATGTCGCCAAACTTGAGCACCTCGAGTGCCTCGAGCTCGCTAAAGTCTGCACTCTTGGCGCTCAGGGTATTGATGCCGAGCGTATCGAGCTTGTCCAGCTTGCTAATGGGCGTGAAGTCCGTCACCTCGTCACTCACGACCAGCTCTGTGATGCGCTGGGTCTCCTTGGCGGTCAGCTGGCCATCGTCATCGTTATCGTAGTCGGCAAGCAGCCCGTGCAGCGTATCATCCGAGATCGCATCAACATCGACGAGACCTTTTTCTTTCTTGGTCTCGGAGCCAGAGGCGTCAGTTGAGCTCGACTCTTTAGAGGCGCTCGACGAGGCTCCCCCGCCGCCTTGCACGTCACCGACGCCGCCAATCACGGCAAAAGCAGCAACCGCGCCTATGACCACAACCGCCGCAAGCACTACCAGGGCGCGAACGCCGCCCAAGCGAGAGACGGCTTCATTTGCACGTTCAGCCGCCTGTCCATTCGGCTGCCTGGCAGGGCGAGGGATCCAACTTGTCGAACGCCCCGGCGTCTGCTGCGCCTGCCCAGCAGACTGTTCGGTTGCCTGCCCGTTCGGACGCATATTCACCCGCACATCCGGCGTCTCGGCAGCCTGCTCATTAGCCCCGCCCGAAGGCTGCTCGGTCACACGCTGAACCCGTTCGTCATCCCGCCAAGACATGTCGGGCTTAAAATTCGCCATATCGCTTCTCCTCACTTGAGCGCATCGCTACTGCTGCTCCATGGTGTAGCCGTAGTCACTGCTCATTTTTTGCAAATACTCGACCAGGCTGCTGCTCGTGTGGCTGTCGTACAAAATCTTGCCAACACGATTGGGTGTAAAAGTGAAATGGAAGGCATCTTCCCTGCCTGCCCCGCACAGATTGAGCGTTTCGACTCTGCTACCGATCTTCAGAACCTCGAGGTTCACATCACCCGACAGGTCAAGTGTCCCAATGCTGCCATCAAGGCCTTCGATCTGGACGTTCGTCAACGAGGACATGTTTTTGGCATTCAAGGTATCGACGGGGCTCTCGAGCCTGTTTATGGTAACGCGCTGTAGCTGAGGAAAACGCGTGAGATCAACCTGAGGCACCGAGCAGTCGCCAATGGACAGATGAGTGATATTGCTAATGGAGCTTATGTCGTAGCTTTCGCTGTCGTAGTCGCCGATGCCAAACGTCGTGATGTTGTGGAAGTTGGCCAACAGCGGAAGCGAATCAAATGACTCGACGTCGATTGATCTAGCTTCATCCGCAGTCTCTTGCGAAATATTGCCGTCCTCGTCTGCATCGAGCGCTAAGTCCGAGCGCAGCGCCTCGTCCGTAATTTCATCGAGCGTAAGCACCGTGGCCTTTTTCGCTTCTTCCTGGTGTCGCTCCTCTTTTTCTTTTTTACGCTGAGCGCGCGCCGCCTCCTCTTCTTGCTGTTGTTTGGCCTCGGCGCGCTGCTCGGTCTGCCGATTGGTGTCGGAGATGCCGCTTGTGATGGACGTGACCGCCACAATCGCGATGACTATCACCACGGCAAGAACGATCACTACGCGCGGACCGCCCAAGCGGTTCACGATATCGTTGATATCCGATCCGTTGGACCCGGCGCCCCCGCGGTCAGACCCGTTCTGATTAATTGCCATCCGTGTTTCCCCCTCCGCCGCCTACAGGCGGTCCTTGTCGAAGTAGTCCGCGTCGCGCCAGTCGCCGCGCCAGCGGTAGGCGTGGGCGTTCTCGCGCGACCAGTCGCTCAGGTGGCGTAGGATGAAGCGGCTCATGTCGTCCGCAAGCGGCTCGATCGGCCCCACGCGCCGCGCCTCGGCCGCCCGCTCCCAGAACGAGTACGCCATGAGGTAGAACGTACCGGCGTCGACGTAGTCGCCCGGGTAGGCGGGGTCGTCGAACCAGCCGTGCGTGTCGGGCGTGCCGTTTTGCTCGCACCACTCCGCCACGTTGAGGGCGAGGCTCATCAGGGTCGTGTAGTCCTGCGGGTCGCCCGAGACGAGCGCCTCGTGCAGGTTGGACATGGGGCCCTCGGCACCGTAGACCGGGTAGTATAGGTCCCACAAGCGATCGGCCTCTTCATCAGTCAGTTCCAAGACGGACGGACGATCACCAATTCCATCATCATATTGATATGAATATGGATCTACGCCCGTCAAGGCACCCTCGCCGTAATCAAGAGAAGATGAGCCGTTGCGCGCACCACGTTTTGCGCGCAACGCCGACCCCAATAGTGAATAGCCATTGTGATAGCCTTCGCGCGTGTCAGCGATAAACTGACCAAAGTTAAATTGAGCATGCGCATCCGATAATGCGCGCCTTGTAGCAGCTGAACCGCGTAGCACATAGAAAAGACCAATGATCAGCTGTTTGATAATCAGACTCAGCGGTCCAATTAATAACTCAATCGAAACGACAATTAGGCCACCGAAAATAACGGCTGCTTGAGCGAATGGGTTAAAAGCGCTATATCCAGGAGCAGGGAGACCCGTATGCAAAATATCGTCTCCACCTGTATTTAGAAACAGACGATACCAGACCGAGCAAAGACCCCACACCGTAAAAATACGCACCGGAAGAAAACGAATGACGGTCGGAATAGCATCTACAATGCGCGATAAATTAATGCTCACATGGTGCTTTGGTGCACCGGCACTATTCCAGTTGATGTCCAGACGTCCATTTGCTGCGTCCGATTCGATATGTACCCCGGGGTCTTTCGGTGCCATCCTCTGAGCGCGAAGCTGTTCGAGTCGCTCCTGCGCCGACAGGCCCTCAGAATCTCGTTCCCCCATGCCCATTGTCTATATCCTCACAAATCATCAGAAGTGGTAATGCATAGCGCCAAAACGCTCTAACGAATAGCCAAGCTCTCTAGTCATAGCTTTAATCGTGTGGGACTCTCGCTTCCTCGTCACAGGATCCCTTCGCATGAATACAAACGTCGGGAACATCCCCCATGCCACTTGCTGAAAACCCGTCATGGCATTGGCGGGGATGACGATTGGCGGGTTTGAATTACCCGGAGCAAGAATCCTTCCCGCAACAGCCTTGCTTTTGCCAAGGCCGGGGATAAGCGACTTGACCACCGGATGATTGTCTAGCGTCGAGCCTTCGCGTTTCGCAACAATCTCAATGCGGTTTTCGTACAATCTAATCGAACAGGGCCTTCCATCGTACGTTCCGTATCCTTGGTCGATGACGGTTCCGTACACCGCATCTTTCCTAGCCATGCTCTCGGCAAGGCGGCGTCGCTGGCGCTGCGCCTCGGCGCTATTAGCAATAGCCTCACGGCCCCCCATAACCAGCCGCTCAACATCGTGAAGTTGCCCACCTGCTCGCTGAGCATTGGAGCCCTGTTGTTGAGAACCCCCGCTACGATTCCTATCGTTATTGGAACTTCCAAACATATTTCCCAAGTTTAACGTTGGCATTGATCATCCAAACTGTCGTCTCGCCAATCGGAGTCCTCCCCGACGGGCACGTGAGTATTACCCTCTGTCCTCATCAGTAATGGAAATGAGAGTCTGCAAAATCTTCGAGTACCTCATCGAAACCCGGCGAAAAAACCTGAATCGTGTGTTGCACGCGAGTGTGCAGCTGGCGATCCTTTCGGTCGAACGTAAATTCGGGGCTATTGGTGATGCCGGGCATGCGAAGCCAATTAGTGAGCGCGTTTGCTGGAATATTGATCGTATTTACAGCATAAGGCCTATTAAACGCCTTGTCCAAGTCAGATGTTTTACCCGATTTAACTACGGATTTATATTTATCTAAATCGCGCCTTCCAGAATACATCGAGGTATGGGTAATCTTGATGTAGTTGGCATAGATGTCGATACGGCAAGGCATCTGATCATAGGTGCCATATCCAATAGCGTTCGGCTCCTTTTTGCCTTTCACTCCAGAACCGGACTTCTTAGCATTCACTGATTCTTTCTTCACAGCAGGAGCGCTGCCCGTATGTCCAACAGACGCAGCACTGCCAGAAGCGTAAACATGACTAACAGGCGCCTTGTAATTCGTCTTCATTCCAGTGCTGGAATTCTGAACACCATTCTGCGGAATGTTGTCTTGTTTAGCAGTGTTCTGCTGAGCAGCAATCGGCTGGACAGCAATCGGCTGGGCAATCGGCGACTGCTTTTTCCGCGATTGGAGATCATCCCATTTTTCCAAACCACGGAAAAACACGAACGCAATAACGCTAATTACAAAAGCAAGCAAGAGGAAAATGAAACCGAAAAGGCTCAGGAAGTTGGCAAACGAGACAACCCCCGAAAGCAAAAACTCAATGAGTATCGGAGGTATCCACATGTAAAGCCACGAACGCAGCGCTTGAGCGCTACCAGGATGTGCATCCTCGCCAAACATGATCAATACGATCATCAAGCCGAAGCAAACCGCAATTAAAACTTCAACTCTCGCATACACATCGCCATCGACATACATCGACCCCATAAAGCCAAACGCGCTAACGACGAGCGCCGTAATGAGCACCAACCTGCCAGCAAGACGTCCGAATCGATCCATGACTTCGGGATCGGTATAAAACGACACAGAATGACGCCCTGTCGAGAACAGCGGCTTACGCGCATCGGTCAATGCGGCATCTCCCGACTGAACTGACAAAATTTCAGTAATTTTGTCATTGCGTCCGTCGAAATCGACCAACTTGACCAAATAGCTCTCTAAGGCAGCAGCGTTTGAATCCAGAGCATCTTCGAGACCCGAGACACGATCAACAGCAGAAAAAGAACGGAGCACATTGAGTGCAAGGAAGCCGAAAGAGCCCAAAAATGCCAGCACCAGGAAGACGACAACGAGAGGGCCAAACGTTCCAAGTGAAACGATAAGCTGACCGAATGCGCCGCGGGCGCACTTAATAATAAGGAGATAGAGAAGCGCAACGGCGATGGTAGTAATGAGAACGTTCCGCTGCTCCTTCTTTACAGCAGCAATCTGAGCATCGCTGTCAGCGATGCCCTTGACGACACCGTATTCACGCGTGTCCGTTTCGATAGCCGCCTTCAGCTTTCCATCGGCAACTCCGCGAGCGTCATCCAAATATTGTGAATATGCCGCGGACGGCAGGCTCTCGACATCCGCCAAAAGCCTAATCTCAAGGATGTCGAGCACGTCATGGTCCTCACAAGAGGTCAAGAGGTCAGAAACGTACCCACGCGGCACGACATCATCCTTTACCTGAGCACAGAACAGTGATCCCATCGCGATGGGGCGAGTTCCAAAACGTTCATCAAGTTCCCAGCCCAGAATATATGGAACTGGCGTAGATTCCATGTCGCCTCGAAGTTTAATGCCCTCAAGGCGGGCGTTGCTGCCCAACTTAACAAGTGTCGAGACGGGCGCATCCATTGCCGGACTAAGCCCACGAAGCGCGATAACTGCAGCTTCGCCTGTCGAACCCTGCATCGTTTCATATAAGTCGGTATGGCCAGAAAGCCAAATCCAAGCAGCATAGTTTCCATACTTTCGATAAAACGAGCGCACGGCGGCCTTATCGTCGGCGACCTTATCCATAAAGACAAGGACAACGTCGGTGTCTATGCCGCCCTCGGCATTTGCCCCATCGCGAGCAGCGATGATTGCCGACATATCAACATCGCCGGCAAAATAGAGCAAAAACTCATCGAGCGATCGAGAAGACGAACAGACGCCAAAGAATGCAGAGGGTTGCCGCAATACCGACTTAAGCGCACCCTGGGCCATAGCATGCTTGTTTTCACCGGACGTCAACAAGCCCTTAAATAGGCAGGCCGCAAAATGCGGATCGTCCGATTGACGAGCAAGAAGCTCAAGACTGTGAATATCAGAAGCCAAACGAACCCTTTGACTGTCGGCGTTTGCTTCTCGAGATAAGACGAGCGAGAGGAATCCAGAGGGCAACACGCCAGATGAATTTGTGCCATCAAGGCCTGACTGCCGAGCATAGCGATCAATTGTATCCACAGCCATCGATGCAATACGCGCCGGCAAAGCATCGGGTGCATTAGTCAGCGAGACATCCTCACCGCGCCACGACATAATCTTGCCGTTGGACATCTCATAGATTACGCAAGCGAGCGCCAGGTCGGGATTGGACGCTGTCTGGATATCCTCTTCGACTAACTGGTGAATCCTGGTCTGCAGGTCATTTTCACCCCAGTCGCCCATCAGGTTTTCGAGCTGCTGTTGGCTCATGCGAAGTTTAGCCTCGTCCCAATTGGAGGACAGCGCTCGAGCGAGCAACACCGGATCGCTATACTGCTTGCCCGCAAACTCGTAAGGCTTGCGAGCACTGCCGGCGTCCATGGTGGGAAGCTTACGATAGAAATTATCTGGGTCGGCCATCCAGTCTTTAACCTCTTCATAGCCAAAACGCTCGCCCGAAAGCTCAAACGTCAGGCCCTTGAGGAGGTTTCCCAGGGTTGCATCATCTGGATAGTTAAAGTCCGCAGGCTCACCCGTCTCTTGGCGATCGGAAAGCGTATTGTCGTCTATGAACTCCTGCAGCGGGTGGACATTGTTTTCGTAGAGCGTCCAGATTGTATAGCCAAACGAATACCAGTCGTTACGAGGGTCGACCATGCCGCCACGACCGGGCGTGTAGCCGTCGGAGCGCGTCATGGTGTTCGTCAGTCGGCTGTCAAATCCGGCAAGCGAGCGGGCGGAGCCATAATCTCCGAGCACGATCTGTTTGTCGTACAGGTAGACGTTCTGCGGCTTAATGTCACGATGGACAATACCAAGCTCGGTATGGAGCAGCTCAATTGCCTGGCTGAGCTCGGGAATCACGCGGCTCTTAACCATATTCTTGCTACGGGGACGATCAAAAAGGCATGTGGCCAGCGGCGTAATGGAAACATCCCACAGCTGAGGAGCCGCAGCCCCCACTTCGGTCGCGCTCAGGCCCTGGTGCAGATAGGCAAAGATGGGCAGCAGATGCGTTTGAGACACGGGGCGGCCATTAAGCCCCATTACGGCGCTTACCACCTTTTGATATGCCGAACGCTCGGCGCCCACAAGAGGCTTAAAGACCTTGGCAACACATGCCAAACCATCGCTCACCCGCTCGGCGGCAACAATGCTAGATTGACCGCCATGGCCAATGACCTGTCCCAAATGAATAATAAACTGCTGCCCGTCATTCGAGACAACTGTCGCATCCTCTGCAACAAAAGGCGAGGCAGATGCAGCGGCGGCATGTGCGCCCCCACGAGAAACGGTCACCGTTTCACCGTTGGGACTGGCCGTGGCGCCGCGCGAGACAGTTACCGTCTGGCCGTCGGCGCTCGCAGCGCGCGGCACCGTGACAGCTTCGCCTGCCGCAGAAGTACCAGGGCGTGAAACAGTAACGGTCTTGCTGTCAGCGGAAGCACCAACAGACGGCCTCGCAACCGTTACTGTTTCACCATTCGATTCGGTCATCGGGCGATGCACCGTTACGGTTTCGTTTGTCGATGGCGCGTCGTCGCGGCGGACGGTGACCGTTTCACCAGATGCCGGAGCGTCAGCTCGACGTACCGTCACGGTCTCTCCAGGCGCAGAAGCCTGGTCGCCACGGTTCACGGTAACCGTCTCTCCCCCTACGGGCGCATTCCCGCGGCGCACCGTTACGGCCTCATCATTGCCATTGCCACCATCTCGGTGTACCGTAATCGTCTCATCAGACATGGCTACTCCCCCACTTCAATTACAATCAGCGTTGCATCGTCCGTCGAGCCGTTCACCCGAGCCTCGGCATATAGCTCTTCGCACAACTGTGCACATGTCGAATCGCTCGCAAGCATCTGCTGCAAACGTTCCTGCGCAATCTGCCCATCGATACCATCGGAACAGATCAGATAGCGATCGCCCGGAAGCATCACGGTCGTCTTGACCTCAAGATTGCGACCGCCCTGATTGAGTCCGATCGCGAGCTCAATACAATGCGAAACGGCGTCGTCTCTGTATTCAGCGCCAACGCCGCCCACGCGCCGCTCAGGCGTGTGGTCACAGCTAAGCACGGCAAGCACACCGCCACGCAGTCGGTACACGCGAGAATCGCCGGCATTAAAAACAGCACCGTGCCCGTCAGGAGCAACCACGAGGCCGGCAACCGTGGATGCAGCAACAGGCAGTCCATAGCGAGCCGCATACGTCTCAACATCGTTCTCGGCTCGCTCGCCCGCCATGCGTAGGCGCTCCTGTAACGCGTTGACGGTATCGGCATCAAAGACGCGCACGGCCTGTGCAAACGCCTGAGCAGCGAGCGTCGAGGCGGCCGCCCCGTGCCCGCCTTCGCTCACGCCGTCAAAGACTGCCATGCAGCCCATCTCGCGCTCGCAATCGCCTACCAGGCCATAGCAAAGGACGTTGCCGTCAAGAAGCAAACGGTCCTCGTTGACGGGGTGATTGGTTCCCGCTTGGGTTTTTGCTGCAGCGATAAACTTCGTCATCGCCAATCGCCTCCCATCGATCCGGGCACGAGCTCAAATGCGATATGCGCATCGTCGCCCTCACCCTGCGGCACGGCGCGTGCCACCATGCCGGGACGACCGCGCCACTCGGCGCGGTGCTCAAACAGAAAGTCGGAAAGTCCGTTAAGGTAGCCGCTCTCCACCAGGTTGCCAATGCCGCGGCCGCCCTTGGCCTTGACGGCATCCGTCATGGCAATGGAGTGCAGCAGCTCGCGGGCGGCGTCGGTCGCCTCAACCGTAATATCGGGCTGTGCCTTATGCACGTTGCGGTTAACGGCATCGATCTTGGAATTGAGGATCTGAAGCGCCACGGCGTCGTCGATAAAGTTGAAGATCACCACGTTGTCGCCGATACGGCCCAAGAACTCGGGCTTAAACTCGCGATCCATCTCGGTGCGCACGCGCTCGCAAATCTCGTCATAGGGCGTGTTGGGCGCGATGGTATTACGCACCTCGTTGCCCTGCGCATCGATCTCAATCTTGGAAAAGCCGATGTTGCTCGTAAAGAAGATGACCGTCTCAGAGAAGTACACGGTATTACCCTGGCCATCGGTCAGGCGGCCATCTTCGAGGATCTGCAGGAACTTGTCCATAATGCTGGGCGCGGCCTTCTCGATCTCGTCGAAAAGAACCACCGAGAACGGATTGGCCTTGACCGCATTGGTCAGCTGACCGCCCTCGGCATAGCCCACGTATCCCGGAGGAGCGCCAAAGAGCTTTTGATCGGAGTTTTCGGCACCATACTCGGACATATCAAAACGCAGCATGCTGCGCTCGTCGCCAAAGAGGAGCTCCGTAATGGCCTTAACGATCTCGGTCTTACCGGTACCGGTAGGGCCGCTCAAAAACAGCACACCCTTGGGTTTAGAGCCAGACGAATGGGTGGCGCCCGAAAGGCCCATAACGGAGCGCTTGAGCACGGTGACGGCCTTCTCGACGGCCTCGTCCTGGCCCTTCACGCGGCGTTTGATCTTTTCCTCGGGATCCTCTTCGAGCTTCTCAAACATCTGCTGCCATTTGTTCTCGCGAAAACCGTACTTATACACGTCGACGAGCTTGGGAAGGATGGCCTCGATGGAAGCATCAGGGTTTTGCATATCGCGCTGATACATGCGCTGCAGGCCCTCGAGCTCCTTAACGCTCATGCCGTCGGTGGTATCGATAAAGCGACGCACCGCACGGTCATCGGAATCGGACAGCGCCTCACCAAAGCCAAACTTGCTTTGGATGTAGGCCTCGCGCATGTCGCGGTCGGGATGCGGCAGCGTGATGGTGCGCAAGAAGGGATTTTCCTCGATAAACCACACAGGCAGGTTGCGCACGTTATCCGTTACCAGAATGAGCGTGTTAACGGCCGTACGGTTAATGAGGCGCGCCTTGCTGGCACCAAGGTACAGGTTAAGGAAAAACTGCGTCTCGTCGGGCATAAGACCGGTCGAGGAGGCAAGCAGACGCGACGCCATGTTGACGATCACGCAAAGCGGCTTAGCTTCGGCGCCGCCATCGGGGTTGTCATTGTATTTCAGGCGCAACATGGAGCGGATAACCTCACCGTATGAAGGCAGGCTCGACTGCTCGGTGGCATATGCTTGGCGGCCATCGGCGATGCAGGCGTTCGCCTCCATCATGCGATCATCGCTCTTAGAAGCCTCGTCGTGTGCCAGCGACACCAGGCGCTTGCAATCGACGTTGCCCATGCTGCTCGAAAACAGCTGGATGGGATCGAAATATGCCACGTTGTACTCAACTGAGCCATTGGCGTCTTCGAAAAGGCCGCGCACGACCTCAGCAAGCTCCGAGAACTGGAGCCCGCCGTCGACCACATCGGGATACTTGTCGTTGACGTTGCCCTCAAGGATAAAGAGGCTCTTCACCCCTTTAAAGTTGAGCATCTCGCGCTGCCAGGATTGGCGCTCGAAATCAGTTGCCATGTGTTATACCTCCTTGGCAGAAAATTCATGGTGGTAGCGGTCGGCAATACCAACGGTGATAATCGTGCCGTCCTGGACATAGTTTTGAAGCTGACGAGGCTGCTGAAGATACTGGTCGTAGTCATCGTGCGGGCGGTCGCTCAGGTAGATTACGCGCTGGTTAGTCGAACCGCGCAGCGCGCAGTCGGGCACGTTAAGCTCGTCTATGTACGGACCATCAATCAGCACATCGATGAGGGGCTTGAGTGTCTCCCACGTATCCGCACCGATCACCTGCGGCAGCTCTTCGAGCGTAAATCCGGTGTAAACGAGAATGTCATCGTAAGCGCAACGGATCGTTGCCAGCAGCTTCACGAGCTCTGATGCCTGCTCGAGCGGGTCTCCACCCGAAACCGTCAGCCGATGTACGCCGTGCTCGCGCGCGGTATCGAGCAACATCCGCGCAAGCTCATCAACATCGACATCTTGATCGGGCGACTGGCTGCGCCATTGGGGCGAAATACATCCGGCACAACGCTTTGAACAACCAGCGGTCCAGACAACAATACGTTCTCCCGGACCCAGCGAGACGACGGGGGCAAGCACATGGCTAACGAACATCGGCGTAATCCTCGCCCGGATCGAGTGTACGGTACACGGCCGAGGTACGTGCAAGCGAGCAACCGCATTCCTCACAGCCATCCCCAACCTTTGCGCGCTCATCAGCAACGAGATGCAAACGACCGCATTCGGGACACTCGACAAACCAGCCCTCGACACCCGCAGGCTCACCAGCGGCAGAAACAACCGGTGCCGCAGCAGACGCGGGCTGTGGCGCAGACCAAGCCTGGGTCTGCACGGGTTGCGCCGCAGGCGGTTCCTCCACAGTAACCGTCAGACGCAATTGGGCAAACTCGCCAGACGCAGCCGGAATGAGTAGCGTATCTCCGGTATGAATCGGCTGGGCCACGCCGGGAACCAAGTTGAGGATCTGGCCGCCACGCATAAGAGCCGTTCCGTTATTGGACCCCTCATCGGCAACCATCCATGTGCCCCGCTCAAAACGAACACTGGCATGCTGCCGGGACATGGCAAAGTTCGAAGCCATGGAAGGAAACGCGTTGCGTCCAAGCACGGCAGCGTCCGTGAGGCGAAGCTGCTCACCCATAACTGGATCGGCAAGCGTAAGCGCAGGAACCGCAGGAGTAGCTGCAGCATTCGCCATGGGTTGCGGCGCGGGCTGCGGCATTGGTGCAGGCGTCGGATGTGGCATTGGCGCAGGCGTCGGCTGTGGCGCAGCAACCGGAGCGGGCTGCGGAACGGGCATGGGGGTAGGCTGCGGCGTGGGAGCAGGAGCAGCCTGATATGCCTGCTGGGGCGCGGGACGCTGAGGCCGCGAAACACCGCCCATCGATGACGTTGCAGGATAGACGGCGGGAGCCGGACGCCCAGCGACCGCGCCGGCAAAGCCGGACGCTGAGGCGACTGGCGCCTCGGGTGCCGAGACCGCGGGCGCAGGGACCGAAGGCGCGGGAACCGCACCAGCGGGACGCGGCGTCCCGCAGTCCTCGCACATATCGCGGGCATCATCGTTCATAAGACCACAGATAGGGCATTCCCATGTCATGGTTTACCTCATTTCCCTCTGCTTGAGCTGACTTGCTTGACGGCGATTACGCAGGCGACGCTCCGCATCTGCGGAAGGCGTGGGCGGCACGTAATCGTGCGGGTGAATCTCGACTGCAGCATCCGGACTTGGCGGCCGCACAAAACCAGCCGAGGTGTCCGCAAAGACGCCGCGCTTCTTAAGGTCTTCACTGAACTGCTTATAGAAGTCACAAAACTCCACCTGGTCCTGAACGGCCTTATCGACGGTTGACTGATCCTGGATCTTCATGTCTTTGATAATCGTGGGATTATTCGGGTCTTCAGAAAACTCAGCTGGGTCAGCCTCTACGACACGCATGATGACCTGCTGTTCGCTGCTACCCTTAAGGACAGCGACCGCTTTGTGTTCGTTTGTGTCAAACATAAGACGCCAGGGTTTGCCCGAGCCATCCATAACGGCATAACGGACCACATTGACACCACGTTCAGCCATGGCATCATTAATTGCACGCTCGATATACTCGTCTTTTACGGCCTTATCAAGTTCAGCGTCGGCGATTTCGATTTCTTCGTAAATATTATCGATTTCATAAATGTGCTTAAGAACAGTCGGGCGATGGTATCGATCGTTGAGTAGCTCTACTCGAATCTGGTACTGCGTGTACTGCTCATGCTTCTCGGCAGACTCATACTGGGCACGCTTCATGACATGATCGAAATCCTTGATGCTCTTATTAATAGCAAGCAGCTCCTCAACGGTTGAATCGGAATCAAGCGCATCATAGGCGGCGCGGATCGATTCGAATTTCGCGCTTATTCGATTACGCAGCGCCATATCCAAGGCTTCATCCTGCATCAAAGAGATGGCGACTTCCGACCACGCGTCAAATGATTGCGCCGCCCCCTCAAACGTTTCAACGCCCGAAGAAGACTCCGCCGCCGCGGTTATCTGAAGCAATGCCCTCTTCAGATCTATAGGATTATCAGGCGTTACATCAAAATCAATCGCCCTAGCAAGACCTTCTGCTCTCAGCTTTTCAACGGTCAAAGCAGCATCAATCTGACTTTTGCTCATCTCCATCCTCTGCTTCAGATGAGCGTCAAAAGTCATTTGTGGAAACAGGACGTGAAGCGTTGAAAGCAAATGAGCCAACGCCTTCTCCATCCTCACCCTTGTATCCCTACCAAGACTCATCGTGTTTTCTTCATGTTCGGCATAAAAGGAGCGAGAACAATTGGTGATCAACTCATCCAACATTGCCCGTGTTGATTCATCCAGCCCGGAAGCTATCTCATCAATCCGTTTCCTAAGGTCCGCGAGAGTCTCATTGAATTCCTCTTTGGCAGCATAACTTGCATTTTTTTCCGCCGTCTCACGGGCAGCCAACGCACCCGTAACAATTGCGGTAGGAGCCAAAAGGACCATACCAACAGCGCCGGCAGCACCCAAGCTTGTCCCAGTAGATGCGGCGCTACTTGCCGCAGGGCCAACAGATGTAAACATCCCAACCACGGCGCTCATACTTGCTATCCCTCCGTTTTTGACCAGCTTGGTCCTTGCGTCTTTCCAACATCTTTCTACCGCCGCTTTACGCGATTCTGTTGCGCAACATTGGCGAGCGGCAAATTTATCGATGTTGCGCAACAGAAGGCGGCGGCTAGCGCATATCCTGCTAATGGAAGAAAGGATGAA
Source organism: uncultured Collinsella sp. (assembly GCA_900542085.1). Lineage (GTDB taxonomy): Bacteria > Actinomycetota > Coriobacteriia > Coriobacteriales > Coriobacteriaceae > Collinsella. The sequence goes on from UQMK01000026.1 coordinate 22,000, forward strand.
AGCGCGCCATGACCGGTTCTTACGAAGAAGTTCGACTCGTCAAGTTTCATACACCAGCACTGCTCTCCGAGCGCGAGCAGGCTGCGGCACGGCGTCGCTTTTGCACGCTTCTCGTTCCGCCGCAAAAGGGTGGCTTTGGCGGCAACGCCTATGTCCGCCGCGTCCAAAGTGGCGACCGCGCCTTTGAGCTCGCGCTTAAGATGCCGCGTCCCGATGCCCAACCCGAGCAAGAACAGCTCAATCGGGAAACCCTAGAAGAGGAGTACCGCACGCTCTCCGTCGTATCCAACCTAAGGGGTTTTCCCGATGTCTATGGCTTTGGCTACACGGCAGACGGAATCCCGGCGCTGCTCATGGAGTGGGTTGACGGCGCCTCGCTTCTTGATGCGCGGCCAGCTCTGGGCGATGGCGCTGAAACCTGCCCCGGTGATATCGTCGCCGCGCTGGGTCTGAGCGTGCTCAAGATCATCTTGTCCACGCAATCGCTCGACACGCCCTTTGTTCACCGCGACCTTTCCATGCGCAACATCATGCTGCGTTACGATCGCATCCCGCTCGAGGAGCAGGTGTCGAGCGGCTATTTTGACATCTGCCTGATCGATATGGGCAGTGCCAAGCTCGTTAAACCGGACTTTTCCTTTACCGTCGACGTCAACGCTTTTCGCGGTGCCACGCCGGCATACGCGGCGCCCGAAATGCTGGAGCGGTTTAAGGCCGATCCCGGTGCGCGCGATAATCCCGCCGTCGACATCTATGCGCTGGGAAGCATCCTCTACGAGCTTTATTGCGGACACGCGCCCTTTGAGGCAGAGCTCAGGCGCTCTGGAGACCACGCGCGCCTCAAGCGCACCATGCAGCCGCAACCCCTTATGCCCGCAACTCCCCGCGAGCAGGGCTTGGTCAACGCGATTATGGCTTGTTTGGCAGTCTCGCAAGACGCACGCCCTTCGGCAAATGAACTCGCGGCGCGCCTTGAGCCTTTCGCCCGTACGGGTGCTCCGCGAAAGCACCGGCCCGTGGTGGATCGCGCCTGTGCAACCCCATCCACCGAGACCGTCCGCAGCGCCGAGTCCATGCGTCGCGCGCGCCTTGCCGTCAAACGTCAACGCACGATGGCACTCACGATGGTGATTGCTGCCCTGGTAGCAATCGTGGTTATACTCGTCCTCGCATCTGCCGGCATGCTTTAGCCGGCAGTAAAAACCAAGTCAGCAAATAGACCCATTTGCAAAAAGCGGTGGCGGGCGCAAGTCTCAATAAAGCCGCGCCCGCCACCGCCGCCATGCATCGCACGCTGACAATACGAGGTACTAGGAAATCAAAAGCTCAAAGGAATCCGTGATGCGCGTTCCCATGGTAACGGCGCCGTCTCCCGATTCGACTGTGGTATTCAGGTAGTACTTGCCATATTTCTTTTTAGGTACACCCGTAACCGTAAGGTCGCAGCCCTCCTCCTCGACGGGAAGCGAAAACTCAAAGCCCTTATTCCTGACAAACGTACCGGTGACGTCCGTGTAGGTGCGATAGTCGTCACCATCGGATTGGGCGACGGTTTTTTCGGCGTTGTAGGTATCGTGGGCATGCAACGTGGCCGAGATGTCTGCAACCGCTTCGCCGGAATCGCTGATGCTCTTAAACACAATCACAAGGTCGTTTTCGCTCGCACCGTAGCAAGTATGGCCCCAAGAGTTGCCCGTCTCCTTAAGTGCCCCGCGCCACGTGGTGTTGGCAAAGCTCGTGGGCTTATCGATGTTGAGCTTCGCCGTGCTACCAGAGGTCGTAGTGGTCGACGAGGTCGCATTGCCCGTCGTGGAAGAGCCCTCGGCATTGGAGCTGGCGTCCTCGCCGTTCTTGCTTGCGGTCTTGAGCTCCGCCTTAGCATCCTTAAGGTCGGACTTTGTCTGATCGAGCTCGTCTTGCGTTTTTGTGAGTTCGTCCTTGGAAGATTCAAGCTGCTTCTTGAGCTTTTGAATCTGCTCCGTATTTTGCGGATGAGCCAAACCATATGAGTAGCCCGCCCAGCCGGTTCCCGCGCACAAGGCGGCAACGACAATAACGCCGGCGGCGATGGCGGGCGCATACGACTTGCCCAGGCGCTTGCGTGCCAGCTTGTACTCGGCCTTGGCCGTCTTGAGGCTCTCGCGGTCCTGCTCGAGCTGCTCTTCCTCGCTGAGCGGCGTAGGACCAAAATCGGCATGGCAGGCAGACTCAGTTTCCGCATTCTCGATCGTAGTGCCAAAGTCTGACAAGGGATCGACTACACGCGTGGCGTCCGAATCGGATTCGGGCGCAGCGGGCTCAGACGCGTCGGGTGCCGCCACCGGCTGCTCGTCTGCTTTCGAGGCAGCATCCGCCTTAGGCAACTCCACCGTTGCCGCCGTAGCGGCCTCACCGTCGCGCCACGAAAAGGCCGGGCTCTGCGACACCGTCTGGGGCGTGGTGTAGGGATCTTCGGGAGCAGGTGCAGACGGCGCGGCAGCGTCAAGAGGCGATCCACACTCAGAGCAAAAACCAGCGTCATCGGGCAATAATGCACCGCAATAAGGGCATTCCATAGGGCACAACCTCTCAAAATGTGTCGCTTGCAGCCATCCTGCAACTTGGCGTATATGCCCTATAATGTCTTGATAGTTATGCAAAGCGTTGCGCAACATTTTTCGAGTCGGTACGCTTTGACCGTAGCCATTTCCTAACATGTTTGCAGTACGTCATTAAAGTTATCTGGGGAGGCAGCCATGGCGGCGGAAACACCGTGCTCGGTCCTCTACAACGACATCCGATCGTTCGGCGGTCTCAAGCATCTCGAGATTGCGCGAATGCTCATCAACGGCAATTCGTATGCAGGCAGCACCCTGCTCGACAAATGCTCTACCAACCGCTCGTACCTCACTCGCTACATCGTCCACCGCGAGCCCGATCAGTGTGCGCCAGGTATCTACAATGACCTTACCGTCTCCACGCTTAACCTTGCTGCCGCCATTAGCAACAAGCTCGGCGGAGGCGATCGCGCCTATCAGGAAATATCCGAGCATTACAGCGGCCCGGCGGCCCAAGACATGATGTCGATTCTCGCCGATTATGACCTCGACGACCGCCTCTACGCCAATGCCTTGGGGCGCATCAACAGCTCCGATGACCACAGCCCCCGCGAAAAAAGCACGCTCTTCTTGATGCTCTTTGTGGCAACGGGAGCACTTGCCGATCCCGTTCAAGGCGTGGCCACCGTCGAGCGCTTTTGCGACAGCAAGACGGGCGGGCACTTTGGCACTACCGAAACTACCGTCGGGCGTGGCTTTATGAGCAGCCCGGAGCAGCCGCGCGCCGTCGCCCCCAACCTCGGTCTGCTCAGGACACATGCTAACAACTGCGTCGACATGCAAATCCATCCCCTCACACGCGATCCGCGCGGCACCGTGATTGGTTCTTTGCCCAAAACCTCGCCCAGCATCACCGATGTGGGCGCCGACGCATCGCGCGAGCATCTTCGCATTTGGCTTGAGGGTGAGCACTGGTACGCCCAGGGCCTTGGATCGACCAACGGCACGGTGCTCGAATCGGGTGCGGGCGACGGCGATATCGTAATCGAGCCGCCCCGCGACCAACGAGAGCCCGGCAAAGTCTATCCCCCCGTGGAAATCGCCAACAGCGACAGACTTCATTTGGGTCTCTATACAACGTTTCTCGTTATTGTGGACTAGCGCGTAGAGACGTGGGAAACAGGTGCCACTCGTCTTATATCATTTACATTGCACGCTGCACTATAAATAGCAATACGAGTCAGTTTATCGGCAAACACGTCTATCATGGGCTTTAATCGATAATCGCGTTCTCGGTGTGAGCACGCGGCCCCACCAAACGAAGGAACGCCTTGGATACCACCAACACCGCGCCTGGCGACAAACTCATCCGTCTCGACACGTTCGATACCGCCGTGGCAGTCGACCCCAGCGCCGAGGATGATGCCAAGCGCCGGTTTATGACGCTTATTCTTCAGACGGCATACCGCGACGACGGCAATATCGGACATGTGCTCCGCGCGACCAACACGAGCGGCGAGGTCTTTGCCGTCAAGCTGCTCAAGGACAACGCCATCCTTTCCGACCAAGCCCCCGATCGCTCCGCCGAGCAAGCGGCTGCGCACCTGGCCAATACCGCCGCGCTGTTCGAGGAGTACCGTCATCTGTGCACTGTCTCGCACCTGCGCGGATTTCCGCGCGTCTATGGCTATGGATCGTGCGAGGACGACCCGCTCATCCTCATGGAGTGGGTCGAGGGCACCTCGCTCAAGCAGGTGCTGCCCTTACTTCCGCACGATGCCTCGGGCGGGCTAACTACCCAGATGGTGGCCGCCGTTGGAAACGCCGTGCTTCGCGCACTCCTGATGACCCAGGGGCTCGTTAATCCGGTCGTCCATCGCGACCTGTCGCCCGCCAATATCATGTTCCGTACCACCAGTCGAACGCTTGAGCAGCAGATCGCCGATTGCTCCTTTGACCCCTGCCTCATCGACATGGGCTCCGCGACCATAGCCCTCGGCGATGACACGATCACCCGGCGCGCCGACATCTGGCGCTTTGCCACGCCCGCATACGCCGCGCCCGAGATGCTCACGCAGGATATCGAAGGCATCGCGGCCCTTCGCCGCTCGCCCGCCATCGACGTCTATGCGCTTTCGAGCATTCTGTACCAGCTCTACAGCGGTCGTAAACCGTTCGATGTCGAGTCGACGGGTGCCGCGGCAACCGGCTCGTTCTACCTCATAAAGACCAAGACCAAGCCGGCACCGCTCGAGCCGCGATGCAATGACGACGAAGCGCTCGTCCAGATCATCATGAAAGGCATCTCAGTCGAGCAGTGCGATCGTCCCACCGAGCAGCAGATGCTCGAGGTGCTCTCGGCATACCTCACCGATGCCGAATCCGAGGGCCGCGAAGGCGCAGGAGACGAGGCCGCGATTGATATCGATTCTGGCACGCACCTTAAGGTCGACGTCGCCGGCGAGCGAGCGCGAGAGATCCTGGAGCAGGCCCGGCACGATGCCATGACCCGCCGCCGCTTTATTATCGGTGGCGTTGTCGCGGCCGTTGCGGGGCTCGGCGTTATCGGGGCGGCAACCCATGGCTTTGGCATCCCCGACTACCTGGACGGCATCCGCGGTTCGCTTGACGACTACACCTGGGATCAGCTGCAGGAGATTTCGCTCAAGATCAAGGCTGCCGAGACCCGTAGCGAGGCACGCGAGATTGCAAAGCGCTACCATCTGCTCGATGCCGATGGGCATATCCCCTATCCGTGTACCAAGCGCGTGAGGCTCACCAACGGACTGCACATCGGCGCGCAGCTTGTGGGCATCCGTCACGACGAGCTTCTGGACGGGACGGGCAAGGCCGGACTGACGTTTATGTTCGATGCCGGCATTGCCGAGCGCGATGCCGCGGCCCAACCGTTGAGCACCGGCTGGGCAGATTGCGAACTGCGGGAATGGCTCGACAACGACGGCCTTAAGCTGCTGCCCAACGAGCTGCGCGCACTCATTAAATCTGTCAAAAAGGTCTCGAATAACGTTGGCGCCGCCAGAAGCGCATCGTGTCTGAGCGAGTTACCCGCGACCCTTTGGCTGCCCGCCATGGTCGAGCTGTGCGGAGTGCAGCCGCCCGAGTCATTTGCCGAGGACTTTCACTACCTGGCCGACATCTACAACGGCGAAGGCAAGGAGTATCAGCTCTTCCGCGAGCTCAAGGTGAGCCCGTATTCCACGAACGAGACGATGGTCCGCCAGTGGAAGGACAAGGACACCTGTTGGTGGGAGCGCACGGTGAGCCCCGACACATCAGAGAGCGAAGGCACACTCTATTTGAATCGCGTGGGACACGACGGCGACGTCTTTACGTATGCAACGCCTGCGGAAAAGCCAAACAAGCGAACCTGCGTGATCCCCGGATTCTGTATCTAGGCGGCGGGCGTCTTGCCGTGACGGGACCCCACCCCGGCAATTGTCTCGATCTATAACACTAGCTCGGCAGATACAGGTCTAGATGTTACAGAACGAGACAAACCCCCAACCCCGCGAGACAACATCTCAATCTGTAACAGTAAGGGGTCAAAAACCTCTCTAGATGTTACAGATCGAGACATTTGAGTTGACCCCGGGCAGTCTGTCTCGATCTGTAACAGTTAGAGGTCATATTTGCTGCTAGATGTTACAGATTGAGACATTGAGTTTGCTGCCAACTGTTTGTCTTGATCTGTAACAGACACTCGGTAAAACGGGGTCTAGTTGTTACGGATCGAGACGTTAGTTTTCGGCTGAAATGTTTGTCTAAATCTGTAACAGCTATGGTTCAAAAACCGGTCCAGATGTTACAGATTGAGATGTTTGGTTGGGACGACCATCGATTGAGCAGCCACCCTCATCTGTAATGAAAAGTCATACATTCCAACTACTACTAGACACCCCCAGGGGGTATGGGTGTATAGTATCGGCAGGTTAACATTTCCAACACCACGCCACAGAAAGGAGAAGCCATGGCTCAAGATAAGTTTGACGTGGGCGGCATGACGTGCGCCGCCTGCCAGGCGCATGTGGACCGTGCCGTGAGCAAACTCGACGGCGTCCAAAGCGTCGCGGTCAACCTACTCGCCGGTTCCATGATGGTCGACTACGATCCTGCGCAGGTCTCCCCCGACGATATCTGCACCGCCGTCGACCGTGCCGGCTACTCGGCCTCGCCCGTCGATGCGGGCACCGGTGCCGCCGGCTCAAACGGCAGTGCGCAAGTCAGGTCCGGCGCCGCCCATATGGAGTCGCCGACCAAAAAGTTGGAGGCCGCCGCCTCTGCCATGCGCACCCGCCTCATCGTCTCGATCGTATTCCTCATCCCGCTGTTCTACATAGGCATGGGGCACATGCTCGGCTGGCCGCTGCCCGGCATTTTCACCGACCATACCCACAGCATGACGCTCGCCCTCACCGAGCTCGTCCTGCTCATTCCCATCGTCTATGTCAACGACGCGTACTTTATCAATGGGTTTAAATCGCTCGCGCACGGCGCGCCCACCATGGACGCCCTTATTGCCGTGGGCGCCACTGCCTCCATCGCCTGGTCGATCTACGCCATGTTCATCATGGCCGACCAGCTTGCCGCGGGTCAGGTGCACGAGGCAATGATGACGGGCATGGACAATCTGTATTTTGAGAGCGCCGGCACCATCCTGTCGCTCGTCACCGTGGGCAAATACCTCGAGACGCGCAGCAAGTCCAAAACCGGCGGCGCTATCGAGGCGCTCATCGACCTGGCACCCAAGACCGCGACCGTCGTGGCAGAGGACGGCAGCGAGACCACCGTCGACGTCGACGCCATCCTTCCCGGCCAGGTCCTGCGCGTGCGCCCCGGCGAGTCCATCCCCGTCGATGGCGTGGTGCTCGAGGGCAGCTCGGCCGTGGACGAGAGTGCGCTCACCGGCGAGTCCATCCCCGTGGAAAAGACCGCCGGTGCCACCGTCAACGCCGCCACCGTCAACCGCACCGGTTCGTTTACCTTCCGCGCCACGCGTGTGGGCGCCGAGACATCGCTCGCCAAGATTATCCAGCTCGTCGAGGACGCCAACGCCACCAAGGCACCCATCGCCCGCATGGCCGACAAGGTCGCCGGCGTGTTCGTGCCCGTGGTGTTCGTGATCTCGGCTGCGACCTTTGCGGTGTGGATGGCACTAACCGGCAGCATAAACGAGGCACTCACCTCCGCCGTGGCCGTACTGGTGATCAGCTGTCCGTGTGCACTCGGCCTGGCCACGCCCGTCGCCATTATGGTAGGCACCGGCAAGGGCGCCGAGATGGGCGTTCTGTTCAAGAGCGCCGAGGCGCTGGAGAACCTGCGCAGTGTGGGCACCGTGGTGCTCGACAAGACGGGCACCGTCACCCGCGGCAAGCCTGCCGTGACCGATATCGTGGTAGCCACGCGCGCCGACGGCTCGCCCGCCATGAGCGGAAAGGCGCTGGCCTAACCGAGCTCGCCGT
>UQMK01000027.1 GCA_900542085.1 uncultured Collinsella sp.
GATGCGACACCCGTAGGTGCCCATCCTCGCAGTATCCGGTTCTCAAGGTGCACGCCCCGCGGCTGATCCGGTTCGACCGGGCCGCGCGGCAAGGAGATATATTGCCAGACCGGAGGGGCCCCGGGGGCGGGAATCTGGGAGCACACATTTCCTACACAACTGTGCCCTCAACTGACGCTTGCCAGTTGATAGCTACCGCTTGCCGAGCACATCTTTATATAGAGTGGCCCCTTGGCTATAGCCGATATGCGCCCCTGGCCAAAGCGCAGCCGGCATCTAGCAGCTCATCGCGCTCCTCCACCGAAAAGCCCTCGGCGTACACGCGCACCACCGGTTCGGTCCCGCTGGGACGGATCAGCAGCCAGGTGTCATCCTCAAATGCCAGACGCAAGCCGTCCATATGGCTTACGCTCTGCGGCGCCTTGCCGCATATCGACTTGGGATTCACGCCGGGAAGCAGCGTGCGCAACGTCTCGGCATCCTCGGCCTCAAGGCGCAAATCTCGACGTCCGTAACTCGTCTTGCCAAAGCTCGCCTCGAGCTGATCGATAAGCACGCCCAAGGGCGCGCCGGTCTTGGCCATGAGCTCGCACAAAATCAGGCAGGCAAGGATGCCGTCGCGCTCGGGCATGTGCGCGGCGATACCGATACCACCGGCCTCTTCACCGCCCACGAGAACACCGCCCTTCTTCATCTCGGCGGCTATATATTTAAAACCGACGGGCTTGATGACCACGCGGCAGCCGAGTGCCTCGGCAATGCGACGCACAAGCGTGGAGCATGAAAGGTTGACGACGACGCGTCCCTTCAGATTGCGATACTGGACCAAATCGCCCAAAACGAGCGCCATGATCTGATGTGGATGTATATATCTGCCGCGCTCATCAACCGCGCCGATACGATCGGCGTCGCCATCAGTCACCAGACCGGCGCACGCCCCGTCTTCGACAACTGCGCGCTCACAAGCATCCACCCACGGCTCGACCGGGTCGGGGCAGATATCTCCCCTATCGGTCGTCTCGTCGGCGTGAATCTCATGGACTTCGACGCCAAGCTCTCGAAGCAAGTCGGCAAGATATCCCTGCGCAGCTCCGCCCATGGGGTCAACCACCACACGCATATGCGCGGCGCGAATGGCATCCGCGTCGACAAACGATGCCACCGCTCGCATATAGTCGGGAATGATATCTGCCGTGCGGTATTGCCCCTCAAGCCCCAGCGGCTCGGCGGCCATCGTCTCCTCGAGCTCTTCGATGACATCCTGGTTGGCCGTCGAGCCATCACCCATCCGCAGCTTGAGGCATAGATAGCCCTGCGGATGATGTGAGCCCGTCACCATAAGCGCGCCGCATGCCTCGCCGTCATACGCAGCCGCCCACGTAAGAGCGGGAGTCGGCACCGGTCGAGACACGAGCACGGCATCGAGCCCGTGGGCGGCAATCACGCCCGCCGCGAGCTCGGCGAACTCGCGCGCTTGCGGCCGAGTATCAAATCCTACATATACCGTTTTACCGGGATTCGTCTTTTGCCATAGCTTGCCGATAGCATCAGTGACACGAGCGACGTTGTTGATAGTAAAGTCTCCGTCGACGCGAGCTCGCCAACCGTCAGTTCCAAAGTGAATTATCGCGCACACGCGCAGACACCTCGCAGTGTTTGGATCATGGTACGCATGAGGTATACCCGCAACGGGCATCCGGCAAGCCGCCGGCACGCTCGTTCACCGTTTAGGCAAAAGCGTCGAGGTGCGCACCGACAACAAAAAACCGCCCCAGCGGGGGCGGTGATTCGATACTCCCATTTTCGGGTTCTATATATTGAGCGCATCTGCCATAGCGGCTGTCGTAACCGCCGTGGTTCCGCAGCAGCTGCCTACCATTGCGGCGCCCGCCCGCTTCCACTCGACGCATGCGCGAGCGAAGGCTTCGGGGTCCTCATGCCACACGGGACCATCCTGTGTCTGAACCGGATTTCCCGCGTTGGGACGCACCGTGACGGGAGTAGTCGCCGATGCAACCATCCTGGGCACCGCCGCGTTCGCGGCCGCAAGCGAACAGCAATTAACACCAACCGAGTTTGCGCCGTGTTTTTCGGCGTACAAAACGGCTGCCTCGATGTTGAGGCCATCGCCCAACAGGTCGCCTTTATCGTCAACGACAAAACTCACCAGGACAGGCATACCGTCGGCGGCATCTCGGGCGCCGGCAAGCATGGGCTGCAAATTACGGATAGACGTCACCGTCTCGATCAGCAGACCGTCAACACCAGCATTGAGCAAGGCGTGCGCTTGTTCGCGCGCAATGCCTCGGATTTCACGATACTCGGCAGAGTCCTCGGCAAACCACTCAATACAAATCGGGCCCATCGAGCCCAGCAGCAGCTGTGGGTGCGCCTGGCGAGCATCGTCGACGGCCCCGCGATTGACCTCCGCCACGGACGGCGCAATCTGGTCGTGCTTGAGGGCATAGCTTGATGCCTGAAAGGTGTTGGTAATGAGCACCTGCGCGCCGGCGGCGACATACAAGCGATGGATACGAGAAACGGTCTGCGGCTCTGCCAGATTCCAAAACGCCGGTGGAATGTCGGCGGCATCGTACTCACTCAACAGAACACTGCCCATGGGGCCCTGCGCCAACAAGGTCTCGCTCGACAAGCGGCGCGTAAGTTCCTCGGCACCAAAGCGGTTGTAATAACTCGTATCCATATATATCCCGCTATTCCTCGACGCTGATTCCCTGCTTTTCGAGATAGGCGAGCCAGCGGTTCATCGTGTCCTCGGATAGAGCATGCTCCATCATGCAGGCCTCGGAATCGGCTCGCTCAAATTCGACACCGAGCTCCTGAACCAAAAACGTGCGGACCAGACGATGGCGATACCAGATAGCCGAGCCGACCTCGCGCCCACGGTCAGTCAGGATAACTTTGCCGTAGTGAGACTGTTCGACAAGTTCAGATGCCTTGAGAGCCGAAACCGCCTTGTTGACCGATGCCTTCGAGACGCCAAGGCGCTGTGCGATATCGACCGACCGCACGCCGCCGGTCTCCCCATCTTCGCTTTCGATGCGAACCATGCACTCCAAGTAGTCTTCGTTCGCCACCGTTAGGTGTAGCTCGCGCGAGCTATTTGTCGTATCCATGAACATCCGTCCCTTCTGCACTCAATGGCTGATTCTACCCCATCCAAGCGTCGCGGTATGCCGCGGCATACCGTGCTAGAGTTCTTGTTGCACACGACGACCAAGATTGGAGCGATCTTTATGGAAAACACCACCACGAACCCCGACGTCCTCGAGCGTTTTTTGCGCTATGTCCAGATCAACACGCAGTCCGAGGATGCCAACTGCGACCAGGTGCCGTCGAGCACCGTACAGTTCGACCTTGCCAACGTGCTTGCCGAAGAACTGCGCGAGCTGGGTGCAACCGATGCCCATGTAACCGAAAACGCCTATGTCTGCGCGCACATTCCCGCTAGCGCCGGTTCCGAGAATAAGCCCGCCCTGGGCCTGATCGCGCACCTCGATACCACCGAGGTCGCGCCGGGCGCCGGCGTAGCGCCGCACATCGTGCACTACGAGGGCGGCGATCTGGTTTGCGGCATCGTCGACGGCAAGCCCGTGTCCATGAGCACCGCCAAACTTCCTGCCCTCAACAACCTGGTGGGTGAGGACCTTGTCTGCACCGACGGAACTACGCTGCTGGGCGCCGACGACAAGGCGGGTGTCGCCGAAATCATGGCGCTTGTCGCACGCATCGCGCAGGATCCCTCCCTGCCCCATCCCGCGCTCGGCATTTGCTTCTGCCCGGACGAGGAAATCGGTCACGGTGCCGAGCTGTTGGATATCGAGGCCTTCGGCTGCAAGTACGCTTACACGGTCGACGGCGGTCCGGTTGGCGAGCTTGAGTGGGAGTGCTTCAACGCCGCCGAGGCAACCGTTCGCTTTGAGGGCCAGTCCATTCACCCCGGCGACGCCAAGGGGCGCATGGTCAACGCGGGCAACCTGTTCTGCGACTTCAACGCCCTGCTCCCCTACGAGCAGCGCCCGGAATACACCGAGGGCTACGAGGGCTTCTATCACCTTGAGGGCGTCTCGGCAACGGTCGACCATGCCACGGCGCGCTATATCGTCCGTGATCACGATGCCGCCAAGTTCCAGCAGAAACTCGAGCTGATGAATGCCGCCGCCGCACTGCTCAACCAGCGACTGGGCGAGGAGCGCGTAACGGTCGAGATTAAGCAGCAGTATCGAAATATGGCCGAGATCGTTCGTGACTATCCCGAGCTTATTGATGTTGCCAAGGAAGCCTACCTTGCCTGCGGCGTTGAGCCCCAAGTACTGCCGATTCGCGGCGGCACCGACGGCGCACAGCTGTCGTTCCGCGGCCTGCCCTGCCCCAACCTCTCGACAGGCGGCTACTGTTACCACGGCGTCAACGAGTTTGTCCCGGTCAGCTCGCTCGTCAAGATGACCGACGTCCTGCAGGAGCTCGTCGCCCGTTTCGCATAAGACTGGCTGCATAAGCCCAAAAGACGAATCGCCCCGTCCTCAACCGAGAACGGGGCGATTTTTGGTGCAAGAAAAGTAGTCGGCATCGCAGGTTGAGCCAACGTCAGCGAGCGACGTCCAGAGCGAACAAGTTGGCATGAAAAAGGCAGGGCATTGACCTTCTGGTCATGCCCTGCCTTTTGAATGACAAATTGTCGCTCTGGGCGTCGCGCAGCGTCGAGCCGCTACGCGGGCTGGTAAGCCCGCGCAACTCTAATAGTTGGCTTCGTAGCCGTTGCCGTCACCGGTGGGCTCTTCGTAGTAATCGGAGCCGTCGCTCGAATCATCGGAATCGTCCGAGCCACCCGACGAGGTCGCGGTGCCATATGCGTAGTCCTCGGACGTATTGTTGTTGAGGTCACCGATCGTGGAGCTGGAGCCGTCTGAAAGGCCCATGGTGTTGGGGCCCTTGGGATCCTCACCGGCGTCGACGCGGGCCATCATTTCCTTAAGCTCGTCTTCGTAGACAAAGACATAGCTCACGCCGTCGATCATAGTGCTGTCGTCAGCATACGAAGGCAGGTTGGCCGAGTAGATGCCCTCGACATCCATGCCGCGCATGGCATTGACCGTGGAGACGATATCCTGAACGCTCATATCAGTTACGAGCATATCGGACAGCGAATTAACCAGGCCAAAGATCTTCGTGGCATCGAAGTTATTGAGAATCTGGTTGGCAAGGGCGCCAAGCACCTGACGCTGATGGCGCATGCGCGTGTAATCGCCGTCGGCATAGGTGTAGCGGCAGCGGGCATAGGTAAGGGCAGTAGCGCCGTCCATATGCTGCTGACCAGCGGTAATCTTAATATCCAGGTGCTCGGGATCGTCGACGTCGTCGGTCGCGTTGATGTCGATACCGCCAACCGAATCAATAAGCGACTGCATGCCGTCAAAGCTGACCTCGGCATAGTGAGAAATCTGCACGCCGCACAGCTCGTTGACCGCCTGGACCATGGCCTCGGCGCCGCCAACGGTGTGGCAGGCGTTGATCTTCATGGTCTCGCCCTTGTACACGACCTTGGTGTCGCGCGGAACGGAAATGAGCGTCGCCTGCTTTTGCGTGGGGTCGATGCGTGCCAGGATAATCGAGTCGGCACGATACGTATCCTCGCCCGGACGACCGTCGGTACCAAGAAGCAACACGTAGAACGGATCTTTTGCCTCATTGGTATCGACCAGAATCTGGCGCAGGTTGTTGGTAATGACATTGGAGTCGCCAAGCTTGCCCATGATAGTGGCAAACCACAGACCCGCAGCAGTCGTAGCGCTCAGCAGCACGCCGAGTACGGCGATGAGAGCTACGCGGCGAACCGTGCGGCCGCGACGGCGCTGACGGGCGCGCTCGGAATAGCGTGCGACATTGTCGCGGCTGTAGATCTTGGCCTGCGCACCAGTCGAGGGTCTTCGGGTGTTATCCGCTAGGGGTTTCTTGTTAAACATAGGCAACCTGCATTAGTAGATGACGGGATCGGGAACGGTGGCATGTTCGACATGCGCGCCAAGCGCCTGCAGCTTTTCGACAAACTGCTCGTAGCCACGTTTGATGTGATGGATGGCCGAGACCTCGGTAACGCCATCGGCGATAAGACCGGCAACCACAAGCGCCGCGCCGCCACGCAGGTCGGGTGAGGTGACCTGTGCGCCCGAGAAGCCCTTGACGCCGTGAATCATGGCGTGATGGCTCTCGATACGAATATCGGCACCCATACGCACGAGCTCGGAGGCGAACATGAAGCGGTTCTCGAAGATGTTCTCGGTAATTACGGAGCTTCCGTCGGCAAGGGCCGAAAGCACCATGATCTGCGCCTGCATATCAGTCGGGAAACCCGGGAACGGAAGCGTCTGGATATCGACCGGCCTGATGCGCTCGACGCGATTGACGTGGACGCCGTTCTCGATACGCTCGCACTCGATGCCCATAAGTTCCATCTTTTTGAGCACCATTCCCAGGTGGATGGGGCAGAAGCCCGTAACATCGACGCCGCGCTCATCGGCCATGAGGGCGCCGGCGACGATAAAGGTGCCGGCCTCGATGCGGTCACCCACCACGCAATGGGTAACGGGATGCAGCTCCTCCACGCCCTCGATGGTCACGACGGGCGTGCCTGCGCCGACGATCTTGGCACCCATCTCGTTGAGCATGTTGGCAAGGTCGACGATCTCGGGCTCGCGGGCAGCGTTGTCGATAACCGTGGTGCCCTGTGCGCGCACGGCAGCCATGATGAGGTTCTCGGTGGCGCCCACGCTCGCGAATTCGAGCGTGACGGTGGTGCCGTGCAGACCCTGGGGAGCACTGGCGTTGATGTAGCCGTGGGCGGTGTCGAACTCGACGCCCAGAGCCTCAAGACCCAAGATATGCATATCGATCTTGCGAGCACCCAGGTTGCAGCCGCCCGGCATGGCGATCTTGGCGCGATGGAAACGACCCAGCAGGGGGCCCATCACAGCCGTGGAGGCGCGCATCTTGGCGACAAGCTCGTAGGGCGCCTCCCAAGAATCGACCTGGGAGGTATCGATCTCGAGCGTGTGCTCGTCGAGAACATCGATCGTAGCGCCCATGCCCTTGAGCACCTTGCCCATCACGTGGACATCGGAAATATCGGGCACGTTCCGCAGCGTCGTCTTGCCCGGCGCCAGAAGCGTTGCCGCCATAAGTTTGAGCGCGGAGTTCTTAGCACCCGAAACAGGCACGGAACCTCCGATGGCGTGGCCACCCTCAACGCGGATAATATCCAAGGTCTACCCTTTCAAAAAGCATGCCCGGGGTGGCTGGGCCATCCCGGGCATGATGTGTTCGCAAATGGTCGAACGCTAAAGCGTTTGACTATTGGGCAAGCTTGAGCTTACACCATGCGATTTCATTATAGAGGTAGGCGCGGCGTGCATCATCCTCCGACAAATTACCCAGCTTCTCTTCAAAACCTTGAATATCAGCTTTAACCTTGTCGGCATCGACGGTCGCCAAATCGCAAGCGCGCTCGGCGAGGACGGTCACGACATCGTCCGCGACCTGGGCGTAGCCGCCGACCACGGCAAACGTGTGGTCGACAGTGCCCATGGCCTTATCGGAAACGCGAACGTAACCGCGGTCGATCGTGCAGATTTCGCTGGAGTGAGCAGGTAAAACGCCAAACTCGCCATCCGTAGACGGAATCGACACAAACGCAGCGTCACCCTCATAGGCGAGGCTCACGGGGCACACGATGCGGATACGCATAACCTACTTCTCCTCCATCTTGCGGGCGCGCTCGCGCACGTCCTCAATCGTGGAGGCATAGCGGAATGCCTGCTCGGGCAGGTCATCGGCCTTGCCGTCGACAATCTCGGCGAAGGAGCGGACGGTATCCTCGACGCGGACGTAGACACCGGGGTTGCCGGTGAACTTCTCGGCGACGTGGAAGGACTGCGAGAGGAACTGCTGAATCTTACGGGCACGGTTAACCGTAAGGCGCTGCTCCTCGGACAGCTCGTCCATACCCAGAATGGCAATGATGTCCTGAAGGTCGGAGTACTCCTGCAGGAGCTCCTGGACCTTGACGGCGACACGGTAGTGCTCCTCGCCGACGATCGAGGGATCGAGGGCGTCGGAAGAAGACGCGAGCGGGTCGATGGCCGGGAACAGGCCGAGCGACGAAATGCTACGCGAAAGAACCGTGGTAGCGTCGAGGTGGGTGAACGTCGTGGCAGGCGCCGGGTCGGTCAGGTCGTCTGCGGGGACGTAGACAGCCTGGACGGAGGTAATGGAGCCCGTCTTGGTCGAGGTAATGCGCTCCTGGAGGTCGCCCATCTCGGTTGCCAGCGTGGGCTGGTAGCCAACGGCGGACGGCATACGGCCCAGCAGTGCGGAAACCTCGGAACCGGCCTGGGAGAAGCGGAAAATGTTATCGATGAACAGCAGAACGTCCTGGCCACGATCACGGAAGTACTCAGCGGTGGTAAGGCCGGCCAGACCGATGCGCAGACGCGCTCCAGGCGGCTCGTTCATCTGACCGTAGACCAAGCAAGTCTTGTCGATAACGCCAGACTCGCTCATCTCGAGATAAAGGTCGGTACCCTCACGGGTGCGCTCGCCGACACCGGTGAACACCGAGGTGCCGCCGTGCTCCTGGGCGAGGTTGTTGATGAGCTCCTGAATCAGAACGGTCTTGCCGACGCCGGCGCCGCCGAACAGACCCGTCTTGCCGCCACGGATGTAGGGCTCGAGCAGGTCGACGGCCTTGATGCCGGTCTCGAAGATCTCGGTCTTGGTGGTGAGCTCGTCGAAACGGGGCGCTGCATGGTGGATGGGGTAGAACTCCTCCACCTCGGGCATGGGCTTGCCGTCGACGGGCTTGCCCATAACGTTCCAAATACGGCCGAGCGTCTTGGGGCCAACGGGCATCTTCATGGGCTCACCGGTATCGGTGGCGATGAGGCCGCGCTGCAGGCCGTCGGTCGAGGACATGGCGACCGTGCGGACGACGCCGCCCGGAAGCTGGCTCTCGACCTCGAGGATCGTGCTCAGATGACCGATCGGGGTCTCGGCCTCGACCGTGAGCGCGTTGTAGATCGGGGGCACCGCGCCGTCAAACTTGACGTCGACGACAGGGCCGATGATTCGCACGATGCGACCATCACCGGCAGTCGTCTTCTTGGTGGCTTCCTCGACCGCAAGCTGTACGGTGTTATTAGCCATTACTGTTCCTCCAATGCTGAGGCTCCGCCGACGATCTCGTTAATCTCGGTCGTGATCGAAGCCTGACGCACGCGACTATACGTGCGGGTAAGGGTCGAGATGATCGCGGTGGCGTTTTCCGTCGCGGAGTGCATGGCCTTGCGGCGTGCACCCTGCTCGGCGGCCGCCGAATCGATCAGGGCCTGGTAGATGACCGTCAGGATATACGACGGTACAAGCTTGCCGAGAACATGCTCGGGAGAGGGCACGAACTCGAACGTGGACGAGATGCGCTTAGGGGCGTCGGTCTCGTTCTTACGCGGACCGTGGGCCATAGCGATCATCTCGGGATCGAGCGGCAGCAAGTGCTCGACGCGAAGCTCCTGATCCACGCGGTTCTTGGCGTGGTGGTAGACAAGCTCGACGCGGTCAAGCTCGCCGGCACGATACGCATCGCAGATATGAGAGGAAATCATGCGAGCCTGATTAAAATCGGGCTCGGAGGAATTGCCCTCAAAATGCATGACGACGTTTGCGCGGTCGCGGAAATACGTGGCCGGTTTGCGCCCACACGCGATGATCTCGCACTCGATGCCATCGTTCGCCCAAGAAGCGGCGAGCTTTTCGGCCGTGCGCTCCACCGTCGTATTGAAACCGCCGGCAAGGCCGCGGTCCGAGGCAATAACGACAATCAGGCCATGCTTGACGCTCTCATGCTTCTGCAGCATGGGATCGGTGCCCGAACAGGAGGCGTCGCCGGCGACCGTCAACATGACGTCGGTCAGCGCCTCCTTATAGGGCTCGGCCTGCTTGGAGCGATCGAGGGCACGACGGATCTTGGCCGTAGAGACCATTTCCATCGTGCGCGTGATCTGCTTGGTCGTGGTAACCGAGGAGATTCGCTTCTTAATGTCGCGAAGATTGGCCATAGGGCTTAGTTCTCCTCTGATCCAGTCGTATCGGCATGGTGCTTGGCCATGAACTGCTGCTTGAAGTCACCGATGACACGCAAGAGCTCGGCCTTGGTGTCGTCGTCGATCTTCTTGGCGCGAACCTTGTCGAGCAGCGAGCCAAAGCCATTGTCCAGGTACTCGATAAGCTCAGCGCGGAAAGGCAGCACGTCGGCAATCTCGAGATCGTCGAGGAAGCCCTCGTTGCCTGCAAACAGAACTGCAATCTGCTCGCCAACCTCGAATGGCTTATAGCGCGGCTGCTTAAGGAGCTCAGTCATGCGAGCGCCGTGGGTAAGCTGCTTTTGCGTGGCCTCGTCGAGGTCGGAGCCGAACTGCGTAAAGCCGGCGAGCTCCTGGTACGAAGCGAGGTCCAGGCGGAGGTTGCCGGCGACCTGCTTCATAGCCTTGGTCTGTGCGTCACCACCGACGCGGGACACGGAGATGCCCACGTCGACTGCCGGGCGCTGGCCCTGGAAGAAGAGCTCGGACTGCAGGTAGATCTGACCATCGGTAATGGAAATGACGTTGGTCGGAATGTAGGCCGAGACGTCGCCGTCCTGGGTCTCGATGATCGGCAGGGCCGTCATGGAGCCGTAGCCGTTCTTCTTGGACATCTTGACGGCACGCTCGAGCAGACGAGAGTGCAGGTAGAAGATGTCGCCAGGATAGGCCTCGCGTCCGGGCGGACGGTGCAGCGTCAGCGACATCTGACGGTAGGCCACGGCCTGCTTGGACAGATCGTCGTAGATGACGAGCACGTGACCGCCGGGGTTGGTCTCGCTGGCGGGCTTACCGTCCTCGCCGTTGTACATAAAGAACTCGCCGATAGCGGCACCGGCCATAGGCGCGATGTACTGCATAGGGGCGGAATCGGCAGCGGTTGCCGAAACGATGATGGTGTAGTCGAGCGCACCGTGCTGGGCGAGGGTCTCACGGATGTTGGCAACCGTGGAGGCCTTCTGGCCGATGGCGACATAGATGCAGACCATGCCCTTGCCACGCTGGTTGAGGATAGCGTCGATGGCGATAGCGGTCTTACCGGTCTTACGGTCGCCGATGATAAGCTCGCGCTGGCCGCGGCCGATAGGCACCATGGAGTCGATAGCCAACAGGCCAGTCTGAACCGGCTCGCAGACCGGGGTACGGTCGATAACGCCGGGAGCCTTGAACTCGATAGGACGACGGTGCGTGGCAACGATGTCACCCAAACCGTCGATGGGCTGGCCGAGCGGATTGACGACGCGGCCGAGCATGGCACGGCTCACGGGGATATCCATAATGCGGCCAGTGGTGCGGCACTCGTCGCCTTCCTTGATGGAGTCGACGGCACCAAACAGAACGGCGCCGACCTCGTCACGGTCAAGGTTCTGGGCAAGGCCGAAGACGGTCTCACCGGTATCGGAGCTCTTGAACTCCAGAAGCTCGCCTGCCATGGCGCTCTTGAGGCCAGTGACGCGCGCGATGCCGTCGCCTACCTCGTCGACCGTTGAAACCTCATGCGTATCGACCGTCGCGGAGAGGCTCGTGAGCTGCTCCTGCAGTTTCTTGGCGATATCCTGGGCATTGAGGGTTTCGGACATTAGGCTTCACCTCCGTACGAATTAGCAGAGTTTGCGAGGGTCTCCTGTGCGATGCGCAGCTGCGTCTTGACGGAAATGTCACGACGCTCGCCGCGGGCCTCGAGCACCAGGCCGCCCACGATAGACGGGTCGACCTGCTCGATAAGGAATACCTTGCGGCCGAAGTCCTGCTCGCATTTCTTAGTGATGGTTTGACGCAGCTCGTCGTCGAGCGGGATCGCCGTGGTGACGGTCACGCCCACTACATCCTCGTCTTCCTCGGCAACATACTTAAAGGCAGCTGCCACCTTGGGAAGAAGGTCGAGCTGGTCGCGCTTGGACATGGTGTCGAGCACGGCGATGATCTCGGGGCTGGCGGAAGCCAGGCGCTCGATCATCTCGAGGTCCTCGAACACATGGTTCTCGGCCTTGGCGGCTTCCATGAGGGAGCGCGCGTAGGTCTCGAGCACCTTGTCCTGATAGCGGCTAGTCGGCATTCAGGCTACCTGCTTCCTGGATGTAGCGCTCGATGAGCTTCTTCTGCCCGGCCTCGTCCTCGAGTGCCTCGCCCACGATCTTGGTGGCGACGGCAACGGACAGGTCGGCGATGGAGCTCGCGGCACCGGCGTAGATGGACTTGCGCTCGTCCTCGACGGTCGTATGGGCCTTGGCGATGATCTCCTCGGCCTCCTTGTGCGCAGCCTCGATGATACGGGCGCGCTCGGACTCGGCGTCCTTACGGGCCTCGAGAACGATATCGGCAGCCTGACGACGGGCGTCGGTGACGATCGAATCGGACTCAGCGCGCTTGGCGATAGCCTCCTGCTTGGTCTTCTCGGCCTCGTCGAGGCTCTCCTCGATCTTCTTGCCGCGCTCTTCCATGGTTTTCATGATGCCCGGCAGGGCGACCTTGGCCAGCACGATCCAGATGATCAGGAAGGCGATAAGCGCCGGGATGAACTCCGCCATCTTAGGGATGAGGATGTCCGCACCGGCAGCGCCGTCCTCGGCGAACGCGGAAACCGGCATGAGCAGCGCGGCCGCGGACGCGGAGAGTGCGATCGCGCTCTTCTGGGATGAAAGATTCATACTTGACGCTCCGTGCTATTTAACGATCAGCGCGACAACGAAGCCGATCAGAGCCAGAGCCTCGCCGAAGGCGGAGCCCATGATGAAGACGGTGAACACGCGGCCCTGGACCTCAGGCTGACGGGCCATAGCACCCGTAGCGCCCAGAGCAGACAGGCCGATAGCAAGACCAGCGCCGATAACACCGAGACCGTAACCGATAACTCCCACGATTCCTCCTTTGTCGTGCGTGTCTTATTTCACGCAGGATAACCTTATTTATAACTGCCGGGCTCCATGGGTACGGGCACCAGCGGTTTAACGAATTGCCTTACCTTTAAGGCGCGAACGGAAGACTACTCCTCCTCCGCGACCTCCTCTGCCTCGGAGACATACACGGCGGTAAGGACCGTGAAGACGTAAGCCTGGATGGCGCCGACCACAAGCTCGATCGTATAAATCAGGATGAGGATGGCAAGCCAGGCCAGCGAAGGCAGGGCGCCGACGGCGTGGGCCGCGGAAACCTGCTGAAGCAGCGGCTGCATGAACATGCTCGCCATGATGGCGAACGAGCCCATGACCACGTGTCCTGCGAACATGTTGCAGAACAGACGGACGGCGAGCGTGATGAGGCGCAGGAAGGTCGAGAAAAGCTCGACGACCCACACAAGCACGTTCATCGGGAAGCTCACGCCCTGCGGGGCGAGGCTCTTGATGTAGCCGATCACGCCGTGAGCCTTGCATCCGTAGTAGATGAAGTACACGAAGGCGAAGATGGCGAGCGCGGCGGTGGAGCCGATTGCGCCGGTGCCGGGCTTCATTCCCGGGATCAGGCCGATCATGTTATTGATCAGGATGAACAGGAAAAGCGAGCACAGGAACGGGAAGTGCTTCTTCCAGTTCTCACCCACGACGCCCTTGCCGATATCGTTCTCGACGTACTCGATGATGTACTCGAAACCGTTGACGAAGAAGCCCTTGGGAACCAGGGTCTGCTTCTTCTTGAACACGGCCAGGACGATCAGGAGCACGATCGTGGAGACGATCAGCCAAAACGAGTACTGCGTGATGCCGCAGCTCAGATCGCCCACGACAGGGGTGGAGCTGAACTCGCTGACCAGATGATTAATTTCATCAGGCAGCTTTTCAAAAATTTCCACGACTTACCTTTCGACCTCATGAGGATCTCGCAGCGCCTTGGCGACACGAACCGTGCAGGCGGCCATAAAGGCCACGAAGCCGATCGCCTCGCCCAGAAGGAACATGCGAAATGCCTCTCCGAACAACGCAAACACAACCAAGGTAAAGACGAGCAGGGCGATTGCCGAGACCGCCAGACTCACCATGCCCTTGAGCATGTCCGCATTCTGCTTATCGTCAAGAACCGGCTTGAGCGTAAAAACAAAGGGAAGAAAGGCGATTGCGCCCGCGATGGCGCCTGCAGCGATAGCGAGCAGATCGGCTACCTGAAACACTGGCGTCCTCACTTTCCTTTTTAACGCTTCACAGAACAGTTCCCGCCAAACATTGGTGACTATTGTACGAGCCAATCGCTAAAGTACAACCGAAAAAGCATCGGTTAATACGCACCTGTTCGTTTTCTTAAGACCTTCTTTATGCCGCAGGTGCGGTAATACGTTTTTTCGCGAACCCCTCTGGGCTAAACGTCCGTTAACAGGGGTGAGCGCGGTCGCCTTTTATTTGTCCGCGCGCACCGTTTCTTCGTATTTTCGACGTTAGCCGGTTTGGCCCAGAGACTACAGCGTGCCGTAGATGCGGTCGCCGGCATCGCCCAGGCCGGGAACGATGTAGGCAGCCTCGTTGAGGTGGTCGTCAATGGCGCAGGTATAGATATGCACGTCGGGGTCTTTCTCGGTCAGCGACTTGAGACCCTCGGGGGCCGCGACGATGCACAGCATGCGGATGTCCTTGACACCGCGCTCGCGCAGATAGCCGATAGCCATCTCGGCAGAACCGCCCGTGGCGAGCATGGGATCGACGACCAGGCAGATACGCTGGTCGATATCCTTGGGCATCTTGCAGTAATACTCATGCGGCTCGTGGGTAACCTCGTCGCGCTCCATGCCAATGTGGCCCACGCGGGCAGAAGGCACCAGGTCGAGGATGCCGTCGACCATGCCAAGGCCCGCGCGCAGAATGGGGACGATGGCGAGCTTCTTGCCGGCAAGCTGCTTAAACGTGGCAGTGGTGATGGGGGTTTCGACCTCGACGTCTTCCATAGGCAGGTCGCGCATGGCCTCGTAGCCGTCAAAAAGCGCGAGCTCGCGCACGAGCTGACGGAACTGGTTGGTGCCGGTCTCCTTGTCGCGCAGGATCGACAGCTTATGCTGGACGAGCGGATGATCGACAAGCGTCACGCGGGACGTATCGTAGGTAACGGTCATGGATCTTGCCCCTTTCATTGCGGCCGCAAGATGGCCTTGCTGACATGGCGCGCCGCGGTGCTGTTGCCGCACGCCGTGCATAAGTTTAGCGGTTTGTTGTATCGAGTGCCCCGTCGCAGCCCTATTGAGCGGTGCTGAGCGAACGCCTGACCGCATCGTGCCAACCGTCCAGGTTGCGCTCGCGACGCTCAACGGACATATGGGGATGGAACGTCTTGACGATCTGGGCGTTTTGCTCCAGCTCCTCCAGATCCTCCCAATACCCAACCGCAAGACCCGCCAAGTACGCGGCACCGATTGCCGTGGTCTCCACCGTCTCGCATTGCAGTACAGGGATATCCAGCAAGTCTGCCTGGAACTGCATGATGAACTCGTTGCGCGAGGCACCGCCATCGACGGACAGGCGCTCAATCGAAAGACCCACATCCTGCTCCATGGCACGCAGCACGTCATAGCTCTGATAGGCCATGGACTCGCAAGCGGCGCGCACGATGGTCGCTCGAGTCGAAGCTCCAGTCAGACCGCATACGATGCCGCGGGCGTGCGCGTCCCACCAAGGTGCACCTAAGCCCGCAAAAGCGGGGACAAAGTAGCATCCCTCGTTATCGCCGATCGAGGAGGCGAGCTGTGCCGATTCGGATACGTTGGAGATAACGCCCATGTTGTCGCGCAGCCAGTTCATCGTTGAGCCGGCGGCAAAAATAGAGCCCTCGAGCGCATAGCTGACCTTGCCGTTCGCAGCGATACCGATGGTGGAGACCAGGCCATTCTTGGATTCGACGATCTCGTCGCCGGTGTTCATGAGCATAAAGCAGCCCGTGCCATAGGTGTTTTTGGTCTGGCCGGGATGGAAGCAGCAGTGACCGAACAGCGACGCCTGCTGGTCGCCCGCCACACCCATGATGGGCGGCATGTTGGTCATGATGTCGCTCGCGACGCGGCCGTAGTCACCGGCGCTCCAACGGACCTCGGGCATCATGGCACGCGGGATGTCGAAGAGCGCCAGCAGGTCATCGTCCCAGTCCAGCGTATGAATATTGAAGAGCGCTGTGCGGCTGGCATTGGTGTAGTCGGTGGCAAAGGTTTGGCCGCCGGTGAGGTTGTAGATGAGCCAGGTATCGATGGTGCCAAACATGAGGTCGCCCGCCGCCGCGCTCTCGCGTGCGCCGTCAACGTTGTCGAGAATCCACTGCACCTTGGAGGCCGAGAAATACGGGTCAAGCGTAAGGCCGGTGCGGGAACGCACCAGCTCCTCGCAGCCCTGCTCGGCCAGTTTATCGATTGTCGAGGCGGTGCGACGGCATTGCCACACGATGGCGTTATAGATGGGTTGGCCGCTTATGCGGTCCCACACCACCGTGGTCTCGCGCTGGTTGGAGATACCGATGGCGGCGATGCGATCGGAATGGATGCCGCTCTTAAACTGGACCTCCATCATCACGCCGATCTGGCTGGCAAGCACCTCCGTGGGATCCTGCTCCACCCAGCCGGGGCACGGGAAGCTGGTTTTGACGCTACGACGCGCCTGGGCGACGATGCAGCCGTACTCGTCGACGATGGTCGCGAGTACCGAGGTGGTGCCGCAGTCGAGCGCCATGATGTAGGAACCGCCAAAGCTAAACGAGGCGTCTTCCATACCCAGGCTACCTAGATTCAACGACATCGCTTACACCTTTCTATTGCATCGGGTCGGACAGGACCCGCTCGATCTCTGATGCGGGAAGTGCGCCTTGGCGCAGGATCTGGAGCTCGCCATGCTTAAACGTCACGATGGTCGAAGCATCGCGGCACGGCGTCTCGCCCGCGTCGACGGCCACATCGACCCCCTCCAGAATACGGTCCTCAACGGCGGCAAAGCTTGCCGGCGCGGGCGCGCCGTGCGTGTTGGCGCTGGTGCAGGCAAGTGGACTGCCACAAGTACGGATGAGCGCCTGCACCACGGGCGAGGCCGACGCGCGAAGGGCCACCGTATCGTCGGCGGCGCGCATAAAGGTCGGCACGCAGGGCGCCGCCTTGACCACGATAGTCAGGGCGCCCGGCCAGCATCTTCGAGCAAGCGCGCGGGCCTCTTCCGGAATATCCACGCCGTAGCGATCGAGGGCCTCGGCATCATCGACCAGCCAGGCGACCGTTTGGGTGAGGTCACGTTGCTTGAGGGTAAAGATGCGACGGTAGCCGGTACCGAGTGCGGGCACCGCGGCGCCATTGACGGCAACCTGCGGATCGCGCGGCCACGGCAGAGATTCGCTTGTATCTTGGGGCAAGGCGTCCGAGAAAGCGCTGACTGCCACAGCGACACCATAGACGGTCTCGGTCGGGATCAGGGCCAAGCCACCACAGCTGAGTACCTCGGCCGTACGCTCGACGGCGAGCCGATGCGGCTCACGCGCTCCCTCGAATACCCGATAGACCGTCTGCATGTGTATGCCAGCCCCTTACGCTCTGGTGAAAGTTTGTTTACTGAGGGGCATTCTCGCACGAAACGTTCAACCTATTTGCCCAGAGCGCATGTTGGTTTGGTGAGCGGCTCTAGTAGTCGGTGAAAGTGAGGGGGTTATTGGACTGCGACGAACTTCTTTGGCCTGCCGGCGTGGCGTTCTTGGGCGGCGTAGCGCTCGATGCTGTCTATCGTTATCATCCGACGGCCGTCGACGAGTTCAACATCGAGCTTTCCTGCTTTGACCAGCGCGGTAATCCGCGAAGCGGAGACTTTGAGGTCCAGCGCTGCGTCTTTAAATGTTCGGCACGCCGCTTCCCGAGCGTCATCGTGGTCGATTTCGACTGAAAGGGCCACGACCTCGGCCGAGCGTTCGTACCCTGCCGGAGTCAAACCGTTGTTGAGGTCGTCGGCCAAAAACGCCATCAGTGCCTCGGTGGCATGGGCAATCGCTTCTTCGCGCGTGTCGCCATCGGCAAAGGCGCCGGGAATCTGCGGGAAGCTAGCGCAGTAACCGTCGTCTTCTTTTATGAGAACGCAGTCATAGGTAAATCGCTGCCTCATTTTGCCTCCAACTACCATCCAGCTTGGCGACGAATACTTGCCCACGTGCCCTTCTTTGGTCGATCACCACCAGAGCCGTTCACGGTGACAACACGGTCACCAGAAACATACTTAGCATGACTACCGACTTGCGCGACCTTCACGAATCCATCGTGCTTGAGTAGGGCAATGATTTCCCGAAAGGTAGGAGGTTGCATGGGCCGACCTCTTTCAGCCGTCCTAATTATAAACTAATTTATAATTTTTGCTAACCAGTTAATAAATATTACTGGCGCTGTTTGGGCTCGGTGACGATGGCTCGGACGATGCGGGGACGATCGGTGAGGTCGCGGACGATGCGCACGTCCGAGAGACCCGCCTGGCGACAGAGCTCGGCCGCGGCATCGAGGGCGCCCTCGTAGAGCTCGCAGGCAAACAGGCCGCCGGCGCGCAGCATATAGGGCGCCGCATTGAGCAGGCGGCGGAAGATATCGAGGCCGTCGGCGCCGCCCTCGAGCGCTAAATCGGGCTCGAAGTCCTTGACCTCGTGCGGCAGCGAGCGCATGACGTCAGTCGGAATGTAAGGCGGGTTGGAGACGAGCACGTCGAAGGTGCCCCATTCCTCGCGGGGGATAGAGCTCACCAGGTTTGTGAGGCTGAAGGCGACCTCATCGGACGTAAGCCCGAGCGCGTCGCGGTTTTTGGTGGCCAGGTCAATGGCACGCGGTTCGATATCGGTAGCGGTGCAGGTGACATGGCCGCGGCGCTCCCAGGCAAGGGAAAGCGAGATGCAGCCCGTGCCGCAGCCGACCTCGAGAACGCGAGCAGTGCGGGGCTCGGCTGGGGCAGGCGCAGCGGCATCCTGAGCTGAAGCCGTCTCCTGGTCGGCGCCCTCGATGGCGATGCCGTATTCGTCGAGCTCGGGTTCGGCGGCTTCCGCGGCTTCGGCTTCTGCTATCTGCGTGGCGGCTTCCTCGGCCTCGCGGTCGGCCAGTTCCTCGGCATAGGCACGGCTGCCCAGTACGTCGCCACCCAGCGCAGCCTCATCGGCGGCCGTGAGGTTGGCAGTACGGCGCTCGGCCGTCGCTCGCTCGTCGGCCAATGCGGCTTCGGCTTTGCGTGCCTCCTCGACCTCATCGTTCCAAGGAAGCTCAACACGCTGACGGGCAGCAGCCTCGGGGCTCAGCACCTCGGCATCCAGATAATTGAGGACTTCCTCGACGAGCATCTCGGTCTCGGGACGCGGAATGAGTACGCCGGGGGCGCACGCGACGTCGATCATGCGGAACTGCGTGCTGCCGGTGATGTACTGCAGCGGCTCGCCCTTGGCGCGGCGGACGACCGCCGCGTGCATGGTCTCGAGCTGCGCCGCATCGAGCGTCTCGTCCATACGCATATATAAGTCGATGCGCGCCAGACCCGTGGCAGCGCAGAGCAGCCACTCGGCAGAAAGTCGGGGGTGTTCCTCGCCGCGCTCGGCCAGGTACTCCTTGGTCCACTCGAGACAACGCTTGATGGTCCAGATCTCGTTTGCCATGGGGTCCTCCCCTCTTAAGCGCCGGGCGGCGCGCGAATGTCGGAGCAGATTGTAAGCGAGGCCAGCGCTTGGCAAGGGACGATTGAAGGCGATTATCGAGAATCAGCCCAGAATTTTGCACCGGGCTCGCTCAAAGTGTTCATTCGCCGACGTCTAGATTTGCATTCGTCAAGCTTTTGGCAAGGTTGCCCCAAAACTAACCAATATCTAACCAAACGCTTGCCACATCACTTGACGCGCAACGCGTCAAAAATCGCCCCACGACTTCTTGGACGATTTCTCGAGCAATATTTTCAATAGCGGCTACATGCCGACAATTACTTTAAGCAGGTAAGCAGCTTAATATCCAACAAAGCAGATTAAATAAACTCGAAAAGTATTTTACCCAACCCAGTCATTTAAGAACGTCCCCAATGACTACCTTGGAAACCCCGCAGGTTGAGCATAAGTCAGCGAAAACGCCCCTAAGCGAGCAAGGTGACGTGAAAGAGGAGGGAAGCGTACTTTGGTACGCGACCGACGATTGAACGTCAGATTGCCGCTTAGGGGCGTTTGCAGCGTCGAGCCGTTACGGCGTTTGGTAAAACGCCGTAACTTAAACGGCCTGTGCCAGCTTCTCGGCTCGCTCGGCGGCGGCGAGCGCCTCGATCACGGTGCCGAGCTGGTCGCCCAGAAGAACGCCGTTGTAGGTGGAGTTGAAGCCGATGCGGTGATCGGTCACGCGGTCCTGGGGCTGGTTGTAGGTACGGATCTTCTCGGAACGGTTGCCGTGGCCGATCTGGCTTTGGCGCTCGGCACCAAGCTCTGCCTGCTGCTTCTCGAGCTCCATCTCGTACAGACGGGCGCGCAGCATCTGCATGCAGACCTCGCGGTTCTGGATCTGGGAGCGCTGCTCCTGCGACTGCACCACGGTGTTGGTGGGCAGGTGGGTGATACGCACGGCGGAGTAGGTGGTGTTAACGCACTGACCGCCAGGGCCCGAAGCGCAGTAAGTATCGATGCGCAGGTCGGACTGGTTGATCTGGACGTCAATCTCCTCGGCCTCGGGAAGCACGGCGACGGTTGCCGTGGAGGTCTGGATGCGGCCCTGGGACTCGGTCTTGGGAACGCGCTGGACACGGTGCACGCCGGACTCGAACTTCATGACGGAGTAGACGCGGTCGCCCTCGACCTTGAACTCGATGGACTTAAAGCCGCCGGCCTCGCTGGGACTGGAATCGAGCACGGTGGTCTTCCAGCCGCGAGACTCGCAAAAGCGCTGGTACATCTTGTACAGGTCGCCGGCGAAGATGGCCGCCTCGTCGCCACCTGCGGCGGAGCGGATCTCGACGATGGTATTCTTGTCGTCGTTGGGGTCGCTCGGGATGAGCATGTACTTGATATCTTCCTCGAGCTGGGGAAGCTTAGCCTCGTTTTCGGAGATGTCCATCTGGAGCATCTCCTTCTCATCGGCGTCGGTGGTATCGTGGAGCATTTCCTTGGCAGCCTCGATGTCGTCGAGCGCGCCGATGTACTCGCGCGAGGCAGCAATGAGGTCGGACTGGTGCGCGTACTCCTTGTTGAGACGCGTGAACTCCTTGATGTCGGAGGCGACGGCCGGGTCGGACAGCTTCTTCTCGAGCTCCTCGTAGGCCTTGATGATCTTTTCGAGCTTGTCGCGCATGGCAGGACTCCTTTATATGCGTGAAGATGAAAATCGGCAGAGTTGATGGGGCGCATGGCGCCACTGCGGGGGTAAGCCCAGCTAGAACATGTCGATCTTCAGATACATGCGCATCCCTTCGCGTGTGGGGTACATAGTTGCGGTCTAACCCATACATGATAGCGTGCGCAGACAAACCTGCATATAACCCGCACGGAATGAGTGGACGTAGCCGTTGGGTATGTTCCTTAACGACTAGTCGTTTAAGAACGTTCCCAACGGCCAACAAAGGGACTGTCGCTTTGTCACATTCTAGAGCGTGTGGAGCAGGGCGATGAGGAAGCGGACACCCTGGAGGTAGGCACGGCGGGTAATGCGCTCGTTAGTGCCGTGGACACCGCGCTCGCACTCGTCATCGTCGACCACAAACGCCGAAAAACGAATGCACTCGGAGCAAATGCGCTGATAGTTGGCAGCGTCGGTCGCGCCGATGACAGTTGAGGGGACGATGCTGACAGGAGCCCCGCCCGTCGTAGATGATCCGTTTTCCTCCGTCCCCTTGGGATCACGGAAATAGCGGGCGGCGATGGCGCGAACGGTCTCGAGCCCCGGACCGCCCACGCGCGGGGACGGCGAGGGCTCGGAGCTGCCGGGGCCCAGCTCGACCTCGACTCGGCCAGCGAGCCCAGCGGTGGCAACGGCCTCGTGGCAGCAGGCCACGACATCGGCCACGCTCGTGCCCTCGAGCATGCGGAAGTTGATATTGGCCCACATATCCTGCGGCATTACGTTGGCACCGGTACTGCCGCCTTCGATTTGCGTGGGCGCGCAGGTGGTGGTTACAAGCGGGTACAGCTTTTTGCTGGCGAGGCAGTCGCGCACGATGGCATCCTTGCTGGCAGCAATCTCGTCTGCGGTATAAAGCCCCAGCTCGACGAGCTGCGCGGCAAGCAGGTCGGTCACACGCGCCGGCCACTCGATATCGCAAATCGCGGCAATAGCGCGGCTGAGCACTTCGAGCGACGTGCCGCCGTAAGGGTTGGAAGAATGCCCGCCTTCGCTCTTCGTCCTGAGCACGATATCGGCATAGCCCTTCTCGGCAAGATCGGCATGCATAAGCCAACCCTCGCCTGCGCCGTACTCGGCAGCCTCAACGATACGATAGTCGCCCTCGTCAATCAGGTACTCAAGCTCAACGCCGCGCTCCTCGAGCACGCGGCCAATGGCACCCGCGCCGCACTGCGTGGTCTCCTCATCCTGGCCAAAGGCCAGCAGCAGGGTTCGTTCGTGTTGCCAGCCGTGCGCCAGCGCATACTCAACGGCCTCCAGGATGCCTGCGACCTGGTCTTTCATATCGATGGCGCCGCGACCCCAAATATAGGTGTCGTCCACGTGCCCGCTAAAGGGATTGTGCGTCCAGTCTGTCTCGGTGCCCGGCACCACGGGAACCACGTCCATGTGGCCCATGAGCATGACCGGCTTGAGGGCGGGGTCGATGCCGGCAAGCGTCACGAGCAGCGAATGGTCGATGAGCTCGACCTCGCCCGCCGCAAACACGCGCGGCCAGGCCTGCTGCATATAGGCGCGCAGGTCGGCAAACGCCTGCCAGTCCACCGTCTGGGCATCCATGCTCGAAATCGTCGGAAACGACAGCACGCGGCCCAGGCGCTCGCACGCGCCGACCTCGTCGATATCGGCAAAATCATCCTCGTGCGCAAAGAAGCGCCAAACCTCGGCCATGCCTTCCTCCAAAAACAACGTGGCAAAGAGGCGGTCCCTTTGCCACGTTCGCTTGCATTATTTGTCGTTGAGATAACGCGAGAGGAACTCGCGGGTGCGCTGGTGTTTGGGGTTGCCGAAGAGCTCGGCCGGCGCGGCGTCCTCGAGCACCACGCCCTTGTCCATAAAGACCACGCGGTCGGACACCGTGCGGGCAAAGGCCATCTCGTGCGTGACGACGACCATGGTCATGCCGTCGGCAGCGAGCTTGCGCATGACCTCGAGCACCTCTCCCACGATCTCGGGGTCGAGCGCTGAGGTCGGCTCGTCGAACAGCATGATCTGCGGATTCATGCACAGGGCGCGGGCGATGGCCACGCGCTGCTTTTGACCACCGGACAGGCGACCCACGGCGGCGTGCGCGAACTTTTCGAGTCCCACGCTGGTCAGATGCTCCATCGCGACCTTCTCGGCCTCGGCCTTGCTCATCTTTTTGAGCGTGACGGGCGCGAGCGTG
This sequence comes from uncultured Collinsella sp., assembly GCA_900542085.1. Lineage (GTDB taxonomy): Bacteria > Actinomycetota > Coriobacteriia > Coriobacteriales > Coriobacteriaceae > Collinsella. The sequence goes on from UQMK01000027.1 coordinate 23,579, forward strand.
CAGTTGTCGAGCACATCCATGTTGTTGAACAGGTTAAAGCCCTGGAACACCATACCGATGTCCTCGCGGAGTTTATTGATATTGCAGCGCTCGGCCGTAAGGTCCTGACCGTGGAACCAGATATGGCCCGCGTCCGGGGTCTCGAGCAGGTTGAGGCAACGCAGGAAGGTCGATTTGCCCGAACCCGAAGCGCCGATAATGGTGACGACCTCGCCTGATTTGACGGACAGGTCGATGCCCTTGAGCACCTCGAGCGAGCCGAAGCTCTTGCGCAGGCCCTCGACGCGGATGAGCGGCTCATTGGTCTGTGCGGCGGCCGCAACGCCGGTAGTGGCGGTATCTGCCATGATGATTCTCCTCGTCTTGAGCCTAGTTGGAGCTGGGCAACGTGGCCGGAGCCTCGGCACCAAGTTTTTTGCCAAAGGCTTCGAGCAGGCGGCTCGCCACGAGCGTCAGGATCAGGTAGACCACGAGCGCCACGCAGTAGACCTCCATCTGGCGGTAGTACACGCCGGCGACGGTGGTGGTGGCGTACATGAGGTCGAACACGCCGATGACCGAGAGCACCGACGAGTCCTTGATGTTGATGATGAGCTCGTTGGTGAGCGCCGGAATCGCGTTTTTAATGCCCTGGGGGAACACGACCTTGCGCATAGCCTGCCACTGCGACAGACCCAGCGAACGCGCTGCCTCGGCCTGGCCGGGATCGATGGACTCGATGCCGCCGCGCAGAACCTCCATCATGTAAGCGGTGGAGTTGAGCGAGATGGTGACGAGGCCGGCGGTGAAGGTACTCCAGATCTGGTTGGCCTGGGCGGTCTCGAAGCCCATGCCGCGCAAAACGGTGAAGCCCGCGTAATAGATGAGCAGGCCCTGAACCATCATGGGCGTGCCGCGCACGATGGTGGAGTAGATGGTCGCAAAGCCGCGGCCAATGCTCTTAAAGAAGCGCACCAGGTCGTTGTCCACGCGATCGAAGGTCTGAATACGCAGGAACACAAAGAGCAACGCCAGGAAGAATGCGATGACGGTGCCGAAGGTGGCAAGCGCGATGGTGATCTCGATGCCGCGGATAAAGAAGTCCCCGCTCTTGTAGGTCATGTAGACCAGGCTCGACAAAAAATCGCTGGGGTTGGAGTCCGAGACAATGCTCACCTGCACCAGGTCGATAAACGACATGACGCAGCGGTCCACGAAAAAGATTGCCGCGATGGCGACCACGACGTAGCTGCCTAAGCGTGCGCCACGACGGAAACGCTCGGATGCGAACGGCGACTTCTCGCGATAGTCGTTCCAGTGCATGAGCTTGGTGACGAGCGCAGCCGCCGACACGACAATCCAAGCCCAAAGAATCGCCCAAAGGCAATCCTGGAAGATACCGGTGGGCGCCAAGAAGCTCAGCGGTGTGGGGTTGCGCTGGCTAAACGCCAGGCCGAGCGCCGCGATAACGCTCGTGCCCAGGTACACATAGCGGTGGTCGGCCTTGATAAAGGAGACCAGACGATTAATGGCTTTCATGCTGCCTCCTTATGCCGGCTGACGGTCGAGGCACGCGTCCCACATTTGGTCGCGCTCCTCTTGGCTAATGCCCTTGAGTGTCTTGTCGATGAGCTTAAGCAGCTTGTCCGAGCCCTTGCGGCAGCCGACGTTTGCCGCGACCTCCTGCTTAAAGCCCTCGCCCTCGGCAAAATGAATAGGGACAATGCCCGGGTTTTGGGCCATATAGCCTTTCTCGTTCTCGGTGTTGTACGTCACAGCGTCGCAGGTACCCTGCAGCAGGTTCGAAAACACCGTGGGAACCGAATCGACCGGGTTTTTGTGCACAACGCCCGGAATCTCGTCGATGACGGTATCGAGCATGGTGTCCTTTTGGCCGAGGACCGTGGCACCGCTAAAGTCGCTGAGCTTGGTGGCGTTTTGGTAAGGCGAGCCCTCTTTTACGAACAGGCCAAAGTAGCCAATGAAGTACGGGTCGGAAAAGCCGACGGACTCCTCGCGCTCGGGCGTGGCACTCATGCCGGCAATGATGAGGTCGATCTGGCCGTTGTTGAGCGAATCGATAAGGCCCGAGAAGCTCTGCTTGACGGCAACGGGCTCGCCGCCGAGGGCCTTGCAGACGATCTTGGCGATCTGCACGTCGTAGCCGTCGGCATAGGCACCCTGCACGTTGTCGATGGGGATGGTGTACTCGCTGGCCTCGGAGACCTGCCAGTTGTACGGGGCGTAGGCTGCCTCCATACCGATGCGGATCTTGTCCTTGCCGATAACGGAATCGGACAGGTCGTCGCGACCGCCGCCCGTCGTGGGCTGAACCACCTTGAGCGTGGACGGGCGCTGACAGCCGGCGAGCGCGCCGGCGACGACGGAAGCGCTCGCAGCGAGAGCGCTACCCAAAAAGATGCGACGGCTGCATACCGGCTGTGGATGCGCGTCGCGCTGATGGGGAGAATGCATAATCTGCCTTCCCTGTTGAATCGTATGCTGACGACTTAACAGGATATACGCCAGCGACCAGCAGCGCAGCACAAGCTCGAAAAATTAATAGACACACAGTAGTCATTGGGGACGCCGATGTTTTGGCAATGCCGGCGAGCGACGTCCAGAGCGAACAAGTGGCATGAAAAAGGCAAGGCATGACCAGAAGGTCTATGCCTTGCCTTTTGAATGACAAATTATCGCTCTGGACGGCGCACAGCATCGACCGAGCGGCGGAACCTCTAGAGCAAGGTAACGCTAAAGGTACGCTTGTCGGTGGCGCCGGGAGCCAAGGTGATGGTGTTGACCTTGTGCTCGAAGACGTCGTCCTCGGTGTCCATGGTGGTGTGACCGGTCCAGGGCTCGAGCGCAACAAACGGAGCGTCGTTGGCGGCAGACCACACGCCGATGTACTTAAAGCCCTCAAAGTCGATCTTGACGCCGTGGCCCGACTTGCGACCGCGCAGCGTGAGCGTGGAGCCCGGGGTATCGGTGAACATGATGGCGTCGTTATCGAAGCTGCGGTGCGTGATGGGCAGCACGTCCGAGTTATCGGGGGCCTTGTAGCTACCCTCGAACGTCATAAGGCCATCGGGCGTGATGACGGGGGCCTCGTTAGTCCAAGCCTCGGTAAACGCCAGCTCGTAATCCTCGAACGCCTCGTCCTCGGCGCCCGGGGCGGGCACGTTAAATGCGGGGTGGCCGCCCACCGAGAACGGCAGGTTCACGTCACCGGTGTTGGTGACGGCAAAGGTCTGCGTAAGGGTGGCGTCGCCGGTCAGGGCATAGGTCATGTTGAGCTTAAAGTGGAACGGAAACGCCTTGAGAGACTCGGACGTGTCGGTGAGCTCATAGGTAACGGACGAACCATCCTCCGACACCTCGACGATCTTGTGCTCGACAATGCGTGCGATGCCGTGGCGCGCCATCTCGCAGGTGCCGGCCGCAGACGCCGCCGTGTTGTTGCGCAGCGATCCCACGATGGGGAACAGGATGGGCGCGTGCTTGCCCCAAAAGGCCGGGTCGCCCTGCCACAGATACTCGTTGCCGTTGAGGGCAAGGCTCGTGAGCTGGGCGCCCATGGAATCGATGGCCGCGGTGAGGCCGCCGCGCTTGATGGTAGTGACGGTGGACATGCTACTTCCTCCAAAAGTAAACAACAGTGTCGAGGGTTATTGTCCCACTCTTGGCAGCAGGGCTGAGCGGCAGGCGCAGTTATTGAGCAATAGCATAAAGGTCAAACCCACCCTGCGGCGTGCTATCGACCGTATCGGGTGCTTGCGAATTAAAACTCACCGGGACCATGCGCTTTGAGGCGCGGTAACGCGTGCCGTCGGTGGCGACGGGCGGTTCATCGACCGTGAGCTCGTAGTCGCCGGGCTTGAGCTCGATGCCGTCACCTTCGGAATTGACGTATTGGTACTCGTCGATTGCTTGTCCCTTGAGCGTGCGGCCCACGATATGGACGAGCATTTGGCTGTCGCCGCGCGCGGTATCCCACGTCGCGCCGTCCTTAACCTCGACCGACACATGCAACGAGCGCGTGCGGCTGAGCGATTGCTCGACGGACATCTCGACCTTGGCGGCGTCTTGGCGCTGTTGCTCGACATGGCCCCAGATGCTGCCGATTGCCGAGCAGGCGATTACGCCGGCCATGAAGGCGATGAGGATGGGGCCGAGCGGAGAACGGCGACCCGCGTCTTCCTCGCGAGCCAGGTCGGGGCGATGCGTGGGCGCAGGCGCCTGGGCACCCTGCGCGGGCACGTCGAGAATGCTGAAAGATGCCGTACTGCCGGGGTCGATGGTATGGCGCGGTTGCGGGGTCTTTGCCGGCGAGATGGACATGTCGGCTGGCTCATCCAGCGTGGCCGTGGCATCGGCCTTTGCCTCGTCGGCCTCGGCCTGGGCCCAGGCCTGTTCAAAGGTCAGGGGCTCGGAGGGATCGGGGGCGGCGTCCGGTTCGGCAGCGGCATCGTTGCCGACCTCGGTCTCGTCACCCGACGCGTCACGCGGCGCGGGCTCGTCCCACTCCTCGTCCGGAGCTTCGCCCTCGCTATACCACCATTCAAAGTTATCGATATCCATACGGGGCGCCCCTTAGGCCTCGCAAATAAACACTTGTTAGCCTTATACCCGCAGATGGCGCTGGAGCTCGCACGGAATGCGATAAAGGGACTGCTCCTTTGTCGCATCGAAGTTGCGGTGGAATAGTTCCTGTTTGCACGCCCACTCGAGCTATTTGGGGGTGCGGACAGAAAGTTGGACCGCGGGGCGGTCCGGACTGGAGGTTCGCATG
>UQMK01000028.1 GCA_900542085.1 uncultured Collinsella sp.
CTGCGTTTCCCCAGATAAAACCTGCCAAAATAAACCTGTCCCTTTTTGGTAGGTTAAACGGCGTAACTTAAAGGTTCATGTTGCCGTGGATGTAGGGGGCGACCTCGGGGGAGATGTGTCCGCAGCCTAGGTTGCGCAGCGCGGACTCGATGGCGGCGGGCAGTGGGGTCTTTCCCTCGTCGTTGACCACGGTACCGCCGAGGGCGGCGATCTTGGCGACATCTGCCGGGGCGGCTTCGATATGCATGCAGCCGCCGACCAGGCGTGCGCGGACCTGCGCCAGGTCAAGATCGTGCAGATAATCCTCGCAGGCGCGGATTAAATCGACCTTCTCGCGCGTAAGCTCCTCGCCCGTGGGAATGCGCGTGGCCAAGCAGGCGCCTGCCGGCAGGTTCCAGACGGGGTAGCCCCATGCGCGCAGCAGCTCGCGCTCTTCGTCCTTGGTAAAGCCGACCTCCATAAGGGGTGAGCGTACACCGAGCTCTTCTGCCGCACGCATGCCGGGGCGGTAATCGCCGCGATCGCTTGCATTGCTGCCGTCGATGACGGTGGGAAAGCCCAGCGACTTGGCGTGGTTGACGATGGCGGTGAAGCCGGCGCGCTTGCAGTGGTAGCAGCGGTCGGCATCGTTGCAAGCTACCTGGGGGAGCTGCAGCTGATCGACCGAAAGATTGAGCACGGGGAGCGTAAAATGCGGACCCTCATCGGTTTGTCCGTCAACGGACCGCTCAAACGAAGCCTGCTCGGGTGTGCCGATGAGCGGCGTGGTGAGATGGACGAGGAGGGTATTGGTAGGCATGATGCGGGCGCATACGGCGGCCAAAAAGCTGCTGTCAACGCCGCCGGAAAACCCGATAGCCACGCGCCCGTATGCCAAAAGCAGCTGTTCGAGCGCCGATAGCTTGTCTTGAAGCTCCTCTGCGGGTGCCGTGGTGTCTAAAATCATGAAACGATCCTTATCGTTGAGTACTCGATCGAAAACTATAATCCTAATGCGTTACTTGCCATAAGACTTCTATCTATGTAACGAAAGTGCAATATGGTATATACGTTATATACAAGTTGCCAAATGCGGTAGAGTTGCGGCAATGCGACAGCGAGAGTCGATGGGGGACCGATATGATCAAGGCTGTTATTTTTGACATGGACGGAACGCTGGTCGACACCGAGCGTCTGGGCATCAAGGCATGGAAAGCGCCCGCCGCTGAGCTGGGTGTCGCGATTGATGACACGCTGATTCATCAATTTATCGGTCGCACGCTGCCCGATGTCATGGACATCCTTGAGGCGCATTGCGGCAGCAGAGAAACCGCTGAGGCGATCTATCATCGCCACAAGGAGATTCGCGACGAGATGGTCAAGACCGACCTGGAGCTTAAGGCCGGCGCCGCCGAGTGCATAGACGAGCTGCTGGCTGCGGGCTATCACGTGGGCCTTGCGACGTCATCGCGCCATGTCACGGCAGAACGCAACCTTAAGATGGTCGGCCTCTTTGACAAGTTTGAAACGGTGACCTGCGGCGAGGACGTCGTACACGGCAAGCCCGACCCCGAGATGTATCTGCTTGCCTGCGAGCGCGCGGGCTTTGCTCCCGAGGAATGTGCCGTGGTCGAGGATTCTCGCAACGGCTGCGTCTCGGGCATTACGGCTGGCTGTCACGTCTTTGCTGTCCCCGATATCGTGCCGCTTCCGCAGGACGTGGTGGACGGCTGCGAGGTCGTGCTCGATACGCTGTTCGACCTGACGGCGGCGGTCAAGGCCGTGCTCTAGACAATTGCGGTGTTGAAACGAGCAATTACCCACGTTTGCGCTTAAGCAAAAGGGGCCCGGCAATGGTCGGGCCCCTTTTGCTTAAGCGGCGACTTGGCATACTTGCGCGCGTGCTATAGATACGCGCCCAGGTTGATGGCGGTGGCTTCGGCGTGGTTGCTTGCCTGGGTGCTGGCGCGTTCCAGCAGGAACGGCCGCACGAGTTCTTGGCGGTTGATGTCCTCGATGGCTGTGACCGCGGTGACGGTGCGCGCTGCAGAGCCGATGCGGACGTGCTTGGTCTTTGCCGGCGCCTTGTTCTCGATTTGCTCCATGAGCAATTGAACACCCTTGCGGCCAATTTCGTAGCCCGGCGGCGCCACGGTGGTAAGGGGGACCGACCCGCTCCAGGCAAGTGGATTGCCGTCGCAGCCGGCCACGCGGACCTGCTCGGGGACGGAGATGCCTTTGTCTATCAGCGCCGAGATAACGCCCGATGCCAGTACGTCGGTCAGGCCGATGACAAAATCGGGGCGCTCGTCGCCGGAGCGCTCGGCAATCTGGGCGCCGATGCTGTAGCCGTCGGCAGCGGTATTCCATTCGCCGGCGTCGATGACTTCGATCTTGATATCGGGGTGCAGGGCAAGGGCCTTGTGAATGCCAAGTACGCGCAGGGTGAGCTGCATAAATGCCGCTCTGCCCACAACGGTGATATGGCGTGCGCCACGGGCAACGGCGAGCTCGGCGATAATGCGCCCCTGCGCCTCGTTGTCGGCGGCCACGTAGTAACCGGGTTCGGAACAGTGGATGTCCAGATGGACGATCGGCGCGGGCATCTTGGTCATAGCGGGGTGCCAGTCGGGGGACGCCATGGGCTGAACCATGACGCCGGACATCTGCGTGCCCATAAAGTAGCGCAGGTAATGGTCCTGGAGAATGCCGTCGTTATCGGCGTTGGCGATGAGCAGGTCGTAACCGTGCTTGCGGGCCTCGTTATGGGCGCCGCTGGCAATTTGGAGCGAGAAGCCGTGATCGAGACGGGGGAGGACCAGGCCAAAGGACTTGGTGGTGCCGCCTGCGAGCTGACGGGCACTTTGGTTGGGCAGGTAGCCAAGGCGATTGATGGTCTCGTTGATGAGCTTGAGGGTCTCGGGGCGCAGCTTTTCGGGATGGTTGAGCGCGTTGGAAACCGTGCCCAACGAAACCCCGGCCTCGCGCGCGACGTCGCTGATTTTTACCTTTGCCATAGCGGCCCCTTTGATGCGTTTCAAGTACAAGCCAGATTGTAGCATCCCAAACCTACCAAAAAGGGACAGGTTTATTTTGGCAGGTTTTATCTGGGGAAACGCCGTTGCCAGCGCGACCACCACGAAGTGGACAGGCACCTTTGTGGTGGTTTGAGCTGCCCGGGCCTTCAATTGTCTCGATCTGTAACATCTGGACGGCAAAACCGGCTCTACCTGTTACAGATCAAGACATAGTGCAGGGGTCGAACTGTAATGTCTCGATCTGTAACACTAAGCCGGCTTCCGGAGCCCCAGATGTTACAGATCGAGATCTTTCGCTGGGACAGAGCGCCGCCCCGTTCCAAACCACCACAAAGGTTCCTGTCCCCATTGTGGCGGTTTGGACCGGCTGGGCATGTGTGCATCGGGTGGTATCTAAGTTGAGATACCACTTCTGGTATATCAGCTTGCGTTTGCGTGAGTACAATACTCGAACGTTATACGTCTCAGCGCCCCCTGTGCGTGGACGTCTTGCAGTCACGCGAACGAAGGGATTTATCCTATGTGCGGAATTGTCGGCTACACCGGCTCTGATATTGCAAAGAACATCCTGGTCACGGGCCTCAAGCGTATGGAGTATCGCGGCTATGACTCCTCGGGCGTCGCGCTCGAGGTGGGTGAGGGCGCCGCGGCGCACCTCGACGTCATCCGCCGCGTGGGCAAGGTCGCGGGCCTGGAGAGCGAGCTTTCCAACATCGACAGCGACGCTACCTGCGGTATCGGCCACACCCGTTGGGCCACCCACGGCAAGCCCTCCGTCGTTAACGCCCATCCCCACACCAGCTGCGACGGTCGTATCGCCATCGTCCACAACGGCATCATCGAGAACTTCGCCGAGCTGCGCGAAGAGCTGGAGGGCCGCGGCCACCACTTTAAGAGCGAGACCGATACCGAGGTCTTCGCGCATCTGATCGAAGAGGCTTATGCCGAGACGCACGACCTGATGGCCTCCGTGCGCGAGGCTTGCACCCACGTGGTCGGTGCCTATGGTCTGGCCGCCGTGTGCGCTGACGAGCCCGGTGTGATCGCCGTGGCCCGCAAGGATTCCCCGATCGTAGTCGGCGTGGGCGAAACCGGCTCCTATGTTGCTTCCGATGTCATCGCGCTCATCGACGCCACCCGCGATGTCGTGGTGCTCGAGGACGGTCAGTTTGCCAAGCTTACGCCCGCAGGCGTCGAGTACACCGACGAGGCCGGCAACGTTATCGAGCCCAAGGTCACCCACATCGACTGGGACCTGGACATGGCAGAAAAGGGCGGTTATCCCGACTTTATGCTCAAGGAAATCCACGAGCAGCCTCGCGTTGTGCGCGATACCCTGGTGGGCCGCATGACCCCCGCCGGCGAGCTCGATATCGACGAGCTGGGCCTTTCGCTCGAGGAGCTCAACGACATCGACCGTGTCTACGTGATCGCTTGCGGCACCAGCTACCACGCCGGACTCATTGCCAAGAACCTTATTGAGGGCTGGGCTCGCATTCCCACCGAGGTCGAGGCTGCCAGCGAGTTCCGCTACCGCAACCCCATCATCACACCGACGACGCTCGTCGTCGCCGTGTCCCAGTCGGGCGAGACGGCCGACACCCTTGCCGCCATTCGCGATGCGCGCATCAAGGGCGCCAAGGTCTTCGGCATCACCAACGTGGTGGGCAGCCCGGTGGCGCGTGAGAGCGACGGCGTCATCTACACCAAGGCCAACAAGGAGATCGCGGTCGCCTCGACCAAGAGCTTCATCGGCCAGGTCGTGAGCCTTACGCTGCTGGCTTTGCTGTTGGCGCAGGTTAAGTACCGTCTGACCACCAAACAGGCGCGCATGCTGTTCCGCGAGCTTTCCGATACGGCCGAGCAGATCCAGTGGATTTTGGATACCCAGACCGAGGCCGTTCATGAGGCCGCCCTGCTGTGCAAGGACGCGCAGTCGGCGCTGTTCGTGGGCCGTGGCATGGGTGCCGCTATTTCCTACGAGGGCGCACTCAAGCTCAAGGAGGTCAGCTACCTGCATGCCGAGGCCTACGCCGCCGGCGAGATGAAGCACGGCCCCATTGCCCTGATCGACCCGGGCTTCCCTGTCATCGCTGTGGCCACCAAGAGTGCCACCTACGACAAGACCGTGTCGAACCTCATGGAGTGCAAGGCGCGTGGCGCCAAGGTCATCGTCGTTGCCACCGAGGGTGACGAGGAGATCAACAAGATTGCCGATTGCATCATCCGCGTGCCGGCCGTCCGCGACGTGTTCAGCCCCATCACCGCGAGCGTCCCGCTGCAGCTGCTCGCCCGCGAGGTCGCCATCCTGCGCGGTTGCGACGTTGACCAACCTCGTAACCTGGCGAAAAGCGTTACTGTCGAGTAGTTGGTTCCGCCGTTCTAACGACCAAGGCCCGGCTCCGCGTCATCAGACGGAGCCGGGCCTTTTTGTACGGAGAGACCAGCACAAAGGTGCCTGTCCCCTTTGTGGTGGTTTTGGCAGGTTAGCGGAGCTTGCTGGTCTCGAAGTACTCGGGGAACTGGTCCAGAACCTCGGTTTGGTTGCGGAACATCATGTGCAGGTGCTTGCTGACCAAAAAGCTCGCTTCGATGGGGTCGCGACCGGCGATAGCGCGGCGAATCTGCTTGTGCTCGTTCACGATGTCCTGATTGTCGAGAACCTGCGTGGCGGCGCGCAGCCAGCGGAAGCGCTCCAGGTCGGCATTGGTCTCCTCGAGCCACAACCACACGGTGCTGCGGCATGCGATGCTAAAAATCATGTGATGCATGAGGTTGTCGCTCAAAAAGAAGCCGATGCGATCCTCTTCGGCCATGGCCTTTTCCTGCAGCACGATGGCGCGGTCGAGCTGCTCGATGCCGGCCGACGTGGCGCGCGCACAGCACTCCACAATCACCTGCTTTTCCAGATGCTCGCGGATGTAACAGGCACTCTCGGCAAGGGTGAGGTTGATGGGTGAGACGTAGGTGCCGCTCTGGGGCACGGTGCGCACCAGGCCTTCCTGCGCCAAGCGAACCAAAGCCTCGCGCACGGGCGTGCGACCCATGTCCAGGTCATCGCAAAGCTGCTTGACGCCCAGCTTTTCGCCCGGCTTATAGTCCAGGTAGACGATTTTGCGTCGAATGGTGTGGTAGGACTGGTCCTGTAGGCTCGTTTCCTGCTCGCCGACGTGCATCGATTCTTCCATAGCGCCTCGCAACTGTTCTATCAAACTCATATGTCAGTTGTTAATTATGCCGCGAATCAGCTCTCCGCGGAGGGTAATTCGGCTGTCGCCCGAGAACTATTGCGGCATCTTAGTCTGTATTTGCGCAAGACTATGCCCAATGTTGCCGTATCATAAGCCGTCGCAAACGTGAAAGAGAAAGAAGGAATCCCATATGCAACTGGCGAATATCGTACGCGAGCGCTGGAAGGGTGTCTTGTTCTGCCTGATCATCGCTATCCCCGCAACGCTGCTCGGCAAACAGACTGAGGTGGTCGGTGGGCCGGTATTCGCCATCCTCTTTGGCATGGTTCTGGCGCTCGTCTTTCCCAAGAATCGCCGCGAACAGCTCGCCGCCGGTGTCACCTATACGTCTAAAAAAGTCTTGCAGTACGCGGTTATCCTGCTTGGCTTTGGCATGAACCTCTCCCAGATTCTGTCCAAGGGCGCCCAGTCGCTACCGATTATCGTGGCGACAATCTCGACCTCGCTTGTCATCGCCTTTGTGCTCTGCCGCGTTATGAACGTGCCGGGCAAGATCGCGACGCTTGTGGGTGTGGGTTCGTCGATTTGCGGCGGTTCTGCCATCGCCGCGACCGCGCCCGTCATCGATGCCGACGATCGCGAGATTGCCCAGGCTATTTCGGTCATCTTCCTGTTTAACGTTATCGCGGCGCTCGTGTTTCCGACGCTCGGCGGTATGCTCGGGCTGACCAACGAGGGCTTTGGCCTGTTTGCCGGCACTGCCATCAACGACACCTCGTCCGTAACGGCTGCAGCGAGCGCTTGGGACAGCATGCATCCCGGCGCCAATGTGCTCGAGAGCGCCACGGTGGTCAAGCTCACCAGGACGCTGGCCATTATTCCCATCACGTTGGTCCTCGCATGCTGGCAGATGCATCTGGCGCGCAAGGCCGGCGGCGACGCCAAAAGCACGTTCTCGCTTAAACGCGCGTTTCCCATGTTTGTGCTGTTCTTTGTGCTGGCGAGCGTAATCACCACGGTGCTTCAGCTTCCCGTGTCCATCACGGCGCCCATCAAGGAGCTGTCGAAGTTCTTTATCGTGATGGCCATGGCGGCTATTGGCTTTAATACCGATATCGTCGAGCTGGTCAAAAAGGGCGGCAAGCCCATCGCGCTGGGCTTTTGCTGCTGGATTGGCATTGCGTGCATGAGTTTGGGAATGCAGCACGTGCTGGGAATCTGGTAGAGGAGTAGCTTACTCGCGTGCTGGTTGCTGGTTGCTGGTGAGCGCAAGCCTGCGGTGGAGCGATAGGAGCTCTTGCGGGTATGGCTTGTCCGCAGGTTTATAAGTCCCGAAGAGCTCTTATCGCCCCGCCAGGATGGCGATGCGGGGCAACACTTATACTCGCAGGACGGCGCTTTCTGCCCTATAGTGTTTGGTGAACAATATCGTTCAATTTTGAAACACTCGGTCGTGCGACCGTCGGCGGATGCACGTCGCCGCGGACAGGGGCAAATCATGAATAGCGATGCCAAGCTGAACATCTTGACCGAGGCCCTGGCTGCTGCCGGGGCCTCGGCATTGGCAATCGATGCGCGTGGGGACGTCGTGATTTCGACCATGAATGACGCGGCGCTTGAGCGGGATGTGGCAGCTTTTGTTGCCGAACGTCTCGACCGTATAGGAGACGGCGCGCGTCTGGTTATGGGGCGTGCGGGTACGCGCCTGAGCCTGACCGTTCGCCCCGCTGACAAAGAGGGCGGGGGCCTTTGGGTCGTCGTGGTCCGCGAGGTGCGCGGCGCCGCGGCGCATGCGGGCATCGAGTGGCTCAACGCCGACGAAGTTGAGGCCCGCTACGAATCGAGCACGTACGGCATCGTTGAGGGGGCTGCCTCGGTGGCTGCGCCGGTCGCCGAGAGCTACGCGCGCGGTGTGCCCCTTATGCTCGAGGGCGAGCTGGGCGCGGGTCAGGTCGAGATTGCCATGCGCCTCTATCTGGACGGTCCTTTTGCCGATCAACCCTTTGTTGCCGTTGCGCTCGATGAGCTTACCGATCGCGGTTGGCGCCACGTGCTCAAAAGCGCCGAATCGCCGTTGTTCCAAACGGGGCTGACACTTTGCATTGCGGGCTGGAATGCGGTTGGCCCCCAGCGCCTTCGCGAGCTCGTTTCCACGATGGCCGACACCGCGTTGGCGACGCGCTGCCATGTGGTGCTGACGGCGAATGACATGCCGGGCGGCAGCGAAAGTGATCAAGCCGCCTTTGTGACCGAGCGCTTCGCCTGTGCGGTGAGCGTGGCGCCGGCAATCGCCGAGCAGGGAGCCGCGTCGACGAAGGTTGCGCGCTATTTGGAATATCTCGCTGGTGCATTTGGGACGGCAGCGCCCACGCTGTCTGCCGCGGCGACGAAGGCGCTCGATGCTTACCGCTGGCCGCGCAACTATCTGCAGCTCCGCGAGGTCTCGGAACGACTGTATATATTGGTGGGGACGGGCACGGTGGATCGCGCTGTGGCGGAGGAAGTGCTAGCCCAAGAGGACGTGATTAAGACCGCAACCTTTGGCGCCCCGACACTCGAAAGCGACCTGTATATCCTGCGACCGCTGGCCGATACCGAGCGAGATATCGCGCATCTGGTTGTAGATCATCTCCACGGCAACCGAACCCGTGCGGCGGAGGTGCTGGGCATAAGCCGAACAACGCTGTGGCGCTTGCTGAAGGACGATGACCGTTGAGCGAGGCGCCCGTGACCGCGCGCGACGCGTGTGCTACAGTCCAAAGCGTTATTGTTTCGATTTGGTTACGGCGTGCGGGGGCGTATGGCTGAGACTACAAAACCGAGCCGCAGAAGGCGGAGCGCCGCACCGGTCAACCGACGCACGACATCGGTGACGTGGGGCAAACACGCCTCGGGGTTTGATGGTTCGTTCAAGCGCACTAAATACGGCTATCCTTCGGCAAGCGCCCGCTTGGCCATGCAGGCAGAGTCCTCGTTGTGGGGCCGCAAACGCGTGGTGGGCTCAAAGCTCAAGCACGACGGCACGCTCGGTTACATCAGCCGCGGGGCGGCTCGTCGCAGCGGACTCAATCCGGCTGGTTGGCATCGTTATGTTCCGATCGCGGTCGTCGTTGCAGTGATCGTCATCGCACTCGCTGCGCTTGGCTACGCCGGCGGCGGCGCCAACTTGGACGCGATGTTTAAATCGCCCGAGCTCGCGCATGCAGGCACAGAAATTGTCGAGGGCGCTCAGACCCAGACGGGCGTCGCGCCCCAGCGCGGTATCGTTGCGGCGGCCTCTACCATCGCCGACGCTCAAAAGGACGAGGACGAACAGGGCGACGGTGCAGAAACGACCCACACGAACGAAACGACGACAACTCCACCGGCAAGATAAGTTGCGAGCGGGTCCGCCGTTCGTTAGAACGGCGGGACTAATTACTTTACATACACCACGTTGTCGCGGCGGGGTTTGGGCTCGGGTAGCGTGTCCTCGGCATAGCCCAGAATGCAGTGACCGACACCGCGCAGGCTGCCGTCGGCGGGCAGGCCCCAGCTGGCCAGCAGCTCCAGGCCCTCGGGCAAGTCAAAGACCTCGTGCGCGCGGTGAATCCAGCACGAATCGACACCCAGTGCATAGGCGGCGTTGAGCAAGTTGCCCATGGCGAGCGAGCCGTCTTCCAGATACGTGGGCACGCTGCGGTCGACCAGTACCACCACAACGGTCTTGGCGCCATAGAAGGGGTCGCTGTTGCTGCCCATGACCTGGGCGTTGAGCTGTGAGAGACGCTCGACGGTCGCGGGGTCGGTGACGGCGACAAACGTCACCGGTTGGCGGCCCATGCCGCTCGGTGCATATTGGCCGGCTTCGATAATACGTGCAAGCTTTTCGGCCTCGACGGGACGATCGCTGTATTTGCGGCAGCTGCGGCGGTGGATGAGCGCTTCTATGGTCTCCATGGGTTCTCCTAGCGATGACGTTGCAGATGCTCCGTTCTTACCCGTCGTGCCGTAGCCGTAATCGCGCAGAGGGCCCCAAACAGCAATAGCCACCAATCGGAAAAGTCGGCTTGCATAAAACTGCGGCAAGAATGTGAGAAGCTAATGAGATGGTTAAACGTTTTATCCCGTCTACCCTGCGGTTTTTTACCACTTGCCTAAAACATGGGCGCATATCCGTTGATAAAGGTTTTACTAAAGAGGTACCAACGTTTATCAATGCGCTGTGGTGGCGCTGGGCCAGGAGGTAACTATCATGTTCCAGGCTGGAGATGTCG
The DNA here is from genome assembly GCA_900542085.1 of uncultured Collinsella sp. GTDB lineage: Bacteria > Actinomycetota > Coriobacteriia > Coriobacteriales > Coriobacteriaceae > Collinsella. Next base: position 10,465 of record UQMK01000028.1, read on the forward strand.
TCGAGACTGACTTCGAAGGATTTCTGAAGCTGCTGCGTTCCAAGACGCGCGCTTTCGTGTCGATCAACGATCACGAGTACTACATCACGCACACCGATGGCTATTGGCGTGTTCAGGATTGCGAGACCCTCAACGATAAGGGCCACTTTACTGATTGCTCCGAGCTGGTCAACACGGTCTGCGAGGTCGTCGAGCTGCCTTGGATCTGCGGCAAGAGCCTGCACGACAGCTTTGCGGGCGCAACGGTCTACGAGGCCGTCGCTGCCTAACGGGCAAATACATCGCTATTCTCGCGTGACCGCCGGCGCCGCCCCCGCGCCGGCGGTCTTTTTCTATCGATATGCAATGTAGAGCCGACCATATATGTCGAGCTTATTGACGATAGTCAAAACTCGGACTAATCTAGAAATACAAATTGGTCAAAATTCGGACAATCGAATGGTGGGATAGATGAATAGCGCGGTTACGCTGGTCGATTTCGACCGGATGCTCAATGGACTCGATCATATCTATTCGGAGTTCTCACGCGCCTGCGGCCTTTCGGACTGCGCCTATTGGATGCTCGTCGACATCAGCACGGCGGGCGGCAGCGTCGCTGTGAGTCGTCTGACAAGCGAATGGTTCTATAGCAAACAGACGATCAACTCGGCCATTAAAACCTTGACGGCGCGGGGTTTCGCCACGCTGGGGTTTGCCGAAGGCAGTCGCAAGAACAAGGTTGTAAGCCTGACCGAAGAGGGCAGGCGATTTGCCGAGCGTTATGCGCTGCCGGCGCAAGGGGCCGAGCAGAGAGCCTTCGATGCCCTCGAGCCATGGGAGCAGCGCGAGATTATGCGCTTGATCGGCAAATTCTCTCAGGTGCTCGGCGACGAGTGCGAGACATTTAAGCAGCAGGTGGCAGCCGAAAGTCAGATGCAAGATCGACGTGAGGGGGAGTCGTGCGACTGCTAATGAGGTTTTTGAAGCCCTATCGAGGGCTTGTCGCAGTGACGCTGCTGGTGCTGCTGGTGGATAACGTCGGTACGCTGTTGGTTCCCACGATGCTGGCGAACATGGTCAACACCGGTATTACCACGGGCGATGTCGACTACATTTTACGCAACGGCCTATACATGTTTATTGCGACCAGCATGGCTAGCGGCGGCACGGTGCTGGGCTGCTATCTTTCGGCGCGCCTGGCCGCCAATGTGGCCTGCGATATTCGCAACGCCGTGTACGACAAATCGCTCGAGCTCGCGGCCAGCGATTTTGAGCGATTTGGCACGGGATCGATGATCACACGCTCACTCAACGACATCAACGTGATTCAACAGGCTATCCTGCAGACGATTCAGTTGGTGCTGCCGGTGCCGTTTTTGGCCGTCGCGGGCATCATTTTTGCTTGGTTCATCGATCCCGCCATGGGAACGCTGCTGGGCGTGGTGGTTGCGATCGTGCTGGTGGCGGCGGTCTTTACGGTGGCTAACGCCGCGCCGATTTTTATGCGCCTTCAGAGCTTTATCGACCGTATGAACGTGGTGCTGCGCGAGAACATTGTGGGCGTTCGCGTCATCCGCGCTTTCAATAAGGAGCGCCACGAGGAGCAGCGCCTGGACGAGGTGTTTAGCGATTACGCGGACAACGCCATTAAGGTCAACCACCTGTTTGTGGGGCTCGACAGCTCCAGCTTCTTTTTGATGAACATCGCCGAGGTGGCGGTGCTGTGGGTGGGCGGCAACCGCGTGGGCGCCCATGCGATGCAGATCGCGAGCATCTCGGCGGTGCTGGAGTACGCAATCCTGATCCTGTTCTTTGTGATGATGGCGCAGATGGTGGTGCTGACACTTCCACGTGCCGCTGCGTGTCTGAACCGCGCGCAGCAAGTGCTCGAAATCGAGCCGAGCATCGTGGACGGCAAGGCAACGCTGGGCGACGGGGCACCTGAGTCCGCAGATGGTGCCGACGCGGTTGCCGTGTTCGACCATATGTCGTTCCGTTTTGACGATGCCGACGAGGACACCCTGTGCGACCTGAGCTTTGCCTGTCGCCGTGGCCAGACCACGGCGATTGTAGGCTCGACGGGTTCGGGCAAGTCGACGGTGGCCAAGCTCTTGTTGCGTTTCCACGATGCTACGAAGGGCGCCATTCGCCTGAACGGCGTCGATCTGCGCGACCTTTCGCAAGGTGAGATTCGCGGGCATATCGCTTACGTGCCGCAGAAGGCGTGGCTGTTCTCGGGCACCGTTGCAAGCAACCTGCGCTTTGGCAACGAAGGCGCGACTGATGCCGACATGCTCCATGCGCTCCAGGTTGCCCAGAGCACCTTTGTGCTCGACCAGCTGCAGGGACTCGATACTCCGGTGGCCCAGGGCGGCACGAACTTCTCGGGCGGTCAGCGCCAGCGCCTGGCGATTGCCCGCGCACTCATGAAGCATGCCGATCTATATATCTTCGATGACAGTTTTTCGGCCCTGGACTTTAAGACCGATGCCGCCCTGCGCCATGCGCTGCAGGACGAGACGCGCGATGCCGCGGTACTCATCATCGCGCAGCGTATCTCGACCATTCTGCATGCCGATCAGATCGTGGTGCTCAAAGACGGCGAGATCGTGGGCCTAGGCACGCACGACGAGCTCATGGAAACCTGCGAGGTGTACCGTGCTATTGCGGAATCGCAGATGAAGGGAGGTGAGTAGTATGACCGAGGAGCTCAAGAAGCAGGGCATCGCCGGTGACGTCGCGGTTGCAGAGACAGTCGAAGAGACGGGCACCATGCCCGACCTGGACGAAGCCGCCAAGGCAGCGGCGGAGCGCGAGGCTCGCCGCCAGGCACTCTACGAGGAAAACGAGCGCGCCGAGGACGAGCGCGCCCGCGCCGAGGCGGAGCGCATGCGCGACGTTGACGACGAGGACGAGGACGAGACACCCCGCGACACCTGGGCGACGGTGTGCCGCCTGTGGAGCGAGGCTGCCGGCGACCATTGGCGCTTCTATATCGTGTTCGCGAGCATTGTGTTCTATGCCATCTTTAACACCGCTGCGCCGGCATATAGCGCCCGCGTGATCGATGAGCTGTGGGGCCACATTCAGGTGGCGTTTGCCAACGACACCACCTTCAACATCACCTGGGAGAATTGCGGCAGGACCATCTTCATCTACTTTATGATTTGGACGGCCGCTGCCTCGTTCTACGCGCTCCAGAGCTTTTTGATGTCGAGCGTAGCCGAACGCCTCAACTTGCGTCTGCGTAACCGCATTGCCCAAAAGCTCAATCGTCTGCCGCTCGCCTATTTTGACGCGCATCGTCCCGGCGAGGTCGTTAGCCGCGCGACCAATGACTTGGACAAGATGTCCGAGAGCATGCAGCGCGGCTTGCTGCAGCTTCTGGTGTCGATCGGTACCGTGGTGGGCGCCGTGAGCGTGATGTTCGTGTTTAGCGTGCCGCTCACGCTCGTCTTTTTGTTCTTTACGGCGGTATCGCTGCTGGTGACCAAGGTGGTCTCGCGTCGCACGCATGACGTAACCGGCGAGCGCCAGGAGTGGGTGTCCAAGATTACGAGCGCGGTCGAGGAGGGCTATTCGGGCCGCCTGGTGATTCGCGCGTTTAACCGCGAGCGCCAGAGTTCTGCCGAGGTGCACCAGGCTTCGGGCGAGCTGGCGCGCGTGAGTGCCAAGGCCGACTTTATGATTAACGCCGTCGGCCCCGCGGTGCGCTTTATTGGCCGCCTGGCACAGATCGTGATTGCGATTGTGGGCTGCAGCATGCTGGTTGCCGGCCACATGACCGTCGGTGTGTTCCAGGCATTCTTCCAGTTTATCTACGAGGCATCCGAGCCCATGACGCAGCTGTCGTTTACCTTCAACTCGCTGCAGAGCGCGCTGGCGAGCGCGGAGCGCGTGTTCGACCTGCTCGATGAACCCGAGATGGAGGCGGATCCGCAGCCGGGCGAGGCCGCCAAGCTGCCGGGTCGCGTTGAGGGCCGCATCGCCTTTGAGCATGTGCGCTTTGGTTATGCGCCCGACAAGCCGCTCATGCGCGATGTGTCGTTTGCCGCCGAGCCGGGCCAAAAAATCGCCGTGGTGGGAACCACGGGCGCGGGCAAGACCACGCTCATCAACCTGCTCATGCGCTTCTACGAGATTGACGGCGGGCGCATTACGCTCGACGGCGTGGACACGAGCCGCATGGATCGTGGCGAGCTGCGCCAGCAGTTTGGCATGGTGTTGCAGGACGCCTGGCTGTTCGACGGAACGATTGCCGAGAACATCGCCTACGGCTGCCCTGAGGCGACGCGCGAGGAGGTCGTGGCCGCCGCCCGTGCCGCGCAGGTCGATTTCTTTGTACGTACCATGCCGCAGGGTTATGACACGCGGGTGGCCAACGATGCCGAGAGCATCAGCCAGGGTCAGCGCCAGCTGCTGACCATCGCACGCGTGCTGCTCAACAACCCGGCGATTCTCATCCTGGACGAGGCGACGTCGAGCGTGGATACGCGCACCGAGCTTGCCATCGGCCGTGCCATGGACGCGCTTATGCATGGGCGCACGAGCTTTGTGATCGCGCATCGCCTGTCGACGATCGTGGATGCCGACCTGATTCTGGTCATGGACCACGGCAACATTATCGAGCAGGGCACGCATAAAGAGCTGCTCGCAGCCGAGGGCGCTTACGCCGACCTTTATCTGAGCCAGTTCGCATAATGTGACAAAGGGACAGTCCCACATGTCACATCACAAATAAGGCGCGCCGGGGGCGAATCCTCTGGCGCGCCTTTGCGTTGGCGTCAATGTTGTCGGCGGTCGTCCGCCTCTAGCGTTCGTCCACGAGCTTGGCGACGAGGGCTTTGAGCTCGGCCACCTCTCGCTCGAGTTCCTTGACGCGGCGGGCGTTTTCGGTGATGCCTTGACGGTTGAGCGCGGACTGCTCGGCGGCGTCGTCGGGCATGTACTCGCGGTGCTGCTTGGCGTCGAAGCTCTCCTCGAACACGCGGCAGCCGTTGCGCTTGATGATGCGTCCCGGCACGCCCACGACGGTGCAGTTGTCGGGCACGTCCTTGACGACAACCGAGTTGCCGCCGATCTTGACGTTGTTGCCGATGCGAATGTTGCCGAGCACCTTGGCGCCCGTGCCCACGGTGACGTTGTTGCCCAGGGTGGGGTGGCGCTTGCCGGTCTCGTTGCCGGTGCCGCCGAGCGTAACGCCCTGGTAGAGCACGCAGTTGTCGCCCACGACGGTGGTTTCGCCGATGACGACGCCCATGGCGTGGTCGATAAAGAAATGCTTGCCGATTTGTGCGGCGGGATGAATCTCGACGCCGGTGATGTGGCGGGTGATTTGCGAGAGCACACGGGCGAGCGAGCGATGACCGTGCTCCCAGAGCCAGTGCTCGGGCACGTGGTTCCACTTGGCGTGCAGGCCAGGATAGGAAAGGAAGATGACCAGACCGCTTTGCGCGGCGGGGTCCTGCGCCTGGACGGTCTTGATGTCCTCGCGAATGGTATTGATAAAGCTCACCGGCCGCCCTCCCTTAGCGCCATGGCAATGCGATTCAATAAAGTATAGCGATTCGCTAGGGATTAGGAAGAACAATCTTGGCGGCTTTGCACGACAGGTGTCAGTTATGCAAACTTACTGGTAATGAAGTAAGACTTTTGAGGGGTTTGGCCCGTGCTCGCATCGCAACCGTATACTGGTCAACTTGGACGTATCCGCGCCCACAACTGAGAGGTTTTACTTCATGGGTTTCATCAATTTCATTGCCGAGCTGCTTAAGGATCCGCGCACCGCGATCGCCAGTTGGATTGCCGCCGGCCCGCTTATGGCCTACGGCTGCGTGTTTCTGATCATCTTTATCGAGACGGGCGTGGTGTTCTTCCCGTTCCTTCCCGGCGATTCGCTGCTGTTTGCTTCGGGCTTCTTTGCCCACAACGGCGGCTTTAACATCGTGGCGCTTCTGGCCACCGCATGGGCCGCAGCCATCCTGGGCGATCAGTGCAACTTTATGATCGGTCACTTCTTTGGCCGCAAGATCATCGCCTCGGGCAAGGTGAAGGCCATGACGCCCGAGCGCATTAAAAAGTCCGAGGACTTCTTGGACAAGTGGGGTCACCTGGCAATCTTCTTGGGTCGCTTCTTCCCGTTTATCCGCACCTTCGTGCCCTTTATCGCCGGCATGGGCGGCATGCACTGGCGCAACTTTGTCGTCTTTAACGTGCTGGGTGGCATTACCTGGTCGACGGTCTTTACGCTGCTGGGCTACTTCTTTGGCGGCATTCCCTTTGTGCAGGAGCACTTTGAGCTGCTGATTATCGGCATCGTCGCCGTATCGATTATCCCGACCGTGGTCGGCCTGGTTAAGGCTAAGCTGGGCAAATAGAGCGCCTAGCTCGAGCCAGCGCGCAAACCGTGCCGTTGAGGCCCGTCACCGTTTACGGTGGCGGGCCTCTTTAGTTTCGGTCAAATGAAAATACTTTACTTAGTTAAAGAAAAACGTTTTATCCGACGCGTGTGCGGAGTACAATCTCGTGCATGCGAATCGACGTGCCATCGGCTTTGATGCCGTTCGCGTGTCCCGTCCGGCTCTACGCTCCGGGCGTGCGACGTTGCGACGCGGTCGGCCTCGGTCCTTGCGTGCGAGTTCGCGAGTATGCAACTGTGTATGTAAGGAGCGACATATGACTGTCGAGAAGAAGGATATCGATTGGGGTAGCCTCGGCTTTGGCTACATGAAGACCGATTACAGCTACGAGGCCCATTGGAAGGACGGCGAGTGGGACGAGGGCGGCCTGACCACCGACCACACCTTGCATGTCTCCGAGTGCGGCGGCATCTTCCATTACTGCCAGGAGGTCTTTGAGGGCCTGAAGGCCTACACCGCCGAGGACGGCAGCATCGTCTGCTTCCGTCCCGACATGAACGCCGAGCGCATGTATAACTCTGCCCAGCGCCTCGAGATGCCCCCGTTCCCCAAGGACAAGTTCGTTGAGGCCGTTAAGCAGGTCGTTTCTGCCAACGCCGCCTGGGTTCCGCCCTTCGGCTCCGGCGCGACTCTGTATGTCCGTCCGTTTATGATCGGCTCCGGTGACGTGATTGGCGTGGCTCCCGCTCCTGAGTACACGTTCCGTATTCTCGTGACTCCGGTCGGTCCGTACTTTAAGGGTGGCCTCAAGCCCGTCAAACTGCGCGTTTCCGAGTACGACCGCGCCGCACCGCACGGCACCGGCAATATCAAGGCCGGCCTGAACTACGCCATGTCCCTTAAGCCCACGATGGAGGCTCACCGCGAGGGCTATGCCGAGAACTTGTATCTCGACTCCGAGTCCCGCACCTATGTCGAGGAGACCGGTGGCGCGAACGTTCTGTTCGTGAAGGAGGACGGCACGCTCGTCGTTCCGCAGTCTCACACCGACTCCATCCTGCCCTCCATCACCCGTCGCTCGCTCGTTCAGGTCGCCGAGGACCTGGGCATGACCGTCGACCAGCGTCCCGTCGAGTGGGCCGAGGTCAAGGCCGGCACCTTTGTGGAGTGCGGCCTGTGCGGCACCGCTGCCGTCATCTCCCCGGTGGGCGAGATCGACAACAAGGTCTACGGTGCCGATGAGACCGTGACTTTCCCGGCTGGCTGCACCGAGATCGGCCCCGTGATGAAGAAGCTCCGCGAGACCCTGACTGGTATTCAGTCCGGTGCTGTCGAGGATAAGCACAACTGGGTTTACACCGTGGCGTAACCTGGCTTCGTAATTCCCATCAAGCCCTGACCGAGGCGGACCGGCCTATCTCCCGGCGCGTCCTCGGACATGAAAGAACCTCCGCTGCGCACTACGTGCGGCGGAGGTTTTTTCGTCCTGTGGAATGCGCCGGGAGATAGGCCGGTCCGCCTCGGTCGAGTGCTCTGCATTCCTTGCCAGGAGGTTACTGGGCTGTAGGGGAGATGGTGCGCGGCCTATTGGCCGCGCCTTTTATTTGGCTGTTAGGGCTTTGCCGTAGTTGCAGCCGAAGAGGGGACGTGCACGTTTTTTCGGTTGCCGCTCGCCTGGGGTGGGGCGGGGCGTGCATTTTTGGGAGTTTTCAGCAGTCGAGGGTGCCTGCATACTGGTTTTTGGACAAAAGTCAGGCGCCATGAGCCACATCCTGTAAAAAAATGAGCGATCTCTGAGGCGCTGAGGGCTCAGAATCAGGGTTTTCAACGCGGTTCTGTGGGCACGTTCCTGCCCTGTGGGTTCCGGGATGCTGAAAACTCCAAAATTTGCACGCCGCCCCTGGGGGTACCTTCGGGCAAAAAGCAACCGCCCCGTCGAAGTATGCATTCGACGGGGCGGTTTATGCAAAAACGGTTGTGGATGCGTCAACGGCTCACTAGAACTTGACGGTTGGTGCCTGGCGGGCGGCCTCGGCGGCCTCGAAGCCCTGGCGCTCCTTAAACTGGAAGATGCCGGCAAAGATAACAGCCGGGAACGTCTGGATGGCGTTGTTGTAGCTGAGCACGCAATCGTTGTAGCTCTGGCGCGCGTAGCTCACCTTGTTTTCGGTGTCCTCGAGCGTGGACTGGAGCTGCGTAAAGTTGGTGTTCGCCTTAAGGTCGGGGTAGGCCTCGGCGACGGCAAAGAGCTGGCGCAGCGCACCGGTCAGCACGTTGTCGGCTTCCATCTTGGCCTCGGGGGTGGTGGCGCTCACGGCGGCGTTGCGCGCGTTGACCACGGCGGCGAGCGTGTCCTGCTCGTGTTTTGCGTAGCCCTTGACGGTCTCGACCAAGTTGGGGATCAGGTCGTTGCGGCGCTGCAGCTGCGTGTCGATGTTCTGCCAGGCGTTATCGATGCGATTGCGCTTGGTGACCATGTTGTTGTAGATGCCGGCGATGGCACAGGCGATCACAACGAGAACAACGATACCGATGATGACGGGAAGCATGATGTCTCCGTTTCGAATGGCAGCGGCGTTTTGCGCCGGCCGTTGTTGGTATAACGTATCCAGTATACCCGCAACCTTTGGCGGTGCCGAACTTTCCGGTAAGCGTTGTGTTTCAACCAGGGAGGGGGCGCCAATATCGAACGGGCGGTACAGGTGTAAGATATGCGACAAATTAAGGAATGCTGTCTACGCCTTGAGGATGGCGATACGGATGGACCTTCGCATCAAGAAAACCTATCGTGCCCTGTTCGATGCCTTTACCGAGCTCTTGGAAGAGCATCGGTTTGAGGATTTGACGGTCGCCATGCTTTGCGACCGGGCCATGATTCGCCGCACGACGTTCTATAAGCACTTTCGCGATAAAAACGATTACTTCGCCTTTTATATCGATGAGCTCATGTCTGGCTTGCCGCAAAAACAGCCCGATGAGGCCGGTGCAGTGTCTGCCGAGGACGTGCGCGCGCTTCGACACGCGATTTTGGACGATGCCATGGATTTGATCCTGGCGCACGAGCAGCTCATGGATAACATTTTGGCAAGCAGCATGTCGGGCATGCTGACCGGCATGATTTGCGACCGCATTGCGCGTTCCATCCGTGAGCGTGTGATGAGCTCGCTTGCCGAAGACGCCCTGGCGCCCGTTTCACTCGAGACGACATCGGAGTTTATCGCCGGTGGCATTATTCGATTGTTCACAAACTGGTGGGAATCGGGCCACGCTCTTGAGCGTCGACCCGAGATAGCCGACGTGGTCGATGCGCTGTTTGAGCGCACCATGACGCCGGTGCATCACTAGAAGTGGCGGAGAGAGGGGGATTCGAACCCCCGGAACGCTCTCGCGCTCAACGGTTTTCAAGACCGCCGCATTCAACCGCTCTGCCATCTCTCCGTGAGTCGTAATGATAGCATCGTTTTGAATTTGCAACAGGGAAGGCGAACGATGACGAGCACCGAAATCGACGAGAAGTTCATGCGCGAGGCGCTGGCCGAGGCGCGCGCCGCTGCTGCGGAGGGCGAGGTACCGATTGGTGCCGTGGTGGTGCGCGCGGGCGAGATTGTCGCGCGGGCGCATAATCGTCGCGAGCTCGACCAGGACCCTTCGGCGCATGCAGAGTTCGCGGCCCTGTGCGCTGCCGCTTGGTCGCTCGGTCGCTGGCGCCTTTCCGATTGCACGGTCTATGTAACGCTCGAGCCTTGCTGCATGTGTGCGGGGCTTATGGTCAACGCGCGCGTGGGGCGCTGCGTGTATGGCGCGGCTGATGCCAAGGCGGGCGCGCTGGGTTCGCTATATGACCTGAATGCCGATTCGCGCCTGAACCATCGGTTTAATGTAACCGCCGGCGTGCTGGCGGATGAGTGTCGTGAGGTGTTGAGCGGCTATTTTGCTGGTCTGCGTGGTGTCGACGGCATCGGTTGCGGTTGCGGTTTGAACCTTGAGGCGCATGCGGCTCACGCCGAGGCGCTCGCGGGTGTTGGAGATCTCGCCGACGAGACGGTCGACTTTGGCCCCGTGCAGCGGCGGCCCCGCCGTGTGCTGCTGGCGATCGACTCCTTCAAGGGCAGCGTGTCGAGTGCGCAGGCGGAGGAGGCCGTTGCCGAAGGCGTGCGCCGTGTGTGGCCCGATGCCGAGCTGCACGCATTGCCGCTGGCGGACGGTGGCGAGGGAACGCTCGACGCCATCGCCGCACGCGCCGGCGTGCTCTCGACCTGTGAGGTTGCAGGCCCCTTGGGCGATCGCGTGTCTGCCCGGATGCTGGTGGACGGCGAGCACGAGTCGGCTGTAATTGAGATGGCCGAAGCGGCGGGTATTGGGTATTCACCCTGCACGGAATCGGCGGCGCTTGCGGCTTCGACCTATGGCGTGGGCCAGCTGATGCTTCGTGCGGTTCGCGCGGGTGCAAAGACTATCTATATTGGCTTGGGCGGCAGCGCCACCAACGACGGTGGCGCCGGCATGCTGCAGGCGCTGGGCGCCCACCTTGTCGATGAGTGTGACTGCAATATCGCCCCCGGTCTCACAGGCCTTGAACACGTGGCGAGTATCGATTTGACACCGGCGCTTGGGGCGCTGAATGGCGCGCACGTCGTGGTGCTTTCCGATGTCGAGAATCCGCTCGTGGGGCGCCGCGGTGCACTAGCGGTGTTCGGTGGGCAGAAGGGCCTGCCGGCGGGGGATGCCGAGGCGCTGAGCAGGTACGATGGCTGGATGGTCGGCTATGGTCGCCTGCTTGATGCGGCGATTGCCGGGGTGCGAGCTCAGGGGTTGTTGCGTGCGCCCGAGGGCGCACGGACATTTGGCTCGGTGCTCGGTGTGCCTGGTGCCGGTGCCGCGGGCGGTCTGGGTGCCGCGCTACTGGCGCTCGGGGCTGAGCTGCGTTCGGGCGTAGAGACGGTGCTCGATCTGATTGGGTTTGACGAGCGCGTGTGCAATGTCGACCTGGTCATAACGGGCGAGGGCAATATGGACGAGCAGTCCGCCGCCGGTAAGGCACCGGTGGGCGTGGCCCGTCGCGCGAAGCGATATGGCAAGCCGGTGGTCGCCGTCGTGGGCGGTCGTGCCGACAACCTGGATGCGGTGTATGAGCGGGGTATTGACTTGGTTTTGTTGGTTTGTCGCAGACCCATGCCCCTTGACCAAGCGCTCGACCCCCAGGAAGCCATAGCCAACCTCATCTGCGCCGGTGAAGCCGCCGCTCGATCCTACGACCTTGGCCGCATCTAAAACCCATCCCCTCGATAAGTTGCGGTGAAATACGGAGTGTTTTTGCCTTTAAGGTGCCAATTCAGTCCGTATTCCACCGCAACATCGAGAATGGCCAGCCGAGGCTGGTCGACATGGGTCTCGAGTCGGACCGTTTGCCACGAAATACGGCCATCTACTACGTTTAACCGAGCTACCTCGACCATTCCGGTTTTTATGAAATTAAAACTGCAGGTAGACGGCTTGCCGATTTTCGAAAAGGCCGGCTATGGTCGACCTCTGTGACCAAAACGTAGTAGATAGGCCCTTTTCGTGGCGCAGCACCAGATCAGTCTATTTGGGACAGGGCTTTCTTGACTACTTTCGCCACCCTGATGCCCCACCAGTCAAAAAGTAGTCAAAAAAGCCCCGTCCCAAACTAGCTATCTTGCCGTGGCGAGCGGGAGCGGGTAAGATATATCGAGCGCCTAGCGCGTTCGATGGGTTCGGATGACGACATGTTCCGAATCTGGTCAGGTCCGGAAGGAAGCAGCCATAAGGAGCCTCTGTCGGGCATCCGAATCCATCGAACGCACGGGCGTTTTTTGGTGCCGCGACATGGCCCAGCCGGCGACGAGGTATTTGGTGCCTCGCTGGTCCTCGGCTGTGCCTGCGGGATCGCTCGACTACCAAATACCTCGTCACCGGCCGGGCCCCGTCGTCCAAAAATCACCCGTAGAGGCGCATTTATCGGATAATTTAATCCCTTGCTTTGTGTTGCTCGCTGGCTTTGCCAAAACAGCGGCGGATACATGCCTTGGGTACTGGTGGCCTTCGTGCTTGCTTCGCCTTAACATCTGTAACGAGTTGCTTACGCATCTCCAGTGCTCGCCGTACTATCATGAATCAGATTGAATTGAGATGATGATAGGGAGCGCCTATACATGATTGAGCTGCTCAGGCGTTTTGGTGGTAAGTATCGCCGGTATATGGTGATTGGCCCTGCGTGCAAGTTGATCGAAGTGATCTTCGATCTGCTTACGCCGCTGGTGATTGCCCAGATGATCGATAAAGGTATCGGTGCGCACGACGTGAGTGCCGTCGTCCAGTACGGCATGGTACTTGCCGCTATGGCTGTGATTGGCATCTCGTTTACGCTCGTTTGCCAAAAGATGGCGGCGCTTACCTCGCAGGGCATGGGCACCGACATTCGCGGCGCGCTCTACGAGCACATCAATAAACTGAGCTACGCCGAGCTCGACCGCTTTGGCACGCCGTCGCTCATCACCCGCATCGCCAACGACGTCAACCAGGTGCAGCTTGCCGTGGCGCTGGGCGTACGCATGCTCATTCGCTGGCCCTTCTTGGCAGTGGGCTCTATGTGCGCAGCCCTTGCCATCGACCTTAAGCTCGGCATCGTCTTTTTGATTTGCACGCCCGCCATCGGCTTGGTGTTTTGGTTTGTCATGGCGCGCTGCATTCCGTACTACAAGCAGCTGCAGGCAAAGCTCGACCGCATTGCGCTCATTTGCCGCGAGGGGCTTTCGGGCGCTCGCGTGGTTCGCGCCTTCGTGCGCGAAGATCACGAGCGCGAGCGCTTTGCGCAGGCCGCCGACGACCAGGCCAATACTGCCATCGCGGTGGGCAAGCTCTCGTCGATTCTCAATCCCGTCACGTTTCTTGTGATGAACCTGGGCGTGTGCGCCATCCTATGGGTGGGCGGCATCCAGGTCAGCGTGGGCGAGCTTACGCAGGGCCAGGTCATGGCGTTTGTGAACTACATGACGCAGACCCTGACCTCCATCGTCTACGTTGCCAACCTGGTCGTTGTCTTTACCAAGGCGAGCGCCAGCGCGTCGCGCATCAACGAGGTGCTCAACTGCGAGCCGAGCATCACCGACGAGGGCAACCAGCCAGTCGCGCTGCCCGAGCCGAGCGAACTGGCGGGTGGTGCTGCTTCAGTCCCCGCGCTGAGCTTTGACCATGCAAGCTTTTCGTTTGGCGCGGGCGCGGCAAATGCCGTGAGCGATGTGACTCTGGAGCTGCCGCTGGGCAAGACGCTCGGCATTATCGGCGGCACGGGCAGCGGTAAGTCCACGCTCGTCTCGCTTATCCCGCGCCTGTACGACGCGAGCACCGGCAGCGTGAGCGTGATGGGCGCCGACGTGCGCACTTGGCCGCTCGACCAGCTGCGCCACGTGGTCGCGACCGTCCCGCAGCACGCGTCGCTGGTGAGTGGCACCATTCGCAGCAACCTGACCTGGCGCGATGAGGCTGCGACCGACGAGGAGCTCTGGGCGGCGCTCGATATGGCGCAGGCCAGCGAGTTCGTGCGCAACAAGCCCCAGGGCTTAGATGCCCCGGTCGAGGCGGGCGGCAAGAACTTTAGCGGTGGCCAGCGCCAGCGCCTGACTATCGCGCGTGCCTTGGTGGGCTCGCCGCAGGTTCTGATCATGGACGATTCTGCCTCGGCGCTCGACTTTAAGACCGACGCGGCGCTTCGCCATGCCATCCGCGAGCGCAGTGTGCGCGGTGCCGCCGAGGGTGGGCTGCCGCTCACGACCGTCATCGTGAGCCAACGTGTCTCGACCGTTCGCGATGCCGACATGATCTGCGTACTCGACCACGGCTCGGTTGCGGGCTTGGGCATGCACGATGAACTGTACACGACCTGCCAGCTCTACCGAGAGATCTGCCAGTCGCAGCTGCGCCGCGAGGAGCTCGAGGGCCGGCAGGGGAGTGCGGCGCCCGCGCCCACACCAAGTCCCGCGCCCGCCCCAGGCGCCGCGTGCGCCCCCGCATCCACTTGCGCAAAGGAGGGCTGCTAAATGAATCCGTATACTTCTTCCGGTTCGGTCGCCACGATGACCGCTAATGTGTCCGGCAACGATAACCTCAACGACCTGGGCGACGGCCCGCGCCAACCCGGTGATCCCGAGCGCTATCCCGTGGGCGCGGTGACGCGCCGCCTGCTGGGCTATGTTCGCCCGCACCGTATTTCGTTTACGGCGTCGTTTGTGAGCGCCGCCATCTCGGTGATCTTGCAACTCTATACGCCCATCCTCATCGGCGAGGGCATCGACCTTATCGTTGCCGCCGGTCAGGTGGACTTCGACGCGCTGCTGCCGCTCGTTACCAAACTCGCGCTCGTCGTGGTGGGAGCAGCGGCCTTCCAGTGGCTGCAGGGCTACTGCGTCAACCGCCTGTCCTACGAAACGGTGCGCGACATGCGCGTGGAGGCGAGCGATAAGCTCAGCCGCATGCCGCTCAGTTTTATCGACGGCCATGCCCACGGCGACCTTATGAGTCGCGTGGTCAACGACGTCGACCAGGTCGGCGACGGTCTGCTGCAGGGCTTTACCCAGCTCTTTACCGGCGTTATCACCATCGTTGGCACGCTCGCGTTTATGCTCTCCATCAACCTGATCATGACGCTCGTGGTGGTGCTCGTCACGCCGCTTTCCATTTTTGCAGCCGGCGCCATCGCCAAGCTTTCCAACAAGAGCTTTACAGCACAGCAGCGCATTCAGGGTCAACTGGGCGGTCATATCGAGGAGTATGTGGGCGAGCAAAAGCTCGTGGACGCCTTCGCCTACGGTCCGCACGCTCAACAGCGCTTTGATGTCCTCAACGCCGAGCTCTATACGGCAGGTGAACGCGCGCAGTTTATGGGCTCGCTCTCTAACCCCGGCACGCGCTTTATCAACAACATCATCTACGCCGTGGTCGCTGTGATCGGCTGCGCGGGCGTGATCACGGGCGTGCCTGCGGCGCTCACGGTGGGCGGCGTGCAGATCTTCCTGTCCTACGCTAACCAGTACACTAAGCCGTTCAACGAGGTCACGAACGTCATCACGCAAATCCAGACCGCGTACGCCTCGGCGCGCCGCATGTTCGCGTTGCTCGATGCGCGCGAGCAGGAGCCCGATGCGGCGGACGCCGTGGAACTTGCCGCCCCGCAGGGTGAGGTGACCTTTGAGCACGTGGACTTTAGCTATGTGCCCGATCGCAAGCTGCTGCAGGATATCTGCATCGAGGCCAAGCCCGGCATGCGCTTTGCCCTCGTTGGCCCCACGGGCTGCGGCAAGACGACGCTCATCAATTTGCTGTTGCGTTTTTACGATATCGATGCCGGGCGCATCGCGGTCGATGGCAAGGCTTCGCGCGGCTACACGCGCTCGAGCCTGCGCCGTGCCTTTGGCATGGTGCTGCAGGATACCTGGCTGTTCGAGGGCACCGTGGCCGAAAACATCGCCTACGGTTGCCCCGATGCCACGCGCGAGCAGATTGTCGAGGCCGCCAAGCGCGCTCATGCGCACAAGTTTATCGTGCAGCTGCCAGGCGGCTACGATACGGTCATCGGCGAGGACGGCGGCACGTTTAGCCAGGGCCAAAAGCAGCTGCTGTGCATCGCACGCGTCATGCTCACCGACCCGGCGATTTTGCTGCTGGACGAGGCGACCTCGAGTATTGATACGCGCACCGAGCTGCAGGTGCAGGCGGCATTCGACGAGCTCATGGCCGGCCGCACGAGCTTTGTCGTGGCACACCGCCTAAGCACCATCCGCAACGCCGACTGCATTCTGGTGATGCGCGACGGCCAGATTATCGAGCGCGGCACGCATGACGAACTGCTCGCGGCAGGCGGCTTTTACGCCGAGCTCTACCGCAGCCAGTTTGCCCAGTAGGGCCCAGTAGGGGCTGCCGATTAGCGGCAGATGGTTTACATCTGCGTCGATAGTACTAAGATATGCTTTTAATAAATTGCATTAGTGGCTTTAGTTTTGGGGAAACGAGGCAACGTGACTATGACGTGCTCTTTGGTGGTCAACAGCAAGAGCGGTAATACCAGGATGGTTTCGGGCGCGATCAAGCGCGCTCTGCAGGCTGCGGGTGTTGAGTTTGTCCATGCCGCGGCATTGAGCGACGATGCGGATGCAGATCAGGTTGCGCTCGAGGCGCAGCGCGCCTGCGCGGCCGACACGGTGCTCGTCGGTTTTTGGTGCGACAAGGGCGCGTGCACGCCTTCGGTCGCGGCGTTGCTCTCCGCCTTGCACGGCAAGCGCGTGTTCCTATTTGGCACCTGCGGCTTTGGGGCCGACCAGAGCTATTATCAGCAGATTATCGACCGCGTATCGTCCAATTTGGCCGAGGATGCCGAGCTTGCGGGCTGGGCGATGTGCCAGGGCAAGATGGGCCCCGCGGTCAAGCAGCGCTACGAGGCCATGCTCGAGCAAGATCCCGACAACGCTCACTTCAAGATGCTGCTCGACAACTGGGTTGCCGCAAAGGACCACCCCACCAAGGAGGACCTGGACAACATGGCCGCAGCTGCCAAGAAGGCCGTGCTGGGCGAGTAGCTTCGCCGTTCGCGGTCCTTCGTGCAAAACAATACAAATGTGAAAGCCTCGAAATTCTCGAGGCTTTTTTCTTAACACGGGGGTGCGGAAGCTGTGCCCCGGAATTTGCCTTTGGAATGGGATGTGGTTTCCGGTTGAGAGGCTCTGTGGAAATTGCATCCCAGTATTCGGTCGAGAAACGGGATGCGGTTTCCCAACGGGGCCGCAAGCGGAAACCGCATTCCACTCCGGACGCGAATTCTGGGGCACGGCTTGCTGAGGGTTATGGGCTGCAAGCGATATGTGGCAGCATAAAACTCCAATAGGAGGGGTTAAAAATAAATGGTACATCCAGCAGTTAATTTTAATGTGGGGGGGGGTATGATTCTTTTGGTTGCGCATAATATCAAACCCTCTATTAATGAATTGCGTAGGGGTTAGTCACAGATATTGGATAAAACAGACTAATTTGGGGATAAATGACCGCTTACGGGTAGCGCACAGAGATGTGGTGTAAGAGGCGGGGCATGCCCCGCCTCCGCCCTTT
>UQMK01000029.1 GCA_900542085.1 uncultured Collinsella sp.
ACCGCAGGAAGCTTGGATACGCCTAGGCGCGGTCCAAGAAATCGTCCGCACCCCCTCCAGGAACTATTTCACCGCAACTCAAAAACAGCCAAGTACTTGTAAAGTGTCCTCCCGCTTACGAAATCGTTTATGCCGCTTGACCTATCTCATATTGCGTTGCCACGCTGGGGAGGGGTACGCTCAGCCTAACTTGCAATCCGGACCAGTGCTGTGGCCCGTTGAGCCAGTCGGGAGGAACTATGAATAGAAGGCATGTCAACGCGGCGATCACCGCGGGCCTGGCACTTACCATGACGGTCGGTTCGGTGCCGCCGCAGGCGTTCGCCGAGTTGATGCAGGGCGATACCACCCAGGTCGTTGCCGAGCAAAGCGATACGGCGGGGGGACACCGAGAAAGGGGATGGGGGGGGAGCTGCCGCCACATCCGCGGACACCGGCCAGGCAACCTCGGAAGATCAGGCGGTCGACAAGATCGCCTCGCTTGCCGAACAAACCGACTTGCATGTTGCCGAGGGATCCGACGCAACGCTACCTCAAACCGTGGCGGTGACCTACGAGAGCGGCGCCACTAAGCAGGAAAACGTCACCTGGAAGCTGAACGGTGTCGATGCTCCGGCAACCTTGGCGCAGCTGCCAGCCGGCTCATATGAGTTTGAGGGTACCGTCGATGGCGCCACCCAGACGGTCAAGCAGCGCGTGATCGTCGAGGTCGCGGCGGCCGATCCGGCCGCGGTTAATGCAGTCGAACCCGTGAGCACGAACGAAGATTTGAAGATTGCGTCCGTTGATAGCACTCCAATTGTAAAAAAATATGTGGGACAGGGCTATGTTGGCGAAGTGTACGGCACCTCAGTCAATCTGACGCTGACAAATGGAACTAAAGCTACCGGCATGGTCAATTGGGACGAAGCCTCAAGGAACACTATCAAGGCTGCTTCCGATGAATCGGAGGTGCCGATCCAAGGCTCCATTTCGTATATCTACATCGGTAACATGGGTTATTCACTTAGTGAGCCCTATTCCGTTGCCGGAACGCTCAAGGTTTTTGTTCCCAGGTCTTCGAATTACACACAAAGCGTGACGACGTCGCCCGGCGTCGCGCCGTCTCTTCCTTCGACTGCCTATATATCCTATTCCGACAACTCGGGCTGTTCCTGCGATGTTGAGTGGGATGAGGTCTCCGAGGTAGACTATCAAAAACCTGGCTCATTTGTCGTTGAGGGACATTTGACGTATTCGCCCTCAACTTTGGTGAGCTGCACGGTAAATGTCCGTGAAATTAAGTCTGTTCAAACCGAATTTGAATGCATGACGGCAGTAGGGATGTCGCCGTCTCTTCCGTACCAGGCAATGGTTACTTTCGATCAAAATGAATCGCAGCCAGTTCATATCAATTGGGATTCCGTAAATCCCGATTCGTACGCTCAACCAGGTACTTTTGTTGTTAAGGGCAGGCTCGATGGGCTTGACCGGCGCGAAGTTACTTGTACAGTTACGGTGAAGGATGCCAAAGATTATTTTGACCTGGACTCGTTGACGTACGAACGTGTTGTTGGTGACGAATCGCCCCTTGACTCTGACGTGCACCTTAAGGTGACTCGACCGGATGGCGAGTACTGGTATAACTATCCTGTGAAATGGGACAATGCTGACGCCTCTCGATTCCAGACGGCTGGCACTTATGAAGTTGCCGGTACTATCGGGGACTGCGGTGTTTCTTCTCTTGCTGGTCTAACGGTTAAGGCGACGGTCGTCGTTAAAGAGGTTGCCTCTATCGCTCAAGTTGCACCCATTGATACGCCAGTTGGCATCCGTCCTACTACGGGCTCAAGTGCCGGCTCCCTTCCATATACCGTTAAGGTGACTTTCACCGACGGGTCTACAGTTAATGGTGGCGTTACCTGGGATACAATCCTGGATTCCATGGTCGCGCAGGAGGGTTCCTTTACCCTCGGAGGCTCTATCATGTATAGCCGAAGTGAACCTGGCTCTCCGTCTATACCAGTCTCGTTGGGCAGTGCCCATCGTGCCTCTATTAACGTCAACGTTCGTGCGCTGCAGATGCCATCTACGACTTCGATAAGTACGCTCGTTGGCGCGCAAATTCATATGCCGTATACCATAGAAGCAACGATGTGGAATGGTTCTCGTGGCAACTATTCCGTTCAATGGCCTGCTATTAGTCAGAATACGCTGAACAAGCTGGGCAAGTCGACTATTACGGGTTATTTCTTGGGTTCGAATATTCCGGTAACAGCGACTATTAATGTGCGCGACCTTGCCAACGATGATTTGGGAAGGATCGCCTACATTCCCGATGTCGGATTCGCTTATTCGTACGAATCGAATCAATTTCTGCTGTCGGACGGAAACTACTACAGCCTTTGGGGGGTTGGAGACTCCCTTTATACATGGGATGAGATCCCGCAGGACCTCAAATACGGCAAGCCGGGCGACTATGAGATAAGCGGAACAATTACCGGTACGCTTGCAAAGATTCGTGCAACGGCTACGTGTGGAGAGGTCAAGGGCATCAATCACTACAGTGAGACTGGCGCGACTCTCGTGCAGTCTTATGAAGATACTTACGTTATCTATCCTGGCGAGCGGCTCTATCTTGATGATACGACCGTCGAAGGCGTTCTAAAGGATGGAACACGTTTCTCTAACCTTAAGGTTAACTGGGATGAGTATGATAACTATCCAAAGGAGAACTGCACGATAACCGGTACGGTTGCGGGGACGAAAATTCCGGCAACGATCCACGTGATCGTGACTGACAAGTGGAAAGCGGAACTCGATACCATTAAGGTCCTCAAGGGACATGATGGTTCAGGATTGCTTCCAACCAACGTTATACTGGTAAGCCCTGACGAAAAAGATCAGTCTGGCCATCATTCCAAGTATGCTCCCGTGACATGGAACACAAAGGGGTTTGACTGGTGCCAAGGCGGAATCGTTTCGGGTACCGCTCAGCTGTCTTACTATACGGGCAGTAACAGCAGTGTTGTGGATATTCCTGTGACTGCAAATGTTCAGGTTGTGAATAGGGCTACATCCGTTCAGGGCGGCACGTTGTGGACCGTTCCTGGCGTTGCGCCTGATTTGCCAGAGACCCTTGAGGTCGTCTACGACAATGACATGTCCGTTGGGCCGCAACGCGAAAACGTCATCTGGGAAGACGTTTCCCCCGATGCCTATGCCAAGGAGGGCACGTTTAAGGTTAAGGGCAAGCTCCAAGGTGGTGCCGAGGCGACGGTTACTGTTGATGTTTGCTCGATTTCGTCCGTGAACGTTCCCGAGCGTATTGTGACGGCCAACGGCGTTGAACCCGAGATGCCGTGGAACAATATTTCAGTGACTACGAGCGACGGTAAAACGCGCACTGCGTGGATTGAATGGAACGGCTATCGCTCTTCGGACTATACCGGCGAGCCCGGCAAGGTTTCCACGGTTACCGGTAAGCTGTACGCTAGCGGCCTTGATAGGTTCGGCGTCGGCACCAACACCGGCCTTACTGTCCAAACCAAGATCGTGATTGCTGGAGTCGAGAAAGCGTTTGATAACGGTGAGACTGCGGTGACCACGAAGGCCGGTGCCGCTCCTACGATGCCTTCCAAGCTGGCAGTCGAGATGAGCGACGGTTCGATCTCGACGGCTGCTGTTAAGTGGGATCCGATTGCGCCCGAGAAGTATGAAAAGCCTGGTACGTTCTATGTAACGGGCCATGTTGTCGGCTTTGATGGCGCTGCTGTTATGGCGCTTGTTGACGACGAGGGTCAGAACGTTGGCGTGGACGAGCATGGCGTCGTGACCGCTAAGGTGACGGTTGCCGATAAGACGGCTCAAAAGGTCGCGCTGCAGCCGCAGGCCGTTGTGATTAACACGACGGTTGGGTCGAAGCTGGCATTGCCTAAGTTCGTTAATGTCAATTACTCTGACGGCACCTTCACAGCACATGGCCAATACGATGGCACCGAAATCACGGAGTGGACCGGCACAGACGGTCTCGACATCAATGGCCCCCTTACCAAGACCGGCACCTATAAACTCGTCGGCAAGCTCAAAGGCATCGACAATGTCAACGCCATCGTGTACGTCAATGTTCGTGAGGCGCCGCGGACCATTACCAAACTCGAGGCTAAGTCGTTTAGCGTGGCCAAGGGTACGCCCAAGCAGGACCTGTACCAGCAGATGCCCAAGCAGGTTGTGGCGACCTATTCCGATGGCTCGACCGACTTGCTTGACATTGACACCTGGGACCTGTCCAACGTCACGGACGAGGTGCTCGGCGGAACCGGTACCGTGAAGATTACCGGCACGGTTAAGCTTAATGGCGCTAAGGTGACCTGCAATGTGACTGTGGTGGACCAGGATGCCGAGACGCCCGACCACGTTGAGCCGGTTGCCGACATTCATATTGCGGACAATGCCAAGGTTGCGGACCTGATGGCCATGCTGCCGTCCACGGTGACGGTGGTCATGAAGGACGGCAAGACTAAGAACGAGACGCCCGTTAAGTGGTCTCAGGTCGATAGCCTGGGCCGCGCCGGCAACGAGTTTGAGGTCACGGGCTTGACGGACAACGGCATGACCGTAAAGGTGAAGGTCAAGGTAACCGCGCATATCGTGAGCCTTGACGCAGCTGATGATATTGAAGTCGAGCGCGACACGAAGGCATCGGAAGCTTTGGCTAAGCTGCCTAAAAAGGTTACGGCTGTCTATTCTGATGGCCTTGATGCCGAGGTCGACGTGAAGTGGGACACCAAGGGCCTCTCCGACAAGGACTTTGCCAAGGAGGGCGAGGTCACGGTCAAGGGTACGGTTGCCGGAACGGATCAGAAGGCGGAGTGCACGATTAAGGTCGTCAAGCCGCTGCACGAGATTCCCGATCGCCTGGCTGGTACCGTTGACACCGTGACGGTCGACGACGGCGCGAAGCCCGAGGCTGTTGTGGCAGCGCTGCCCACCACCGTAAAGGTCGCTATGAAGGACGGCTCCGAGGTCGACTCGAAGATCAATTGGACCGCTCCCAAAAAGACCCTCACCATTAAGAAGGACGGCACGAGCGTTGTCGTTACGGGTAAGACCGAGGTCGGTAACTTTGACGTTAATGCTACGGTCAACCTGATGCCGGTCGTCGAGAGCGTCGTTGGCGTCCAGCTTTCGGTTGCTCGCAACACGGCTGCTGCTGACATCGCGCTGCCTGCCCAGGTGACCCTCAACATGTCCGACGGCTCGACGAAGACTGCCGCCGTCACCTGGGATAAGGCCCCGCTCACGACGGATGCCCTGGGCAAGCTGGGTGACATCGCGCTTGAGGGCACGGTTGAGGGCACTTCGGTCAAGGCCAAGTGCGCGGTGACGGTTGTAAAGAGCGATGCCGAGATTCCGGTGTCCGTTGAGCCTGTCGCGGGCGTTAGCGTCCCCGAGAACTCGTCCGCCGATGTCGTGCGTGATGCGCTCAAGGGCGTGAAGGCGACCGTTCGCATGAAGGACGGCAAGACGACGGCTGTGTCTGAGATTACGTGGACCGAGGTCCCTGCCGCTGCCGCCACCTATGGCAACGCCGTTGTCGCCAAGGGCGTGACGGTGAACGGCAACCTGTCGGTCGAAGTCCTCGTTACTTCCACCACGACGATCAATGAGGTAGCCGAGGCGCCGCAGATTACGGTCGAGCGCGACGTGAAGGCCGATTCGGTGACGGGCCAGCTGCCCAAGACCGTTAGCGTGACCTATACCGACGGCCATACGGACCTGGCTGCGGTTACGTGGAACACGGACGGGCTCGACAAGCAGCTTGCCGCTGTTGGCGAGCACACGATCGAGGGGTCCGTTGAGGGCACGACGCTCAAGGCGGCCTGCAAGCTGGTCGTCGAGACGCCTAAGCGCGAGATTCCCGATCACGTGAAGAGCGACAGTCTGACACTTGAGCAGCCGGTGCTCGTTGGCGCGTCTTCCGAGGACATTACCAAGGCACTCTCAGGTCTCAAGGCGACCGTGGTGATGGCCGATGGTAAGACTGAGGTTGAGTCCGGTGTCACGTGGACTGATGTCCCCGCTGCCGATATCGCCACGACGGGCAAGACCCTCACAGCGCACGGCACCACCGAGCAGGGCAGCTTTGCGGTGACGGCGACCGTTTCAGTCAAGCCGGTCATCAAGAGCGCGTCGCTTGCCGAAGGCGCTGGTGCCATTGCCGCCAAGCGCGATGATGGGGTTGATGACGTCGTGGCCCAGCTGCCCAAAAAGGCGAGCGCGACGTATTCCGATGGCACTGCCAAGGACCTGGATATTACGTGGGATACGAGTGCACTGACCCAGAAGGCGCTCGGCGAGCTCGGCGACATTGTCGTTACGGGCACCGTCGAGGACGAGACCGGTTCTGCCACGGTGACGGCCACCGTTACCGTGTCCGAGAAGGATTCGAATATTCCCGTGACGCCCGGCACGCTCGATGCTGTTGAGGTCTTTGAGTTTAGCTCGCCCGATGAGGTGCTGAAGGCGCTGCCCAAGAAGGTCACCGTGACCATGAAGGACGGCAGCCAGAAGGACTACGGCATCGACTGGGAGAACGTGCCCGCACTCGACTGGGACGCCGACGATGTGACCGTGACCGGCAAGGTTCACGGCACAGAGCTGACGGTCAGTTGCGAGGTCCGCGTTAAGCCGCGTCCGGCTGCCGACGGCATGGTGATCGTTGACCAGAACGGCAAACCCACGACCGCCGAGACCACGCTCAAGGTCGAGCGCGGCAAGGAGATTGACCTGGCCGCCGCGGCGAGGAACGCGGACAAGGGCGCCATGCTTCGCGGTTCCGTGACGTGGATCTCGCGCGATCCGACGATTGCGACGGTCGAGAACGGCAAGGTCAAGGCCCTCAAGAGCGGCACCGTTGTCATTACGGCGGAGCTGCGCGATGACGGCGAGAATGTAGCGATTTCGCTGGCTGACGAAGATGGCGTCGCGGAGGCGCCGGCAGCCCCGAAGTTCACCGCTAAGGTGACTGTTAAGGTTGTTGAGCCGGTCGTTGAGCAGAAGCCGGAGGCTGGCAAGGATAACGGTGGCAAGTCTGATGCCAAGCCGGCTTCGGATGCGAAGAAGGACGGCAAGAAGGCTGTCGCTGGAAGCCTGGCGCAGACGGGCGACAACACGGCTGTGACTGTCGCCGCACTGGGCGGAACCGGCCTGTTGGCGCTGATCGCCGCCGCGATCGAAAAGCTGCGCCATCGCGCTGAGTAGCGCCGAGCGCGTAGGGCCCTAGGGCACAAGAAGGCCTCCCGGTCCTCGTAAACCACGAGGACTGGGAGGCCTTCGTTTGGCTGCCCTGAGCCCTAGAGTGATTTGCTCGCCATGAAATGGGCCTATCTACTACGTTTAATCGGCTGCCCTCGACCACGCCGAGAATTGCGAAATTAAAACAGCAGGTAGATGGCTTGCCGATTTTCAAAAAAGACCCGCATGGTCGACTCATGCGGGTTAAACGTAGTAGATGGCCCGTTTTCGTGGTGCAGCGTTGGCAGGATATGGCAAAGGGACTGTCCCTTTGCCATATTGACTAGGCTAGGCGCGTCGCGTCGTGGGGGTAGGCGTTGAGGATCTCGACGCCGGACTCGGTGACCAGGGCAAGGTCCTCGATGCGGACGCCGGTGCGGCCGGGGAGGTAGATGCCCGGCTCGATGGAGAACGTCATGCCCGGCTCTACGACCTGCTCGTTGGCGAGCGAGACGTCACCAGGCTCGTGGTCCTGCAGGCCAATCGAGTGGCCCAAGCGATGCGTAAAGTACTTGCCGTAGCCTGCATTCTCGATTACGTCGCGCGCGGCGCGGTCCAGGTCGCACATGCGCACGCCCGGTGCGATGAGAGCCTCGGCGGCCTCGTTGGCACGGCGCACGATGTCGTAGATGCGCGCCGTCTCTTCGTCCGGCTCGCCCCAAAAGAACGTGCGCGTCATGTCCGAGCAGTAGTTGCAGCGGCGTCCGCCAATGTCGAACAGCACCACGTCGCCGCGTTTGAGCACGGTGTCGTCGGGCTCGTGATGCGGGTCTCCGGCGTTGGCGCCAAAGCTCACGATGGGCGGAAAGCTAAAGCCCTCGCAGCCGTGCTTGCGGTACAGGCCGAGCATCTGGTCGGCAATTTCGCGCTCCTTCACGCCCTCGTGAACGAGCTTGATTGCGTCGGCCATCACGGCGTCGTTGGCGGCCGAGGACGCGCGCATCAGCTCCTGCTCGGCTTCGTCCTTGTGGGCGCGTGCGACGGTGACGGCAAAGTCGCCCAGGAAGAACTCGCTCGCGGCATGGCGCTCCATGAGCGGCATCAAAAAGCCGGAACGCATAACGGTATCGATGCCGAGGGGCTTGGCAGGATCGATCTCGCGAGCGATGGCGTCGGTCACGACGTCGGTATCGGTGTGGTAGGCCACGCGAGCATTGTCGTACTCGGGCAGTTGATGCAGCGCGTTGACCAAGATCACGGGCTCGGCATCGCGTGCGAGCAGCACGCCGCAAAAACGCTCGAACATATCGGCATAAAAGCCGGTCAGATAGTAGATCGACCACGGGTCGTTCACAAGCAGCTGCGCGCCGGGGTGCTGAGCCTCGAGCG
Organism: uncultured Collinsella sp.; assembly: GCA_900542085.1. Taxonomy (GTDB): domain Bacteria; phylum Actinomycetota; class Coriobacteriia; order Coriobacteriales; family Coriobacteriaceae; genus Collinsella. Next base: position 8,605 of record UQMK01000029.1, read on the forward strand.
CATCGAGCACGCGCGCCACGCGCTGGTCATCGACATGTGCCATACATCGTCCTTTCGCTAGGTTGCCACCATGGTATCCCATGCCCGGCAGTTAGGGACGTTCCTTTTATTCCGGCACTTTGGGACACTCCTTGGCATGGCCAGCCTAGCGAACGTTCGGGCAAAAGTAGTCATAAGAGCCCCTCCCAAATGGGCTGGTTTCAAAAGTATGGCGGATTACGGGACTGGACCTGTATTACTTGACCATGGGAAAAATCGCGAAATAAAAAGCGCAGGTAGAGGGCTTATCAAAAAACGAAAATCGCCGGTATGGATGGGGGTTTCCGAATCAGCCCCGTAATCCGGCATAGTTTTAAAATGGCACTAAAGTAGGCACAAGCTAAATACCAATTCCAAGGATAGTTGCGGTGGAATAGTTCCTGGATGCCGGGGTTTGGCGGAAATCAGGAGCTATTTCACCGCAATTGAGGAGGGGCGGATGGATGGCGGAGTAGCTAAAAGAGCCTCGTCCTAAATTAGCTGCCTATGCAGAGTCGATGTCCATGCTGGCGATGAGGTCGGTACCGGTTTCTAGGAGGTTGGGGAGGACGACGTCACCCATGCGGATGGGGGCGTCGACGACCAGGCCGCGGATGAGGTCCATGGCTTGGGCGTGGAGTGCCAGCGGGATGGCTTCGGCCGTGCGCACGGGTAGCAGCGCCTCGTCGCCGCCGGATACGGCTACGGTGGTGGTGAGCACGCGCATGGGGCAGGTGAGCTCCTGATGCGCGAACTTATCGCCGCGCGGGCAGCTGTTGCCGGCCACGGAGCGCACCTCTACCACGGCACCGTCTGCGTCGCGCTCCACCTCCACAGTCAGGAGGCATTCGGAGGGGCAGGTGGTGCAGTTGAACTGCAGCGTTTCGATCGCGTTTGTGCTCATGGCTCTACGCCTCCTCGACGGGATCGACGGACAGGACAATCTCGCTAACACCCAGGTCGAGTGCGCGCTGAATCACCTTTTCCGGCAGCGGAAAGCTTTCCATGACGCTCGGTTTAAACGGGCGGACCTTGCCGGCGAATAGTTCCTCATCGCCTGCCAGAATACGTACGCGGGCGGCATCGACCGGTCGGCGCACACGGAAGTTGAGTTTGGTGAGTGCCGCAGCCGTAATGCGTCCCGGAAGTGAGTAGCCTGCAATGCCGGCGGGGGAGACCGTGAGCTGGCAGCCCGGGTCCGCAGTGCCCGCATCGGCCCCAGCACTACAGCCCAGCGCGTACGTCGCCGCAGCCGCACCGGCGCACTCGGACTCGGTCGTCACGTTGTCGGCCAGGTCGTGCACGTGCAGCACGTTGCCGCAGGCAAAGATACCCGGCACGCCCGTTTGCAGGCTCTGGTCCACCACGGCGCCGCGCGTGCGCGGGTCAAGCTCCACGCCTGCGGCAACCGAAAGTTCGTTCTCGGGAATCAATCCCACCGAAAGCAGAAGCGTGTCGCACGGAACGATGCGCTCCGTCCCGGCAATGGGCGCCAGGTGCTCGTCGACCTGGCTTACCTCGACGGCCTCCACGCGATTGTGTCCGATCACACGCGTGACGGTGGTGGACAGGTGCAGCGGAATGCCAAAGTCGTCCAGGCAGTTCTTGACGTTGCGGCGCAGGCCGTTGGCGTACGGCATGAGCTCGTACACGCCCTCGACCGAAATCCCCTCGAGTGTGCAGCGGCGCGCCATGATAAGCCCGATGTCGCCCGAGCCCAAAATGACGGCACGCGAGCCGGGCTTTAGATTTTCGATATTGATGTATCGCTGCGCCAGGCCCGCCGTAAACACGCCGGCGGGACGGCTGCCGGGGATCTTGATCTCGCTGCGCGTGCGCTCGCGGCATCCCATAGCAAGGACGACCGCGCGTCCGGTGAGCTGCAACATGCCGGCACGGCTCATGAGCGTGACGGTGTGGAGTGCGGCGTCTTCCGTGGACTCGCCCGAATCAATCCCAAGCACCATGCTGTCCAAGAACAGCGCAATGTCGGTCGCGTGCACCTGGTCGATAAAGCGTTGCGCGTACTCGGGACCGGTGAGCTCCTGCTTAAAGTGCGAAAGGCCAAAACCGGGGTGGATGCACTGGCGCAGGATGCCGCCCAGATGCTGCTCGCGCTCCACGATGGCTACGCGCGCGCCGGCCTTATGTGCGGCAAGCGCAGCCGCCATGCCAGCAGGTCCACCGCCGATGACGACCACGTCGAAGGCCTGCGTCAATATCGACGCTACAGCTCCGGCCTCCGCGCGTCCGTCGCGCATGTCAAACGTCGCCATCCTAGCGCACCCCCTTCAGCGGTCCCTCAACCAACCAAGATCCGGCATCCTCCAACAGCACCTCGCTGGGGTTGCAGTCCAGCTCGCGCGCCAGGATCGCCACCACGCGGCTCTGGCAAAAGCCACTTTGGCACCGACCCATGCCGGCTCGGCAGCGGCGCTTGACGCCCTCGACCGAAACCGCGCCCGGGCGGCGTCGGATCGCGGCCACGATCTCGGCCTCGGGCACCGTCTCGCAGCGGCAGACGATCTGCCCCCACGCGGGATCGGACTCGATCAGCTCCTCCTTGCGCGCCAGCGGTGCGCGGTCAAAGTCGTCCGGCGCGCGGCGAATTGGGTTCCAGTCCGCCCGCTCGTGCAGATCCACGCCCGCTTCACGCATTACAAGCTCCACGCGCTCGGCAATGGCCGGCGCACTCGCCACACCCGGCGACTGAATACCCGCCGCCTGGAAAAGCCCCGGCACCACGGCCGACTGTCCAATAAAGAAGTCGTTCGTTCCCTTAATGACCGGACGCCCGCCGGCAAATGCGCGCACCACGCGGCGCGTATCCAGATCGGGCACCAGCTTGCGCGCACCGGTCAGCAGCGCGTTCACATCGCTTGCATAGGTCTGCGTGTCGCCCGGCTCGCGCATGGCAGCCGTGGCGGTGATCACGGTGTTGCCGTGCACGGTGCTCGTGACGATAACGCCCTTGGACACCGGCGTGGGAACGGGGTAGAGCGGCAGGAGCGCGCGCGGCTCCTTGTCCAGCACCACAATGTTGCCCTGGCGCCAGACCATCTGAAACTCCTCGGCGCCCGCCATATGCGAGATGTCTGCGGCACCGTTGCCCGCGGCGTTGATCAGGTAACGGCAGCGCACATCGCCGGCGGGCGTCACCAGCGTAAAGCGCGCGGCTCCGTCATCCGAGTTGGCGACTTCAATGGCTTCCACCGGCGCGGAACGCATAAACGTCACGCCGTTGGCAACGGCGTTTTCCAGCGCGGCGATGGCCACTTCAAACGGGTCGACGTAACCGGTCGAAGGGCACCACAGCGCGCACGTCGCCTTAGCACTCGCGCGCGGCTCCAGCTCGTGGATGCGCTCGGGGCCAACGATCGCCAGCTCGGGCACGCCGTTGGCCAGGCCATTCTGGCGCAGCTTCTCCAGGTGTGCGCGGTCTTCGTCGTTAAACCCCAGTACCATCGACCCGGTACGGCGGAACAAAAATCCCAGCTCCTGGGCCCACGTGCCATATAGCTCGCAGCCGCGGGCGTTGACCTGCGCCTTTACCGTGCCCGGAGCCGGATCGTAGCCGGCGTGCACCAGGCCGCCGTTGGCCTTCGATGCACCCAGCGCGATATCGTTGGCCGCCTCGACCACGCAAATGGACAGGTCATAGCACGCGAGCTGCCTCTCGATGGCGCATCCCGTGATGCCCGCGCCCACAATTGCGATATCAAACGTTTCCGTCACAGTGCCTCCCAGACGAGTTGACAGGCCGTCAATAGGACTATCCTACGGTCCGCACACCCCCAGTGCGGCGGCAATGCGGCGAACAGCCCCGCAACACCCGTCAACGGCAGGCTTGGGGAGACTCAGGACCATCGGTGACCTTGTCTGCCACCCCTGACGTCAGAGGTTTGTCTCGTTTTGAAACAGTAATCAGAAGAACTGGGCTCCAGATGTTACAGATTGAGACGGTTGCCAGACGGACCCTCCGTTCGTCTTGATCTGTAACAGTAAGAGGGAATAATCGGTCCTAAGTGTTACAGAGTGAGATTTAAAGTCAGGGAGAGATTCTTCTGTCTCGATCTGTAACATCTGGGGACCGTTTTGGGGTCCAGATGTTACAGATTTAGATGAACCTATCAGTCGGTTTCGAATGTCTAAATCTGTAACGGTTAGACCTGTTTTTGCCGAGTTGTTGTTACAGATTGAGATATTGAGATTGGACGTTTTCCTTTGTCCTGATCTGTAACAGATAGAAGGGTTTCTGACCCCTAGTTGTTACAGATTGAGATATTTAACGGAGGGCTCACCGTTCATCTTGATCTGTAGCAGTTAGCTGATGATTTGGGTTGTAGATGTTACAGATCGAGACAAACCTTCCGACGGATTTTGAATGTCTCGATCTGTAACATTAAGAGGGGTTTTGGGGCCCAAGACGTTACAGATCGAGATTGAAGTCGGGGAGGGGCCCTGTGTCTCGATCTGTAACAGCAAGATAGGAAATTTGGTCCTAGTTGTTACAGATCGAGACGTTTGCTCGGCGGCCCTCCCGTTCGTCTCGATCTGTAACACCTAGACCCGATTTTGCCGAGTATCTGTTACAGATTGAGATGTTTGTGTCCGCGCCAGCTCCGTATCCAGCCGTAGTCCCATACAAACAAACCCCGTGGTAAACTTGACCAGACTGTAAATATTCCGAAAGGTACACCTCAATGTCCAAGTACATCTCTGAGCTCATGTCGCCGCAGCTTATGGGCGTCATCTATGCCTTTGTTGGCTTTATCATCGCCCTGTATGTGCTGTCCGTCGTCTATGTGTTCATCGACGCTCGCCGCCGCGGCGCCAGCGCCTACGTGGCATGGGGCATCATCGCCCTCATCCCGTTTGTAGGCCTCATCGCCTACCTGGTCCTGCGCCCGCATTCCTACGCGGCCGACCGCGAGGAGCAGGAGCTGGACATGGCCCTGCGCGAGCGCCAGCTTGCCCAGTACGGCACCTGCCCGCAGTGCGGCGCCCCCATCGAGAAGGACTTTGTCGTCTGCCCCGTTTGCGACACCCAGGTTCGCAACGTGTGCCCCAGCTGCCATCGCCCGCTCGACGCGCACTGGAAGGTCTGCCCCTACTGCCGAACTCGCATCCAGTAACGCATCCATCGCCGGGCCGGCCGCAAGCCACGCGCACCCTGCGCCCCGCCCCCACACGATGAAGCATGCGTAGAAAATCGCCCGCCGTGCCATTAAGGTGCGGCGGGCGCTTGTATACCAAGGCAACCTGCCTATAATGATGCAAGTCAAAAACGCCGAGCGCATCGCACGCACTTGCATCAGGCATTCGAGAGGAGAAAACATACCCATGAAGGCACTCTACAATGACGGTTCGGTGGCCGAGCTCCCGCAGGACGAGGTCACGCACGTCATCCGCCACTCCGCCGCGCACATCATGGCGCAGGCCATCAAGCGCCTCTATCCCGAGGCCGACTTTGCCTACGGTCCCGCGACCGACAACGGTTTTTACTACGACGTCGACCTGCCCGAGGGCGTCAAGATCAGCGAGGACGACTTCCCCGCGATCGAGGCCGAGATGAAGAAGATCGTCAAGGAGAACCTCAAGTTCACCGTCTTTGAGAAGCCCCGCGCCGAGGCCATCGCCCTTATGGAGGAGCGCGGCGAGAAGTACAAGGTCGAGCACATCGGCGACCTGGATGACGACGCCCGCATCACCTTCTACCAGCAGGGCGACTACATCGACATGTGCGTCGGCCCCCACATCTGCTACACCAAGGCGCTCAAGGCCTTTAAGCTCACCGGCGTCTCGGGCGCCTACTGGAAGGGTGACAAGAACAACAAGATGCTCACCCGCATCAACGGCGTCGCCTTTGCCACCAAGGAAGAGCTCGACGAGCACATGCACATGCTGGAGGAGGCCAAGAAGCGCGACCACCGCAAGATCGGCCGCGAAATGGACCTCTTTATGATGCGCGACGAGGCCCCCGGCTTCCCGTTCTTCCTGCCCAACGGCATGATCCTTAAGAACACGCTGCTGGACTACTGGCGCGAGATTCACCACAAGGCCGGCTACGTGGAGATCTCCACGCCGCTCATCATGAACAAACAGCTGTGGAAGACCTCGGGCCACTGGGACCACTACAAGGACAACATGTACTCCACCGTCATCGACGACGAAGAGTACTGCATTAAGCCCATGAACTGCCCGGGTGGCGTGCTGGTGTACGCCTCCAAGCCGCACTCCTATCGCGAACTGCCCATCCGCGCCGGCGAGATTGGCCTGGTGCACCGCCACGAGCTGCGCGGCGCCCTGCACGGCCTGTTCCGCGTGCGCTGCTTTAACCAGGACGACGCTCACCTGTTTGTGCGTCCCGACCAGCTGACCGACGAGATCGTGGGCGTGGTCAACCTTATCGACTCCGTGTACCAGAAGTTTGGCTTTAAGTACCACGTTGAGCTTTCCACCCGCCCTGAGGACTCCATGGGTTCGGACGAGGACTGGGCTCGCGCCGAGGAGGGCCTGCGCACCGCTCTGGAGAAGCTGGGCATGGACTACGAGGTCAACGAGGGCGACGGCGCCTTCTACGGCCCCAAGATCGACTTCCACCTGGAGGACTCGCTCGGCCGTACCTGGCAGTGCGGTACCGTCCAGCTCGACTTCCAGATGCCGCTCAACTTTGACCTGGAGTACGTGGACGCCGACGGCACCAAGAAGCGCCCCATCATGCTGCATCGCGTGTGCTTTGGCTCCATCGAGCGCTTCATCGGCATTCTGATTGAGCACTTTGCGGGCAAGTTCCCCACCTGGCTGGCTCCCGTGCAGGTCAAGGCACTTCCTGTCTCCGAGAAGAGCCGCGACTATGCCCACGAGGTGTGCGCCAAGCTGGAGGAGGCCGGCATTCGCGTGGTCTGCGACGACCGCGACGAGAAGATCGGCTACAAGATCCGCGAGGCCCGCAGCATCGACCGCGTGCCCTACATGCTCATCCTGGGCGAGAAGGAGGTCGAGGCCGGCAACATCTCCGTCCGCGATCGTTCCAACGAGACCGTTCAGATGAGCGTTGACGAGTTTGTGGCCAAGGTGCTCGAGGAGATCAAGACTCGCGCCTAGCACAAACAATACAAGAATTAACAAAGGCGATCGTCCTCGCGGGCGGTCGCCTTTTTTGTTGTCTATAGAAGAAAAGCCGCTGGTTAGAGCGGCTTTTTTGTTGTGCAAAAAGGTACAGGTTTTTGTATCTTTCGACGGGCTTCATTATACGAGCAAACTGCTCGCGTTTTCCCAGATTGCACAAAATGTGCCGCGAATGGGTGCATCTCCATACGCCTCTACAAAAACCTGTACTTTTGCGACTGCGCCTAGCTGCGAGCGAGAGCCTGTTCTTAACGCCCCTGCATCCGCGTGTGTCGCGGATGCAAGAAAAGGGGGCGAGAGATGGAACAGACAATGCGGCGCCAAGAGCAGCTGCCCGGTGCCTTTAGTGGCACTACTACCAACAGCCAGCACGGCCGCGTCCGCTGGTATCTGGTCCACACCCCCAATGGTAAAGAGCGCGAGACCTGCGAAAAGGTCCGCCGCATTATCCCGCACGAGCTGATGCAGGACGCTTTTGTGATGCAAAAGGAGTTCTGGTTTAAGCGGGACGGCGCATGGTCGCTCCAAACCAAACCCATGTACAAGGAATATTTCTTCGTTGCCACGCACGATGCCGCAGCGCTCGATAGGGCTTTGGCACAACTGAGCTTTGGCTGCCGCATTGCCGGCAGTAGGGAGCGGGCGTACATGCCCATGCCGGACGACGCACAGGACTGGTACCGCAGCGTGCTGGACGAAGACGGCGTGGTGCGTAACAGCGTTGCGCGCATAGAAGACGGCGTGCTGCACATAGAGCAGGGCCCACTTGTGGGGCAAGAGGCGCGCGTTAAAAAGATCGACCGTCATAAGCGCTGGTGCCTGGTCGACTTTGGCGAAGGCGACTCCGCATTTAGGGAGCTGCTTGCGCTGGACGTCCCCAGCAAAACGTAGGGGAGACGTTGCACTGGCAATTTATTTGGTTTTTGAATCCGTGGATGGGGGGGTTCCTGGGGACAGGAACGTAAGTTTTATCGTGGCTGCTAAAGAAGTAACAGAAAGTAATACGCCCGTGGGGGTGCCTGCTAGAGGCATTTCCCACGACTATTTCCTTGGTGGGGTGCTAGCCCGTGCCTAGGAAACCGACGGGGACCCTCTTCTACCGCATATGCAAGAGAGCATTCGACATAGCCTTCAGCGCCGGGTGCACCGTGGTGCTGGCGATTCCCATGGCCTGCGTCTGCGCCGCGATCTGCGCGGAGTCGCCGGGCTGCCCGGTCTACACGCAGGAGCGCGTGGGCAGGGGAGGCCGGGTGATCCGCGTGCTTAAGCTCCGCAGCATGGTGGCAGACGCCAGCGACGTACACAAGTACCTTAGTCCCGAGCAGCTGCACCAGTGGGAAGTTGAGCGCAAGGTCGACGATGACCCGCGCATCACCAGGGTGGGCAGGTTCATCCGTAAGTGCTCCATCGACGAGGTGCCGCAGTTCCTCAACGTGCTCAAGGGCGATTTGTCCGTTATCGGACCACGTCCCATCACACGTGATGAGCTGGAACAGCACTTCTCCGACGAGGAGAAGGAAGAGCTGTTGAGCGTTGCCCCGGGCATCACGGGCCTATGGCAGGCCACTGAGCGCAACGGCGCGACCTTTGAGAGTGGCCTGCGCCAGAAGATCGAGCTCCATTACGTGCGGAACCGTTGCTTCGGAATGGACTGGAAATGTTTTACAGGCACTTTCGGTGCCATGTTTGGAAAAAGGAGGACTGGGCGATGACCATGGATGCAAAGCCCTTGGTGAGCGTGATCATCCCGCTCTACAACTGCGAGAAGTATCTTCCCGAGGCCTTGGACTCGCTCGTCGCGCAGACGGTGCCTGACTGGGAGGCCATCCTCGTGGACGACTGCTCCGCGGACGGCTCCGCGGCGATGGCCGACGCCTACGCCGCCCGCGACCCGCGCTTCCGCGTTTTTCGACAGCCCGAGAACGGCGGCGCTGCCAAGGCCCGCAACAGAGCCCTCGAGAACGCGCGCGGCCGCTTCATCGCCTACCTCGACTCCGACGATTACTGGATGCCGGAGAAGCTCGAGCGCCAGCTCGGCTTCATGCGCGACCGCCGCATAGGCGCGTGCTTTACCTCCTACGAGACGGTGAACGAGGACGGGGATCATCGCAACTACGTCCACGTGGACGCTGAGGTGGGCTACCACCGCTTCCTCACCAAGCCGCCCACGTGCAGCCACACCGTCATGTTCGACACCGCCGTCGTGGACCGGGCGCTTCTCGTGATGCCCGACATCCGCAAAAGGCAGGACGCCGCCACATGGCTCCAGGTCATCAAGGCGGGCCACAGGCTGCACGGCCTCGACGAAGTACTCGCGGCGAACCGTAAGCGGGCGGGCTCGCTCAGTTCGAACAAGCTCTCCGCCGTCCGCAACACATGGATGCTCTACAGACAGATCGAGCGGCTGTGGCTACCGTACGCCGCCTACTGTCTGTTCTGGCAGATGTTCCACGCAACCCTCAAGAGAATAGGAAGTATTTAAATGTTCACAACCCTTTACAAAGATCTGCTCGCAGGCGACGCCAAGCTCTCGCTCGTAGGCCTCGGCTACGTTGGCATGCCCATCGCCGTCGAGTTCGCCAAGCACGTCCCCGTCATCGGCTTCGACATCAACGAGGCCAAGGTCGAGCAGTACAAGCAGGGCCACGATGCCACCAATGAGGTAGGCGACGAGGCCCTGGCTCACACGACCGTGGACTTCACGGCCGACCCGACGCGCCTAGAGGAGGCCCGCTTCCACATCGTGGCCGTGCCCACGCCCGTGAACCAGGACAAGACGCCCGACCTAACGCCCGTCATCGGCGCGTCGGAGACGCTGGGCAAGCACCTGAAGCCCGGCAGCATCGTGGTCTACGAGTCCACCGTCTACCCGGGCGTCACCGAGGACGTCTGCGTGCCGATTCTCGAGCGTGAATCCGGCCTCAGGTGCGGAGAGGACTTCAAGGTGGGCTACAGCCCCGAACGCATCAACCCCGGCGACCGCGTGCATACCCTTACGACCATCCGCAAGGTGGTCTCGGGCATGGACGACGAGTCCGCCGAGCTCATCCGCAGGGTCTACGACATCGTGATCGCCGCTGGGACCTTCCCGGTCTCGACCATCAAGACCGCCGAGGCCGTGAAGGTCGTCGAGAACTCGCAGCGCGACATAAACATTGCCTTCATGAACGAGCTCGCGATGGTGTTCGACCGCATGGGCATCGACACCTCCGAGGTCATCGAGGGCATGAACACCAAGTGGAACGCCTTGGGCTTCCGACCGGGCCTGGTGGGCGGGCACTGCATCGGCGTCGACCCCTACTACTTCACCTACGAGGCCGAGAAGCTCGGCTACCACAGCCAGATTATCCTTTCCGGCCGCAAGGTGAACGACGGCATGGGCGGATTCGTGGCCGACGCGGCCATCCGCGAGATGGTACAGGCCGGGCTTGCCCCCGCGAAGTCGCGCGTGGCCGTGCTTGGACTCACCTTCAAGGAGGACTGTCCCGACGTGCGCAACTCCAAGGTGGACGACATTCTCGCTCGCCTGCGCCAGTACGGCATCGCGCCCCAGGTCTGCGACCCCTGGGCTGACCCGGCTGACGCCAAGGCTGCCTACGGGGTTGACCTTGTTCCCATGGAGGAGCTGCGCGACCTCGACTGCCTCATCGTCGCGGTGGCGCACCGCCAGTTCCGCGATATGAGTAGCGACGACGTGAAGGCCCTCTTCGCCGACAAGCCCGACGCCGAGAAGGTGCTCGTGGACGTGAAGAGCGTCCTGCCTAAGGCGGAGTTCGCTGGGTACCGGTACTGGAGGCTGTAGTGCGGCAGAAGACCACGACGATATGTTACTTAGCGAATGCCGACAACTACCACACCTACAAGTGGGCGTCCCAGTTTTCGCTCCGGGGCTACGGGGTTCACGTCCTCTCCCTTGAGGAGTGCCGCTCCGAAGCCATCCGCGAACTGAAAAACGTCACCGTCCACTACCTGCAAAACCCCAGCGCCCGCCAGGGTTCGGAGTTGCAGAAGCTCGGCTACCTCTCCACCGTCGGCGTGGCGCGCCGCCTCATCGAGGAGCTGGACCCCGACGTCGTGCACGCTCACTATGCCTCGAGCTACGGGCTTGTGGCGTCGCTCGCGTGCAGGCGCCCGTACTACCTCTCGGTCTGGGGCTCCGACGTCTACGATTTCCCGCGCAAGTCCCCACTGCACCGCGCCGTCGTCCGGCGCTCGCTCGCCAAGCCTGCCTGGCTCATGTCCACGAGCCGCGCTATGGCCGAGGAGTGTGCCAAGTACACGGGGCGTGACTTCGAGATAACGCCCTTCGGCGTGGACATGGGGCTCTTCTCGCCTCGCAAGCGTGAGCCCCACGAGGGCCTCGTGGTGGGCACCGTGAAGGCGCTTGAACGCAAGTACGGCATCGACACGCTGCTGCGCGGCTGCGCGCTCCTGCATGACCGCAGGCCAGACCTGGGCGTGCGCGTGCGCATCGCGGGCAAGGGCACCATGGAGGCCGAGCTGAAGGCACTCGCCACGAGGCTCGGCATGGACGGGTACCTCGACTGGCTCGGCTTCATCCCGCAGGAGGAGGCCGCGCGGGAGTGGGCGGGCCTCGACATCGCAATAGTAGAAAGCGAAAGCGAAAGCGAAAGCTTTGGCGTCTCCGCGGTCGAGGCGCAGGCGAGCGGAACCCCACTTATCATATCGGACATCCCTGGCCTTATGGAGGCCTGCGACGGCGGGCACACGGCCGTCGTCACGCCCCGGCGCGACCCGGCGGCCCTCGCCGATGCCTTGGAGGCGCTTGCCGACGACCCGGCTCGCCGCGCCCGCATGGGGGCCGAGGGCCGAGCCTACGTGGAGCGCGCCTACGAGGTGGGCGCCTGCTTCGACCGCGTGGAGGAGATTTACCGTAGGAACATGGAGGAAGCGCGATGAGGGAGAAGGTCGCGAGGGGCCTGTACTGCATGCTTGCGAAACTGCTGCCGCGCTCGCGCCGCTTCCCGCCGGCCAAGAAGCTGCGGGGCGGGGTGGCTCGATTGATGGGCTGTAAGCTGGGCCGTGACGTGAACATCGAGCACGGCGCGGAGTTCGACTCTCGCCTCGTTGTGGGCGACCGCTCGTCGGTGGGCATTGACTCGGAGTGCTTCGGGCCGGTGACCATCGGTCGCGACGTGATGATGGGGCCGGATTGCGTTGTGCTTACCCGCAATCACAGGCACGACCGCGTTGACGTGCCCATGATTGAGCAGGGCTACGAGGACTACCGCCCCGTGACCATAGAGGACGACGTGTGGATTGGTCGGCGCGTCACCATCCTGCCCGGCGTGAACGTGGGTGCGCACTCCATCCTCTCCGCTGGCGCCGTCGTGACCAAGGACGTCGAGCCGTACTCCGTCGTTGGTGGGGTTCCGGCAGGGCTCATCAAGAAAAGGGGCGCGGATGCGCGGTGCTGCTGACATATCTTTTTGCGGAGCGGGCCCGAGGGGGTCGGGCCTGATCCCCTCGCGAGAAAAGGGGCGCGTGCGCGCGCTGGTGAGGGCGCGGGAGGTCGAGCGGGAGGAGAACACGATAGTCTTCCTCCTCCTCGTATGCTTGGTTTGCCTGCCGATCGCCGCGCTCTCGTCGCTCAAGACGCCCCTCTACGCCGCAATCCTTGCGCTGGACCTGCTCTTGCTCCTCGTCGCCTCGGCCGGGGCTACCAAGATGAGGCTCGACGGGGGGCTTGTCTGGACATCCGTCGGACTCTTCTGCTATCTAATCATATGCTGGCTGCTGAATGGCGGCAGCGCGGCGGAGCGCCTCGTGCAGACTGCGGTCTATCTCGCGACACTCCTGGCCTTCTCGAGCTATGAATGGACGCCCGCGCGCGTGTCAAAGGTTAAGAGGCTCTTCGCCGCCCTGCTCTTCGCTGCCCTGGTCTACTGGTTTGTGTCCGGACGGGTCACGAACTACTACGCTGCATTCTATGTCCACAGCAACGCGTTCGCCGTCGTGCTTATATGCGCCTGCGCCCTTTCGCTACTCTCCATGGATGGGCCGAAGCCGAAGGTCTCCGACCTATGCGTCTTCGCCATGGCGCTCGTCCTGCTCCTGTTCGCGAACAGCCGCTCGGCGATGCTCGCGCTTCTCGTGGTAGTGGCCTTACCCTATCTGCTGCACGCAGTCTCCAAGAAACGGTCGTTTCTCGCAGTGGCGCGCGTTGCCTTCTTCGTCGTGCTCGTCGCGGTGCTTGCCTTCACGGTCGTCTACCCCTCGCTGATCGGCACGCAGCTGGGTTACTCCCTGGAGATGTTGTCGCGCGAGTGGCTGAACAAGAACTTTTTCTCGGGCCGCGAGGTCGTCTGGAAGATGATCTTGGACGCCGTGAAGGGGCACGAGGTGTTCGGCCTGGGGCTCTCCATGGTCCCAAGCATGGTGTACGAGACGTCCTTCTCCTCGCACAACCTCTACCTGCAGACCATCCTTCAGTCCGGCGCGGTCGGCCTCGTGTTTGTGCTCCTCCTCCTATGGCTCGTCTTGGAGCGCCTCGGGAAGGAAGGCGGCTGGCAGGCGTGCGTGGGTGCCTCCCTGCTGGTGGGCGTGCTCGTGCACGAGTGCCTCGAAGTGTCGCTCACGCAGAACAACTTCGACGTTGGATTGCTCTTCTGGGTGGTGCTGGGGATCTCGGTCTCGGCCTCCTCACTGCGAACTGCGCGCGGGGGTGACGGCTCATGAGTCGCGGGGGCCTGCTCGGCAAGATAGTCGGCTTCTCGATGGTGAGCGTCGTGAGCGCGGTGCTTTCGCTCGTCGTCGTTCCGGTGTCGACGCACCTGTACGACCAGGACGCGCTCGGCAAGATCAACTTCTTCTTCTCGGTAACCAACGTCCTGCTTACCCTGTTCTGCCTCGGGCTCGACCAGGGCTACGTGCGCTTCTACCCACTCGCGAAGGACGAGGGGCAGCGCAGGAGGCTGCTGACGTTTAGCGTCTCGGCGTGCTTGTGCGTCGTCGTGGCCGCGGGCCTCGTGGCGTGGGCGTTCGACGACTCGCTGTCGGTGTGGTTGTTCGGGGAGGCCGGCATGCCAGCGACGGCGATGATCTGCTTGGTCACGCTGTGCGTCGTCGCGCTCAGGTTCTTCTCGCTGCGCTACCGGATGGCGGAGGACGTGTGGGGCTACACCATCTTTGCCGGCGCCGTATCGGTCATCCAAAAGGGTCTTTACATCGTCTCGGCGGTCGTGTCCACGAGCTACGTAGTGGCGGTCGGCTGGGTTGCGCTCGCCTGTCTGCCGATCCTGGTGGCCGCCGCCGCGCACGAGCGCGCGCAGCTCGCCGCCCCTGACCTGCGCGGGGAGGCTTCCCTCTACTGCGACGAGGCCCGCTTCTCGCTGCCTCTCTTGGCGTCGGGGCTGGTCGCGATACTCACCAACTATGTGCCGCAGTTCGCTATCCGCTCCCTCATAGGCTTCTCCAGCATCAGCGTGTTCACGGCGGCCCTCACCGTGTCACTGGCCGTCAACCTCATCCAGAGCGGCTTCAACGCCTTCTGGGCTCCCTACGTCTACCAGCATGCGCGCGACGAGCAGGGGAAAATCATGCGCGTACACGAGGCCGTGGTCATGGTGGCGGTGAGCGCCTGCATGCTGCTCGCCATGATCGTCGACCTCGCGTTCCTGCTGTTCAAGCCGAACTACGCCGCGGGGGCGCGCCTTGTACCGTTCCTAGCGCTGGGGCCTCTGTGCTACACCATCGGCGAGACGGCGGGGGTGGGCATCAACCTCAAGATGAAGTCGGGGCTGAATCTGCTGATCTCTGCCGCCACGCTCGCCTCGAGCGTGGCGCTCTCGCTGGCGCTCGTGCCCGTGCTCGGGCTGGGCGGCGGAGCCGTCTCGGTCGGGGGGGCGGCGGCCGTGGGCCTCGCGCTCAAGACGGCGATAGGCGAGCACTACTACCAGAGCATACGCGACCGCTCGTTCATGCTCAGGGGGCTTCTGCCCTACGTCGCAGTCTGCGTCGTCGCACTCGCGCTGCCCGATCGACTGGCCCTTCGGCTCGCTATCGATGCTGCGCTGCTCGTCCTCTCACTCGCGCTGTATGGCCCGTCTAGGCTGCGCGCGCTCGCAGGCTACCTCAAGTCCTTCGTCGGGAGATGATTCGCATGCTGCTTCGCGCCCTCGGCTGGCTCTTCTACAACCTCGAGAGACTCCGCATGAGGTGCCTAGGGACCTACAAGACCTCGCTGTGCCGCTGCGGGGAGAATAGTTACGTGGGGGGGGTGTCTCGCTGAGCCATCCTGAGAACATAACAATTGGACGCAATTCCTACGTGAACGGTGGCATGCTGTGCGCCTCGCCCGGGGCTAAGATCGTCATCGGCGACGACTGCCTCGTGTCCTACGCCGTGCACCTGCGCACCGACATGCACCGCCACTCCGACCCCGACGTCCCCGTGAACCGCCAAGGGCACGACGAGGCGGACATCGTACTCGGCGACAACGTGTGGGTGGGCTACGGTGCGCAGGTCATGAGCGGGGTCACGGTGGGGTCGAACTCCATCGTGGGCGCAGGCGCGGTCATCACGCGCGACGTACCCGAGGGCGTGGTCGTCGCGGGCGTGCCTGCGAAGGTGATCAAGAAGCGATAGAGGTTCCATCTTCAATGAAACCGTACCAACGACAATCCTCGTCAGCGGGGGCACCGGGGGACGTTATGTTCGGTAGCGCCTGAACTCAAGGGCTCGGCGCTCCTCCGCTTGCGCTGCAGTCCGCTTCGCATGCTGGGTTCGTCGTTGTTGACTTAGGCAGAAGCGTGCATGGATCGCCGCTCACCTGGTTATCGCTCAAAAGCTTGGCATGTCGTTCGATTATTTCGCTGAAAGAAACAGCAGATGAACGCTGTGCTTTTTTCGTCTGGAATTATTGATCCTTCCTTTCACCGACTGGCAAAACGATTTACACCTAATTGTGGACATCGTCCACGCGATTTCTCTTTGCCCCCTCATCGATCTCGCTAAACTAATAGTCGCTGCCACCAGGGCATTTTCTGGTGCACATTCTATTGGCTCCTGCGAAGATCGGAGCGGGTATGTTTGCCGCCGAGTCCTACATCAGCCGTCATTACATTGCGATCGTCGCTATGGCCTGCCTATGCGTCTTGCTGGGCGGGCCTTCCTGTGCCGCGGGCGCGGAGAGCCTGTTCATCGCGGGCGCGACGTACCGCGAGCCGGGCGTGTCGGGCCCCGGTTGGTCCTGGACCGATGCCGGCCATCTGGAGCTCGACGGCTACGCGGGCGATGCTATCGGCGCCGGCGGCGACCTGGTCGTGACGCTTGTGGGGCAGAACTCGGTGACGGAGTCGCATGCGCCCGATGCGGACATCACGCAGTGCGGCATGGAGGTGTGGGGCGACCTGACGCTCCGCGGCACCGGGTCCCTGGCGGCATCGGGCTCGCAGTGCGCGATCCACGTCTCGCAGGCGCTCGCGGTGGAGGGCTGCGCCGTAGATGCCCGGGCGGACGGGGCAAACGTCACGGACGAGGCCGTGGCCGGCTTGATCGCCGGCGGCATGGCCGTGCGCGGCGGCGGGCGCGTCGCCGCC
>UQMK01000030.1 GCA_900542085.1 uncultured Collinsella sp.
GCGCGAGCTCGGGGGCACCGGTGTCGCCGAGCTTCTGCTCCGCCACAGCAGCGGCGGCGTCGGCCGCCTCGGCCGCGGCACGGGCATCGCGCTCGGCCGTCAGCTGCACTTCCTCAATCTGCAGCTGGGCGGCGTCCAGCTTGGCATGCAGCTCGGCGAGCTCCTTGGCAGACGCCTCGCGCACCTCGGCGAGCTCAGCTGCGGCGGCGTCCTTGGCGGCCTGCAGCTCGGCGGCATCGCGAGGCCGATTGGCAGCCAGGGCCGCAGTAGCGTCGCTCTTGACCTGCGCAACCTGCTCGGCGGCCGTCTGCTCGGCAGCTGCGATCTTGGCATCGGCATCGGCGTGAGCGGCCGCGACCTCGGCATCGGCCTCGGCACGCATCTGCTTAAGCTGCGCCGCCGCGGTCGAGCGTGCCTCTGCCGCAGCATCCTCGGCAGCCTTCTTGCCGGCCTCGACATCCTCCAGCGAGGCGCGCAGCTCCTCTACATCGGCCTCGGCAATCTGCGCGCGCTGCGTCAATGCCAGCTCACGCGTCTTAGCCTCGTCCAGCTCGTCGGCCAGGTCGTCACGCTCGTCGGTCAGTGCATGGGCCTGAACCTTCCAAGACTTGACCTGCCCCTGCAGCTCCTCAATCTGCTCGCGAGCCTCGGCCAGCGCCTGCTCGGCGTCGAGCTGGGCCTGAGTGACCTCCTCCACAAACACGCGACGGACCTCAACGTCGGGCAGGTCGGGGCTATCGACCTGCACCTCCTTAATCTCCTTAATAAACTTGGGCGCCACCGGCTCGGGATGCACGCTCTCGAGCTCCTGCAGATTGCGCTCGTCGTCGGTCAGGCTCTTAAAGACGGTGTAGTTGTTGATGAGGTTGGTGTACATCTGCACCATGTACTCGTCATCGAACGCCAGCGCCTGCTGCTGCACATCGATGTTGTAGCCCACCTTGTCGTAGCGCTCCATAAACTGCCACAGCTGGTAGCACTTGCGGTAGTTGGGATCCTTCATGATGAGGTTGGTTCGCTGGATGGGGCTGCGGACCGCGCTGCAGCCGTTCATGATCTGGCAGAACGACGCGCCACGCAGCGCCATGACCAGACGGCGCACGCGGTCGATGCGCATAAAGACGTCCATGTTGTCGGCATCGTTCTCGGCAAAGCTCTGGCGGTTCTTGACCGTCATCTCGACGTTGTACTCGATCTCTTCGTACGCGTCGTCGATCTTGCTGTGCATCTTAAATCGGTTGCGGATCTCGTTGCCCGTCGACCAAAAGATCACGTCGGTACGCTTGTCCACAAACGTCAGCAGGCGCTGAATCAGGTGGTAGATAAAGCGGTTCTCGTACAGGTCGTACGTCTCGACGGTACTGACGTTGAGGATGCGCGTGGGGTGGACGTCACCATCGTCGCTCGGCGCTAGGAACTGCGTGTTCTGGCTCAGATGGCGAACGCTATCGGCGCTGATCTTTTTGGCGAGCGAGACCGGCACCACCTCTTCCTCGGTGGTGATAAAGCGGCGCGGATTTTCGATGATGGTGTTGATGGCGTCGAGCGAGTCCTCGATCATGCTGATCCACTCCTCGTCCACCACCTTGACGAGCTCCTCGCGCTGCTGCTCGATCGTGGTGCCCGAGGCCTGCGCCATCTCAAACAGATAGCGGAAGTAGCGGCTGTCCTCCTGGATGGGCTCCATCTGCTCGGAGAAGCTGGTATAGAGGTCCTGAATGGTCTCGGACATGGGTTACTCCATAGGTTGGATCGATCGGGAAGGGGCGCGGCGACACCACACTGGGCAAACGCTACTGATTATCTTGTCCCACGCCCCGCGCTTACGGCATTAGTAGAAGTTCTGGATCCGCTGCAGATACATGACGGAATCGGGCAAGCCGCCCTCGCCAAAGGTCTTCTCGATGTACTCGATCAGGCCCTTCATCTCGTCGCGCACAAAGCTCACGTTCATGGACTCAAACTTCTTGAGCACCTTGCGGGCGATGATGTAGTCCATGCCGCCCAGCTCGGTGCCGCCGCACGCCACGTACACGGGGATAAAGTCGTACATCTGCTTGATGATACGGTTACCAAAGGCCAGCTTAAAGCGGGTCTGCAGGTACTGGTCCAGCTTGTGCATCTTCTGGAGCAGCTCCTCGTCGATCACGTACTCGACCTTTGCCTTCTGGAACAGATACTGCAGATGCTCGGCCGTCACGTGCACGCGCTCGTGCGGCTCGCATTCAAACGCGTCGGCGCGCTCGTTGAGCTCGATAGGGATCGCACGGTCGTACACCTTGTCCGTGATGGTAAAGGTGGAGTCGTCGTTGTTGGCCGTGCCGATAAACCACAGGCTGTCGGGAATGGTGAGCTTGCCGTCGTGCAGGCCCTTGGGGTCGGCCGCCCACTGGGTGGGGACCAGATCGAGCACCCACTCGTCGTGGCTGGGCATCTCGAGCACCGACAGGATCTCGGCAAAGTAGTACTCCACGCGGGCGAGGTTCATCTCGTCGAGCACGATCATAGACGGGTCCTGGCGAAGGCCCGCCTCGTACACGGCGCGGAGGAACTCGGTCTCGTTAAAGCGCTTGGAAAACTCGTTGAAGTAGCCCAGCACCTCGGTGCGATCGCGAAAACTCGGCTGCACCGACACGATGGTCGCAGGGTTGTCCAGGTAGCGGCTAAAGCTGTAGGGCAGCGAGGTCTTACCGGTACCCGAGATACCCTCCAGGATCAGTAGCTTGGAGGCGGCCATGCCGGCCACAAAGCGGCGGATGACCTCGGGCGTGTAGTAGAGCTTCATCTGGCTGCAGGCGAACGCGCGGAAGCTGTCGACAAAGTCCTCCAGCGAGATGGCATCGTCGTAGGCCGGCGATTCCCAGTCGCGGTACTTAAGGTCCACAAGGGACAGCTTGGGGAAGCGGTTGGCCTGGGCGATTTCCTTTTCCTCGGCAAGGGTCTTGGCCTCGACGGTGGCCTTGGCCATTGCGGCCGCGGCATCCTTGACGCCCTCGCCATCGAGCGCGAGCGACGCGTTGCCCGACACCACGGCAGCCGTGGCGCCCTCGCCCGCAGGCGCACCCGCGGCGGCGCCCACCACGTTGCCCACCGTGGGCAGGTGGTCGTCGGCCAGGGCCGAGGCGCCCACGTACGGAATCTGCTTGGTGCCGCCCATGGCATTGACCTTGAGCGCCAGCAGCTTGTTCTTCTCGTCCATGATGTCGAGCACCTGCTTGTTCAGGCGGCCGATCTCGCGATAGAGCGCCTTGTTGGACGTGTCGTCGCGATGCAGGCGGCGGTTGATGCGGTAGCGGTGGACCAGAATGGCCACGATCAGCACGGGGACCGCGATGAGCATGGCAAACAGAATGACCGCGCCAATTTTGCCCACCAGGTCAAACGTGGTGAAGTAGGTCATAAAGATGTTGAAGTACTCAACCCAGCCAAACACCAGCAGGTTAAGGATAGAGCTCACGACGGCAACGACGTTGTAGACGACCTTTGCCAGCAGCTCCCAGGCAAATCCCAGAAACTCACTCACTGTCGGTACCCTCCTGCTTGGACGCGTTCATCGCCGCCTCGGCCTCGGCCTTCAGACGACGGGCTTCCTCGAGCTTGGCCTCGGCCTGGGCGAGCTGCTCGGCGGCGTTATCGGCCGTAACGGCGGCAGCGCCCTTGCCCTCGGCGTCCACGATGGCGGCCGCGGCGGCCAGGCGGTCCTCCTCGGCCATAGCGCGCTTGAGGTTCATGCCCACCACGATGAGGTGATACACCTGGTAGATAAAGAACAGCAGCATGGGCAGCACGATCACAATGAGGAAGCCCATGGAGCTGGACAGGAAGTCCATGACCTTGCCCATCTGCGGCAACGCGAACAGGTACTTACCAACGATGTCGCCATCGCTGATGATGTGCGTATCGGCCACGTCGTTGTTATCGCCCTTGGTGGTAAAGCTGCGCATGCCGTTGACCTCGTCGATCGCGGCGATGCGGTGCGTGTTGAGCGCGTACTCGTTGTCGATGATGGTGTGGAACGTCACGATGTCGCCCACCTCGAGCTTGGAGGTGTCGCACTTTTTGATGAAGATAAGGTCGCCCTTGTTAAACGTGGGCGCCATGGAGTCGGACTGCACGGCGAGCGGGGTGAAGCCGGCGATGTCAGAGACGCTGCCGTCCTCGCGCGTGGCGAGCGTGGTAAACGCATACAGGGCCGCCACCAGGATGATGATCCACATGACGACGCTCAGTGCGATGGATGCGGCTTTTTTAACAGATTGCATGATGTCCCTTACTACCGTGTCTGTCTAGGTCGTGCGCGGCCCGGTGGCCGCCGTGCATATCTACTGTTCCTCGATGCCCTCAAAGCGCATCGATACTGAATAGTTAGCTCCCTTTAGCATATTAGTGCAATTTGGGTCCGTTCCCTCGAGCCATATGCGAACGGTTACCGGCTTATCCGTATCTTTTATCAGGTCGAACATATCACTGGCCGCGGTGGCAGCACCCGAGTCGAGCCCAAAGACGGTGGCCGCGCCGGACGAGCCCCCGCCCCCGTTGGGGTTGTAGACCCAAGTGTGGCCGTCGGCGGCAAAGCTCATGCGCATGGCGCTGGCCATGCCCTGCGTGTCGGAGCTAAACCGCGTGCCGGACACGCCACCGTCGCCATCCTGCCCGGTCAGGCGAACGCGCAGGTCCGTGCTGCTCATAAAGTGCAGCGTGAACTCCAGGTAGGCACCGGTGGCGGGATCGGCGGTGGAACCGTCCTCGAAAGTGAAGGTCTGGTAGTCGCTCGTGGTTACGGGCTTGAGCTTGGACGCATCGATGTCTACGCCCTTTTCGCTGGCGATGCGCGCCGAGATCTGGTCAAAGCCCAGGCCGTGCACGTATTCGTCGAACGTAGCGTGCTCGTCCAGGTCAAAGCGCAGCGAACCGTCGGCGTTGGCGTCGATCATGAGCATGCGGGTCTTGGCGCTATCGGCGATGGAGAACCAGGCAAACGTTGCCATGGCTATCGCCACCAGGGCAAACAGGACCAGCACCACGGTGGTGGTGAGCTTGCGGCGAAGGTCGGTGTCGGTGGGCGCGGCGGCGCTGGGCTGGCGGGTGGCGGGCGTGCAGCTGGCGGCGGGTTGCTTATGCGTCATGGCTACTCACCGTCCAAGGTCGCAAAGAGCGCCAGGTGCAAGGTGCCCGGATCTTGATAGAGATAGTCGGCGCTATCGGGGTCGGTGCCCTCGATGTAGTAATAGATATCCAGACGATAGGTCTGGCCAAGCCCCAGCGTGGCGAGCGAGTTTTGCGGGCGCGTGGCCGTCTCGCTCGTGTCCAGCGTAAAGGCGGCCGGGTCCTGCGTCACGTTGGTACCGCAAGCGGGCTGGCCGTTTTGCCAGCCCAGCAGCATGCCATCGGCGTAGCCGGCAAGGCCAGCCGGGGCGGTCGTGGGATGCTCGCCGCGATGGCCGCTGTCGGAACTGTCGAGCTCAAAGATGTTGGTGGCGAGCACCTGGTTGCCGCTCGAGACCTTAATGCCCACACGGGCTGCGCGCAGCAGCTCGGCATCGGCGCCCTGCGGGACCAGCGATTCGGCCAGATACAGGTTGACCTTGCCCCTTACTTTGCTGGCGCCCGTTCCGGTAATGGTGGGGCGCAGGTCAATCCAGCCGTGGTAGAAGGCGGAGCCGTTGTCTTTTGCCTGCTCAAACACTGTGGCATCGCCGGCAGAGTTGTTTTGCGCACAGGCAGCAAAGCCGTTGAGGTCAAAGGTCGAGACCGGGTAGAGCGTCACGGCGCCGCTCGCGGTGGAAATTAGGGAAACGTCGCCCTGCTGCGACCAGCTGCCGCGGTCGGCGTCACCCAGCTCCAGCACCAGCTTGGACGTGTCGCTGTGCACGCTCACCGAGTTGGTGTTGACCTTCATGTTGTTGGTAAACCAGGCGTAGGTCGCGACGCCCAAAGTGGCGGCGAGCGCCACCATAACGAGCGCGATGTAGGCACGCGCGCGGCGGGCGTGGCGGCGGGTGACGACGCCCTCGAGGTGTGAACACTCGGCAGCTGCGCTGGAGGGGGCCGCGGGGCTCTCACTCTGGGTTTTGGCCTCGCGGCTATCTGCTGGCATGTGCCTCTGATCTTCCATATTGCTCGCCCCCTTATGCCTTGGCCGCGGCAAAGGCAAGCTGCAACACCACATCGCGGGCCTGGGCCTCGTCGATGCAATTGGCGTCGCAGCCTTCCATGTACACAACGTAGCGAACGCTTGCCACCTCGTTGGCGGCCAGCATGCAGATGGGCGTAGCACCCGCGCACGCCGTGGGCGTGTCGCCGGTGCCGTCCATGCTGTAGGCGCTTATGGAGCGCGCAGGGTCGGCGGTGTAGGTCCAGCCCGAGGCGCCCGCTGCCACAACCACGCCGTCTTGCGCGGTGGTGCGCCTGCTGGTGGCACCCGCGGTGCTGCCCAGGTCGTCGCAGGTAAAGATATGCGTTTGCGTACCCGACTGGGTCGTAATTACCAGACCCAGGCGCAGCGCGGCCAGCAGCTGCGGGTCGCTCGTCACGCTCATCTGGCCCGGATACAGGTACACGTTGAGCGCGCTGTCGCCGCCCTTAAGGTACAGCGTCCCCGAAAGAGCATAGCCGTCCAGCCGCGCGGTGCAGTCGGCGTAGTCGGTCGTGATGCCCGCGGCGTTTTGGAACGTGCCGCGCCAAAAGCGGGAAAGGTCTGACGTCGAGATGGGATAGAGCGTCTTGTCGGCCGCGACAAGCGCGGCCGTCGTGTCCCAGGGTCCGTTGGCCGAAAGACCAATCTGCAGGTCGGAGCCCTCGTCGCTTACCGTATGCGCCACGGGCGTCACGTTGGTGTAGCGCGAGTTGCTAAACCAGGCGTAGGTGGCGGCGCTCAGGGCAGCTACCAGCACCAACATCCATGCGGCCGCGGCAACCATGCGACGGCGCGAACCTAGGACATCTTTGATGTTCGATGCACTCATCCCTGGCCCCCTTACGAACGCTTGCCGGCAAAGCGCAGTGCCAGCGATTGCAGGCTGGTGGCGGCCAGATTGTTGGTGCAGTCGGGGTCGCAGCCTTCCAGCCACACGTACACATCCACGCGCACGGGCGTGCTACGGTCGGCGCCCTTGGCAGCGGCTGGCAGGCTGCAGATCTTGGTCGTGGCCTCCTTGAGGCCCACGATGCCGGTGTCTTCGTTGTAGTCGCAGAAGTTTGCGCTGGTCAGCTGGTCAAAATGAACCGTGGCGCCGTCGGAGCGGTTGCTGTCGAGCACCAGGTGGTTCTGCTCGTTCTCGCCGGCATCCTTGCCGTCAAGCGTGTTGTAGCGCGCCTGGGGATTGTGCTCGCCCGAGACCTCAAAGACGTACTGGCCCGTAACGGTATCGCCCTGCCCTGGAGCATAGGCGACCAGCCCAACGCGCAGGGCGGTGGAGATGGGGTTTGCCGGATCTTGCTCGGTAAAGTCGATGCCCGACAGGTACACGTCAGTTGCGGCCGAGTTGGTGGCCAGGTACAGGGAGGTCTTGTAATAGTCGGAATGCTCGGCCGCGCCAAACATGCTGGCAAACAGCGAATCCTGCGTGGTTCCGCCGGTAAAGCCCGTTACCTTTTGGAAGCCGTTGAGCACGTTGTCGGTCGAGACGGGATCGAGCAGACCTGCAAAGCTCAGGCCGGCGTTGGTCTTGTATTCGCCGTCGTACTCGTTGGAGATAAGGAAGGTGACGCCCGTGCCCGCGGCCATCTTGACGTCGGTGATATGGCGGTTGGCATTGTAGATGTACCAGGCATACGTTACGGCTCCGGCAGCAGCAAGGGCCACCAGCAACGTGGCGAGCATGCGATTGAACTGTTTTTGCAGCGAACGCGCGTCCGACATGCCCCTCCCCCAGATGCCGTGTTGTAAACTGCCTGGACACCATTTGCCCATAATGGAGTTATTCTACGCGAATGTGCTGTTCGTCGGGGGTACAAACGCGACTTTCCGCGTGCTGTTCGCGCTACATCGGGGCGGATAGGGTCGCAAATCGCCGCTTTTTAAAAAATAGTTCTTGCCACTGGGCGGGAGCTCCGTTATATTATTCCCTGCGCACTCGCGCACCCTTGATCGGGCGTTTAGCTCAGGGGGAGAGCGCTTCCCTGACACGGAAGAGGTCAGAAGTTCAAATCTTCTAACGCCCACCAAATGTTCGCAGCTCAGAGGCGAAGCCTCTGAGCTGTTTTGTTTTACGCCGCCAAGCCAAAAGGGCGCCGCAGCACCCAAAGCCGCTTCGACAGCTCCAATAACCATCCCAGACGAGGCCGATGCCGCCCCCACACCTCTGGCAACCATCCCAACCGAGCCTCAAGCCGCCTCGATACCGCTGACAGCGAACCCAACCAAGCCCACAGTCACCCAAACAGTCTTGGCGACCGCCTCGCCCGGGCCCGAATGGGCCTCGATGCCACGTCCGGACAACCTTCCTATAGTCAGGTCTAATACTTTTCCCGAGAAGTGAACGAGCTTATTTGGACCCCGAAGCATCCACGCTTTTCGAAGCAAAAACCGCAGGATTCCAATGACAAAACCGCAGGAAATAAGCCACCAAAAGTGTCGATGTTTCGGGGGTCCGTTTTGACTCGTTCACTTCTCGGGAAAAGTATTAGACCTGAAAATAAGGCCCCTGGCCCCACCCCTAGCAACCGCCCCTACCAATGTTGACGCGCCTCGATAACCGTTTGCCAAAGCTTAAAACGCTTCGTTTCGACGCGCTTGAGGGCAAAATATCGCTGTTCCTCGCTCATGGGCTTGTTAAAAATGGGTCGCTTATTCCGATGCAGCTTCCGCCGGATGCGTTCGCACAGCCGGACGAGCTTGTCGTAGTCATTTGCCTGGTCAGTCGTCACGGTAAAGTATGCCACGCCGCTCAGCAGCTGTAACTCGTTGCGGCGCTCGGCATCCTTGTGGATCTTCTCGCTTCCGTCGTGAATGGCATCGCTGTCGTAATCAATCAGCGCGGTCAGCACTTCGGGCAGCAGCCCGGCCTTTACTTTATCCATACCCACCTCGACTTTAGCCGTA
Organism: uncultured Collinsella sp.; assembly: GCA_900542085.1. Lineage (GTDB taxonomy): Bacteria > Actinomycetota > Coriobacteriia > Coriobacteriales > Coriobacteriaceae > Collinsella. The sequence continues at coordinate 9,044 of UQMK01000030.1, forward strand.
AGCGTTATGTCGGGCGTGCGTTCCAACACGCGAAGCCTGCGATTGCGCCCATCGTTGTATCCATCGCGGATGAAGACCTTCTTGTTGAGCTCGGCCTTGCCCAATGCATACCCGCCATAGCGCGCAGGCAGCGACATAAACATGCACAGCCCCGACTCCCTCGGAGAGCGCGACCCCTCGATCACATATGCAAGAAGCGCCTTTGCCTTCGCAAGATCTCTCACCTTGGGGGACTTCTCGATATACGCCGCGATGAGCTCCTTGGTCGTGAGCCTGCCATCGCGCATGCCCGCATCCCTGCTGGTCACCCCGCCGGGAGCAAGGTTATCCAGCCGGTAGTCCGATGTCATGGCATAGCCGGCATAGATGGCCGCCGCCGCATCGCTATCGTGCGCGGCCTGCAAAAACGCCAGCTCGGGAGAGCACACGTACGCATCCAGGTCGCCCATCCAGTGGCCCAGCGAGATAAACGAACCCGCCGGGAGCTCGTTGGTGCATAGATGCGTCGCGACGTGCTTGCTCCGCCGACGGTCGGCGCGCGACGGCACCAGCAATTCCAGCGTTTCGACCCCCAGGTCATAGCGATCGATAACCTCCTGCGCTTCTTGATCCGAGAGCGCGCAGGCGTCTGCAATCGACACGACCTCTGGTTCCGAATCCCCAAAGCGCGGGTTCGGCATGTGCGCCAAAAGCGCCAACGCAGCGTTATGTGAAACGATAAAGTACCCCATGGCGCGAAGATAGCACGCACGTCGGCGGCCATTGGCGGTCCTGCTAAGTTTTCGGCAAACGATCGGCGGTTTTTTGCCGCGGCGCGTCCAAAGTGCTCATTCGTCGACGTCTAGTTGCAAATCCGTCAAGCTTTTGGCAAGGTTGCCGCTCAACTGACCAAAAGCCGACCATGCACTTGCCCATTTGCTTGACAACACGCCCCCGCCAAAACATCCCGCGACCTCTTGAACGGCCGAAGCATCCACCCAGCGACCGCACGCCACGCCGCAATCGCCTCGTTAAGACAGCAGACGCCACCGGCCACCAGCTCAAACACCGCCGACCCCAGCCGCGTGTATCGAGCACCCGCCGCTGGGGTATCCTTGGAGAACATGCACCGCAAGCCACACAAAGGAGCCGCCATGCGCACCGAGCTCGATGTTCCCTTTTCGCACAAAGACGAAGCCAAGGCCCTGGGCGCCAAGTGGGACCGGGCCAAGAAGATCTGGTACGTGCCCGATGGCGTCAACCCCGAGCCCTTTGCCGCGTGGCTGCCCGGCGTAGATCGCTCCGACCCCAGCGCGCCCTACATCTACCTGGTGCTGGGCAAGCGCGAATGTTGGAAGTGCCACCAGCAGACAACGGTCGCGGCCTTTGGCATTCCGTATCGGGTGGCCGAGGACTCGGACAGCAAGGCTGCGCCCAGCGCTGCGCCCACCATGGACGACGCGGGCCACATCGTGATCGACACCGCCCGCGCCAACGCCGTGGCCATCGTCCCCGCGCTGGGCTGCGTACCGGCCGAAATCCGCGACTACCTGCGCGAGCGCTGCGGCTACAAGCCCGTCACTTCGCGCACCAACAAGACCGTATCGCTCGCCAGCACCTGCACCGGCTGCGGCGCGCTGCAAGGCAGCCATTACCTGTTCGAGGAGTCCACGTCGCCGTTTGCGCTCACGACCATCAACAAGCTGCCCGCACTGGAGTTCGTGCGCGTGGAAGTCGCCGGCGTCTATGGCATCCCCGCTAGCCAAGGCAACTTTGACCAGGCGCTCTTCACCTGGGCACGCGACCACCACACCCAGTTCCACAAGAGCCTGTTTGAGGGGATCTACCTGTAGGGCAAAACTCGAAAATCGAGTCCCAATTTCCTCGAAAATCGAGTGTGAATATCCTCGTAAATCGAGTATGCGCAGGTAGCTGAATTGCCGACTCGAAGGCTACAGCCCCAGAATGTGCTCCAGATAGCCCTTATTGAACCAGAACGACTGCCTGGTCATGTCACCGGCGTACCCCACCGCATTGGCGAGGCCATGGTTGCGGTGTACGGGCTATAGCCGAACCAATATTGATATAAACAAGACGAGGGCCAGTTCAAACCTGAACTGGCCCTCGTCTTTTATCAAAGTTGCTAGCAGCGTTTACACTACTTTGAATCAGCTACGATGCCAACCAAGCTGACGGTGACGTCGAAGGTCGGGCTGCCTTCGCCAACATCGAGGCCAGACATGTTTTGGCAATCATTGTCGGTGCCCTCCATCCAAATGACAACCTTGAAGTTCGTCCCGTTGTAACCAACGTGGGCGAGCATTTGAGCATCGCCTGTCGGCTTTACGTAGGAGTCGCCGTTTCCGGTTGCTCCCCAGTTTTTGTTGTTCTGATCAACCATATTGCCACCGTATACATGAGCGTAGGACGGTGCCATGGTCACGGAAAGGCTGTCGGGATTCACGCAGCTCCAGCCTTCAGTAGCGGAGACATCATTTCCCTTACCAGTCGGGAGAACGGGAGCATAGACGACTTTAAGTTTATCGTCGATCAACAGGCCCACGCGAAGGCTGCCTTTGATTTTGTTAAACCATTCTTTCGAAGCGCCTTCCGACGCTGTCACGGCAACGGGACCGTTAGAGCCGCTGTTGTCGAGATAGACGTCAGCCTCGCCAGTCTGGTTAATCGTGTAGAGCGTATATTCCGCCATCGTATAGGCGTAATAAGTCTCGGTATCTCCCTTGAGCGTATAGGAACCCTCAAGCTGCTTAGAAATCGTTGCCTTCTGGTAACCACTCACATCTGTACCATTCCATGATTTTGGTACAAACCAGCTATGGGCATCGTCCGTGGAAGACGGACTGATCTCATGGCCAGTGCTTGCGGCGGTCGTTTGGTGATCGCTACCGTCATGAATGGCATCTTTGCCGGGCGCAATCTGGAGGACCATTCCGTTTGCCTGGGCGCTAACGGTGCTCGTGGTTCCATCAACTTTCGTGTTGGAGACGAACCAAGCGTACGTCGCGGAACCAAGTGCAACCGCCGCCATAACGACAGACAAGGCTGCGATCGCAAGCTGTTTTTTCATCTGCTTAACGCTCAACGGAAATCCTCCTCTCTAAAGAAAAAGGCGGGGGACACCTCTCCCCCGCCTACTCAATCGCAGCGCTACTTGTTGTCAGCAGTAGCAGTAAAAGTGACCTTGATCTTCTTGGAAGCATCCTTAAGGTTGCCCAGATTATTGGTGTAGATGGCGGAGTCGTCGCCGTCATAGAACACGTAGACGTCAACTTCGACTTCCTTCTCAGGAGTAACCTCGGTCGCAAGCAGATTAGTATCGCCCGTAGAGCTCTTAATTACTTTGCTTTTATCGCACAGGACCCAATTGTCACCGCACTTCACAAGAATACGAAGCGCATTGTCAAAGTTAACGTTGCTATTATCCCCGCTAACGAGCGAAATGCCATTCTCAGTGGGATCAACGACAAGATTGGTCAGCTTCGTGCCCTTCGTGCCGACTTTAAAAGTGTTCTTGACCGCATACTTATCGAGCACTTCAGCCGAGTCAGGATCTCCAATAGCGTAACGCTTCGTCTCATCAATAGTTGAGGCGGTAGGAGACAAGGCGGTAGCGGACTCGAACTGATAGACACCCGCGCCCGCACTCGCAACCTTGTTGGCGTCAAAGTGAGCGGCCCAAGTTGCGGGATAGAGAACTTTATTATCCGTGACATCGGCAGTATCAGAAGTCAGGTCGGTGTTGTTGTTGTCCTTATTATGGATATACATAAACGCCGCGTTCGACTGAGCGGAAATCGTGCTCGTGGTGGCGTCAACCTTGTTGTTCGTCACAAACCATGCGAAGGTGGCGGAGCCGAGGGCTACGGCTGCCACGAGGACCATGGCGATGGCGGCGCCCATCTGCTTTTTTAATGCCTTGGTATCCATGCGGACCCCTTTCTTTCCCCATTCATCCCAGATGACCCTCGAGAAGCCCGGAAGGGGAGCCCGCGCTTTCGTGTTGGATGTTGCTTGCCCATCCTTTAGGCATGGAATTGAGAATACCATAATTCTTACGATTTCCTTATGAGTTTTCGGCAGCTTACATTCCGGCAGATTCATAGGTCTACCTCGGGCTATATGTGGTGCTATGTGAACATCGTTTACCTTATTTGATCTCTCTCCCGCAAAGCCGTAAGTCCCTCTTAAGCCTTGCAACCGCAGCGCCACGCCAACGCATGTATACGCCCTCCGCCGCGCTTCGCCCTAGCCCTTCCCCACTCGCTATACTGGTGTAGCACGTGTCATTTTTGCCTGCTAAACGGGCTATTTGTTGGGAGGGCCCCATGGCTTTAGCCAATCAACCCAAGGGAAGCGTTTCCACCGGATCCATCAAACCGGTGACGCGCAAAGCCGTTCGTTGCCAGCGCGAAGTCGCCTGGCTGGTCACGCAAGCGGCCGGTAAGCTCGTCGCCACCACCGACGACGTCAATGCGCCCACGCCCAGCTTTGTACTGGCGGCGGCATTGTCGTACACCCGCAAGCAGGAGCAGGCCGCTCAGGACCGTGGCACCGCGATCGACTACAAGGCCGTCATGAGCCCCGACCTCGCAAGCTTTTGTGCGGCTGCGGGGCTGCCCGCAGCACCCAACGCGCTTTCGGACGAGGGCTACATGTTCACGCTCTCGGGCGCGGACCTCATCCGCGACCTCTACGCCTACTGCGGCGACCTGGACGAACGTATGGGAGACGCGGCGCAGGTCAAGCCGGGCTACGCGATCAAGCTCGCGCTGCGGCTGTTCTTGCTGGACGACGCCGCTGGCAACGCCACCGCCTCCGACGGCAAAACCTCGGCATAAGCCGTCACCAAAAGCGCCGGGCCGGAAAATCAATCCCGGCCCGGCGCTTGTTCGTTCTACTTGTCCCCATCCCCTGCGGGCGAGTTCTTTTGGTTGCGACGGTTACTCCAGGTCACGTTGTGTTCCTTGTAGTAATCGGGCGCCTCGTTGCCGCTCGCGCTAATGGGGTCGTTGCCGGTCAGGGTGTCGGCAATATCCTGCACGAACTTAACGAACAGGCTCGAATCGTCGGTCTCGGACGAATCAAAGTCAAAACCGAACTCCACCGCGCCGCCAATGATCTTGTCCACGCACTCCGGATCGTCACCGTCCAGCCAAATGACCACGGTGTACTTGTCCACATCGCCCACGCGGAAGTTCTTGTGACTGATGGTCGTCACTACATCTTTAGACGCAAACGGCTCGGTGTTGGGCTCGGGGTTGCCGTCGGTCGCGGCAGCCGCGTAGGTGGTGGGCTCGCCGTTGCGATACAGCCTCACGCGCGCCGCCTTCTCCACGCCCTTGCTGGCGCTGACCACCTTGAGCTTGGCGCTGTAGCCCAGATCGGTCTTGCCGGCGTTGCGGATATAAAAGGTGTACGCCACGTAATTCTTGCCGTTGTGGCTACCGTCGATATCGTCCAGGTTGTCGGGCAGGTCCTCGGCAGCGATATTGGTGCCGTTATCCAAGGCGTCGGCGGCCAGGCGCGCGGTGGCGTTGTTAAAATCACCGTTGTCGGCAATGGCCACGCCGCGGCGGAACAGCTCCAGGCGGTTGAGGTTGATGGTGAAGTTACCCATGTTTTCCTGCATAAACGACAGGGCGAACAGCACGCCAAAGGCAAGCGCCAGCACCACGAGGGCCTTTTGCAGCTTGTCCATGCGCAGCAGCGCCGCGCCGATGCGCTCCATGCGGCGCTTGGGCATGTACATGGATACGACCGCGTCGGGGTCGATATCGTCGAGGTCCTGGTCGGCGAGCGCCTGCTCCAGCTCCTCGATGCGCACCACGCCGCGCAGGTTGCGCTTGGGCTTGGGCTTGCCGAAGCGCTTGCGGGAGGTGGGAGCTTGCTCGGGTGTGAAGTCCTCTCCGGGCGCGTCCTCGGCATTGGTGCCGGGCGCGTTCTGCGACGTGTCCTCGTCCAAATCCTCAGCCAAATCCTCGGCAGCTTGATCTTTGTTGTCGTTACGCTTGAACAGAGCCATGGCGATCAGATCTTATATTTGGTGCGGATGTAGCCGACGTATTCTTTGACGAGCTCGCGATCCATGTCGTCGGCGTAGCGGAACTGCAGGCCGCAAACGTTGCGGTACAGGCTGCCCTTGGGCGCGCGGCGCACCCAGCACACGATGCCCAGCTGCTCGGGCAGTTCGTGGCGCTCGCCCTGCAGACGGATCGTGGGCATTTGCACGGCCAGGGCCTCGCCCACGTCGGGGTAATCGTTGAGGTAGATAGCCAGACCGCCGGCCGAGACGTCGATGGTCATGGCGTCCTCGGGCTCGGGGGTCGGCGCGTTGTCGCGCTGGTAGTTCAGGCGCATGGCGACCTTAAAACGCTCGTCGCGGCGCTTAACGAAGGTGCGCTGCTCGGCGACTTTGCGCATTTTCCAGTAGGTGCGGATGCCCTTTTTCTCGACTGCCTCGGGGTAGCCGGCGAGCACGAACGTTTCCTCGCCCACTTTGTATTGCAGCAGCAGCTTTTGGTTTTCGTCCATGATGAGCGGCTTGCCGGCGAGCATGGGCGCGCTCATAAGAAAGTACGCCTCGTCCAGGTTCTCTTTGTACGTGGCGAGCATGTTGAAGTCGGTTTTTTGGCCCATGGGCACATCGAATGCCACCTGAAGCTTAGTCCCCGGCGTTATCTGTTGCTCTGCCATGTATTCTCCCCCAGTCGCGGGCGCCGATATCATCGTCGTGCGCGATGCACATTGGGCTATTGTAACTGCTTTGCCTCAGGTTTCGATGTGCGGTGCGTGAAATGGCGCGGATGTGAGGGTCTAGCGCACCTTGGCTCTGCAGCGGGCACAGCGGGCACGACGAGCGTGGATTTTTGGACGGTCCGGAAATGAGCGTGGGTTTTTGGACGGTTTTTGGGCGTTTTGAGGCTGATTCCGTCCGAAAATCCACTCTCATTCAATTTGCGTCCAAATATCCACTCTCGTCCGTCCGATTTTCCACTCTCGTTCGACAGGCGGCCAGGACGCATCGACTTCCCATCGGCATAACCGCCAGTTCGCCGCAGAGCCGCGGCCCCATATGGGTATACTCTCGAGGATTCGACTCGATTCGCCCCCGCTGGGGCGTCAAAGGAGACTGCATATGCCCACCACCTCAACCGACCCGCGCGCCGCTGCCGCCGCACTGCTAGTGCCCGGCACTACCCGCCACGGCTTTGCCGTCGAGCGCTGCGAGACCGTGCCCGAGCTCGACTCGGACGCCTACGTGCTGCGCCACACCGCCTCGGGCGCTCGCCTGCTGTACCTGGCGTGCGACGACGAGAACAAGGCCTTTGCCATTGGCTTTAAGACGCCGCCGGCCGATTCCACCGGCGTGTTCCATATCCTTGAGCACTCGGTGCTGTGCGGATCGGCCAAGTTTCCCGTCAAGGAGCCGTTTGTCGACCTGATCAAGAGCTCCATGCAGACGTTCCTCAACGCCATGACCTACCCCGACAAGACCATCTACCCCGTTGCCACCACCAACGAGCAGGACCTGTACAACCTGATGGACGTGTACCTGGACGCGGTGTTCAACCCGGCCATCTATACCAAGCCCACCATTTTTGAGCAGGAGGGCTGGCACTACGAGTTGGACCTGCCGGAGGGCGCCGAGGGCGAGGGCGACAGCAGCTCCGCGAGCCTGCGCGAGGGCACACTGCGCTATAACGGCGTGGTGTTCAACGAGATGAAGGGCGCGCTGTCCGACCCCATGAGCGTGCTGGACGACGCCGTCAACGCCGCGCTCTACCCCGATACCGCCTATGCGCACGAGAGCGGCGGCGACCCGCGCGCAATTCCCGCGCTCACCTACGAGCAGTTCCTGGACACGCACGCGCGCCACTACAACCCTTCCAACTCCTATATCACGCTCTACGGCGACCTGGACGTGAACCGCGCCCTGGCCTTTTTGGACGAGCGTTATCTGTCGCAGCCGAGTGCCGCGAGCTGCCGCATGGACGCTGCCGTCGCCGCCGGCGAGGACCCGTCCACACTGGCGCCCAATCCGCTGGGCGTGCAGGCACCCGTGACCTGCGAGTACAAGCGCGTCGAGATGGCCACTACACCCGAGAACGCCCTGGTGGGCCTGGGCCTGGTGCTGGGCAGCGCGCTCGACCGCAAACGCACGATCGCGGCGGATATCCTGTTTGAAGCACTGCTGGGCTCCAACGAAGCACCGGTTAAGAAGGCCATTCTGGCCGCCGGCCTGGGCGGCAACGTGGTGAGCTATACCGCGGCCGAGAGCCTGCAGCCCTACGAGCTCATCATGCTGCAAAATGCGCAGCCCGGTGTGGCGCGCGAGCTGCGCCGCGTGTTCCAGGCCGCCTGCCGCGACCTGTGCGAGCACGGCGTTCCGCGCGAGCGCCTGGAAGCCATCATCAGCAGCAACGAATACGACCTGCGCCAGCGCGACTACGGTATCGCCGACGGCGTGGCCATTGCGTGCGACGCGCTGAGCACCTGGCTCTACGATGACGACGCCGCGACGCTGGCGCTCAAGTACGGCCCGGTGTACGAGGAGCTGCGTGGTGAGCTGGACGGCAGCTACTTTGAGGACCTGCTGCGCGAGCTGGTGCTGCAGAACGACCACATGGCGCTGGTCGAGCTGGTGCCGGTGGACGCCGCCGAGGGTTCGGAGAGCGCCGAAGCCGCCGAGCTGGCAGCCAAGCGCGATGCCATGACCGATGCCGAGCTGGCCGATGTGGTCGAGCGCACGGCCGCGCTGCGTGCCGCGCAGGAGGCAGAAGACACGCCCGAGGCCAAGGCCACGCTGCCGCGCCTGCGCGTGTCCGACATTGGCGAGGCGCGCCCCGAGCCGCCGCTGGTCGTGGACACCACTGCTCCCATCCCCTGCCTGCGCCACGGCATCCCCACCAACCGCCTGGCCTACGCCATGCAGTACTTCGACCTGAGCTGCGTCGCATTTGAGGACCTGCCCTACGTGACGCTGCTCTGCCGCCTGCTCAAGCAGCTGCCCACGCGCGAGCACTCGGCCGAGGAGCTCGACAACCTGCTCGCCGGCAAGCTGGGCTTTTTGAGCTTTACGACCGAGGTCATGACCCAGCCCGACGTGGACGGCGTGCGTCCCTACCTGCTGGTGAGCGCCGGCGCCCTGTCCGAAAAGATCGACGCGCTGGCAAGCCTGCCGCGCGAGGTGTGGTCGAGCACGCTGCTGGCGGATGCCGACGCCGACCGCGTTCGCGACGTGCTCACGCAGATTCGCATTGGGCTTGAGCAGGGCTTTATCAACAACGGTCACTCGGCGGCACTCGGTCGCGCGATGAGCTACAGCTCGCCTTCGGCCATGGTGCGCGAGCAGCTTTCGGGCGTGGACTTCTACCTGTTCCTGCGCGATCTGCTCGACCACTTTGACGAGCGACTGGATGACCTGCGCGCCAAACTTGCCGAGCTGGCAGGCCGCATCTTTGTGGCCGATGGCTGCATGGCGAGCTTTACCGGCAGCGACGAGGACTTTGACGCGTACTGGAATGCCGCGGACGATCTGGGGCTGGGCGCTGGCGACGGCGCCGATGCCGGCCGTGACGCGCTCGTGGTGCCGACGCCGTGCGACCGCCACGAGGCTTTTGTCATCCCCAGCGACATCTGCTTTGCGGCCAGCGCGTGCGACCCGCGTCGCTTAGGGCTCGACGTGACGGGCGCCTGGGCGGTTGCCGCCAACGCGCTCTCCTACGACTATCTATGGAACGAGATCCGCGTGAAGGGCGGCGCGTACGGCTGCGGATTCCGCGCGGCAGGCGAGCGTCAGACGGCGTTCTACACCTACCGCGACCCGGCAATCGACCCCTCGATTGAGCGCGTTGCGCGCGCAGGCGAATGGCTCGGCAGCTTTGAGCCCGACGAGGCCTCCTTTGAGGGCTTTATCGTGAGCTGCGTGAGCGGCATGGACGCGCCGGTGAAGCCGTACGCGCTCACCAAGCGCCGCAACACGACCTACCTGGCCGGGCTCGATCCGCACGCACGCGAGGAGCGCCGCGCCCAGATGCTCGCCGCCACGCCCGGTGAGCTTCGCTCGCTCGGCGCCGACGTGACGCGCATTGCGGCCGAGTCGCCCACCTGCGTCTTTGGCGGCCGCGACGTCATCGCCAAGAGCAACGCCGGCTTTAACGTCGTTGACCTGATGGGCTAACGCACAGCAAAGGTAGATTTTTGGGACATGCCTGAAAATCTACCTTTTTTTCTTTTGCCGCTGCTTGGGTGGGGCAGCTCATCCCGTCCCACCAGTTTGTCTAAATCTGTAACATCTAGGCGGCAATATTGGCTCCAGATGTTACAGATCGAGACGTTTCCGAATGGCGCCGCCCCTTTGTCTCAATCTGTAACAGCTAGGCCCATTTTTGCCGAGTTACTGTTACAGATCGAGACAAACCGCCGCAGACACCCGCCCCACCAGCAAAACCCCCACGAAGGGGCAGGTGCCTTTGCGTTGGTTCGAACACTTGTTCTATACGCACACATGTTCTATAGTAGGGGTGCTTGCATCGGACTTAAATTGCAACTAAGATATAGTTGCAGAATGTGAGGCGGGATGACTCGGACCGATAAACTCATCGCCCAACTGCTTAGCTGCCCTTCGACGTATCGGTATACCGATTTTTTAAAAGTCATGGCTTCATATGGCTTTGAAATGGACAACAAAGGCAAGACATCCGGATCGCGCATTCGCTTCTACAGGCCATCAGATGGCAGGATGTTCGTAATGCACGCGCCACATCCATCTGACGAATTGACGGCGGGGACCATTCGAAACATCGTTCGATTTCTGCAAGATGTCGGAGGTAGTCATGAGTAACGTTTTGGCATACAAGGGCTATTTCGCCCCAGTCGAGTTCGATGCCGAACAGCATGTGCTAACAGGTATGGTCACCGGCATTAGGGACGCAATCGTATTTGAAGGCTCCACAGCTGAAGAGGTGGAGCAATGCTTCCACGATGCCGTCGACGATTACCTTGAGTTTTGCGCCGAGAAAGGCAAGGAACCCGAGCGGGCTTTTAAGGGCTCGTTCAACGTAAGAACGGGCTCTGAGCTCCACAAGCAAGCGGCGCTGGCAGCGGCAAAGAAGGGTGAGTCACTCAATAAGTTTGTGACTGAAGCAATCGCTGCGGCGTTATAGCATTAACGCATAGGCCCAAACAACCACAAAGGGCGCAGTTCACAGGCATATTTGCGGTGGCTTTACTGCCCATATCGCGTTTGCCCAGATAAAACCTGCCAAAATAAACCTGTCCCTTTTTGGTAGGTTTGCTAGAGGAGGCTGGGATGGACAAGGCTGAGTTGCGGCGGGCGGTGATTGCTCGGCGCGATGCTCTTGATTTGGATGTGCGGGCGGCAAAGTCCGCCGCTACCTGCGCGCGGCTTGTTGAGCTGTTGGATCGCTCGGATGCCGCGGCGCCGCACACCGTTGCCGTCTATGCCGCCATGGGTTCCGAAGTCGACCCTGCCGCGTTTGCCGCAGCGGCCGCCAAACGCGGCTGGCGCGTGGCCTATCCGTGCATGTTCTCGGCAATTGATGCCGCAGCTTGTGGCCAGCGCATGTGCATGCGGGCAGTTGCCGCCGACGATGCGTCCGCGGCACCGTTTATCGCCCACCCCACGCGGGTCTTTGCGGCCGTGGACATCGACAACGACCGCTTCCCTATCGTGCCTGCCGAGGCCCTCGACATGGCCATCGTGCCACTCGTAGCCTTCGACCGCGCCGGCGCGCGCCTGGGCTACGGCGGCGGCTGCTATGATCGCTACCTGCCCACGCTCTCGCCCGCATGTCAAATCATCGGCATCGCCTTTGACGAGCAGCGTGTCGACCACGTTCCCACCGACGCCCACGACCTGCCGCTGCCCCACATCATCAGCGCCTGATCGCCGCTGTATCGCACCCGCAAGATGAGCGTGGAAAATCTCCCACTTTGAGCCCCCTTACGAGCCAAAAGTGGGAGATTATCCACGCTCAACCAATACGCGTCCAGATTTCCACGCTCATGTGTCCGGATTTCCGCGCTCGTGCGGCTCAACGTCCTGCAACCGCCTCAGCACTCACGCGGCACGCCGGCGACCCTGAGCTTGCGATCGAGCTTTGTCGGATCCCTTAGATCATCCCAGCACAAGCGCACGATCTTGCAGTTATCAAGCAGCGAAAGCCTTGACTCGCGCTGACGCTCATCAAATTGCGCCTTTGCGAGCTTGCCCTCCTCCGCCGCCTTCTCACTTTTAACGAATCCGTCGAACTCCCCGATAATCAGCCGGTCGCCCACACGCCACAAGTAGTCAACGCGATACGGCCGTCCCGGCTCAACTGGGTCGAACAGCTCAACTTGCAGCTCCGGCACCCGCCAGCCACGCTCAATCATCAGCGCGCGTGCCTTGGACTCACCACCGCTTTCCGATAGGCCATCGGCACACCGCGCAACACTTCGCGCCGTCACAACACCGCGACGATTCAGGCCAAGCTTGTCGACAGTCTCAACGAGATGCTCCTTCGACAGCAGCTGCTCATGAAGCACCGAGTCCGCAATGATCAGTCCCTCGACAAACGACGCATCGACCAGGCAATCCGTAATCGTTTGATCGATATCGGTCACGGCAATATCCATCTGGATTGCCCGTGTTTGACGAGCATAACGATGGCGAATCACCTGAGAGCCGGGCGTCGTCGATTGCGCCGGCGCCGCGGCGATATGAATGTGCGTCAAATTGGCATGCGAAACCGAAAGGCCATAGATAACAGCCGCCGTATAGGAGCAAAACGTCCAGTCGGGATGCTTTTGCGCAAGGGCCCGCACCCGATGCAGATAACGCTGCCGAAACTTGAGCTCGGACCAATAATCCGGACGCGCATACAACCCCGGCATGACCGCCTCTAGACTTCCCGCCGCCACCCGCCGCTCAATCTGCTTTGCCTCCGCCGTCGTGCGTGCGTACACGCAGCTCATCTGCTGTTCGCATGCTTTAATGTGGCTTGTAAGTCTTTGATTCGCCGTCATGCTTCCCATGTCGCCTCCCAACTCTTGGAACGGCGCAAACGTACCAGACGGTTTCATGCGAAGTCTGACCAAATGCTGTCCAGGCGCTGACCAAATGCTTGACGGTTTTGGACGTTTTAGGCTGATGACTTATATCTGCAGGTAGGGTGGTTGTCGAAAGGTCCCTGTCTCCACAATTTGATGCCTTGGTCCATCGGATTATCAGAAAGAAAAACCCGTCGAGATTCAAGACCACGCCAAATGCGACTTTGCCTCTGCACGCACCGTCTCTTAGCCGAGCCATCGGCATCTACGTATAAAAAATGAGCGTGGATAATCTCCCGTTTTGAGCCTAGTTTCAAGCCAAAAGTGGGAGATTATCCACGCTCGATTTGTAAACGTCCGAAAATCCGCGCTCGTGTGTCCGAAAATCCACGCTCGTCATGCCGTGAGCACAACCACGGCCGCAGCCTAGTGCTCCTCGCCGGCGCGGGCCAGGTCGTAGGGCGTGGTCTGGTAGACGTAGTAGTTGAGCCAGTTGGTGTAGAACAGCTGAGCCTGACTGCGCCAGACGTTGCGCGGCTCGGCGGTGGGGTCGTCGTTCGGGAAGTAATGCGCCGGCACCTGAGGGTTAAGCCCGCGCTTCACGTCGCGCTCGTACTCCAAACGCAGCGTGTCGGTATCGTACTCGGGATGGCCAAAGACAAAGAAGCGGCGGCTGTCGGTCGACTTGACGATATACAGGCCCACCTCGTCGGACACGGCCACGACCTCAAGCTGCGGCTCGGCCTCCACGTCCTCGCGGCGCACATCGGTGTTGCGCGAGTGCACGGCATAGAAACGGTCGTCGAAGCCGCGGACCAGCGGGCTTTGCGGCTTCACCAGATAATGCTCGAACACGCCGCTCGCCTTTGCCGGCAGATCGTACTTCTGGATACCGTAATGATGGTAGAGCCCCGCCTGCGCGCCCCAACAAATATGCAGCGTAGAGTGCACATGCGTGGTGGACCAATCCATGATCTGGCAGAGCTCAGGCCAGTAGTCGACCTCCTCGAACGGCATCTGCTCCACCGGCGCGCCCGTGATGATCAGGCCGTCGTAGTGGATGTCGCGGATGTCGTCGAACGTGCGGTAGAACGTCTCCAGATGGCCGGCGCTCACGTGCGTGGCCTCGTGCGTCTTGGTGCGCAGCAGGTCCACCTCCACCTGCAGCGGCGTGTTGGAGAGCTTGCGCATGATCTGCGTCTCGGTGGCGATCTTGGTGGGCATGAGGTTGAGGATGAGCACGCGCAGCGGACGGATGTCCTGATGCAGTGCGCGGTACTCGGTCATGACAAAGATGTTCTCGCTCTCGAGCTGCGCGGCGGCAGGGAGGGCGTCGGGAATGCGAATGGGCATGGATGCTCCTTACGAGTCAGTTGTAGCTATGGTACAACGACCGGCCCCATCCGCGCGAGCGCATCGCCCAGCGATGCCGTCAGCGGCCCAAATCACTCCAAAAGTAGAGATTAAGGCATGTCCCAAAAATCTACGGCGCTTTAGCCTGGCAAAGTGGCGGCAGGAAGCTACAATGGTTCGACGCGAAAAACTCGGCCGAAAGGATACATATATGTACCAGACGCGTAAGATCGGTGTGGTCGGCCAGGGCCACGTAGGAGCACATGTCGCCAACAGCCTGCTCATGCAGGGCATTGCCGATGAGCTGTACCTGTGCGATATCAACGAGGCCAAGGCGACGTCCGAGGTCCAGGACCTGCGCGACTCCCTTTCGTTTGTCCCGTACAATACCAAAATCGTCAACTGCTACGACCACTACGAGGAGCTGGCCTGCTGCGACGTCATCGTCAACGCCGCCGGCAAGGTCGCGCTGGCCGCTGGTAACCGCGACGGTGAGCTGTTCTTTACCACCGACGCCGCCCGCACCTTTGCCAAGCGCATCGTCGACGCCGGCTTTGACGGCATCTTCGTGAGCATCTCCAACCCCTGCGACGTCGTGTGCACCGAGCTGTGGCACCTGACCGGCTACGATCCCAAGAAGATCATCGGCTCGGGCTGCGGCCTGGACTCCGCCCGCCTGCGCACCGAGATCTCCAAGAAGGTCGGCGTGAGCCCCAAGTCCATCGACGCCTATATGATCGGCGAGCACGGCTTTAGCCAGCTTGCAGCCTTTAAGGCCGCGACTATCGCCGGCAAGAGCCTTAACGAGCTTCAGGCCGAGAACCCCGACAAGTACGCCTTCGACCACATGGAGGTCGAGGAGCTTGCACGCAAGGGCGGCTATGTGACCTACCAGGGCAAGCAGTGCACCGAGTACGCCGTCGCCAACTCCGCCGCGCGCGTCTGCGCCGCTGTGCTTCACAACGAGCACGCCGTGCTTTCCGCCTCCACGCTCATGACCGGCCAGTATGGCGAGGAGGGCATCTTCACCTCCCTGCCGTGCGTGATCGGCGCCGAGGGCGTCGAGGAGGTCTACACGCTCGACCTTTCCGAGTATGAGCTCGAAGGCTTCCACAAGAGCTGCCAGCACATTCGCGACAACATCGCCCAGCTCGACTGGTGGGACGCCGAGGCCTACGACGCAAAGTAGGCCGTCAATCGCCGCAATCTCGCGAATCTAAGCGCGATACCAAGCGGTCCGCGCCGGAAATCCCCGGCACGGCCCGCTTTTTTGACTCACGCAGCGCCCTTACGAATCGAAGGTGAATACTTTTCCGCGAAGTGAACGAGCAAAAACGAGCCCCCGGTAGCGCGCAGAGATGTGGTGTAAGAGGCG
>UQMK01000031.1 GCA_900542085.1 uncultured Collinsella sp.
GCGGGCCGTGTTCCGCTATGCGGTTGTCAATTTGCGAAAGAAATTATGCGTCACCTCGCCTTGCGGTTCCTGTTGAAACTTGCTGACCTTTGGATGGGTCGAATAAGGCCTCGATGGGGATGAATTAATCATTATGGCGGCGCGCGGACTCAAACGATTTATTGCACTTCTCAGTAGCTTGGCGATTGCGCTCGTCATGGCTCTTGCCGTCGTTTCTTTTGTCCCTCGTGCATTTGGATACACGCCCTATGCAGTGCTTTCGGGCTCTATGGAACCCGAGCTTCCCGTCGGCTCCATGGTGTTTGTTCACCAGGTTGATCCAACGGATATTGCCATGGGCGACAATGCAACTTTTTACCGATCGGACGGCGCCGTAGTGACCCACCAGGTGTACGAGGTCGACCCTGTGGCGCAGACGATCAGTACGCAGGGAATCGCAAACAAAAATGCAGATGGAAGCATCATGCACGATGCCGAGCAGACACCTTTTTCGCGCGTGATCGGCACTGTCTCTTTTTGTGTCCCCTACCTGGGCTTCGGCAACGCATATTGCACGACGATGCCCGGTTTGCTTGTTGTGGTGGCCGTTCTGGCGCTGCTGGTCGCGGCGTCGATTGTGCTCGATCGGATGGTTCCCGATGAGCCTGCGGGCAAGCATGCCCGCGCGCATGCGAGGGAGCGGCGTTCATAGCGGCAGGGGAGAGGTGCCGGCAACGGCAAGGGCCGTTGCCGGGGAAGTCGATTTTCGAAAGGAAGAGGACGATGGAAAACAAGAAGAAAAAACGCTACGGCATCGTTGCCGCCTTGCTGCTGCTGGTACTGGCTGCCGGCGTGGGAACGTATGCATGGCTGACGGCGACGCAGTCCCTGGAGAACGTGTTTACGATTGGAAAATTTGAGACTCCCGAGAAGAAGCCTGATCCGGATAACCCTGAGCAGCCTGGCACGGAGCCTGGCGGCAATGCTTACCTGTTCGAGACTGCGTGGAAAGAGGACGAAGAACACAAGATGGTCCCCGGTTCTTCGATGGATAAGAACCCGAACGTTGGCATTAAGAAGGGTTCCGACGACGCCTTTGTGTTCATCTATGTAAAGAACGCTGTGGTCAACGATAGCGAGCCCTACACCAAGACTCCGTGCTTTGACCTCGGTTCCAATTGGAAGCCGGTCGAAGGCGAGACCAAGAAGAACGCTGATGGCAAGTATGTGAGCGGTCTGTTCATGTATGCCAAGGGTGCTACGAGTGGCCCCGCGGTTCTGGGTGCCAAGGGCGCCACCGCGGACGTCTACACCGGCGAGCTCTTTAGCGAGGTGATGATTCCCGGCGCAATGACGAAAGAGGACGTTGTTTCGGGCGAGGCTAAGCCTGAGATTGTTGTTTCTGCCTTCATCTTCGGTGCCGACCAGAAGGACGGTAGCACCTCCGCTGCCGATAACGCCATCAACCAGGCCAAGGCTTGGGTTAACGACCCGAATAACAGCCTGAAGTAATCCCACCCCCACCGAGATCCCGGCCCGCCCCCACCCCTATATTCGGGCCGGGATCTCGGTTCCCCTTTGATCGACGATTGGCGAACGTAATGCTCAACAATCTTTCCGACAATCAGAAACGCACCTTGGCGCTTGCCGCGATGGCGCTGTTGGCCCTGGCGTGCCTGTGCGGCACGCTGGCTTTTACCGTTGATATGGTTCCGGTGAACAACGTTCTATCGTTTGGCAGCGTGAAGGTACGAGTCTGCGAATACACCCTCAACGAGCAGGGCGAGGAGATTCCGTTTGAGCCCAACGAGCACGGGGACTATCCCGACACCAAGGCCAGTGGCTCTGATATCAGCCGCATTGTGCGCGTGGAGAACGCTGGAACGCAGCCTGAGTACGTTCGCGCGCGTCTGCGCATGACGTCGGTGGCGCCCGACGGTTCGAGCGCGGATGCTTCGGGCAGCGTTGCGTTTAATGTGAACGCGGGCGAGGGGTCCCCGTGGATCGATGGCGGCGATGGGTGGTACTACTACCGCGGATTGGCCGGGCGTGGCGGCACGCTCGACCCCGGCGCCATGACGGAAAGCCTCATGGACTCGCTGCGCTTTGTGGGCGACTACCACGATGCCGCGCGCGGCGGCTCATTCAAGCTCGATATCGATGTTCAGGCCGTGCAGGCCAAAAACCAGCAGGCAAGCGACACCGCCCTCGACGTACTTGACGTCGTGGGCTGGCCGGAGGCGAACTAGCCTATGAAGATCAAGAACATAAACCGGGGCATGCTTAGCAGGCTGGTTGCCGTCGCAGCGATTGTCCTTTGCTGCGTTATGGCGCTGCCAACGGTGGTGCATGCCGAGGACGTGCCCGAGAACAAAAACGAATTCCACATCAAAAATGAGGCTGACTTTTTGTCGTGTGTGGCGCTGTCGCGCGAGCGCGATACGTCCGGCTGGCACGTTTATCTCGATAACGACATTGAGCTCGACAGCGACGACATGAAAGCCATCGTTGCAAACACCGTTAAGCATCTGTCGTTTGGCAACAAGGAGCATCCGTTTAAGGGCGTGTTCGATGGTCAAAACCACACCGTTGAGGGCCTGAACTACGATAAAGACGCTTTTGACCCCGAGCGCGATACGGGATTTTTTGCCGAGACCAACGGTGCCACCATCAAAAACTTCCTGGTCAAGGACGCCAACGTGTGGGCGGACTTCCGCGGTGGCATTATCGTGGGCAAGGCCGTCAATACGCGCTTCGAAAACGTTATGGTCATGGAGAGCACGCTGCACGTGACCTGCGCCAACAATGCCCTCAACCTCATTACCAACGCAGGCTTTGAGGGCGGTCTCATCGCCGGCGAGCTCGACGGCTGCATCCTCTACAACTGCGAGGTCCGTGGCGGCCGTGCCGTCAACAATACGACCTCGGGCGTGCAGGCGCTCGGCGGTGAGGGTCTGTATATGGCGGCGTTTGCCGGCTACGTTAAGAACTCGACTATCGAGTACTGCCGCGTGACGCCGACGCGCAAAGACGACGGCTCGATTGCCGAGAAGGGCATGACCGACGTCACCAATAAGTACGACGTGGCCATTGGCGCCCTGGGCGGCAACAACGTGTACGCCTCGGGTTTTGTGGGCTGTATGGCGGGTGACGCCAAGATTATCGACTGCTTCTCGACGGCGCAGTGCTACAGCTATGCCGCGTCGTACGTGGGCGTCGTCGCCGTGACGCGCGCATGGACGGGTGGCCTGGCGGGCCGTATTTTGACCGCCGAGGGCAACGAGCTCGTCCGCAGCCATTTTGCGGGCGACTTGAGCTCGCGCCAGTACAACCCCATCGCCGTGATCCCCATCATTCAAAACGATGTGAACCTGGGCGGTATTGGCGCGCGCGCCAACAAGGATGATGCCAAAGTTACCGAGTGCTACTTTAAGCCAAGCGTGAGCCTTACTGGCAACAGCCAGGGCAACCCTGCCAAAAAGAAAATCCCCTCGTTTGGCGGCGACGGTACCACTAAGGGCGACGGCTATGGCCCGTGGGACGACGAGCGCTATACCACGCGTGAGCTGTGGGAAGAGCATGACTATGATTTCTGTGCCGGTACTAAACGCTCGACTGCTAACGATGAGGCCCTGGGTGGCACGCACGCCAATGAGTGGGCGATGGATTACAAACTGAATATTCCCGTGCATGGCCAGAGCGTTAAGGCAACGACCGATTTTCCCGGCGCGGGCACCGCGACCATCGAGGCAACCAAGCTTGGTATTGATCAGGCGACCTCGGACCCCTACACCTTTGCCGTGAGCGCTGTGCTGGCGGGAACGGCTCAGGGCTTGGCCCAGGGCGATACGTCGGTAACGTTTGAGCAAGAGACCTCCGCAAAGCCTGAAGGCCTGACCGAGGCAAACGAGGGATACCGCTTTACGGGCTGGTTCCGCGAGCCCGGGGTCAACGTGAACCACATCGAGGCCGATAACACCTGGTTTGACGGCAAGACCGATGCCGATGCCGTGACTGCCGGCAAACAGGTCAAGAAGAGTGAGGCGCACGAGCATACGTCGACCTATACCGCCGATAATGCCAAGGGGGTCGACGGTTTTAAGGGCAATGACCTGTTTATCGCTTCGTACGAGGCACAGGTGCTGTTCTATAACGTCAAGGGCGAGACGCTCGCGTGGCAGAGCGGCGAGGAGCACGACAAGTCGACGGACTGGTACCGCTATGGCGTCGGTTTAACGCCGGCTGCCCCTGCGGACCGCGGCACTCTTTCTGCCAGCGCCACCTTTATCGGTTGGACGACGCAGCCGAGTGGCGAGGCCGGGATGCATGGCGGTTACGCGGCCATCACCTCGCCTAAGCTTGCCGAGCTAAAAAACGCCGGTGCGTTCTATCCTGCCGGCACCGAGATCACTGTGCTTGGTCCTACCGATTTTTATCCGGTGTACACCGACTATGTGTCGAACATCATGACGGTGTTTGAGGGCAATGAGCAGGATGCAACCGACGATCAGACTCGGCGCGACGGTGTGGGCAAAACTGACGTTAAGGTTGAGACTGCAGAAGATGGCACAAGCGCGTATACCGTACAGGTGCTCGACGTATCCGGTAAAGCTATATCCGAGGAGGGCCAGCTGCCCGACGGCTATCGTTTCCTGGGTTGGTATGAAAACAAGGGAACTGAGGATGCCCCGCTCGAGGTGCGCGTAAGCCGCGACCCCAGCTATACGCTCCCCGCCGATGTCGATTTAACCGCGCCGCATACCTACATCGCCCGCTTTGAGTACCGAGTGGATTATTACGTTCGGGCTTATACCAACCATGAGTTTACGGACAGCAAGCTACTTTGTTCCGTTTGGAATCGCTATCAAACGCCCTTTGAGGAAAACGTCGGTAGTACCTTCGTGCGTGAAAACGTCGTCCACTGGGGCCCGGAGCATGTTGACCACGGTATAAAGGATAGTTATGAAACGTGTGACACGCGCTTCACGAAGGAAACCCTTGTCGTGAGTCCCCTTAACGCGTACTCGCACAACGTTAAAAACGATACGGGAGCCGATACTCTAAAAAACCTCTATGCCGATACCGATTTTCCAGGCGCTGCAACGCTAAGCGATACTTGGACTTCGGCTTCGCTGAACGTAACGGTCAAACCGGTGAATGATCGCTATCGCCTGAATTTCTGGACGCTTGAGCGCGATGGTGAATATTGGACATATGTGAAAAATCCCATCGAGAGCATGGTGCGTACAGATAAGAAGTACTACGTTCGCGCGATGATTACCACGGACGTTAATTTCTACAACAAGGGCGATAATGTCGTGAGGACTGCCACGCGGCGCTATGAGAGTAACTTGCTGCAGACCAAGGTGAACGGGGCGGATCCGACGTTCACGTATTACTACCCGCATGTTAATAAGTCGGTTAAAGTGGCCGAAAAGCCAGAAGATGGTGAGAAGGGATCGTATGAGAGCCCCCTGACCCTCGAAGCTTCCCCGACCGATGCCGACATGGCCGTGCCGGGCTATAAGTTCCTGGGCTGGATTTCGACCGCCGAGGTTCAGAAGGATTCTGACGTCTGGAAGTATATCTACGACGTCGCCGGCGACTCCTATGTGACGAGTGATCCGGATAAGGCAGAGCCGTATCTGGCGACCGACGAGTCCAAGGTCACCCAGTGGCAGGATGCCTATCCCGTCTACGCAAAGTACGACGTCAGCTACACCACCAACCTGCATCGCGCAGGTTTTGAGGGTACGGACAAGGTCAATGTGCCTAGCTACAACATCGCTCCCGTTATCAACGCGGACACCAATCCTGCTACGGCAACGGTGACCCCTGACGTTACGACGCCGGTTTATAAAGCAGGCGGTGAGCTGTATAAGTTGCAGAAGGTTGAGATCGAGCTTCCGAACGGCGAGATCAAGACGCTTCCCTACGATGTGGAGCATGGTACTTGCTCTTATCCGGTGGAACCTGGCGGAGCCTATACATTCGTGGCGTACTATTCGCCGTTGGCGGTTGTGTACCACCTCAATGCCACGGATGTGGACGGCAAAGTTGCTCAGCAAGACGATATGCTCGGCAACCTTAATGGCGGCATCCCGAAGCCTACTTATGACGTCAGCACTATCGATGCGGATACAGGCAAGTTCAACGTCTTCGTGGGCTGGACGGAAGCCGAGCCGGCACCTGGCAAGGGCTATGTCGCTTGGTCAGAGGGCATCCGTATGGTGAGTGCTTCTACCGTGGTCAAGGCCCCCATGGAGCTGTACCCGGTCTACCGTCCCAGCCTGGTTACCGTTCAATCGAACATTGACTCTAAACTTGCGAATCCCGATCTTGTCCGTAGCCTCGGCCGCACTGATTCCGGCGACCAGATTTCTCTTGAGGTCAAGGCCGCCGAGGAGGTTGAGGGCACTGACGGCACCAAGTACGACTTTGTCGGCTGGTCGCGCGATTATGTCAATGACGGGCAGTACACCCTGATGACTGACGATGAGAAGTATCCCCTCGAGGGCAGCGAGCCCTTTGAGAGCGTGACCTACACTGCGGTGTACAAGAAGACGCCGCTTAAAGTGCGCTATCACGACACCGAAGGCAACGTCATCTACACCGCTACGGTAGACCCGAACGATACGAGTGTTCTGCGTGGCCAGGATGGCAATGCCGGCTTTGTTCAGACAGTTAAGGTGCCCAAGATGGACGAGAACGGCAACCCGGTCTATGACGACAAGGGTGAACCCGTCATGGAGCCAAAGGAAGTGGCCTACGATCCCGAAGCCTACTCCGCAATCGTCGCATTCCTGGGCGAGCGAGCGGATAGCAGCTTGAAGGAGTTGTTCTTGGAGTGGCAGTGGGTTAATGGCGACAAAGCTGTGGCGTGGAGCGACTTCAAGGGTAAACCGGTTACAGCCAACATGGATTTGTATCCGGTGACGTATAAGGTCGTCGCTAACGACACATCGGACGATGCGAGCCCTAAGAATGTGACCGGGCAGCTCAAGTGGTTGCTTGATCCCAATGCCGCGAACACGATAGATGACAAGAGCGATAAGGCGCCGTTCAAGGCTTGCTTTGCAAAGCCCTTCATGGGCACGCAACTGACGGTGCACGTTGACCGCGTGGGCTATGGTCTTCCTGGCCAGACTCCTGCGCCTGTCAACGGGAAGTATGTCTCGCTTTACAGTTCGGGTTCAGGCGAGGGCTCGTTTGAGCTGACGAATCGTTTGGACTACAAGCTCACGGGCGACGGCACTCAGAGCGATGGCAATGCGGTGTTCGATTTCGCCGCTACGCATACGCTCAAGATCGTCAAGCAAACCCAGGATAGCTGGGCGAAGGGCAAGACGTTCCGCTTCAAGGTTTCCCGGGCCGGCATGGACGGCAACGCCTTGGAGGAGCGCACGGTTGAGGTAACGGTGTCATCGGATGCGCAGCTGAAGGACGGTTCCGCCTGGTACTCCGGCGCTATCGAGCTTGCGGTCCCGGCGGGTATCTACACCGTCGAGGAGGACTCAGCGTGGGCATGGCGCTACAGCAACCAAATCGGCGTCCCTGGCAAGCAGCCGGGCGATAAGGCGCAGGCGACTATCTCCGCTGCATCGAGCGCGAACGATGCCACGTTCACCTGCACGAACACGCGTGTGAACGACAAATGGATCGACGGCAGCAATCGTGCCCATAACGTTTGGAGCAACGGCAACGTAGCAAAGAAGGAGGATTAGCATGTCCAAGCGCAAGCGCATCATCGCCTTGCTGGTGGGGGTTATCCTCCTGGCCGGTACGGCAGGCACGTTGGCCTGGCTTTCGGTTACGGGCGTGCTGGTCAACCAGTTCGGCATCGGGTCGGTGACGCCATCGGTTCAGGAAACGCTCAACGGCAAAGTGAAAAGCGATGTCAAGGCGAAGAACACGGGTACCGCGCCCGCCTATATTCGTGTTGCAGTGGATATCTACTGGCAGGACCAGGATGGCGCACGCCTGTGGGATGAGCCGAAGGAGGAGCCGAAGGGTGAGGCGGATTACGAGATTGCGTGGAGCGTGGCTGATGCCTCGGGCGCGAACTCGGCTTATAACTGGGTTAAGGCGAGCGACGGGTTCTATTACTGGACGTCGCCCGTCGCTCCCGGCGCGGAAACCGGCGTGCTCATTAATAGGGTTACCGAGCTCAAGGCAACCGAAGGTCGCAATCTTGTCGTGGATATCTCCACTCAGGCGGTCCAGGCGACGCCCGATGAGGCCGTGCACGACGCATGGGGTTGCTCGGTCGAGAATGACGTGCTGGTGCCGCCGCATGGAGGTGCGTAAGTATGGCGTTCCCGATTCGTAAAGGTGTTGCGCGCTCCTTGCGTTGCATGGTCGCGGCCATTTTCTGCGTGGTCGCGCTCGCTGTTCCCGCCCGTGCGTTTGCCGATACTCCCGCGATTGCCTATGACGGAAATGCGCGTCAGCTGACGGTCTCGGGGGCGACGGACTCCTCGGGGGAGCCCGATCTGTTTTTGGCCTTTAAAGATCTGATGCCTGGCGATGTGCGTGATCAGCAGATAGAGATTCGTGCCACGGGCGTAAAGTCCCAGGTGCGCGTGTTTGTGCGTGCCGTTGTCGATCACGAGACGGCACGCCTGCTGTCGCCCATTACCCTAACGGCGTCGGCGGGCGATGGCTCTGCAGGTTGGCTCCAGACAGGAACACCGGGCAGCGCGTTCGCTTATCCCACGCAAATCGCCACGTTTACGAGCGATGGCAGCACGGTGCTTAATTTGCAGCTAAACGTTCCGACATCGGTGGGCAACGAGGTTGCCGACGCAAACAAGACCATTCGCTGGGAGATTACCGCCGAGGACGATGGCGAGAAGATTCCCGTGCAGTCTGCTGACAGCAAGAAGCCCGGCTTGCTTGGTCTGGCGGCAACGGGCGACAACACGCTCACGTTGCTTTTGGTGTTGCTGACACTTGCAATCATCGCATTTATAGCCGCACTTCTTTTGTCCCGGAGGGATAAGCGCTAGGTTCATCTTCTAAACGCAACGCCCTCCCGGGCGGCGGGCACGAAGTTCCCTGCTCTACAGTCCTGCGCAAGACGAAGGCCACATTAAGTGGCCTTCTTTGCGTGCGGAACTCGCGATGAACTTCGAGCCCGCCGCTCGGGAGGGCGCCCCTTTATTGACGGAAGGCCTAATAAGCGGATATTCCATGCCCGGATGTATTCAGAGCGGGACGGGCTTTCCGGATGGGCGGTGTTTCGGAAAGTGTGTCCCAGAATCGGCGC
Source organism: uncultured Collinsella sp. (assembly GCA_900542085.1). Taxonomy (GTDB): domain Bacteria; phylum Actinomycetota; class Coriobacteriia; order Coriobacteriales; family Coriobacteriaceae; genus Collinsella. The sequence goes on from UQMK01000031.1 coordinate 9,248, forward strand.
TCAGAGTGGTCCCCACTTTCCGGTTGATGTCTTGTCCGGAAACTATGTCCCGGAATTAAGGCTTGGAATGGGATGCACTTTCCGGTTGAGAGCCTTAGCGGAAAGTGCGACCCGGAATTTACTCTTGAAGTGGGATGCGCTTTCCCAACAGGCCCTCAAGCGGAAACTGCGTCCCATTCCGAAGGCAGATTCCGGGACACACTTTCCGAATATAAAGAAGGCCACTTAATGTGGCCTTCAACTTATATATGTTGCGGATGCTTTCATGACAAGCCGCGCTTCAACACCGAGGCGTCTGCCCGGCGACGCGGAATGTAAGGTTCATCGCGAGTTCCGCACGAGCCGGAGAGCACTTAATGTGCTCTCCGTGCGAGCAGGACTGTCCGAGCAGGGAACCTTACGTTCCGCGTCGCCGGGCAGACGAACCAGTTAAGACGTGTCGCTACTTGATCTTGGTCGTACCCGGCGCCAGGTTAGGGTCGGTCTCGTTGGCCTCGGTCTGGAAGTGCTCCGTATACACGCTCTTGCCGTCGCGGAACATCTCGTAGTACTGCATCTTGGCGTAATCCTCGCGCGCCTTGGTGGCGGCTGCGGCAGCGGCGTCGTCACCGGTGACGTTGGAGGAGAGCGCCCAGCGCAGGCTGGCGTCCTCGTAGCCCACCGAGTTGATAGCGGGCAGCGACTCGCGCAGCGTCATATGCGCCTTCTGGTAGTCGGTCAGCGGTGCGCCGATCAGCTGCATGAGCTGGGTGGACAGGTAGTTGGTGGACAGGTCGTCGACCTCGCTCGTCTGGTCGCAGCCGGCAACGTCGTAGTTGGCCCAGATGATGTAGTCGGTCTGCCACAAACGCTCCTGGTGGGTGGCGTCGTCCTCGCCGGTAAACCACTTGTCATTGAACTTGGACGGGAAGAACGGCTGGTGGTCGCCCCAGAACACCACGACTACCTTGCGGTCGAGCTTGCTCAGGGCGTTGAGGAAGTAGCGCAGCGCCTGGTCGGACTGTTCGATGCACGAGACATATTCATCGACATCGGAGAGCGTGCCGTCCTCGACGGTCTTGGCGTCCAGGTCGGTCGTGTCGATGTTCAGGTGCATCTGCTTGTCGACCGGCAGCAGGCCCGTGTCGTAGCCCGAGTGGTTCTGCATGGTCACATCGAAGATAAACTGCGGGTCGGCGTTCTGGTCGAGCAGCTCAAGAATCTTGTCGTAGGTTGCCTGGTCGGTCACCATGCCGCGCAGGGTATCGGCGCCTTGGAAATCGTTGATGGACAGGAACTGGTCAAAGCCAAAGTCCTTGTAGACGTTCTCGCGGTTCCAGTTGGTCGCGTGGTTGGGGTGCATGGCCGTGGTGGAATAGCCGAGCGATTTGAACTGCTCTGCCAGATTCCCGGTCGTTTCCATGTTGTAGATGGTGTAGGGGTACACGCCCGAGCCCAGGTTGGCCATGGAGTTGCCGGTCATAAACTCAAACTCGGTATTGGCCGTGCCGCCGCCGTAGGCGCTCACGTAGAGCTTTCCGCGGCTGAGGCAGTTGGACAGGTTCTTAAAGTACTGCGGACCTTCGTAGCCGGCGCGCATGTTCTGGTAGATCGACAAATCCGAGAACGTCTCGTTCATGATAGCGATGACCGTGGGCTTCTCGCTGTCGAACTGCTCCTTTGCGGCGGCGCGCTCGTCGCTCTTGGCCGCGTCGGATTTGTCGTAGGCCTTGGCGTACTTTTTGAGCGTGGCCTTGGCGTCATCGACAGAATAGTCGGCGGGTTTGGGCGGCTTGATGGACTGTGCCGCGCTAATAAAGGCAGGCAGATAGCCCTCGCGCCAGTAGCTCTCGAGCGGACGCCAGGTGTAGACGGTGATGCCGAGGGTGTTGTAGTAGTCGATGAGCGTGACATGCGCGGTCACGCCGCCCAGGCACAGCACCGCCACGAGCAGGTTGGTGAGCAGCATGCGCTTGGCGTTGGCGGCGCCCTTCTGACGGTGCGGCGCGACCAGGCCGGCGTACTCGCACAGCAGCATGGCGATGGCGGTAAAGCCCATGGATAGCACGCAGAACAGCGAGATCGAGAAGGTGTAGCCGGTGCCGGCGACTGCGGCGGCGGTGGAGATGGCCGAAAGGTCGCCCGGCTGGATGGGCATGGATTTAAACGTGATGACAAAGAACTCGGCAATGCCCAGGACAAAGAGGGCAAAGGCCAGGACCGCGGGAGCTGCGCCGTGGCGCTGGAATAGGAAGAACAAGCCAGTCATGAGTGTGGCGATGATGGCCCACTCGAGCAGGATGCACAGGGGGTAGACCCAGGTAAAGTCGTGGTTGGACGAGACCTCCATGCCCAGCAGCGCAAAGACGCCGGCGAGCAGCAGGCACAGGACGGCGGCGACGAGCGGTTTGCCCACAAAGGCGCCGCGCAGGCGGGCGAGCTTGCCGGTGGGGGCGGGGGCGTCGGGCTCGGCGAACGCAAAGACGCGCGGGGCGATGCGGTCGCGGGCGATGCTGGCCCAAGCGCATCCGGTGAGGATGGCGTTGGTCAGGATGAGCATCACAAAGGCGAGCGGCTCGTTTTGGGCGACGAGGCCAATGGCACCCCAAATGGTCAAAAAGAGCTGGAACAGGCCGAAGGCGGCGCTCCACCCAAGAGCGCTTTTGGCGACGGTGCCCGACTGAGCGCGAATGGCCTTGGCCTCGCGCAAAACAAGGTAGACGGTCGCCACAAGACCGACGAGCGAGATGGCGGCAGCGAACATGCTGAGACTCCTCACAAACTAAAACCTACGAAAGCGGGGGTTTACCCGATTGTTACCAAGATATGCGCAGCAATTGGTGGCTGCGCACAACAACCAGCCATATTAACGCGCGCGTGTGGCGGTGTGGCGCAATGTAGTGGCGACCTGCGCGATAATGGACGGGAATTACACGGAAACGTAAAGGCTTCTTAAAGAAATGGCGAGGGTAGGGCGATGAGCGAGCAGGTTTGTATGACGAGTGCGGGCGACGTGGGTGCCGGCATGGACGCGGGCGGCTATCCGGTCGAGACTACGGGCAACGCGGTGCTGGACATTTTGGAGCACCGTTCGTCTACGCGCGCCTTCGCGCGCGATGACAGTGACCGTCCCGTAGCGGTGACCGACGAGCAGCGGGCGGCGATTTTGCATGCGGCGAGTCGCGCGCCATCGGCAGGCGCCATGATGATGTATTCCATCGTGAGCATTCGCGAGCAGGCTACGCTGGACCGTCTGGCCGACCTGTGCGATCACCAGCCCATGATCGCCAAGGCGCCCTGGGCACTTATATTTGTGGTCGATTATGCCAAGTGGATCGATCTGTTTGAGCACGTGGGCTGCTTTGAGCCCGAGTTTGTCGAGCGCACGGGCAAGGCGCCCCGCCGCGCGCCGGGTTTGGGCGACTTTGCCATCGCGGCCCAGGACGCCGTGATCGCTGCACAAAACGCCGTGGTTGCCGCCGAGGCCCTGGGGCTGGGGAGCTGCTACATCGGTGATATCGTCGAGAATGCCGAGGAAGTTGCCGAGCTGCTCGATCTGCCGCCCTATACCATGCCGCTGTCGATGCTCATCATCGGCACGCCCCGTAAGGAGCGCCCGGCAATCGCGCACCCCGTGGTGAACCTGGTGCACGAGGAGCGCTACTGCCGCGCGGATGCCGCGACCATGGACGCGCAGGTGGCCGAGATGGACGCGATGTTTCGCCCGCATGCCCGCGAGGTGGGGGAGCGCGTGGTGGATATCTACACCCGCAAACACACCAGTCCCTTTATGGCCGAGATGAGTCGCTCCATGGAGTGGTGGTTCAAAAACTGGCTCGGAAAATGACGAATGTGGCAAAGGGACAGTCCCTTTGCCACATTCCATATCGCGCGATGGCATAAAGGCCGTATAAATGTTTATCTAGCTGGGAAAACAGTGCATTAAAACATGGGCCGATTGCCTATAATCCCTTCGAACATTAAAGTTGGGAGGAAACCGGCTTATGGAACAAAAGGCCAAGGAGGCAGCCTCGCACGCTGCGATTCCTGTGAGCATCTCGGCGATGCTCGTCACGCTGGGCGTGGTGTACGGCGACATCGGCACCAGCCCTATGTATGTAACCAAGGCGCTCGTTGCCGGCAACGGCGGCATCGGAAGCGTGACGGAGGAGTTCGTGCTCGGCGCGCTCTCTCTTGTCGTGTGGACGGTCACGCTGCTGACGACCGTCAAGTACGTGCTGATCTCGCTGCGCGCCGACAACCACGGCGAGGGCGGTATCTTTGCCCTGTACAGCCTGGTCAAGCGTTGCGGCAAGTGGCTTATCATCCCCGCCATGCTGGGTGGCGCCGCGCTGCTCGCCGACGGCATCCTGACGCCGGCTGTTACCGTTACCACGGCCATCGAGGGCCTGCGCACCATCCCTGCGGTTCACGCCGTGCTCGGGGATGACCAGGGCCGCGTTGTCGCCATCACGCTCGCCATCATCATTGCGCTCTTCTTGGTGCAGCGCATCGGCACGGCCAAGATCGGTCACGCCTTTGGCCCCATCATGACGCTGTGGTTCCTGTTCCTGGGCGGCACGGGTCTGTTCTTTGTCTTCCAGCACCCCGCCGTGCTGCTGTGCCTCAACCCGGTGCGCGGCATCGCCTTTTTGCTGAGCCCCAACAACCACGCGGGCATCATGATTCTGGGCAGCTGCTTCCTCGCCACCACCGGTGCCGAGGCGCTCTACTCCGACATGGGCCATGTGGGTCGCGGCAACATTTACGCCACCTGGCCGTTCGTTAAGTGCTGCTTGCTGCTGTCCTATATGGGCCAGGGCGCTTGGCTTATGAACAACGCTGCCAACCCCGAGCTCATGGGCATTGCCGACCTTAACCCGTTCTACCAGATGCTCGCCCCGGGCCTGCGTCCGTTTGCCGTCGGCCTTTCAACCATCGCGGCCATCATTGCCTCGCAGGCGCTCATTACCGGCGCGTTCTCGCTGGTGTCCGAGGCCAGTCGCCTGGACCTCATGCCGCACATGCAGGTCTTCTATCCGGCCGAGACCAAAGGCCAGCTCTACATCCCCATGGTCAACAACGTCATGCTTGTCGGCTGCGTCATCGTGGTGCTGCTGTTCCAGAACTCGGCTCATATGGAAGCCGCCTACGGCCTTGCCATTACGCTGACTATGATGTGCACCACGCTGCTGCTCTTCTTCTACCTGCACGAGGAGCGCAAGCTCAAGGTTGCTCCGTGGATCTTCGCGGCCTTCTTCCTTTTGCTCGAAGGCTTCTTCTTCGTGAGCTCACTCACCAAGTTCTTCCACGGCGGCTACTTCACCATCCTCATGGCTGCACTCATCATGGGCATTATGGTGTGCTGGTACAACGGCACGGCGGTCGAACAGCGCCAGTTTACGCTGCTGCCGCTGCGCAGCTATCTGCCGCAGCTCAAGCGCCTGCGCGACGACGACCGTTACGAGCGCATGAGCGACAACATCGTGTACCTGACCAAGGACACCCATACCGACTACATCGACCGTGATATCGTCTACTCGATCTTGGACAAGCATCCCAAGCGCGCTCGCGCCTGGTGGTTCGTGAACGTCGAGACCATGGACGAGCCGCATACCTTTGCCTATTCGGTCGAGACGTTCGGCACCGACTACGTGTTCCGCGTGCATCTGTACCTGGGCTACAAGATTAACCAACGCGTCAATGCCTACCTGCGCCAAGTTGTTCAGGACCTGGCTGCCAGCGGCGAGCTGCCGTCGCAGACGCACGACTACTCGGTCTATAAGGATCCGGGCAACATTGGCACGTTCAAGTTCGTCATGATCCGCAAGCTGCTGGCGCCCGAAAGCGACGTGGAGCCGAGCGAGCGCACGGCCATCACGCTCAAGTACATCATCCGCCGCGCCGCCGGCACGCCCGCGCGCTGGTACGGCCTGGAGAACTCCAACGTGAGCTTTGAGTACGTGCCGCTGTTCACCAAGTTTAAGGCCGTGAGCAAGATGCAGCGCCTTGCCCCCAACGAGCGCCCGTAGCCGACGGAGACTACACGGAGTTGGTTATCGATGAGCAAAACTAAAGCCGGGGAGGTAAACATGGATGCAAGGACACTTGACGTCCGTGAGGCGCGCGTCGACGCCGCCGAAGATCGGTTCTTTACGAATCGGGCCAACATGGACATGGTCGATCGCGTGATTTCGATCGTGGCATTGGTATTTGGAGCGGTGTGCGTGTGCGCCCTGCTCGCGCACGTGCTGTTTGTCTAACGACCGCAGGCTGTAAAGGCTATACACTTGGAACCACCACAAGGGGAAACCACCACAAAGGTGCCTGTCCCCTTTGTGGTGGTTTTTGTTTTTGAGAGAGGGGCGGGGCGCTGATGGACGTCCATGCGGACGGCGATATTGCCGAGAACTTTTGGTGGCGGCGCACGACGCTGACGCGTCGCAGCCCTCTGTATGACGCCTGCGTATCGGCGGGGCTGCTGGTCGCGGCGACGATTGCGGGCGCGCTGCTCGACCATCCGGGTCTCGCGCCGAGCATCATGATCGTCTATGTGTTCGCCGTGCAGCTGTGCGCGTTCTTTACCTGGAGCCGCCTGTATTGCTTGCTGAGCTCGGCTGCCGCCGTGGCGCTCTACAACTTCTTGTTTGTCGACCCGCGCTACTCGCTGTCGTTTATCGACCGTGTTTATCCCGGCATGTTCTTCATCATGTTTGCGGTCTCGCTTGTGTCGAGTTCGATCGCGTTGGCCCTGCGCCGCGCCTTGGCGCAGGCCGCCGCCAGCGACCGCCGCACGCAGATGGTGCTCGAGACCAACCGCATGCTGCAGCGCTGTGCCGATCAGCAGCAGATTGTGCACGCCATGGCAACGCAGCTGGCGCGTCTTTCGGGCTGCCCGGTCGTGTGGTACAGCGATGATGCCGATGATGATGACCTGCTGCCGCGCGCGACGTATACGGCCGTGGGCGATGCCGTGCCGGTGCACGAGCTGGCGTCGCAAATGCCGCCGCGGCTCTCGGCGTCCGCCTATGTGGGAACACCACTCGATGCCACCTATGGCGGCTCGGCGTTCTTTGGCATCTACTTGACCGTACGCTCGGGCGACACCATGGTGCGCGCGGGCGACCCCGCCTCGGTTGTGGGCGTGCTGGCTATCGTTGCCGAGTCCGACGTGCTGACGCACGAGGAGCGGACACTTGCCGATGCCATCGTGAGCGAAGGCGAGCTGGCACTCGATCGCGCCCGCGCCATGGAGGCCCGCGAAGAGGCGGCGGTGCTTGCCAAAAACGAGCAGTTGCGCGCTAACCTGCTGCGCTCCATTTCGCACGATCTGCGCACGCCGCTTACCAGCATTTCGGGCAATGCCGACGTACTGCTCGACCAGGGCTCGACCGGCACCGCCGAGCTCGACGACCAGACGCGCCGCGGCATGCTCCTGTCCATTCGCTCGGACGCGCAATGGCTCAACGCCACCGTCGAGAACCTGCTTGCCATCACCAAGCTCGAGGGCGGCGGTATGCATCTGGCGACTACGCTCGAGCTCATGGACGATATCGTCGAGGAGGCGCTGCGCCACGTAAGTCCGGCCGTGCGCGAGCACGACCTTAAGGTGGTGGCGTGCGATGAGCCGGCGCTCGTTAACGTCGACGCGCGTCTGATGGTACAGCTCGTGGTGAATCTGGTGAACAACGCCATCACGTATACGCCCGCGGGTTCGCATATCGTGATTTCGATTGGCGTCGACGATGGGCACGTGACGTGCTCGGTGGCCGATGACGGGCCGGGCATTGCGCCCGAGGACCGCGAGCGAATCTTTGAATCGTTCTACACCGCCAACCACGGTCTTGCCGACAGCCATCGCAGCGTGGGCCTGGGTCTTTCGCTCTGCCGCTCCATTGCGTTGGCGCATGGCGGTAGCATAGAGGTTGCCGCGGCGGACCCGCACGGCTCGGTCTTTACGATTGAGCTTCCCGTCGCCGATGTTTCGTTTGATAAGGAGTAGCGCCGTGCCGAACTCTGCCGTAAAACCGCTCATCTTGGTCGTTGAGGACGATCCCGCCGTTCGCAACCTTATCGTTGCCGCGCTCGAGGCGCACGGCCTGCGTCATATGGCTGTGGAGACCGCCCATGCCGCCATCGCCGCCGCCTCGTCGCAGGCACCGAGCATTGTGCTGCTCGATCTGGGCCTACCCGATATGGATGGCGTCAAGGTGGTGGAGTCGGTGCGCGCATGGTCGGGCATGCCGATCATTGTGGTCTCGGCGCGCAGCGAAGACGCGGACAAGATCCGCGCACTCGATGCCGGTGCCGACGACTACCTGACCAAGCCGTTTTCGGTCGAAGAGCTGCTCGCGCGCATTCGCACGACGCTCAGGCGCCTTTCGTATGCGCAAACGGGCGGTGTTGCCTCCGAGGGCTCGTTCGATACCGGTGAGCTGCATATCGATTTTGACGCCGGCATCGCCACGATGGATGGCGAGGAGCTGCACCTGACGCCGATCGAGTACAAGTTGCTCTGCTTGCTGGCACACAACGCCGACAAGGTGCTGACGCACCAATATATCCTGCACGAGATTTGGGGCACGGCGACTAAGAGCGACCTGGCGAGCCTGCGTGTCTTTATGGGCACGTTGCGTAAGAAGATCGAGTCCGACCCCGCGCATCCGCGCTATATCCAAACGCACGTGGGTATCGGTTACCGATTGGTCACCCAAGGCTAGATCGCCAACCACCATCCCACTATGAGTTGCGGTGAAATACGGTCTAAATTTGCCTAATTCCAGGCAAAACAGTCCGTATTCCACCGCAACTTTGTTATTTGCCCTTGGGCTTGCTGGCGTAGAACTTCTTCTTTTTGGGCTTACCTGAGCAGGCGGGCTTGCCGTCGCCGCGCGGCCCTCGGTCGCCGGCCTGCGCGTGCGCGGACCCTGCTGCGCGAGGCTTGCGGGCCTCGGGGTTGCGCAGCTCCTCGGTTCGCTCGGCAATTTCCTCGGCGCTAAAGCCGACCTCGGCCATGGCGTCCTCGATGGGCAGGCGGCGCACGATATAGCAATGGTGCACCTTCTGGTTGCGTGCGAAGTCCTCGGGGATGGTCTGCGCCGTTATGTCCTGTAGCACCACGCCCGCGCGTGCGAGCTTGCGTGTCTCGGGGCGGAAGCCTCGCAGATTGCAGCTAAAGATGGCATGGCCGCCCTGTGCGAGCAGGCGCGATACGCCGGCCAACAGCTCAACATGGTCGCGCTGGACATCCCAGGTGCGGCGGCCCATCTTGGACGAGTTCGAGAACGTGGGCGGGTCGACAAAAATCAGGTCCCAGCGGTTGCGCGTCTGGCGCTGGTCGCGAATCCAGGCGAGCGCGTCGTCGCGCACAAAGTGATGCTGCGGACCCACAAAGCCGTTCTGGCGCATGTTGCGCTCGGCCCAGTCCAGGTAGGTGTTGGAGAGGTCGACCGTCACGGTTTCCTCGACGCCGCCGTCGGCCGCATAGCAGGTAGCGGTGCCGGTGTAGGCGAACAGGTTGAGGAAGCGGCGTGCCTGCTTGGCGTGCTCGCGCACCAGATCGCGCGTGACGCGGTGGTCCAAGAAGATGCCCACGTCCAGGTAGTCGTCAAAGTTGACGGCAAAGGTAAGACCGCCTTCCTCGATGAGCGGCAGGCGACGGCGCGCGATGTTGGCGCGCTCGCCCGAGCCGCCCTTGCCGGCGCCCTGCTTGCCGTACTGCGAGCCGCCGCGCGAACGCATGCGTGCCTTGGCGTGCACGTGCTCGGCCGGAACATCCAGGATGCGCGGCGCGATGGCCAAGATATCGAGCATGCGGGCCTGGGCCAGCGCCGGGTCGATGGTCTTGGGTGCGGCGTATTCGGCGATGACGAGCCAACGGCCCGGTGTCTGCGGGCAGCCCTCGTACAGGTCGATGGCGGCGGAGTAATCGGGCAGGTCGGCATCGTAGACGCGGTAGCAGCTCACGCCCTCGCGCTTGGCCCACTTGCGGCGCAGGCGTGCGTTCTTGCGCAGGCGGTTGGCGAACTGCTCGGACTCGGGGATGAGCACGGGCAGCGGCTTGCCGTCGCCCAGGTCGAGCGTGGCAGCGGGCTCGGGCATGGCGGGGGCTTCGTCGCCGATGACGTCGTCGGCGACCGCGGTCTGCTCCTCGGCATCCGCGCTGGTCGCAGCTTCAAACGCTGCGGCGGCGTGGTCGAGCGAGGGCCAAACCTCGATAGTCGCCTCTTCGTTGTTGGGCATGACGGCAATGGAGCGCGCGGGCTCGGCATGGAGCGCGCGGGCCAGCAGGCCGTCGCGGGTGAGCGCGGCGACCGGTGCCGAAGCAAGCTCGGGCGCGCGGCGCAGCTCGCCGACCAGCGTCATGGCGTCATGCATAAGCGAAAGCGGCGTCTCGGTGGTGTCTGCGACCACGGCAACGCCGGCGACAGCACCCGCATGGTCCAGCACGGTGGCGGACTTGGCGGCGCAAAAATCGACAAAGCGCTTGTAGCCGGCACACTTAACCATGCGCTCAGCGGTCTTGCGGGCGGCGGGGTCGATGTCCACGGCCACGATGCGCACCTGGCGCTCGCGCGCTGCCGCCTCGCGCTCGCGTGCCTCGGCGAGCAGCTGCTCCCACAGGGCGGCGTCGTGCAGCTGCCAGCCCTCAAAGCCCCAGTGCTCGCGGGCGGCGCCCGGAGCGCGGTCGGTTAGGATATTCACGGCCTCTAGCAGCAGGCCGCCGCCGGCGCACGAGGCGTCGACCAGCGTGGGCAGGGCTTCGTTCTCGTAATCGTCGGCCGTTAGCTCGCGCTCGCACAGTGCAGTCCAGCCGACCTGCGCCAGCACCAAGGCGGCGTAGTCGGGGCGCAGCACGTGTGAGCCCTCGCCGGCGCGGGTTGCGGCGGGCGGCAGGCGCTTGAACAGCGGGTCGCCCGAAAGGTCCAGGCTTATGCTCGCCCGGCGCTGGCGCAGCGAGAGCAGCAGGTGGACATCGGGATCGGCGGCATCGACATCGGCGCGACGGCCCGTGGTCTCGGCCAGGCGGTCGCACAGTGCATCCTTGGCGCGCAGGGCCGAGAAGCGCGTGTTGCGCAGCTGCTCGGTCACGCCGCGGGCGGTGATGGCAATCGTGGCGCCGGGGCGGACGATGTTTTCCCAGGCAATGTCGTAAACGCCGTCGTACAGCTCGTCGGCGTCTTGCGCCTCAAAGCGCCCGAGTACCACAAACACGCGGCTGGCCAGGCGCGACCACAGGCACGCGCGAAGGCCTTGCTCAAGCTCGCCCTCAAACGTGGCGCGGCCCTTAAGGCGGCGTACATGCGAAAGCCCGAGCCGTTTAAGCTCGTCGGCGAGTGCGGGCTCAAAGCCCTCGGGGCAGCTTGCATAAAATTCCATGGGTGACCTCTCTGGTTGCGTCGCTCCATTATATGATGGATGCTTCGTTTGCCATCGCCCTCGAAAGGAACCCATATGATTGATGCGTGCCCCGATTCCGCCGTGCTCTTTTTTGACGTGGACGGCACGCTGACGTCGTTCGATCCCGACGATATGACCGATAAGGACTTCAATGCAATCCATCCGTCGAAGGCTGTTGTCGATGCATTTGGTCGCCTGCGCAATGCGGGTCACCAGGCATTTATCTGCACGGGCCGTCCCCTGTGGCTGGTTGCCGATGGCCTGCGCGCGCTGAACCCGGCGGGTATCGTTGCCATGGCGGGGGCCACGCTCGAGGTCGAGGGCCGCGTGGCACACGAGGACTGCATTGACGAGGACATTGTTGAGGAGCTCGCGCGTCGCATTACCGTGGCGGGCGGCGAGGCGTTGTTCGAGACGAATGGTGCCACCTATTCACTTGAGCCAGTTGGTGTCGAACAGTCATTTCTGCTAGGCGCCGGCGTGGTGCATGGCGTTGATCAGATGCGCGTCGATGGCCGCTTGCGCGTAGGCAAGGTGTGCATTAACGCGTACGACCTGGCTCGCGTAGCCAACGATGACGGCTTTATCGAGCGCGAGTTTGAGCTGTGCAACACCGGTGGTCAGAATCGCGAGCTGAGCCCCAAGGGCATCGACAAGGGCGTGGGCGTGGCGCGAGCGCTGGAATACCTGGGTCGCACCGGCAACGCGCGCACCTTTGGCTTTGGCGATTCCGGCAACGATCTGGGTATGCTCGCCGCCGTCGAGACGGCTGTAGCCATGGGCAACGCCATGCCCGAGGTCAAGGCAGTCGCCGACTATGTGACCGACGATGTCGCACACGATGGCACCGTCACAGCGATGCGCCATTTTGGCCTCATCTAATGAATCTCGCCTTCTGACGTTTGCTCAAACTGCGACTCTTTGCTTTTGCATGCTCAATCGATTTATCAATCCAAATACTGAGGTGTTTATACCGTTCGCCGAGAAGATAAAAAACCGCAGTTCACGCCTTGATAAACGTAGGTAAAGTGTTTAGCAGTTTACCGGCCGTGTGCAAGCGAAAGGAATCAGGCAGATGGCAATCAAGGTGTTCGCTGACGGTGCAAACCTCGAGGGCATGCTCGACATGTACGAGAACGGCAACGTTCAGGGTTTCACGACCAACCCGTCCCTTATGAAGAAGGGCGGCGTGACGGATTACCGCGCGTTTGCCAAGGAGGTCCTGGCCCACATCACCGATGTGTCCGTCTCGTTTGAGGTCTTTGCCGACGACGTCGAGACCATGGAGGTCGAGGCCCGCGAGATCGCTACCTGGGCCGAGAACGTCTACGTCAAGATTCCGTGCGTGACTACCAAGGGCGAGTCCACCGCCGAGCTGGTGCGCAAGCTTTCGGCCGATGGCATCAAGGTCAACGTCACCACCATCTTTACGCCTACGCAGGTCGACGAGATGGTCGAGGCCGTTGATGCCGAGACGCCGTCCATCATCTCGCTCTTTGCCGGCCGTATCGCTGACACCGGCGTCGATCCCATTCCGTTTATGACGGAGTCGGTGAAGAAGGCCGCCGCCAAGCCCAACTGCGAGGTCCTGTGGGCGTCCACGCGTGAGCTTATCAATATTTACCAGGCGGAAGGATGCGGTTGCCAGATCATCACGGTGCCCAACAGCATCCTGGCCAAGCGTAAGAACATCGGCCGTGACCCGTACGAGGTCTCGCTCGATACCGTGCGCGGCTTTGCCAAGGATATCGCCGCTTTGGGCTTCCATATCCTGCCGTAACGCGAACACTGGCTGCGCCGCGGGTTGTTCGCCCCGGCCTTTCCTTTCCCTATCGCTCACGCGCTTCGCGAGGGTCGCGCTAGGCAAAGGAAAGGCCGGGGCTGCCGACACGAACCCGTCGGTAGGTCCTGAGCTGAATCGCTACCTTTATTCCGATGGGGGTCGACAGTGCTACCCCGCCAACTGTCTCGGGCAGTAATGGGGCTGGGCTCGGATGGCAACGCCGCGTGCCACTGGCGGCTTCGTTCGCCGGATGACGATTCGTGTTACGCGGCCGGCGTCACCTCGGACGGCGGCGTGGGCTCCGACGGCATCGCGTGGACAACGCGGTTCCGCATTATGGATCAACCTGTAATCTAATGATCTTCTAATCCATATCTATCAAGTATCGAAAACGATCCGGCCCCGAGTTGGCAGTCATCGCCAAGGCAAAGGACCCTGCCGGCTATGTGTTCGGGGCGACGCGCAAGTCGCCCAAGACCCTTCGATTATCCCTTTGTTCCGCGCATGCAAGATCTCATGCTTGACGTGGTTGAACAGCTCTACCGGGCAAACGAGGTCTTTGCGGCTCGTGCCCATAAGTGTCCCACCAACAGAAATCGAGATATTCGGCCTCAGAGTGCCGTCAAGATTGCCAATATGGCTGAAAAACGTCCCGTACCGCACCTCTGCGGGTGCAGATATGGGACGTTTGTGGAATATCTGATGCCTATTTGTTGAGCTTGCACTTTGAAGAAGGGTGGCGCGCGCAGACGTGGTGTAAGAGTGTCCTGAGGTCCGTCGCTGCAAGCTCCGATGTTACTCCTTCTTGAGGCCGCGCCTCTCGACTATCTCGTCCACTATCTCCCTGGCGCGCCGCCCGAGCGCGCGGCGCCTCCCCTCTGTCGGGGCCGGCCTGTCCGCGGGCTCGGCGAAGCCCTCGGCGGCCGAGGCCTCGGAGAACACGCGCTGCTGGGACCACTGCCCCTCGGTCTCCATGAGGCTCGCGCACGTCAGGCGCAGCATCGACTCCCTCGAGGGGAAGGACTGCACGACCCTGTAGCGGCGCTTGATCTCGCGGTTGGCGCGCTCCTGGACGTTGTTGGTGCGGAGCTTGGCCCAGTGCGCCCTGGGGAAGGCCGTGAACGCCAGCGCGGAGTCCTCGGCCTGCTCGAAGACCTCGCCGGCCCTGGCGGACACCGACGCCACCCAGGGCGCCGCCTCGGCCCACACGCAGCGCGCGAGGTCGGGGTCGTCCTGGTAGACCGCGGCGTGCACGAGGTCCCTGACGGCCGCCTTGGAGTCCTCGGGCCTGCCCGAGCAGGCGCTCTGGAGGTTGCGCTGCAGGTGCGTCACGCAGCGCTGCCAGGCGCAGCCCTGGAACAGGCGCGAGACGGCGGCCACGAGCCCGGCGTGGCTGTCGGAGACCACGAGGCGAACGCCGGCCAGCCCGCGCTCGCGCAGCCCGCCGAGGAATGCCGCCCAGGAGTCCTCGCTCTCGGTGTCGACCACGTCGCAGCCCAGGAAGTGCTTGCGCCCGTCGGCGCCCAGCCCGATCGCGGTCACGACGCCCTGCGAGACGACCGACGAGCCGACCCTGCAGCTCATGTAGGTGGCGTCGAGCCACAGGTAGCAGCACGGCGTGCCCGAAAGGTCGCGGCGGCGGAACTCCGCCACCTCGGCGTCGAGGTCGGAGCAGAGGCTCGAGACCTCCGAGCTCGACAGCGAGGATATGCCCAGCTTGGACGCCACGCGCTCGACCTTGCGGGTGGACACGCCGCACACGTACATCTCCTGCACGATGGCGGCCACCGAGGTGTCGACGCGCGACCATCGCGCGAGCATGCCCTCGGGGTAGTAGGTGCCGTGCCTGAGCTTGGGTATCTCGAGCTCCACGTCGCCCACGGCGGTCTTGAGCGACCTGGGGCGGTAGCCGTTGCGGCTGGTTTCCCCGCCCGCGGCGCGCTCGTTGCGGCGGGGAATGCC
>UQMK01000032.1 GCA_900542085.1 uncultured Collinsella sp.
ATATGGCGGCAGGCGCCCGCCCCGCCCCCGAGGAGCATCTCTCATGCAAAAACTGTCGTGGGGTAAAGTCCGAGGTCAGTGGCGTTTTATACCGAGAAATTCAAAAAAGTGGAAAATTCATTACATATTTGCGTTGACTTTAGGTAACTAAAGTTTCATACTCCTTTTCAACCACTGGGGGATGTGAACACGCACGGATCGTTCACATCATGATTGAAGAGGATTTCTTAGACATGTTCACGCATCAGCTAAACATTATCAGCGTAGTAATTATCTGATGCGGGTTAGCACATACAGCTAGCCCGTACGATAACGGGCGGCTGATGAAGATGAGGGCCGTCGAGCGCAACTGACGGCCCTCATTTTTTATGTCTGGGAAGTTCTTTTTAGAGGAGGAAATGTAATGAACGGAGTTTTGCTCATGGTTGTGGCCGCGGCGGTGCTCGCCTGCGGCTATCTGGGCTACGGCCGCTGGTTGGCCAACAAGTGGGGCGTTGATAAAGAGGCCCTCACGCCGGCCAAGCGCATGAAGGACGGCAACAGCTTCTCGCCCGTCTCCGCCTTTACCGCGTTCTCGCACCAGTTCAGCTCGATCTGCGGTGCCGGCCCTGTTACGGGTACGATCGTCGCCATGGCCTTTGGCTGGCTTCCCGTCGTGCTCTGGGTCCTCGTCGGCGGCATCTTCTTTGGCGCCGTCCACGACTTTGGCGCCCTGTACGCCTCGATGAAGAACAACGGCAAGTCCCTGGCTCAGCTCATCGAGAAGTACATCGGCAAGACCGGCCGTCGCCTGTTCCTGCTGTTCTGCTGGCTGTTCTGCATCATCGTCATCGCCGCTTTCACCGACATGGTCTGCAAGACGTTCATGTTCACCCCGGCCGTTGACGCTTCTGGTGCTGCTACCGGTGCCGTCGACTTCACCAAGTCCTATGCCGCTGGCTGCGCTGGCACCATCTCCATCCTGTTCACCTTCGTCGCCATGGCCTTTGGTTGGGCCCAGAAGAAGTTTAACCTCACCGGCGCTGCCGAGTTCGTCACCGGCGTGGTGCTCATGGTCCTCATGTTCGCCGTCGGCATGCAGTTCCCGGTCTACCTGGACAAGTTCCAGTGGTTCGCCGTCGTCATGGTCTACCTGGTCTTTGCTGGCGCCATGCCCATCCAGATGCTCAAGACCCCTCGTGACTACCTCACTTCCATCATGATGATCGTCATGATCGTCTGCGCTGTCCTCGGCATCGTCGTCCTGGGCGTTAACGGCCAGGCCACCATCACCGCTCCGGTCTTCACCGGCTTTAGCAATGCCTCGGGCATGATGTTCCCGGTCCTGTTCGTCTCCGTTGCCTGCGGCGCTCTCTCCGGTTTCCACAGCCTCGTTTCTTCTGGTACCTCCTCCAAGCAGGTCGAGAAGGAGCAGGACGCCGTCAAGGTCGGTTACGGCGCCATGATCGTCGAGTCCTTCGTCGGCATCCTTGCCATCATCGTCGCCGGCATCATGTTCTCCGACATGAACACCGCCGGTACCGGCGCCCTTAACGCCGGCGTCGCTTCCACCCCGTTCCAGATCTTCGCAGCTGGCATCTCCCGCGGTATGCAGGCCTTCGGCGTTGACGGCACGCTCGCAACCGTCTTCATGACCATGAACGTTTCCGCTCTGGCCCTGACCTCGCTCGATGCCGTCGCCCGCATCGCTCGCACCTCGTTCTCCGAGTTCTTTGCCCAGACCAACGACGCCCTGGCCATCGAGTCCAAGGCCGGCTACATGAAGGTCCTCGGCAACCCCTGGTTCGCCACGGTCGTTACCCTGCTTCCTGGCCTCGCCCTCGCCTTTGGTGGCTATGCCAACATCTGGCCGCTCTTCGGTGCTTCTAACCAGCTGCTCGGCGGTATGACCATGATCACCCTCGCCGTGTTCTGCAAGTGCACCGGCCGCAAGGGTTGGATGCTCTACGTGCCCGTCGCCTTCCTGCTCTGCTGCACCTTCACTTCGCTGGTCCAGAGCGCCATGGGCTGCATGACCGCCGTCCAGGCCTACGGTTTCTTCGGCACCATCCCGGCTACCGCCACCACGGCTGCCGTCTCCGTCGCCGCTACCAAGGGCCTGCAGCTCGTCTTCGCCGTCCTGCTGATGGTCCTGGGCCTCATCGTTGCCGTCAACTGCCTCAAGGAGTTCTTCGGCAAGGAGGCCGGTTCCATGCCCGACGAGGAGCCCGAGTGGTCCGAGATGGGCAAAGTCGAGTATGGCCGCGCCGCTGCCGCCGAGGCTCCCGCCGACGCCGAGGCTGCCAAGGCGTAATCGACCTGACGAGTTGAACGTCACATCTATACAACTCGATAAGACCGGGTCCGCGGCTGCGCGGGCTCGGTCTTTTTTCATGCAAAAGCGGGCGATGTCCGAGTGTTCTCGCAGATGTTTTGCGTGGATAAGGGCGCGCGTTGTACCATATAGACGTATATGTGTACATATGAAAGGGGCCCCGTGGCCAAGACGGTATATTCCGATAACCAAAATAATGTCGATGCCCTGGCTGAGCGTCTGAGCAGCCAGACGTCGCTTTCTGCCGAGCGCGCCAAGCTAGTTGCCTACGACCTGCTCTGCCGCAAGGCACTCAAGATCAAGTCGAGCGCGCTGGCGCAGATTTTCCGCTCCGTCGATAAGGAATGCGACACCAAGGCGATGCGCGACGAACTCATCGCGGCAAAGATCGTTACCAAGATCGAGGGCAGCGGCATTAACGGACGTCCGGCGTTCTATACCATTCATGCCGAGATAAGTGATGCTCAGGAGCAGCTTGCCGAGGCTGTCGAAGAGGCCGTCGAGGACGTTGTCGAGGCGCCCGCTTCGGTGGAAACGGCCCCGCGCGAGCATGTCGATACCGACGATCTGCTCGATGAGAACGTCGTTCGCGCCTTTACGGCCAAGGCCGGCCGCGGCGGTTTTGGTGGGGGCGGCAAGCGCGATGCTCAGCGCCGTGCCCAGCAGGAGCGCTTCCGTCGTGCCGTGGCTCAAAAGGATGAACTCGATACCGAGACTGTTGTGACCGAGGTTGCCGCTGAGTCGCAAAAGCCCGTGGAGGCCCAAGAGCCCAAGCGTCGTCGCGGTGCTCACTTTAAGGCTGTGCAGCAGGATGTCGCGCATGAGGCTGAAGAGCCTTCCGAGGTTGCAGGCGATGCTGAGGAGTCTGCCAAGAGGGTTTCGGGTTCGTGTCGTCCCGGCCGCGGTTTTGCGGGGCGCGCGTATCCCATAAAGCGTCAGGAGAAGGGCGAGCCGGCTTCGACCGCTCAGGCCGATAAGGCCGAACAAACTGAGAAAACCGTTGAGCCGGTGGCTTGCGAGCAGCAACCTTCCGAGTCGCAGTCTGCGGCTGACACCGAGGTCAAAGCTCAACAGTCCGCTGATAAGCAGACAGGGGAGAGCGCCTCAAGCAAGCCCCGCCGCCGCCGTCACCGCGGCGGTCGTGGCTCAAATGCCGAGGCCGCGGCCGAGAAGGCAGCGACGCAAAGCAAGGATGCGAAGGCTGAGGCCCTGGTGGAGCAGCCCAAGCGCCAGCCGGCGAAGGGGGACAAGCCCGAGCGCTCGCAAAAGGGTCCGTCCGCGCCAAAGCAAGAGCGCAAAGCTCAGGCGGATTCCAAACGCAAATCCCAGGCGCAGCCCAAACCGACTGCAAACGATGCAGCCGCCCAGCAGCCTGAGCCGCCCGCTCATGGCGAGGTATCGGCGTTTGCCCTTGCCCGCGTTTTGGGCAGGCAGCTGCTCAAAGTTGTCCCTACGCCTACGGCGCTCTCTAAGATCAAGGAGCAGCAGACTCAAATTGTTAAGGTCGAGGGCAAGGACGGCAAAAAGGCGCCGCAGCGCACTCAGCACAACGAGATGTCCAACCGCAAGATTGCCGAGGAAATCGCAATCATCCAGGCTTGGATCGAGCAAAACCGAGGTGCCGATACGCCGGTTGCCTCGCGCCGCCAGCGTGCCTACCAGATTTTTAACGACGAGAAGGCTTTTGACGGCAAGCACGGTGAGCGCCTGATAAGGCGCATGACCGAAAAGGGCATCAGCATGCAGGCGATCAAGGTCGCCCCCAACCGCCCCGTGCACTTTACGGGTTTCTTTACGCTGGGCGCCGATAAGCCGTTCATTATGGTCGAGAACCTGGACACCTACGACGAGATCGTCAGGCTGCTGCGTGGCCGCAAGCACGCCAAGCTCTTTGGCATCAAGGTGGGCGGCGTGATTTTTGGCGGCGGATGCAAGGCGAGCGTCTCGCATGCCCTGGACGATTATCTGGCCGAGATCGGCTATCGCTTTAACTACGTCTACTACGTGGGCGATATCGACCGCGAGGGCGCGCGCATCGTCGAGCAGGCTCGCAATGCCAATGTGGTTGAGATTCGCCTGCATGCCGGTATGTACCGCGCCATGCTCGCCGAGCATAAGCGTCGCGTGAAGGCCGGCGGCGAGTGCGAGCCCGCGGCTGCCAACCAGGGCGTGCCGCAGAATCTGGCGGCGACGATCAAGGATCTGCCCATGGTCACGCGCGTGCAGTTCCGCAATGTGCTGCGCGAGGGCGGGCGCATTCCGCAGGAGATTCTGATGACCGCCGACTATCGGGATGGCGACTCGGGAAGCTTCGACCGCATGCTGAACAACTAAATTCCGCCGGCCCCGGGAGAGCGGGGACACCGGCTTAGGTTTCCTGCTCTACAGTCCTGCTCACGACGGAGGCCACATTAAGTGGCCTCCTGTTCGTGCGGAACTCGCGATAAACCTAAGCCGGTGTCCCCGCTCTCCCGGGGCCTGTCGTGGCTTGGCCGTTGCATGCGGCTCGCTTTTCGGAACGGGGCTGACGGACACGTTCCGAAATCTACCACCGTCGCTGTGCAGGGTGTCTATAAAGAGCCGTGGCCAAAAAACATCAAATATGAGTACTGATACTCTTTTAGTAGCAGTAATTTTGACCACATTTAAGGTGATTTGACGTGTCGATCGAGCAGATAAGCTGCCGTATCTCCTCAAGTGTTCATTAAAGGAAGACCTTGATGCGAATAAATCTCATTAAGATCTTCTTTTATTAACGAAAATAATGTAGCTACAACGGTGACGGTACTCATATTTGCCGTTTTTTGGCCACAGTCCTTCGGAGGGTCCTCGAAAATAGTCCCGAGCCGGCACTTGGGGACGTTCCTATAATGTCGGCACTTAGGAGCGTCCCCAAGTGCCGACACCGCGTCTGCCTGCGGCGGCCGCGCCCCGCTGCGTCGCTTCGCATCCTTGCGGGTTCGGATTCCTCCGCTTGGCGGCGTTGGCTCGATTTGCTTGACGTGAGGGGCTCTTGGCTGGTGTGGGACGGAGGGATTCCGCGTCCGCCTGGTCGGCGGCCGCGCCCCGCTGCGTCGCTTCGCTCCTTGCGTGCTGCGCTGGAAAACGCTTCGCGTTTCCTCAGCTCCGCACCCTTGCGGGTTCGAATTCCTCCGCTTGCCCACAAGAAAGCGCCCTGGGCCGTTATGGGCTTAGGGCGCTCAGTTTTAATGGCTGGGACGGAGGGATTCGAACCCCCAACAGCCGGCACCAAAAACCGGAGTTCTACCGTTGAACTACGTCCCAATGTGTGGTGTTGCCCAAAAGCAACTCGTCTAGTTTACCTAATCTGCGAGGGCATCGCAAACGCCGTCGAGTAGGCGTACGGCGAGCGTCTGCGCGTCGCTGGCCGTGAAGGTGCCGTTGTAGCGCGTCATGCCCGTGAGCTCAATGCGAATGCGAGCCGGCTTCTGCTGCGCGGCGACATTGGCGGTGCGGATGCGCTGGGCCAGGTTGTGGCACTCGGCGAGGGCAATCGTGGCGCGTGGCGCGGCGTCGGCGGGCAGCTCGTCGCTTGCGATCTCGAGCACCAGGTCAACGTCGGTTGGGACCTCGGAGTCGCAGAGCATCATGCCGCTGTTGTCGGTCGTTGCCGTGGCGATGTTCCACATGCGCGAAGCAACGCTGCGTGCGATGGGGTCCTCACCGATAACGGCGATCTGGAAGCGCTCGAGCACGTTGGCGGCGCGAGCAAAACCGATGCGGGACTCGGCTTCGGTGACCGAGGGCTTGCCCTCCCACACATGGTGCAGGCGGTTGATGTAGGCGTAGGTGTCCTGGAAGGCCATGCCGTCGGCAAACAGGCCGACATTTTCCTGGAACTGCTGCAGGGCGGCCTCGGTATGCGGACCAAAGTAGCCGTCGTCTTCGCCACAGGCAAAGCCCAAAACGTTGAGAGCGCGCTGCAGGGCCTGCACATCGGCGCCATGGAAATTGGGCATGCGCAGATACAGAGTGCGGTCGCCCAGCTTATACGAGGCGTCGACCAGGGCGCTCCAACAGGGGATATCGACGGCATGACCGGCAGCAAGGCCGCTGTCGAGCCTGAAGGTGCTGACGGCCTGCTCGGTGGTGGTGCCAAAGCGCTTGTCGGAGACCTCGGCGTCATCGATTGTATAGCCGAGCTGCAGAAGGCGGGACTGAACATCCTCGACGGCTGCTCCCTGCATGCCCGTGGTAATAGGTTCCATGAACGAACCCCTTTCGGCGTACCATTCGTACTATTTTGAGCGTGTGTCGGATAGACAACGCGAGACAATTTATAAACATGCACTCAATAGTGTAGCAACTTGTACCCAAACTCGCTGCCCACAGGTTTTATGACCCCCGCTAGTTAAGACGCTCCACAAAGAAATCTGCCATGGAGAGGAAGAGCTCGCGCGCATGCGGGTCGAGCTCGACGCCTTCGATAGCGGCCTTGGCCTTAGCGGTCAGGTCGAGCGCATAGGTGTGGGCGTAATCGATGGAGCCGGTCTCCTGGAAGATCTCCACGGCGCGTGCGAGCTGCGCAGGGTCCTCGGTGCCCGAGGAAAGGATTGCCTCGATCTCGTCGTGATAGCGCTCGTCTGACAGGGCATGCACGGCAACGAGGGTGCGCTTGCCCTCGGTGATATCGGTGCGGAAGTCCTTGTTGGCGGCCTCCTTGGTGCCGATCAAGTTGAGCAGGTCGTCTTGAATCTGGAAGGCAAGGCCCGTGTGCAGCCCAAAGGCGCGCAGTGCCTCAATCTGCTCTTCGCTGCCGCCGCCGATAATGGCTCCGGCGGCAAGCGGCGTCGCTCCGCTGTAGTACGCGGTCTTGTGCGTCGCCATGTCCAGATAATCGTCGACCGAAATGTCAAAGCGCTCGTCGCGGACCCAGCCCAGGTCGAGCGCTTGACCCTCGATGGTGCGGACGATCATCTCGGTAAGCTCGTGGAGCACGCGCAGCTTCACGTCGGACTCCAGCGTGGGGTCGTCGAGAACCGTCTTGGTGACCATGGTGAGCGCCAGGTCGCCACAATTGATGGCAAGGCCCGTGCCCTCGGTAAGGTGCATGCAGGGCTTGCCTCGACGAAGCTGTCCGTTGTCGGCGATGTCGTCGTGAATCAGCGCGCCCGACTGGAAATGCTCGATAGCTGCCGCGGCGCTGCGGGCGCTCTCAAAGCTACCGCCCACTGCGGTTGCGGCGAGCATGCAGATAAGCGGGCGGTGGCGCTTGCCGGCGTTGGCCGTAAAAGCCGAGAGCGGAGCGTACAGGTAGCGCTCGATATCGGCGGAAGTCGCCTGTCCGTCAAAGAACGTGGCCAGATAGTCGTTAATCTGGTCAAAGTGCTGGGCTAAAAAGCTGGTAAACGGACTGGACACGGGTTCTCGCATTCTTTGATAGGTTGCATCGTTGCATTATGCAGACAACATATTGCCACATTAGGGCGTCGAGCGCGGCGGTTGAAGACGATTGGTCCATGCGGCCGCAAGTGCGGTAGGGGCTTGGCTAGATAAGCCCAAAGTGTTCGAGCGCGGTGACGACGCCGTCGTGGTCGATGCTGTCGGTGACATAGTCGGCCTTTTCCTTGAGGAAGTCCGGTGCGTTGCCCATGGCGATGCCAACGTCGACGGCGTTCATCAGCGAGACGTCATTGCTGGCGTCGCCGATGCCGTATACGGTTCCGTGGTGGGGATCGAGGGCGTCGAGTACGGACTGGATACCCTCGCGCTTGGTGCATTCGCGAGGCGAAATCTCGGTCACTTCGAGCTCGAGCTCGTTAAAGCAGAGTAGCGGCTCAAACGCTTGATCCTGAGCGATGCGGTTGGCAAGCGACGTGGACATTAAGATCTTGTAGGCGCTGTAATGTTGCAGCTGCGTAATTGCATCGCCCACGGTGCGGGCGTATCCGGGGGCGTCGGGCGCATCGGCACTCATGCGAACGACGCCATTGAGTCCCTCAAAACGAATCACTTCGTCCGATTGCTCAAGAATGGGAGCAAGGCGCTGCAGCATGCCGGGCGTCATCGCCAAATCGCGAATCACGTGTCCCTCAAGTTCGACATAGCCACCCGCGAGGCAGACGATGCCGGTCCAGGGCAGCTCGAGCAGCTTTGGATGGATGCAGCTCAGCGTGCGCCCTGTGCAGATAAACGCCATATTGCCCTTGGCGACAAAATCACGGATGGCTTGCGAGACCGCTTCATTGGGATAGGGGGAGAGGTCTCGCTCGCTCTCGGGAAGCTCTTGTGCCACTCGAGGGTCTTGCCAGGCGAGTGTTCCGTCGATATCGAAGAAGCAGATATCGCCGCGCTTATGGGCTGCGCTGGCGGCAGGGGAGGCCGAGGTGGTGGGCACAAATCCCGGCTCGAGGCCCATGATCTGGTCAAAATGCTCTTTAACGCGGGGAACGGAGATGCCAATAATCACCTGGGCGGTCTTGCCCGTAATGATGAGGCCCTTGGCGCCCACCGCGACAAACGACGCATTATCTGCAACGATGGAAGGGTCTGCGACCTCGACGCGCAGGCGCGTGGCGCAGTTGGTTGCGCCCACGATATTGCCAACGCCACCTAAAAGCTGAATTACCCGCTCGGCGAGGACGTGATCTTGATCGGATTGAATACTGACCTCGCCATTGGGAGATTGCTCTTTGGCAAAGCCGCTTCCCGTTAAACGATCGATTGCCGCGCGATTGGAGACATGATCCTCGCGGCCCGGCGTCTTAAGGTCATAGACCAAGATGAGTGCTCGAAAACTAACAAAAAAGATGAGGCTAAAGGCAAGACCGATACCGAGCGCCAAAAGGTAGGAGCCGGCATGCATTCGCATGAGTGGGATGAAGTTGAAGGCCGTCATTTCCATGAGACCGCCCGAGAAGATGCCGACGATGCCAAAGAAGTTCATGGTCATGGCAAGGCAGGAGGATAGGACGGCGTAGAGCAAAAAGAGTCCAGGATAGGTGAACATAAAGAGAAACTCGAGCGGCTCGGTGACACCGCAGACCACCGAGGCGACGATGGCGGGCAAAAGGATGACCTTAAGGCCGGCGCGGCGTTCGGGTTTGGCGGTGAAATAGAATGCTGCCGCGATGGCGGGAAGGCCAAAGAGCTTGCCCCAGCCGGTGGCGGTAAAACCTGCCCAGGGCGCAAGTTCATTTAAAGGGCGCGTGCTATGGGAGAGAATGGGGAGCAGGTTGGTCCACGTGGCGTAAATACCGTCGTGAATGACCAGATTGTCGTAATAGATGGGCATATAGAGCAGGTGATGCAGCCCCATGGGCTCGAGTGCTCGCTCCAAAAACACAAAGATGCCCACGCCGAAGGGGCCGACGCCTGCAAGTGCGTGGCGCAGCGTTTCGGTTACAGCGTATGCGAAGGGCACGATGGCGGCCGAGATGGCGGCAAGGGCAAACACGGCAAAAAAGCTGATGAGGTAGACCAGCGAGGAACCCGAGAAGGTGCCGAGCCAATCGGGAACCTTGGCATCGTAGAAGCGGTCATGGATGGCGACGACGGTTGCCGATACCGCCAGCGGGCCGATAATGCCGGTGTCGAGCGTCTTGATGCCGTCGATGACGGTGATACCGCTGGCGGGGGTCAAAGATGATGGGTACTTAAGCCCAAGGTTGTCTCCGCTCAGCTTAATGATCTCGCTCAAAAAGAAGCAATAGGCAAAATAGGCCACGAGTGCCTCGAGGCAGCAGCGTGCCGGTTGCTTTTGGGCAAGACCGATAGGCAGCGCTACGGCAAAAAGGAGCGGGAGACGTTTAAAGACCGTCCACGAGCCGCGCTGGATGATGGTCCAGAAAACGTACCAAGGGGTTCCGTATACGGCGAGGTCACCGACGATGTCTACGGTCGTGGCGAGGGCGGAGATGCCGACCATGAGGCCTGATATAGAAAACAGCATGGCGGGCGCGAACATGGCTCCGCCAAAACGTTGGATTTTCTGCAGCATAATATGCCTTCCGGATGCAACATGCTGTGCGAGCAAGAACGTTTAAACAATGAACTCATTGTAGAGGACTGGCTGCTTGCCGCATTGACGGTTTTGATTCGGTCCGATTTGGGTTTCGGGGGAACCGTCGACGGTAAATAATCCGTACTTTACCGATAATCGGTTTAAACAACTTTAAGAAATGCTATCGTGCCTAGCCATACATATTCATTAGAGGTGAAGTCATGCCAAAAGCGATTTACGAAGGAATCTACCGCGAGATCCGTTCGCGCATCATTAACGGGACCTATGCGTTTCAGGAGATGCTGCCAACCGAAGCCGAGCTGACCGCGGAGTTTGGCTGCACGCGCAATACCGTTCGACGCGCCTTGAGCATGCTGGCCGACCAGATGTTTGTGCAGCCCATACACGGCAAGGGCGTGCGCGTTATTTGGCTTAAGGGCGAAACCGACATGTTGGGCGCACTCGAAGAGGTTGAGTCGTTTGGCGAGTTCGCAAAACGCAACAATGCCGTCGCATCGACCGAGGTCAAGTCTTTTGAACATTTGATTTGCACGGAGCAACTCTCTCGTCGCCTGGGCTTTAAGGTGGGCGAGGAGCTGATTCGCGTCGTGCGTGTCCGAAGCCTCAACGGCAGCGCGCGCCAGGTGGACCATGGCTACTTTTTGGAGTCGATCGCCAAGGGCCTGACCCCCGAGATTGCGGCAAGCTCTATCTACGACTATCTGGAGCACAAGCGTGGCGTCAAAGTGATGGCGAGCCGCCGTACGGTGAGCGTCGAGCTTGCCAACGATGAGGACTGCAGCTACTTGGACCTTGGCAAGTACAACTGCGTCGCCGTCATGGAGAGCCAGTCGTACACTTCGGACGGCATCTTGTTCGAGGTCACGCATGCCCGCACGCATCCCGAGATCTTCCATTACCGCGTCAATTCCAAGCGATAGCCGGTTAGCTCGCAGCCTGACGAGACTCATGCCCTCAAAGCGAAAACGCCCGGTCAAACCGACGATGTATCGGCTTGACCGGGCGTTTTCTCTGCATTCGATAACAAATAATTGTTTATACAAAACTTGTCAAGTATCAAGTTGAAATTACCGTTCACCGAAGTTTTTCTACCGCTCTAGTAATACTTGTTCAAACAACTAGCCAAATAGCGTATTGTACAAGTCAGCAAAAGGGGCAAAGTCCCCGAGCCAATCTCCGAAGGCGGCGGCAAAGGGTGCCGCCACGGTGTGAAAGGGTGGATTGTAATGAAGAACGAAATGAGCAGAAGGCAGTTCCTGGGCTTTGCTGGTTCCGCGGCTGCGGTTCTTGGTCTGGGCCTCGTGGGCTGCGGTGGTTCTGCCGGCTCTGGCTCCTCTGCTTCTGGTGACGCTGCCGAGGTCTACTTCCTCCAGTTCAAGCCCGAGGTCGACAAGGAGTGGAAGGAGATCGCCAAGGCGTACAAGAAGGAGAAGGGCGTCGAGGTCAAGATCGTGACCGCCGCCTCCAACACCTACGAGGAGAAGCTCAAGTCCGAGATGTCCAAGAGCTCCGCTCCGACGCTGTTCCAGGTCAACGGCCCCACCGGCCTTAAGAACTGGAAGGACTACTGCGCCGATCTTTCCGACACCAAGCTCCGCGGCGAGCTCATCGACGACTCCCTGGCGCTGCAGTCCGACGGCAAGGATCTGGGTATCGACTGGGTTCAGGAGAGCTACGGCATCATCTACAACAAGGAGCTCCTCGAGAAGGCCGGCTACAAGGCCGAGGACATCAACTCCTTCGACAAGCTGAAGGCTTGCGCCGATGACATCCAGGCCCGCAAGGACGAGCTCGGCGTTGACGGTGCCTTCACTTCCGCCGGCATGGATGACTCCTCCAGCTGGCGCTACACCACCCACCTCGCCAACCTCCCGCTCTACTACGAGTTCGAGAAGGAGCACAACCAGGAGGACGACGAGATCAAGGGCGAGTATCTCGACAACTTTAAGCAGATCTTCGACCTGTACATCACCGACTCCACCTGCGATCCTTCGCAGCTCGCCTCCAAGACCGGTGACGACGCCACCAACGAGTTCGCAACCGGCAAGGCCGTCTTCTACCAGAACGGCTCTTGGGCCTACGCCGACCTCACCAAGGCCGGTATGACCGACGACCAGCTCGGCATGCTGCCGATCTACATCGGCGTCGACGGCGAGGAGAACCAGGGCCTGTGCTCCGGCGGCGAGAACTACTGGTGCGTCAGCTCCCAGGCTTCCGAGGATGCCCAGAAGGCCACCGAGGACTTCATGTATTGGTGCGTCACTTCTGACACCGCCACCAGCATCATCGCTGACAAGATGGGTCTGACCGCCCCGTTCAAGAGCGCTAAGGAGACCACCAACGTCTTCTCGCAGCAGGCCGTTGCTATGGCCAAGGACGGCAAGAAGACCGTCGCTTGGGACTTCGTTTACATCCCCTCTGAGGAGTGGAAGAAGAACCTCAAGCAGGCTCTCATCGCTTATGCTGCCGACAACACCAAGTGGGACGGCGTCAAGAACGCCTTCGTCGATGGCTGGAAGACCGAGAAGGCTGCTTCCGAGTAAGCAGTTGCTGCCCAAGCTATCTGATTAGCGACAGGGGGCGGGCAGACGTAGGTTTGCCCGCCCCCTGCATATTGAAAGGACCCTTCTATGGGCAAAGCACTCAAGCGCTGGTGGCCGCTCTTTATGCTGCCCACGTGCCTGGCGTTTATGATCGGGTTCGTGATTCCCTTTATCCAGGGTTTCTATCTCTCGTTCTGCCAGTTTATTACCATCAATAACGCGCACCTTGTCGGTATCGAGAACTACGTGCGCGCGCTGTCCGATCCGCAGTTCTCCACGTCGTTCTTCTTTACGGTGGCGTTTGCCTTCCTGTCGACGGTGCTCATCAACGTGATCGCGCTGGCCATCGCGCAGGCGCTCACCCGCAAGGCGCTCAAGGGCACCAACATCTTCCGTACGATCTTCTTTATGCCTAACCTGATCGGCGGCATCGTGCTGGGCTACATTTGGCAGATTCTGATCAACTGCCTGCTCTCCAACGTGGGCGCCCAGCTCATCGCCCTCAACTCCGCCGCTGGCTTCTGGGGCCTTATCATCCTGACCCTGTGGCAGCAGGTCGGCTACATGATGATCATCTACATCGCCGGTCTGCAGTCCATCCCGTCTGACTACATCGAGGCCGCCAAGGTCGATGGCGCTACGGCATGGCAGACGTTTTGGAAGGTTAAGATCCCCAACCTGATGCCGACCATCACCATCTGCCTGTTCCTGTCCATCACCAACGGCTTTAAGCTGTTCGACCAGAACCTCGCCCTTACCGGTGGCGCCCCGGCGCACTCCACCGAGATGCTCGCCCTGAACATCTACAACACGTTCTATTCGCGTGCTGGCATCGCATGGCAGGGCATCGGTCAGGCCAAGGCAGTTATCTTCTGCATCCTGGTTGTCGCTATTTCTATGATCCAGCTTAAGGCCACGAGGTCCAAGGAGGTGCAGCAGTAATGAAACGCGATAAGGCTATCAACCGCGCGCTCTCGATCTTCTTTACGATTCTGTCGCTCGCATGGATCTACCCCGTGTTCATGATTGCGCTCAATTCCTTTAAGAAAGCGACCGCAATCAGCACCACCACGGCGTTCGATCTGCTCACGCCCGAGACGTTCAACGGCCTCGCAAACTACGTGCACGCTCTGAACGAGCAGGGCTTTGCCTCGGCGTTTATGTACTCTCTTATCATCACGGTCACGTCGGTCGTGCTGATTCTGGTGTGCTGCTCCATGTGCGCTTGGTACGTGGTGCGCGTCAACAGCAAGATCTCGAACTTCTTCTATTACCTGTTCGTCTTCTCGATGGTCGTACCGTTCCAGATGCTCATGTTCACGCTGTCCAACCTCGCGGACCGCATCGGCTTTAACACGCCGTTTAACATCTGCTTCATCTACCTTGGTTTTGGCGCGGGCCTCGCGGTCTTTATGTTCGCCGGCTTCGTCAAGAACATCCCGCTCGAGATTGAGGAAGCGGCCATGATCGACGGCTGCAACCCGGTTCAGGTGTTCTTTAAGATCGTCCTTCCCATCATGAAGCCCACCTATCTTTCGGTCGGCATCCTCGAGACCATGTGGGTCTGGAACGACTACCTGCTGCCCTACCTTACGCTCGACTCCACCAAGTACAAGACCATTCCTATCTTGATCCAGTACTTCCGTGGCGGCTATGGCCACGTCGAGCTCGGCCCCATGATGGCCTGCATCATGATGGTCGTTGTCCCCATCGTCATCATGTACATCTTCTGCCAGAAGTACATCATCGACGGTGTGGTGGCAGGTGCCGTCAAGGGCTGATGCCGTAACTGTTTTGCAAGTTTCTGCGGCGCCCCACAGCGTGGCGCCGCATATCGAAAGGTAGAGACATGGCCGAGATCGTTCTCAAACATGTTCAGAAGGTGTATCCCAACAACGAGTCCAAAAAGAAGGGCTTCTTTGGCAAAAAGAAGAAGACCGAGGAGAAGAAGCACAGCCTCAAGGTTACCGAGGACGGTGTGCTCGCTGTAGAGGACTTCAACCTCACCGTTCACGACCAGGAGTTCATCGTCCTCGTTGGCCCCTCTGGCTGCGGTAAGTCCACGACGATGCGCATGGTCGCTGGCCTGGAGGACATCACTTCGGGCGACGTGCTCATCGACGGCAAGCGCGTCAACGACGTGGCGCCCAAGGACCGCGACATCGCCATGGTGTTCCAGAGTTATGCTCTGTACCCCAATATGACGGTGTACGAGAACATGGCGTTTACGCTTGAGCTCAAGAAGGTCCCCAAGGACGAGATCGACCGCAAGGTTCGCTCCGCTGCCGAGATCCTGGGTATTACCGAGTACCTCGACCGTAAGCCCAAGGCGCTCTCTGGCGGCCAGCGCCAGCGCGTCGCCATCGGCCGCGCCATCGTGCGTGACCCCAAGGTCTTCCTGATGGACGAGCCGCTGTCCAACCTGGATGCCAAGCTTCGTAACCAGATGCGTGCCGAGCTCATTAAGCTGCGCCACGAGATCAAGGGCACGTTCATCTACGTTACCCACGACCAGACCGAGGCTATGACCCTCGGTGACCGTATCGTGGTCATGAAGGACGGTGTTGTCCAGCAGATCGCCACGCCGCAGGAGGTCTTCAACCACCCCGCGAACATCTTTGTCGCCGGCTTCATCGGCGTGCCGCAGATGAACTTCTTCGATGCTCAGCTGGTGCGTTCGGGCAACGGCTTTACCGTCAAGACCGAGGATATGAATGTGGCGCTCGCCCCCGAGACTTGCGCTCAGCTTGCCCTCAACTGGGACGGCGGCGACGTGAAGGAGATCACGGCCGGCGTGCGCCCCGAGCAGATCCTGCTTGCCGACAAGGGCGAGGAGGGTGCGCTCCAGGGCACCGTCGAGGTGACCGAGCTCATGGGTTCGACCGAGCATGTCCACGTGACTGCTCCCGATGGCCAGTTCGTCCTGATCATTCCCGTTGTCGACCTTGAGGCCAAGGGTGCGCTCAAGGCGGGCGACCCCATCTGGTTCAAGTTCGAGAAGAACGCGACTCATCTCTTCGATAAGGTGTCTGGCAAGAACCTTATCTAGGCCCGGTGCATCCAGGCCCTCCCTTTGGGCGACTGCGGCTTTGCCATCCTTTTGCCGTGGTCACATATAAGGCTCCCCTCCTGTCCACTGGGCGAGAGGGGAGCCTTTCTTTGTGTTGGGGCTTTCCGTCTGTCAGTTTGTCTTGATCTGTAACAGGTAGGGCCGATTTCGGACGTTAGATGTTACAGATCGAGACGGTTCCGCTGTGCCAACCATTTCATCTAAATCTGTAACACCAAAGGCGAATTACACCTGCTAGATGTTACAGATTGAGATAAACCCAAGGGGAGGGGCCGGTATGTCTCAATCTGTAACGGCTGGGACCGTTTTGGTCGAGTAATTGCTACGGATCGAGATTGTTTGGCCGAGTCGGATCACAGGGTAACGTGCGGGCACAAAAAACGGAGCCGTGTTGCCACGACTCCGTTTCTCAAGAGGATGGGTAAGGGGAATGAGCTAGCTCAGGTGCCAGATCTCGTCGTTGTATTGGGAGATGGTGCGGTCGGACGAGAAGGTGCCGGCGTTGGCGATATTGATGAGCGCCTTGCGCATCCAAGCGTCCTGGTCCTCGTAGTCGGCCAGCACGCGCTCCTTGGTCTGGATGTACTCCTCAATGTCGAGCAGGGCCATAAACCAGTCCTTGCCCTTAATGTCGTCGTGCAGGCGCTGCAGGCGCTCGGCGTTGCCGGTTGCCATAAAGGCCGGGTTGGTGATGAAGTCCACCAGCAGTTTAATTCCGGGCTTGCGGTAGAGCGCACCGGCGTTGTAGGTGCCGTCGGCGTAGAGCTGCTCGACCTGTTTGGACGAGGCACCAAAGGTATAGATGTTCTCGTCGCCCACGAGCTCGGCAATCTCCACGTTGGCACCGTCGAGTGTGCACAGGGTCAAAGCGCCGTTGAGCATGAACTTCATGTTGGAGGTGCCGCTCGCCTCCTTGGAGGCCAGGCTGATCTGCTCGGAGATGTCAGCGGCGGGAATCACGCGCTCGGCGGCGGTGACGTTGTAGTTCTCGATCATGACAACCTGCAGGTAGGGAGCCACGTCGGGGTCGTTTGCAATCCACTGCGACAGCGTCAGGATCAGATGGATGATGTCCTGCGCAATAGTGTAGGCAGGCGCCGCCTTGCCGCCAAAGATGATGGTGACGGGGTGCTTAGGTCTGTTGCCGTTCTTGATATCGAGGTACTTCCAGATGATGTAGAGCGCGAGCATCTGCTGGCGCTTGTACTCGTGGATGCGCTTGACCTGGACGTCGATGATGGCGTTGGAGGGAATGGTCACGCCCTGCTCGAGCGCCATGAACTGGCGCATGATGGCCTTGGCCTCGACCTTGGTGGCGGCCAGGCGCTCAAGAACGTCCTTGTCGTCGGCGAACTTGGCGAGTTTGCTCAGATCGCCGGTGCTGCGCCAGTCGGTGCCGATCACATCGTCGAGCAGGCTGGCGAGCGCGGGGTTGGCCCCATGGATCCAGCGGCGGAAGGTGATGCCGTTGGTCTTGTTGGAGAACTTCTCGGGATAGATCTCGTAGAACGGATGAAGCTCGGTGTCCTCCAGGATCTTGGTGTGGAGGGCGGCTACGCCGTTGATGGAGAAGCCAAAGTGGATGTCCATGTGGGCCATGTGGACGGTGTCGTATTCGTCGATGATGGCGACGCGCGGGTCATCGTGCTCGGCCTTCGCGATCTCATCGAGCTTGACGATAATGTCGGCGATGGCAGGGGAGACCTTCTGCAGGCTGGCGAGCGGCCACTTCTCGAGCGCCTCGGCAAGGATCGTGTGGTTAGTGTAGGCGACCATGGAGCGTACGATGGTCACGGCCTCGTCAAACTCGATGTCGTGCTCGGTGGTAAGCAAGCGAATGAGCTCGGGGATGACCATGGTGGGGTGCGTGTCGTTAATCTGGACCACGGCGTAGTCGGCCAGATCGTGCAGGTTGCTGCCGCGCTCGATGGCCTCGTCGATCAGGAGCTGGGCGGCGTTGCTCACCATGAAGTATTCCTGGTAGATGCGAAGCAGGCGGCCCTGCTCGTCGGAATCGTCGGGGTAGAGGAACAAGGTGAGGTTCTTGGCGATCTCGGTCTTGTCGAAGTCGATGGAGCTGCCGGGGACCAGGCCGTCGTCGACGCTCGCCAGGTCGAACAGGCGCAGGCGGTTCTTGGTGGGCTGGCCGTAACCGGGCACGTCGATGTTGACGAGCTTGGAGGTAACGGCAAAATCGCCGAACTCGACGGTGTAGGAGCGGTCATCGTCGACTAGGATGTCCTGCTCACCGAGCCACTCGTCGGGGACGGCCTTCTGCTGGTTGTCGACAAAGCGCTGACGGAACAGACCGTAGTGATAGTTGAGGCCCACGCCATCGCCGGTCAAGCCCAGCGTGGCGATGGAATCCAGGAAGCACGCGGCCAGGCGGCCCAGGCCGCCGTTGCCGAGCGACGGCTCGACCTCGAACTCCTCGATCTTGTTGAGGTCGTGGCCTGCGGCGGTGAGCTGGTCCTTAACTTCGTCGTAGATGCCGAGGTCGATCATGTTGTTGATGAGCAGCTTGCCGATCAAAAATTCGGCGGAAATGTAATAGAGCTTTTTCTTGCCGTTGTTGAGCGGGCAGGCGGCAGAGCGCTCCTGCACGAGCTTGACCAGCAGTTTGTAAATGCGGCGGTCATCGAGTTGCTCGAGCGAAGTTCCAAAGGACTGCTCGGCAAGATCCGCGAGATTGATGCGGGGCATGTTTCCTCCTGTGGTGAGTTGACTACATGTCAGAAATTCAAAAGAATCCCGCGCGAGGGGATTGGGGTGGCCTCGCGCGGGAAAAGCAAGCGCGTCCGCACGGTGGGGAGGGGTCGGGCGCGGTAGCTCCTATTGAGGAAGCTCGATTTCGGCCTCCGACGGGATGCGGAAGTAGGTCTCGGTCCAGTCGGTGAGTTTGTGCTCGAGCTCGCGGGTGATGGCGCCGTCGAGCATGCGCCAGGTCCAGTTGCCGCCCAGGGTGGCAGGGGTGTTGATGCGCGCCTCATTGCCCAGGTTAAGCAGGTCCTGCATGGTGTAGATGCACGTGTCGCTCACGCTGGCGGCGATGGTGCGATTGAGTGCATCTGCCATGGGTTCGCCGGCCTGCTGATGGGTGTACAGGGCTGCCTGCTCGCGCTGACGCGGGGTGGCCGTTCCCTCAAACCAGCCGCGCGCCGTCTCGTTGTCGTGGGTGCCCACATAGGCGACGGTGTTGGCGATGTAGTTATGCGGCAGGTAGTACGAGTTGGTGCCCTCAAAGGCAAACTGCAGGATCTTCATGCCGGGGAAGCC
Organism: uncultured Collinsella sp.; assembly: GCA_900542085.1. Lineage (GTDB taxonomy): Bacteria > Actinomycetota > Coriobacteriia > Coriobacteriales > Coriobacteriaceae > Collinsella. The sequence continues at coordinate 19,188 of UQMK01000032.1, forward strand.
CGAGTTGTCGCGCATGTCGATGACGCCGGGGGTGAGGAAGCCCAGGTCCTCGGCGATGATGGGCAGCGTGCCGAGCTTTTCCTCGAGCGTCTTGAAGAACTTGAGGCCGGGACCCTGCGTCCACGAACCGTAGGACGAATCGGGCGAGGAGAACGGCACCTCCCAATAGGCCTCGAAGCCGCGGAAGTGGTCCAGGCGGATGACGTCGTACATGTCGAGGGCGGCGCGAATGCGGCCCTCCCACCAGGAGAAGCCGTCGGACTCCATGGCGTCCCAGTCGTAGATGGGGTTGCCCCAGTACTGGCCGGTGGCCGAGAACTGGTCGGGCGGCGTGCCGGCGACGCTCACGGGATTGCCGGCGGCGTCGATCTTAAAGAGCTCAGGCGTCGCCCACATCTCGACGGAGTCACGCGAGACGTAGATGGGCAGGTCGCCGATGATGAGAATGTCGCGCTCGTTGGCATAGGCCTTGAGGCGGCTCCACTGGCGATCGAAGAAGTACTGCGTCATCTGGTGGTAGAGCATACGCGCCGGATGGTCGGCGCAGACCTTGGCGGAAGCCTCGCCGCGGGTGCGGAGCTCCGCGGGCCACTCCCAAAACGCCTTGAGACCGCACTCCTCTTTGACGGTCATGAACTCACAGTAGGGGATGAGCCAGTCCTCGTTGGCCTGGATAAAGTCATCGAAATCGGCCGGCTTGTCGGCAGCAAAGCGCTCGGCGGCGCGGTCGAGAATCTGACGGCGGCCACCAAAGATGGCACCGTAGTCGACATTGCTGGGGTCGGATCCCAGATACACGCCATCGATATCGCGCTGCTCCAGATACCCTGCCTCGATAAGCTCGGCAAAGTCGATAAAGTTGGGGTTGCCTGCGCGGGCCGAGAACGACTGATAGGGCGAATCGCCATAGCTGGTCGTCGTAAGGGGCAGAATCTGCCAGTAATGTTGTTTGCACGAGGCGAGAAAATCGACGAAGTCGTAGGCATTCCAGCCAAAGCCGCCGATTCCGTATGGTCCGGGCAGAGATGAGACGGGCATGAGGACGCCGCTTGCACGCTCCATGAATGCGCTCACCAACCTTCTTGTTGTGGGGTCGGCCTGCCGATGGGTGTGCAGTCCGCCTCCGATGTTCTGATTCGATACGCCTATTGTAAAACATGTTGTTTAAACATGTACAGGCAAGATAAAAAAGTTGGTCGATTTTCGGCGAATGGTTACATGCCATGAAAAAAAGCCCCGACCTCACAACGTGAGATCGGGGCAAGAGCGGTATGTAGGTTTTTGCTACTCGGCGTCGGCGAAGCCGTTGGGGTTGTGGCTCTGCCAATTCCAGCTGTCACGGCACATATCCGCGATGTCGTACTGGGCCTTCCAACCCATCATACGTTCGGCCTTGGAGGCATCGCACCAGTTGGCGGCGATGTCGCCGGCACGGCGCTCGCGGATCACGTAGGGCAGCTCCTTGCCGCAGGCCTTGGAGAAGGCGGCGACGACCTCGAGTACCGAGGTGCCGGTGCCGGTGCCCAGGTTAAAGATCTCGACGCCGGTCTTGCCGTTCATCCAGTTGAGGGCGGCCACGTGACCAGATGCCAGGTCGCACACGTGGATGTAGTCGCGAACACCGGTGCCATCGGGGGTGGGGTAATCGTTGCCAAAGACCTGAACGGCCTCGAGCTTACCGACGGCGACCTGGGCGACATAAGGCACCAGGTTGTTGGGGATACCCTTGGGATCCTCGCCGATCAGGCCCGACGGATGGGCGCCGATGGGATTGAAATAACGGAGCAGCACGACGTCCCACGCGGGGTCGGCGGTGTGGACGTCCATGAGGATCTGCTCAATCATCCACTTGGTCCAACCGTAGGGGTTGGTCGCGGGCTTCTTGGGGTCTTCCTCGGTGACGGGCGGATTGTCCGGATCGCCGTAGACGGTCGAGGAGCTCGAGAAGATGATGGACTTGCAGCCATGGTTGCGCATGACGTCAATGAGCACCAGGGTGTTCTCGATATTGTTGTGGTAGTACTCGACGGGCTTGCTCACCGACTCGCCAACGGCCTTAAAGCCGGCGAAGTGGATGACACGGTCGATCTGGTGGGCATCGAAGATCTTGTCCATCGCATCGCGGTCGAGCACGTTGGCCTCGTAGAAGGTGAGGTTCTTGGCGGCCTCGTCGCCCACGATGGTCTTGACGCGGTCGACGGCGACGGCGCTGGAGTTGGAGAGGTCATCGACGACGACAACCTGGTAGCCACCCTCGAGCAGCTGAACGACGGTGTGCGAGCCGATAAAGCCGGCACCGCCGGTAACGAGGACGCAGGTGTCTTTGGGGTCGAGTGCTTTGGACATGTAGTCTCCTATCGAATCAGGAACACTTCTTGAGGGGAGTATAGCGCAGGTAGGGGCGCCAAGAACGTGCACAGCGGGAAAACCAGAGGATTGATGTTAACGTACTCATAGAAATGCTTGCGTGGACATAACCTCGACTTTGGCACTTGCATACGAGCCGCCGACCATACGGTTTGCTGCCGTTCGTGGAAATCGTTGGGATGCGCCGGATGTACGCTAATATGTATGAGTTGAGCGACATATAAATAAACATGTAACGGAGTAGATATGTCACCAAACAGCGATTCCATCCTTTCCCAGGAGCTTTCGCGTCGCACTGCCCTCAAGGCTCTGTTCGGCGCAGCTTCTGCTGCCGTTCTTTTTGGTCTGCCCGCTCGCGCCCATGCGGCTGAGGCCAGCCAAGAAACCACTGACAAACTGAATGCCGCCCAGGCCCAGCTCGACGAGGTTCAGGCCCAGCTCGACAGCATCGCAAATGAGTATGCGGCGCTGGCCAACAAGAATGCCCAGACCCTCAACGACATCGAGAATGTCCAGGGCAAGATTGACGACACACAGGCTCAGATCGATGAAAAGAAGGCCGAGCTCAAGAAGAAGCGTAACGACCTTTCCGATCGCGTGGCCGCCAGCTACAAGTCCGGCGGCACGAACATCCTGTCGCTGCTGCTGGCCTCTGGCTCGTTTGAGGAGCTCGTTGCCAACGCGCATTACGTTGAGAAGATCAACAAGAGCGACCGCGATGCCATCGAGGACATTCAGACCATCCAGGAAGAGCTCGATGCGCAAAAGACCGAGCTTGAGTCGCAGAAAGCTGACTTAGAGAAGCTCAAGGACCAGCAGACTGCTCAGATGCAGGATATGCAGGCCAAGCAGCAAGAAGTCCAGACTGTGCTGAACGGTCTTTCCGACGACGTCAAGGAGCTCATGGCTCAGCGCGATTCCGAGATCCTCGCTGCCGCCCAGGCCGAGGAGGCTGCTAGGAAGGCTGCCGCTGCCGCGGCTGCCGCGAACAAGAACAATTCCTACTCGGGTGGTTCAAGCTCGGGTGGCGGATCGTATGCGCCCGGAACCCCGCAACAGAATGCCGGCTCGGGCAAACAGCAGGCCGTCGTCAACGCGTGCTACTCCACGCCTTCGCCGGGTCAGAACTGGTGCGCGGCGTGGGTTACCAATGTCTTCCGTAACGCCGGCGTTGGCTACTTTGGCGGTAACGCGTGCGATATGTTTAACGCATGGTGCTATAGCTCCGACCGCTCGGCGCTGCAGGTGGGCATGATTGTTGCCGACTCATCGCATAGCGGTACCGGCATACCGGGCCTGATCTATGGCCACGTGGGCATCTACGTTGGCGGCGGCATCGTTATGAGTAACGAGGGCGCCATCACGTCGAGGTCGCTTGACTCGTTCATTGGGTTCTACGGCACTGGCTCTGGCGTGCGCTGGGGCTGGCTCGGCGGTATTGCGCTGTCGTAACTGCGGCTTGAAGCTGGTTGGTCCGGGACTGCGGGCGAGGCATAAGGTTGCCTGCTCTACAGTCCTGCGCAAGACGAAGGCCACATTAAGTGGCCTTCTTTGCGT
>UQMK01000033.1 GCA_900542085.1 uncultured Collinsella sp.
GGGGCTTGCGGCCTCCGTTGTCACCGGGACGGCGCGGACGATCGCTGCGCTCGGAGCGCTCGCGACGCGGACGCTCACGGCGCTGGAAGTGCTCGCCGTCGCCCTCGAAGGCACCCTCGGCGCGAGCCGGGGCCTCGGGCTTATCCAGACGATCGAGCGAGATCTTGCCGCGATCGTCGACCTCGATGACGACGACCTTGACCTCGTCGCCCACGTTGAGAACATCCTCGACCTTCTCCACGCGGCCCTTGGCGACGCGGGAGATGTGCAGCAGGCCGTCCTTGCCGGGCAGCAGGTTGACGAAGGCGCCGAAGGGCTGGATGGAGACCACGCGACCGGTGTACTCCTCGCCCGGCTCGGGGACCTTGATGATGAGCTTGATGCGCTCGACAGCCTGGTCGACGGACTCGCCGGTGCCACCGACAAAGACAGTGCCGTCCTCCTGGATGTCGACCGAAGCGCCGGTCTCGTCCTGGATGCCGCGGATGACCTTGCCGCCGGAACCGATGACGTCGCGAATCTTGTCGGTCGGAACCTGGATGGAAACGATGCGCGGAGCGGTGCTGCGCGTGGTGTGGCGCGGCTCGGGGATCACATCGAGCATCTTCTGCAGGATGAAGGCGCGACCCTCCTTGGCCTGCTGTAGGGCGCGGGCCAAGATGTCGAAGGTGAGGCCGGTGGCCTTGTTGTCCATCTGCAGGGCGGTGATGCCCTCGGTGGTGCCGGTGACCTTAAAGTCCATGTCGCCCAGGAAGTCCTCGAGACCCTGGATGTCGGACAGGACCACAGTCTTGCCCTCCTCCTGGATCAGGCCCATGGCGATACCGGAGACCGGGCGCTTAATGGGCACGCCGCCGTCCATAAGGGCGAGCGTGGAGCCGCAGGTCGAAGCCATCGAAGAGGAGCCGTTGGACTCCATGACCTCGGAGACGACGCGGATGGCGTAGGGGAACTCGTTCTCGTCGGGGAGCACCGGAAGCAGAGCGCGCTCGGCAAGGTTGCCGTGGCCGATCTCGCGGCGCTTGGGGCTGCCCATGCGGCCGGTCTCGCCGGTGCAGAACGGCGGGAAGTTGTAGTGGTGCATATAGCGCTTGCCCTCGGTGGGCTCGATGGTATCCAGACGCTGGCCCTCGTTGAGCATGCCGAGCGACAGGACGGAAAGCACCTGGGTCTGGCCACGCTGGAACAGGCCGGAGCCGTGAACGAGCGGCAGGTAGTTGTCCTTCACCATGATGGGGCGAATCTCATCGGCAGCACGGCCGTCGACGCGCTCACCGGTCTCGACGACCATGGTGCGCATGGCCTTCTTCTCGAGCTTCTTGAGCGCCACGGGGATCTCGCGCTCCCAGACGGCCTGCTCCTCCTCGGTGAACTCGGCGCGAATGGACTCCTTCAGAGCCTCGACCTTGCCGATGCGGGAGAGCTTGTCGGCGTCGCGAAGGGCGGCAGCCATCTCGTCGTAGTGGGCGAAAATGCGCTCCTGGACCTCCTCGACGGGCTGGTCGAGCGGGTACTCCTTCTTGACGATGGGGCCGTTGACCTGCTCCCACTCGGCGACGAACTCGTCCTGAGCCTGGCAGAAGGCAGCAAGGGCCTCCTGGCCAAACTTCATGGCGGCGAGCATGTCGTCCTCGGAGATCTCCTCGGCGCCGGCCTCGACCATCGAGATGAAGTCGGCAGAGCCGCCCAGCTCCAGGTCCAGATCGGAGTTCTCGCGCTCCTCGTAGGTGGGGTTGACGATAAACTCACCGGTCTCCACGTTACGGCCGATGCGCACGCAGGCAAGCGGGCCCTCGAAGGGCACGCCGCCAAGCGTCATGGCCAGAGAAGCACCCATGACGTTGATGACGTCGAAGGGATTGACCTGGTCGGCGACGAGCGAGGTAGCGACGATGTGGACCTCGTTGCGGAAGCCGTCCGGGAAGCTCGGGCGAATCGGGCGGTCGATCATGCGCGCGGTGAGCGTGGCCTTCTCGCTGGGACGGCCCTCACGCTTGAGGTAACCACCCGGGATGCGGCCGGCGGCGTACATCTTCTCGTTGAAGTCGACGGTCAGTGGAAAGAAGTCGTAGTTCTTGCGCTCCTTAGAGACGACCACGGTGTCGAGCATCGTGGTGTCGCCCTGCTTGACCAGGCACGCGCCGGTGGCCTGCTTGGCAAGCTCGCCCGACTCAAAGGTGTAGGTCTTGCCGTACAGCTCAAAGGTCTTGGATACGAGTGTCATTGTTCTCCTTTACCCCACAGGCCCCTTGCCTGCGGGCTTCTCATGTGACGCGGGCCCCCTGCCCCCGCCACGCTTCAGAGCGTGATTGTTCACGCCCTTACACAAAAAGAGCGCCCCGCTGCGCAGGACGCTCTTAGCATGTACAAATCCTTACTGGATGTTGTCGCGGATGCCCAGAGCCTTGATGAGCTCACGGTACTCGACGATGTCGTTCTTCTTGATGTAGGAGAGAAGACGACGACGACGGCCGACGAGCATGAGCAGGCCACGACGGGTGTGGAAGTCCTTCTGGTGGGACTTCATGTGCTCGGTCAGCTCCTTGATGCGCTCGGACAGGATGGCGACCTGAACCTTGGGGTTGCCGGTGTCGACCGGGGTGTTACCGAACTGGGCAGTCAGCTCAGCCTTGCGCTCTTTGGAAACAGTCATTGTTTCACCTTTCGTTTCTTGTCGCCCGCGGGCGACATTATACGCCTCGGACTGGGAAGCCGCCGGTGGAGCGAGCATCCAAGGTCGAGGTACCAACAGGTCGGTATGTTACCACAAGCGGCCCGCGCCTGCGCATCATCACCGACCCAACATGAATTCCATCGCACGGAGGCGCTGATCGGTGTGCGTCGCAGCCCAAACATGCGAAAGCCCCAACAAAAAGGCTGCGGTATGAGGGTCGACCCTCTCGGCCATGAGTGCATCGAAGGTCATGGACATGAGGGCGCGCAGCCACGCGACCTCACCGGTCGACACCAACTCGGCACCCGGAACGCTCGACGCGCACGACCCGCACATGAGACCACCCGCCCGGGGAGAAAAATACGACAGCATGGGGTCTCCGCACAGTACACAGGCCGAAAAATCGGGTCGATAGCCAACATGCGACAGCAGCTTAAAGACATATGCAGCCACAAGTAGATCCATATGCGCCGTGTCGAGCCCGCTGCCCACCAGGGCAAGCGCTCGCTGCGTGATGGCAAAGGTATACGGGTCCTCGGCGTCCTCGAACGAGCACACACGCGCGACCTCGGCGATCGCGCTTGCGGCGCAGGTCGTCTCGTAATCGGGTGCTGCGCCGAGCGGCGCCTCCATAAGCTCCGCCTGGGAAACCACGTCGAGTGATCGCCCATGCGCGAGCAGCACATCAACGGTACAGAACAGCTCGCAGCGCGCAGCAAGGCGCCCACCGGGTTTGCGGGCGCCCTTTGCCACGGCGCGAACCTGCCGACCCCGCTCGTCAAGCATCGTCAAGATCAGGTCCGTCTCTTTGAGCTTCGTCTTATCGAGGACGAGCACCTTCGTGCGATATGTCCGGGAGCCTGCCATGCGCGCCGCGCGCCCTTAGTCCTCGGCGTTGTAGCCAAAGCGACGAATCTGGGCCTCGTCGTCACGCCAGCCGGCCTTGACCTTCACGTCCAGCTCCAAAAAGACCTGCGTGCCAAAGATGCGCTCAAGATCGCGACGGGCGTCGATACCGATATGCTTAATCATCTCGCCGCCCTTGCCGATGATGATGCCCTTTTGGCCCTCGCGCTCGACGTAAATGGTGGCGTGCACGCGCAGCACCTTCTTGGTCTGCTCGAGCGCATCGCAGATCACGCCAACGGAGTGCGGAATCTCATCACGCGTGCGGCGCAAAACCTTCTCGCGCACAAACTCGGCAACGAGGGTCTCATCGGAAGCGTCGGTACCCATGCCCTCGGGGAACCAACGCGGACCCTCGGGCAAAAAGTGCGCAACGGTCTCGATGAAGGCATCGACGTTGAAGTTCTTGACGGACGACGTCACGATCTCGTCGTCATATTCCATGAGCTCGTGGGCGGCCTTAAGCTGCTCCATGACCTGTGCGGGGTCGGCCTCATCGGCCTTGGTGAGCACCAGGACCTTCTTGGAACGGGCATTCTTGACGCGCTCGGCAACCCAGGCGTCTCCCCTACCGATCGGTTTGGTGGCATCAATCAAAAACGCGACGACGTCGACATCGTTCAGTTCGAACAACGCGCTCTTGTTGAGCTCGGATCCCAGACCGTCCTTGGGCTTGTGAATACCCGGGGTATCGACAAAGACCAGCTGGTAGCCGGGACGGTTGACGACGGCGCGCATGCGGCGGCGGGTCGTCTGGGCCACCGGCGAGGTGATGGCGACCTTTTTGCCATAGCAGGCGTTGAGCAGCGTGGACTTACCGGCGTTGGGACGGCCGACCAGGGCCACAAAGCCGCTGCGAAAACCGGGTTCCACGTCGCCAAAACCCGCGAGGCTGTCGTCCTCGTCGCACAGGGCGTCGAGCTCCTCGTCGCTCATGCCCTCAAACGGATCGAATTCCTCGACATCCTCGCAATCCTCGGTCGCTTCGGCATCCACCGCATCCAGGGACTCGTCGTCCAAAATCTCATCGATAGGCTGCATAGTGTCGGACATGAAAATCCCTTTCTAAATAAAGTCGAGCGCGTGGGCAAATACCAGCAAGCCCACAATCGCGGCGGTGATGGAAAGTACGTATACGGAGGCGGCGGCGATATCCTTCGCACGCTTTGCCAACGGATGGAGCTCCTGAGTCGCCAGGTCGACGATCGCCTCCATGGCGGTGTTGCACAGCTCGCCGTGAATCACCAGGCCACAGCAGATGATAACCGTGGCCCACTCGGCAATGTCGAGCCCCACGATGCAGCCGGCAATGACGGTGCACACGCCCGCCACGAGCATGACCTTAATGTTACGTTCGGTTTTAACGGCGGTGACGAAGCCCTCCATAGCGTAGGAGAACGACTTTAAGAAGGACGGATGGTCCTTGTTCGATCCGGGAATCATAGACGGCTCCTAGTCGTGGGCGTGGTTGGTGATGGGGCCGACGTGGACCAGCTTGGGGTCCTCGCCGCGCTCGAGCGCCAGATCGCGCAGGATGGCGTCCTCGCGGGCCTCCATGACCTCGGCCTCGTCGTCCTCAATGTGGTCAAACCCCAGCAGGTGCAGCATGCCATGCACGAGCATCAGGCGGCACTCGTCGGCAGGGCTATTGCCAAAGCCGGGGGCCTGACGGGCAATGACCTGCGGGGCCAGGATAATATCGCCGAGCTCGAGCGTCTCGTCTGCGGGAATATCCTCGTCAAAGGCCGAGTCGCATTCAAACGAGAGGACATCGGTGGTGCGGTCGATACCGCGCCACTCGTGGTTGAGCTCGTGCATCTCGTCCTCATCGACATACGAAAGGGAAATCTCGACTTCACGCTCAACGCCCTCGGCGGCAAGCACGACCTCGCAGATGTGCTCTACCTCCTGCGCGTCGAGCAGCGTATCGAGCACGGCATCGTTGCTGATCAATACACTCAACGGGACTCCTTTCGGTCGTGCACGCGTTTCTCGCGCACATCATCATAAGCATCGTACGCCTCGACGATACGCCCCACCAAGGCATGGCGCACCACGTCGGCACGCTCGAGGTGTGAAAATGCGACATCGTCGACACGGCCTAAAATCTGCTCGACGTCGGCAAGACCGCCGCGACGACCCACCAGGTCGCGCTGACTCAGGTCGCCGGTAATCACAAACTTGGAGTTAAAGCCCAGGCGCGTCAGGAACATCTTCATCTGCTCGGGCGTGGTATTTTGCGCCTCGTCGAGCACCACGAAGGCATCGCTCAGCGTGCGGCCGCGCATGTAGGCAAGCGGGGCGATCTCGATCACGCCGCGCTCCATAAGCTCATCGGTGCGCTCGCGATCCATCATGTCAAAAAGGGCGTCGTAGAGCGGACGCATGTAGGGGTCGATCTTTTCCTCGAGGGTACCGGGCAAAAAGCCCAGGTTCTCCCCCGCCTCGACAACCGGACGCGTCAAGATCAGACGACCCACCTCATGACGCTTGAGCGCGGCAACGGCGAGCGCCATGGCCAGATAGGTCTTACCAGTACCGGCAGGACCCAGGCCAAACGTGATGGTATGCGAGCGGATGGCATCCACGTAGCGCTTTTGGCCGAGCGTCTTGGGGCGAATGGCGCGACCGCGATACGAAAGCAGCACATCATCGCGAAGCGACGTAGCCTCGTGCTCACCGTCGCGCAAGACGGCCAGGCAGCGAGAGACATCGTCGGCAGACAGTGTGCGTCCGGCAGCCGCCTCGCGAAAAGCATGCTCGAAAAAGCGCGCCACGAGCTCGACCTCGTCAGGGTCACCGCTCACGGCGATACTGTCGCCACGGGCGATCACGTGGGCACGAACCAAACTCTCGAGCGCACGAAGAACGCCGTCGCCGGCGCCCAAAACGCGCGAGGGGTCAATACCCTCGGGAACGGTAAGTCTAATCTTCGAGGCTTCCATGAACCTCCCTGCGTGCATGGACCAAGCCGGAATCATCGACTCCGATGATAGCAACATCGAGCAGGCACGGGGCTGTGAGTCCACGGGTATCGTCAAGACGGGCATGATGGAACGAACCGAGCGTCAGGTTGTCGCCATACTCAAGTACGGCACGCTCGACGGTTCCCACGCGACGGCGAGCGTCGGCAATGGCGAGTTCCTGCGCCGCGGCCCTCATGCGGCGGCTACGCTCGGCCATAACCTCGGGCGGCACCTGGTCGGGCATATCGGCAGCAAGGGTACCGGGACGCTTGCTGTAGCGGAACACGTGCATACGCGAAAAGCCCACACGGCGGCACAGTGCCAGCGACTCCTCAAACTCCTCGTCCGTCTCGCCGGGAAAACCGACGATGACATCGCACGAAAGGGACACCTGAAGCAAGTTGGTGCGAATCATGCGCACCGTTTCCTCGAAGGCCTCGGCGCTATAGGGACGGCCCATGCGACGCAGTGTCCTGGTGCAGCCGGACTGCACGGGCAGGTGCAAAAACGGGGCGATGCGCTGCGGATAGCGCGCCATGACCTTAAGCAGGGACTCGGAGATATCCATGGGCTCGACCGAGGAAATGCGCACATGCGGAATAGACGTGCGCTCCATGATCGCTTCGAGCAGCTCATCGATCTCGACGTGTTCATCAGTCGCGCTCTTGCCGTCGTAGGCGCCCAGGTTCACACCCGTCAGCACCACCTCGGGCACGCCGGCCTCCTGTGCCTCACGAACTTGCTCGAGCACGGACTCGACGGGCACGGAGCGCTCGGGGCCGCGGGCCTTCCACACAATGCAATAGGTGCAACGATGGTTGCAGCCGTCCTGAATCTTCACGCCCAGGCGCGAGTGACCGAGCGCGTCGACAACCTCACCGTCACTGCAGGCGGGAACGTCATCGGACTCAACGCCCAGCACCTCACAGACGCGTTCGGCGACATCGATCTTGGACGGCTCGGCGATCACGCGGTCCGAGAGCTCCAGCAGCTCCTCGGGATGCAGATTGACCACGCAGCCGGTCACGACCACATAGGGCTCGTTTGGATAGGCCAGCGCATGGCGAACGGCCTTACGGGTCTTGGCCTCGGCCTCGCCCGTAACGGCACAGGTGTTAATGACGATCAGCTCAGCATCCTGAGGCTCCACCATCGCAAAGCCCAGGCGCATAAGATCGGCAGTGATACGGTCGGACTCAACCCGGTTGACACGGCAGCCGAGGTTGACGACAGAGATATGAGGTGCGAGCACGCGGGCTCCTTAATCGAGGATATCGTCGAGGGCGCTCTTGATACGATCGGTCACGGATTTCTTACCGGAAGCGACGTCATCGCCCATCTCGTCGGCAAAGGCACGAAGCAGCTCGCGCTGCTTGTTGGAGAGATTGGTGGGGACGAGCACGCGCAGCTGAACGATCAGACGGCCACGCGAACCGCCGCCGCCGATACGCGGCATGCCGTAATTGTTGACGCTCACAGTGTCACCGTACTGTGTGCCGGCGGGGACGCACAGCTTGACGACCTCATCGGGCATAATGCCCTCGACCTCGATCTCGCAACCGAGCGCAGCCTGCGCAATCGAGATATCGCTCACCAAGTACAGATCATCGCCATTACGCTTAAAACGCTCGTGGTCGGCGACACGCACGTTGACGATCAGGTCGCCCGAGGGCTCACCGCGAAGGCCAGCCTCGCCAAAGCCGCTCACGCGCAGCTGGCGACCGGTCGAAACGCCGGCGGGAATATCGATGTCGATCTTTTCGTGCGAAGGCGTGCGGCCCTGACCGTCGCAGGTCTCGCAGGGATGGTCGATGACCGTGCCCTCGCCATGGCAGTCGGGACAAGGCGAAGAGGACTGAACCTGGCCCAGGAACGAGCGCTGGACCGTCGTGACATAGCCCGTGCCGTGGCAGCGGCTGCACTGCTTTTCCTGTGCACCCTCGGCCCTGCCGGTGCCGTTGCAATCCTCGCAGGGGGCAAGGCGGTCATAGCTGATCGTCTTTTTGCAACCGAGCGCCGCCTCCTCAAGGGTCACCGAAAGGGAGATGGCCATATCGCGGCCGCGACGACGCTCGCGGCGATTTCGGGCGCCACCGCCGGCACCGCCGCCAAAGAACGACGAGAAGAGGTCATCCATGCCCATGCCGCCAAAGATATCGTTGATATCGACGTAGCCCGAGCCGCCAGGGCCGTCCGCGGTGCCGTAACGGTCGTAGTTAGCACGCTTCTGCTCGTCGGAAAGAACGGAATAAGCCTCGTTGAGCTCTTTGAACTTGGCCTCGGCCTCGGGGTCGTCCGAAACGTCCGGGTGTACGGTACGGGCCTTCTTTAGAAACGCGCGCTTAATCGTCCGCGCGTCGGCATCCTTGTCGACGCCAAGTACCTCGTAGTAATCCCTATTTTCCGACACGACCGAATCCTTCCGACTTTCATTAATGTCACAGTGCGTCCTATACCCAAGCTGGGCCGGCCGCAAACAGAGGGCTAGATGTTATTGCATTCCGTAAGGCGAAAGCATGGCACGCTGCGAGCAGCTCGCAAACCAAACCGACACGAGCGCAAACATAAATCCGTTGGCAAAACCATTGGCAAACTGCATCGCGCCGCGCTTCCACCACAGCAGGCTACGGTGAAGTACCCCATCCGAAAGCACCATGAACAGGCCCATGGCAAACGGAATAAAACACATCACGGCAAAGGCCGAGAACACACCCGAGATGGCCGACAGCACCAAAAATGGCGCCACGATGCCCATCAGGTAAAAACCGGCACGAGCCTTGCCTTCCAGACGCTCGGCCTCAACATGGGCGCGACCGACCAAATCGCCACCCGAGGCACCGTTGGTGCCGGCGTGGCCCATACCGCCAATACGGACCTCGTCGCCATCGTGCGTACCGGCAGGAAACTCAATCGTCTGCTCGGAGGTCACACGGACACGCCCGCTGCCGCCGCAATCGGGGCAGGGGTCGGCGACGACCTTACCGGAACCGCCGCACTCGGGGCAGACCGACTGAAACGTGCCGGCACCGAACAGGAAGGACAGGTCGACATCGATGTGGCCGCGACCACCGCAGCTCGGACAGGTATGTGCATGCTCGGACGAAACAGAACCCGAGCCGCCACAGTGGCCACAGGTATCGAAGCGCGTATAGCGGACGGTCTTGCGGGCACCGCCCTTGGCCTCCTTGGCGTCGAGCTTGATATCGACGACCACGTTGGCGCCGTTCTCGGGATTATAGGCAGCCTGCCCGCGACGCGGCTGGCCCCAGGCGCCACCAAAGGGAAAGCCGCCCTCAAAGGGATTGCCATAGCCTGCGCTGCCGGCGTAGCCGCCGCCATAGGGCGAAGCCGTAGGAGCGCCGGCGAAGGGGTTGCCCGAGCGCATGGCGTCGTAGCGCGCTCGCTTCTGCTCGTCCGAAAGCACGGCGTAGGCCTCGGAAACCTCTTTAAACTTTTCCTCGGCATCAGGTTCTTTGTTGACGTCCGGATGGAGCTTGCGGGCCTTTTGCTGGAAGGCCTTCTGTATATCACGCGAGGTGGCGTCCTTGGAGACACCCAAAATCTCGTAGTAATCTTTTTCGTTCATCGTCGCCATGCGCGGCAACCTCCTGCTCACAGCAGCGTATATATTGCGGTAATTCTACCCGAGCGGCCTAAGCTAGACCCCAAAACAGCTCGAACAGCACATTTCCATCGAGCCAGCCCAAGTGGGTGGGCGCTAAACGGGCGCGAGCACGACCTGCGATAACGTCTTTCGAGGCGACGCACCCCGCATGCCCCTCGACATGGTCGGGCACCCAAGTGGCAAGGCCCAACTCGAGCGCACGGTCACAGGCCGCCGCCAGCTCGTCTGCAGCGATCACGCTTGCCGAGCGAACCAACAGATCGGACCCAATGCCACGCGTCATGCGGCAGGCGAGCATCAAATCCTCGGCCGCAGCCTCGCGCTGCGACAGATACTCGGCATCAAACGTCATCGCGGCATCGTCGCGTTGCACCAAGCGCACGCGATACGCATCGCCGCGAGCAGGCACGTCGGGAAACAACCCGGCCAGGCGATCGAAATCCTCGGCGTCGAGCATACCGGCGGCAGAGCGACCCAAGCCCAGATAGCCCTGTCCAGTCCAATAGGCAATGTTGTGGGCGCACTCATGGCCGTCGAGCGCGTAGCTTGCAACCTCATACGGGTGATAGCCGGCCGCACCCAGGCACTCACGCGCCGCATCCATGCATGCAGCCTGAAAATCCTCGTCGGGCTCGAGCGACTCGTCGTGACACGCCATACGGTAGAGCGGCGTGCCTTCCTCGAGCGTGAGCGGGTACACCGATACATGATGCGGTTCCACCGCCAGTACGCCATCGAGCGTGCGCTGCCAGCTTACGGCGGTCTGCCCGGGAAGGCCACACATCAGGTCGCAGGACACATCGAGCCCAGCGTCCTTAACCGCGGCGATGGCTGCAAGGGCGCGGTGCGAATCGTGGATACGGCCAATCGCGGCAAGCTCGGCGTTGTCGAGGGTCTGAACTCCCAGAGAAATGCGCGTGACGCCCACCCCGGCAAGCGCCGCGGCGAGCTGCGAAGTCAACGACTCGGGATTGGCCTCGCAGGTAAACTCAACGGGCTTACACCACGCAGAGATACGCCGGGCGAGTTCTACCAGACGCTCCCCCGCCAGCGACGGCGTGCCGCCGCCAACATAGACGGTGCGGATCTGTGCAAGCGCGCCTGCGTCGCCAAAGGCATCGAGGCGCGCATACAGCTGCCCAAAATAAGTATCGAGCGCAGCGCTCAGGTCGCACGGAGCAATACTGCGCGAGTCAAAGTCGCAGTACCGGCACTTTTGGGCGCAAAACGGCACATGCACGTACAGCGCAGTAACGGCCACCGTTAGGCCTCCAGCGGAAGAGCGGGCACCGACTCGCCGGCGGCAAGTGCGGCCTCGCAGGCCACCACATCGCGCTCGATATCATCGACCAATGCCATGAACTCCTCGTATGTGGAGCAACGCACCACCTGGGCGCGCCAGGCCGCAGCATGGGGCATGCCCTTTAGATACCAGCTCGCGTACGTACGTGCACGCGACATGAGCGGCAACAGCTCGTGCGTGAGCGTCAGGTGCTCGCGCAGGGCATCCAGGCGCTCGACGGAGCTGCGCACCGACACCGGTATGCCATCGAGCGCAAGGGCGCGGGCATCGCCGAACACCCAGGGGTTGCCATAGATACCGCGCGCGATGAACACCGCACTGGCACCCGAGCTTTGCAGATGCTCCGCCGCGTCCTCGGCCGAGAACACATCGCCCGAACCAATCACGGGAATCTCGACGGCGTCGGCCACCTCATCGACGACCGACCAATCGGCCTGGCCCGTATAGAGCTGCGTGGCACAGCGACCATGTACCGCCACCGCAGCTGCCCCTGCCCCCTCGAGCATCTGGGCAAACGTCGCGGCATTGCGGTCTTCGGCATAAAAACCCTTGCGGATCTTCACGGTCACGGGAACATGCGCCGCGCCCACCGCCGCCTCGACGATCTTCTCGGCCAGGTCGGGCGTGCGCATAAGCGCCGAGCCCTCGCCCTTGGTAACGACCTTGCGAGCCGGGCAGGCCATATTGATATCAATGAGCGACAGGCGATCGCCCACGCGCTCCTCGACGGCAGCGACGGCACTCGCAAACTGATCGGGCTTGGAGCCAAAGAGCTGCACGCAAATCTGCTGCTCTTCGTCGGCCGGCAGCACCAGGCGCCACGTCTTATTGCTGGCATAGGCAAGGCCCGCCACGCTCACCATCTCGCTGTAGGCAAGGTTGGCACCGCGGCGGCGGCACATGATGCGATAGGCGGGATCGGTCACGCCGGCCATGGGAGCCATAAGGAACGGCTGCTCGGCATAGGCAGCCAGCAGCCGCGTACTGTATTCAGAGAGCGCCATGAACCTACTCGTCCACCTTGAGAATCGCCATAAAGGCCTCCTGCGGGACCTCGACCGAACCGATGGCCTTCATGCGCTTCTTGCCCTCTTTCTGCTTCTCGAGCAGCTTGCGCTTACGCGAAATATCGCCGCCATAGCACTTGGCCAAAACGTCCTTGCGGCGCGCCTTGACGGTGGAGCGGGCGATAATCTTGTTACCGATGGCGCCCTGAATAGGCACCTCGAACAGCTGGCGCGGGATGATTTCCTTGAGCTTGTCACACAGGCCGCGGGCCAGGCCATAGGCTTTGTCCTTGTGCACGATAAACGAAAGCGCGTCCACCTCGTCGCCCGAAAGCAAAATATCGAGCTTAACGAGCTCGGAGGGACGGTACTCGTTGAACTCGTAGTCGAGCGAGGCATAGCCCTTGGTACGGCTCTTGAGCTGGTCAAAGAAGTCCAGGATGAGCTCGGCAAGCGGCATATCAAAGCGCATCTCGACCGATTTGCTCGTGAGATGGATCATGTCGGTCGTAATGCCGCGGTGCTCGATAGCGAGCTGCATGACGGCGCCCGTATACTCGGGCGGGCAGATAATCTTGGCCTTGAGGTAGGGCTCCTCGATGCGCTCGATGCGCGTAGCCTCGGGCAGATCCTGCGGGCTGCGAACATCAATCATCTCGCCGTCGGTCTTGTAAACGTGATAGTCCACCGAAGGGCTCGTAGCAATGAGGTCAAGGTTGAACTCGCGCTCCAGGCGCTCCTTGACGACTTCCATATGCAGCAGGCCTAAGAAGCCCACGCGGAAGCCAAAGCCGAGCGCCACCGAGGTCTCGGGCTCCCACACCAACGACGGGTCGTTGACATGCAGCTTATCGAGAGCGTCGCGCAGATTCTCGTAATCCTTGTTGTCAATTGGGAACAGGCCCGTGTAGACCATGGGCTTGGCCTCGCGGTAGCCGGGAAGCGGCTCGGGACAGGGGTTCGACGCCCAGGTAAGGGTGTCGCCCACGTGCACGGCCTCGGGGTCCTTCAGGCCCGTGACCACGTAGCCCACCTCGCCGACCGTCAGCGCATCGACCGGGGTCTCGGCGGGACGCTTGACGCCAACGCCATCGACCAAAAAGTCGCCCTCAGCCTGCATCATGCGAAGGGTATCGCCCTTTTTAATGGAGCCGTCAAAGACGCGGACCGTGGCGACGACGCCGCGGTACTCATCGAAGTACGAATCCAGAATAAGTGCCTTGAGCGGCGCGTTCGCATCGCCCTTGGGCGGTGAGATCAAAAAGACAATGGACTCCAGCAAATCGTGAATGCCCTCGCCGGTCTTGCCCGATACGCATACGGCATCGTCGGCAGGAATCGCCAGGTCATCCTCGATCTCGGTCTTAACCTCGTCGGGGTGTGCAGAGGGAAGGTCAATCTTGTTGATGGCGGGCACGATATCCAGGTTGGCGTTCATGGCGAGCGTCGCGTTGGAGACGGTCTGTGCCTCGACACCCTGCGTGGCGTCGACGACGAGCACCGCGCCCTCGCAGGCGGCCAGCGAACGCGAGACCTCATAGGTAAAGTCCACGTGGCCCGGTGTATCGATCAGGTTGAACTGATACGTCTCGCCATCGTCGGCGTCATAGGAAACGCGAACGGCATTGGACTTGATCGTGATGCCGCGCTCGCGCTCGATATCCATGGTGTCGAGCAGCTGCGACTCCATGTCGCGCTCGTCGACGGTATGGGTGAGCTCAAGGATACGGTCACTGATCGTGGACTTGCCATGGTCGATGTGCGCAACGATCGAGAAGTTGCGGATGTGGGAAATGTCAATTGAAGTATTCATGCGGACTATCTTACCCGAGCGGTACAAAAAATGGAGCCTGTTCCATAAAACAGGCTCCATTTATGCGCGTAATCTGTGTGGTGTGAAATTTACAACTTAGGCGTTGATGCTGTTCACGAGCTTGGCAAGACCGGACTTGCGGTTGGAAGCCTGGTTCTTGTGGATAACATGCTTGGCGGCAGCCATATCGAGACGCTTGGTGACGGTCTTGAGGGCAGCCTGGGCCTTCTCGGCGTCGCCCTCGGCGACGGCGGACTGGACGTGCTTGGTCAGCGTCTTGAGCTCGGACTTGACAGCCTTGTTACGCATGCGAGCTGCCTCATTGGTGCGGATACGCTTCTTCTGAGACTTGATGTTTGCCACTTCTGGAGTTCCTTTCGAGTTCCTTGCAAAAAATGTATGACACCTCTGAGACACGGTGAGGTCATGCAAGCGCCTACTATAGCACGCTCCCCCTCAAAGGGATAGAACGAATTTGTCAAATAGGCAGGTATCATCACGATTTTCTCAAGATGTTCGTAATCCAGAGCAAAAGCGCGGTCTCCGAATCAGCCGAACCCTTGAGCGCGAGCTCCACATCGACGGCACCCTCGAGCGCGGCAACGAGCTCGGTCATCGAAAAACGACGGGCCCAGGTAAGGTGATTTTTGACCTGCCAGGCCTGAAGCTTGAGCGTCGCGGCCAGCTCACGACCCTGTCCACGCGCATCGAGTGCCTTGGCGACGATAAGCTCGCGAATGCGCCCGCACAGCAGCGTGTAGGTCCACACATAGCTCTTGGCGGGCAGTAGATTGAAGAGCTCAAGCGAGCGGCGCATGTCACGGGCCGAGACCGCATTGAGAAAGTCCCAGGGCTGAACTTCGGCCGTGCGCACGATCCAGCGCTCTACATCGGCAAGCTCAATTTGTGGCGCCTCGACCATCTGGGCAAGCTTGGCCAAGTCGTTATCGAGCATACGAGTGTTCTCGCCCGAGCGCGAAACGAGCTCCTCGGCGGCGGCCGTAGAGATGGACTTTCCGTGCTGCGTCGCCATCTGCTGCACGCGGCGCGGGAGCTCCCAGCGCTTGGTGCCCGAACAGTCGATCACGGCCTTCTTGTCAATCTTGGCGATTGCCTTATACAGGCGCGTATTCTTGGCAAGTGAGTCGGCAATAATGAGACAGACCGTCGTGGGGCTGGGACTTGCGAGGTACTCGACAAGCGGTTCCGAGACCGCCTTGGCAAGCTTGGAGCAGCCGTCGAGGATCACCAGGCGAAACTCGCTGCCCATGGGAAAGGTATTGAGCGAGCCGATGATCGACTCGATATCGGGATCTTTCGTCATGTCGCGTTCATCGAGGTTGAACTCAACCATACCCGACTTTTCCAAGCGAGCTTTCATACGCGAGACGGCGTGGTCGCGCTTGACCCCATCGGTACCGACGATCAGATATGCCGGCAGCAGACCGGTTTCGGACATTGCGCTCCCCTCTCGCAGGCTCTCATGTTTGTACCGTGCCATTTTAGCCCAGGGGTTGGTCCCGCGCCAACGACGGCATCACGGTCGCTGGCATCGCATGGCAAAGCCCTTCGCGGTCGGCGTGACGGTAATGTCGCCGTGTTCGATGGTGCATGCGAACGCACCACCCGCTTCCTTAACTGCATCGATGCAGGCATCCGACGGATGGCCGTAACGATTCCCCTCGCCGGCGCTCGCGATAGAGAACTCGGGCTTAAGCGTGCCCAGCAGGTCTGTGTCGACGGAAACTTTTGAGCCATGATGCCCCAGCTTGAGCACATCGATATCTCCCACCTCCTGTACAAACTCGCGCTCCTGATCGAGCTCGGCGTCACCAGTAAGGAGCACGCGCAGGCTCTTGCCTTCCTGAGCGTAGGAGAGCAGCAAAACAAGAGAGTCCTCATTGCCCTCGCCATCCACCGTGTCAAACGGCCACATCACACGAGCCCGAAATGCGCCGATATCGACCGTGTCTCCGCGAGCCACCTGCCGATACGTTACACCCGGGCGATTCAGGACCTCAGTAGGCGCGCCGTCAAGTGCATCGGCCGCGACCGCAATGGTTCCAACCGAAAAACGATCGAGTACGTCGGGAAGACCGCCCCAATGGTCTTCGTCCCAATGCGTCACGAAGACGGCGTCGATATGGTGGACGTTATTGCGAACCAACGCCGACACCACGCGGTCATCGAGCCCACAGTCGACGAGTGCCACGGCGCCACCCTGACGAACCAGAATCGCATCGGCCTGGCCAACATCGAGGACCGTTACCGAAGGCGGCGCACATCGATCCCAATAGACATACGGAACACCCGCTGCGAGCATTAAACACAGCAGCCCCGCTGCCATGCTCCGCGCGCGGGGGCGTGGCCACCAGACCAAGATGGCCACCAGCGCGAACGGCACCACATATACCAAGGGCGTATCGGGCGGCACGCTTACGGATGCGCCCGGAACGGCAGCAAAGAGCTGTTCAAAGAACAGCGCACAGCGGGCGACAATCATGGGCACCACGAGCGCCCCGTGACGCAGCAGCGGCACAAGCGAGCAGGGCACCAGCACAACCGATACAGCGAGCAGCACGCTTATCACCGGACCGATCACGGCATTTGCAAGTGGGGCAATGAGCGAAAACGTCTCAAATGCGGGAATCGTAACGGGAAGTGTCGCCAGCTGCGAGCACAGCGTGACAGACAAAACGCTGGCGACACCCGATGGCATGCCCAGCTCGCCCAAGGCGTAGGTGGCGTAGGGGCAAAAACAAAGGATGGCAAAAACACTGACGCACGAAAGCTGAAAACCCATTTCGAACAATACCGTCGGACGCAGCAACACAAAGATTGCCATGGTGACGAACAGAGCCGAGAGGCCATGCCGACGACGTCCGGCGCCGTTGGCGACAAGCGACGCCGCCACCATGCAGCACGCGCGCACGGCCGAGGGAGAAGCGCCCGTAAAAACGGCACAGGCAGCGAGGGCCAGCACCAACAGCCCCCGCTGCAGCCCACGAGAGAGGCGTGTCTTTTGCAGGGCGCTCTCAATCACAAACCCCACGATGGCAAGATGACTACCCGAGACAGCGATAAGATGTGCGGTGCCCGTTACCGAAAACCAATCGCCCGCCGGCTGGGCACGCAGCTCGGCCGAACGTCCGCAGACAACGCCGGCAATGAGCGAGCGCGCTGGATCGGTCGCGGGCGCGATAACGGCAAGGAGCTCGTTTCGAAGCCAAGACAACGGGCCTGGAGGGCCCTCGTCGATCGATACCAACCGGACGACTTTAACCTTTCGAAGCTCGCCCCGAAGCACGCGTGAGCGCCCATACGCATCATTCTCAAAGCGCGAAATTCGACCGATAGCACGTACATGCGAACCGGCGCCGAGCTCACGATCACACGACAGCCGTACCTGACCCAAACGCTTTTCGCCCGCATACGCATCACAGGTATAGGAGTACGCACCGTCATTGATGGACGGATCGCCGCACACAACAAATTCGAGACTGCTCGCAGCCCGATTATCCAGTGCCCTCGATACGCGCAGTGCCCCTATCGCCCAAGCCACAGACACGACCGCTCCCGCAACGAGGCCAAGGGCCGCGGCATACAGCCATCGCTTCCACCGCACAAGACGCATACAGGACCGTGCCAATACGACGCACGCCGCAGCCGCGAAGGGAATGGCCATAAGCAATGTGACGGGCGCCGCCCGCCCTCCCAGCAGCACATCGGCTGCCATGTTAAGTACCAACCCACAGCTCGCACACAAGCCGGCACAAAGGGCCATCGTCCACGGCATCAAGGGGCGCGGTGGCATCACATGCTCGCGTTCGGTCGCACTCATACGCAGATGCAATCTTTAATTTTGGCGAGCTTCTTCTCACCGATCCCCGATACGCGCATAAGGTCATCGACCGAGGCAAAGGCCCCGTTTTGCGTCCGCTCGTCGATAATTGACTGGGCCATAGAAGGCCCGATGCCCGAAAGCGTCTGCAGCTCCGCCGCATTTGCCGTATTGATGTTCACGAGCCCAGACGAAGACCCCGTACCAGGTGTCGTGGCAGCACCGCTTTCAGCCCCGCCGACCGCCGCGGTCGCTTGTTGCTCCCCCACCGTCGGAACATAGATCTTTTGACCATCTGTGATCTTGGACGCACGATTAAGCCCTGTCACATCCGCCTCGGCCGTAAGCCCTCCGGCGGCATCGATCGCCTGGGATACCCGCGCTCCATCTTTGAATCGGTACACGCCAGGCCTCACAACGGCGCCATCAACATCGACGTACACCTCGGCAGCAGAAGAGCTCTTGTCAGACGACTCATCGGCATCGTCAGGTGACGCATCCCCGGCCTCATGCACATCCAAGGTGCCCGCCTCATCACCACGCTCAAACGACACGCCGCTGGAGCGGCTACTAAAACTTGCCATCGCCAAGCCGCTCGCGGCGGCAATGACAACCAGAATCGCCACGACCACCGCCTTATGGCCGAGCAGCTTTTCTGCCCAGCGGTCCATCCGTTTAACCCGTTCGTGTTGCTCGCGCTGCGCCATAGCAAACACCTCCCAACACCATCGTGTCAGGAAACGAACGCTACGGCCTCCGCACGTCCACACCAGTTGTCGCGGTCAAACCAAAAGCTGACCAAAACCTTGCGAAAAAATGCCCATTTATTCAGGAACACGTCGATAAATGCACCGTATATCGCCAAAATCCCAGATACAAAAAGACCGACGATGCAAATGCACCGCCGGTCTATACACAAGATTATTCGTGATCTTGGTAAATCTCACGCGGAGCGAGCTCGGAATGTTTGCGTTTTAAGGTCTTAGGGGCCTTATACGTATTGCTCTCGAAGTCGATATACTCGGTCTGTTTAAGCAAACGCTCAATCATCTCCTCGTGATCGAATAGCCCCCACGCCTCATGCACGGCATCGAGTTTAGCGTGCGTCTCGGGACGACGCGGCATAAACAGCGTGCAGCAGTCGGGAGCAGCCTCGGTCGAGATATCGAACGTACCGATCTCCTCAGCGCGTGCGATGATCTCCTGCTTGTCCGAACCGATCAACGGACGGAACACGGGGATCTTCACGGCCTCGTTGACGGCCATGATGTTCTCGAGCGTCTGGGAGGCAACCTGACCGAGCGATTCGCCGGTCACGATAGCCTTGGCGCCCTCGATATGCGCGATGCGCTCGGCAACCGAATACATGATGCGACGGTACATGATCACGCGCAGGTTGCTGGGGCAGGTAACCGAAATCTCGCGCTGGCAGTCGCCAAACGGGACTACGTACAGGCGACCGATCTGGACACCCGGCTCAAGCGCACGGATGATGTCCTGCACCAAATACTCGCTCGTATCGGGCGTCTGCGGACGGCCGGAAAAATGTACCGGCACGCACACCGCGCCGCGGCGCGCGAGCATCCAGGTCGCCACCGGAGAATCGATGCCCGAGGAAAGCAGCGTCACGACCTTGCCGGCAGAACCCACCGGCAGACCGCCCACGCCGCGCTCGGAGCGCGCATACACATAGACGCTACCCTGTACCACCAGCACGTGCAGCATCGCGTCGGGATCGTGCATCTGGACCTTTTTATCGGGAAACGCCTCGCACAGTACCTCGCCAACCTGTCGATTGATATCAATCGAGGTGAGCTCATAGTCGGTGTTAGAGCGCTTGGCATGCACCTTAAACGACTCGAAGGGACCAAATTCGCGCAGCGCCTTCACGGCGGCGGCGCAGTACTCCTGCGGGTCGCGGTTGGTGTGGTACGCCAGGGACACGCGGGCAACGCCGGGGACGGTGCGAATGACGCGCGCCGCCTCGTCGGCCTGATGCTCGTTAAAGGTCACGAGGATATAACCGGAAATTCGAGACACGGCATTCACGGAAAAGGCGGCCAAGGCCGCCTTGATGTTATCCATGAGGATATGCTCAAAATGTGCGCGGTTCTTGCCCTTCAGTCCAACCTCGTGATAGTGGACCAGGCAGACGCGGGCTGCCATTTAGGCTTCAGCAACCTTGTGGCCGAGCGCCTTCTCATAACGGGCCTCGTCGTAGGAGATATCGCCGTCGACGATCTCGTCCATAGCCATCGAGATGGTATCGGCACCGGAGAGTGCAATGGTGATGTCGTCGACATCCTGAACGGCGAGCACGCGGTTGTGCTGGCCACGCAGCATGCTGTTAATGTCGCAGGCGCGCTTGGAGGCAAGCGAGGCGAGCAGGAAGCGGTTGTGATCGGTCTTCTCCAGAAGATCGTCAATGCAAGGCTTTACAACGGACACGGACCTCAGATCCTTTCATGCATATCGAGAACGCGAACGAGCTCATCGGTCGCGCGGTCGAGATCGTCATTCACCACGACGTCGTCGTAGCGGTCGGCAAGGGCAAGCTCATGGGCGGCGTTTGCCATACGCAGCTCGATCGTCTCGGGCGTCTCGGTACCGCGACCGACCAGACGCTCGCGGAGCACCTCGAGCGAAGGCGGCTTGATAAAAATCAGCACGGCCTCGGGGAAACGCTCCTTGACCTGCAAGGCACCCTGGACATCGATCTCCAAGATTAGAGACGAACCAGAGGCAAGCTTGGATGTGACCTCGCTCACCAAGGTGCCGTAGCAGTTACCGTGGACCTCGGCCCACTCAACAAACTCGCCGTTTGCCACGCGGCGGTCGAACTCCTCACGCGTCAGAAAAAAGTAATTGACGCCGTCGACCTCGCCTTTGCGTGGGGCTCGCGTGGTAGCCGAAACCGTCAGGCCCAGGTTAGAGCGACGCTCGCGCACACGAGTGACGAGCGTGCCCTTGCCCGCGCCTGACGGTCCAGAAATCACAAAGAGCTTTGAATCCTGAGCGCTCACTTATTTGGTCAGCTGCTCGAGGAGCTGCTCGCGCTGACGGACGCCGAGGCCCTGGACGCGACGGGTAGCGGAGATGCCGAGCTCCTCCATGATCTTGGCGGCCTTGGCCTTGCCATAACCGGGGAGAGACTCGATGAGGGTGGAAACCTTCATGCGGGAAGCGATGGGGTCATCGGAGTTGAGCACGGACTCGAGGGACTTCTCGCCCTTCTTGATCTGCTCGCGAAGCTCAGCGCGGGCGTGACGTGCGGCGGCAGCCTTCTCAAGAGCCTGCTTGCGCTGCTCGTCGGTAAGCTGAGGGAGTGCCATTCGAACCTCCAAATAGTTGGGTTATATCTGATGCAATAATTGGCATTTTAGCACGTCAAACGCACTAAATGCCCAATCGACGGCACCATAGGTTAGACGATACCTGCGAAAAGTGCAATATACGGAGGTCAAAGTTGAGCCCCTGACCTGCGATTCCACACAAAGGATGGGAAAGTTTTCGCAGGCACAGGGGCTAATTTGTGCTAATGAGACCCAAAAGTGGTGACTTGAGGGAATCTTTTAGGCGACGTTTTCGACCAGCTCGGCAACGATAGCGTCAAATGCGGCAACCGGGTCGTCGGCACCGGTGATGGGTCGGCCCACCACGATGTGGCTCGCACCGCGCTCGATAGCCTGGGAGGGCGTCGCCACGCGGGATTGATCGCCCAGGGCGGCACCCACCGGACGCACGCCCGGAGTCACAATGAGGGCATCGGGGCCCAGCAGCTCACGCATATCGTGGGCCTCCATCGGCGAGCACACGATGCCGTCGATGCCGTTAGCCTGGGCAAGCTTTGCCAGGCGGGCGGCCTCCTCGGCCACGGGCGACTCGACACCGATCTCGGTCAGCGCATCCTGGTTCATGCTCGTGAGCACGGTAATGGCAACGAGCTTGGCGCGATCCTCGCGCGCCTCCTCGGCACCCTCGCGGCAGGCAGCGAGCATAGCGCCCGAGCCCAGACCGTGGACCGAAAGCAGGTCGGCACCGGCAAGCGAGGCCGAACGGGCGGCGCCGCGCACCTGATGCGGAATGTCATGGAACTTGAGGTCGAGGAAGACCTTAAAGCCCAAGTCCTTGAACGTCTTGACGATCTCGGGGCCCTCAGCGTAATAGAGCGTCATGCCGACCTTGAGCCAAGCGGCATGACCAGAAAGCTCGTGGGCGAGCTCGAGTGCACGCTCACGGTCGCAGTCGAGGGCGACGATAACGCGGTCGCGGGCATCGTTTTCTAGCATTCGAAAGCACCTACCAGCTCGTTGATGTCCTTCACGCCCTGGGACTCCGCCCAGGCCTCGAGCTCGTGCGCGATCTTGAGCGAAGCGCACGGATCGACAAAGTTGGCCATGCCGACCGACACGCAGGTAGCACCGGCCAGGATAAACTCGGCCGCATCTTCGCCCGTCATGACGCCGCCGACACCGTTGATGGGGATATCGACGGCCTGAGCGACCTCCCAGACCATGCGCACGGCGATGTGGTGGCACAGCGGGCCCGAAAGGCCGCCCTTGGGCTTAGCCACGCGGGACTTGCGGGTATGAACGTCGATGGCCATGCCCTGAATGGAGTTGATGACCGAAAGGCCATCGGCGCCGGCGGCCTCGAGAGCCTTGGCAATCTCGGCAACGTTAACCGGAGCCATCTTTACGAACAGCGGCTTATCGGTCACCTTGCGGCAGGCAGCCATAACGGCAGAGGCGCCCCCGGGCGCAATCCCGCG
>UQMK01000034.1 GCA_900542085.1 uncultured Collinsella sp.
GTTATTGAATGGGAGCACGCGGGCAGGCGGGCGAAGCCGGTGCGGATCCGCGCAGCGGATGCGCGGAATCCTATACGCCGCACCATTTGAGATTAAAGCTCCCGGCAACGGGGGCTTTTCTTTTGCGCCAGCTTGAGTGCTTTCGTCCAAAGGGACGATTTCCTGTCGACTCGTGTAAGATTCCGAGTAGATGTCGCGACTTATTCGCGACCACTCCTTCTTCAAGCGACCGATCAGGGTGATATTCCGTGGCAGAGCGTCCGACATACAAGCTCAGGTTTCTCGATCCCAAGAAGCGCTTTCCGGCGATGCCCGAGCAGCCTGCGGGACGCTCATATGGCGTGGTCTGGAAACTCTTTGGCGAGGATCAGCATGAATCTTGTTATGTCGTCGAATTCGTTGGCAAAAGCCATGTGTCGCTTTTGGGCTACGTAAGCGTTTCGGGTGAGGTGTACAAGGTGGACCGCCCCGTCAGCGAGGCTCCGCTGCCCAACGATCCCGACATGGAACTGGTCCTTGACGAGTCGGACTCCGGTATTGGTGAGATTATGGTGAGGGGAGCAAACGGCACGATGCGCGCGTGCGCGCGAACCGTCGGCTCTCCCGAAGGTCCCATGCGCGAACAGTCCGATCACGAGACATGGAATTCGACCCGCTCCCTTCCTTACGGTGAGTTCATGGCATCGATGTTCCTGCGCTACGTGATATTCGCTGACTCCGAAAATACCATTGCGAGCACGGCGGACGCCGACGGACTCGACGAGGGTATGCAAAACGTTGTCGACAAGATCAAGCTCGTAAAGTTGCCCGAGCCGGTCGAGGTGTTTTTGGGCTTTAACACGGCACCGCTACCTGACGCTATCGAGACGCTGCTCTACCGCGTTGACCATGCCGAGAATCCGAGCGGTATCGAGCGCTATGCCGCCGCCCTTATGAGTGAAATTGACTTGCCTCGCTTGCGCACCATCGCCGCTAAGTCCGAGATGAGCCTGGCTCGCATCGATCGCTCAAAGCTTTTCTATCTCAATTTTGATCGCAGCCTGCTGGACCGGGACGAGATTGACATGCTGCTTGCCATCGAGTGCCGTCTTAACCGTCTCTCCGGCATCCTTGAGCGCATCGGGGCCGGATTGGTCCCTGCGGCATCCTCGCCGAGCCTTGAGGGCTGCGCGCTCTTTGATGCGTGGCATATCGCCAAGACGACCAACGATGTTCCCCGACTGCTTGATACGGCCTCGAGCGATAACCCGTGGGGCAAACCGGGTACGGCGGCTTGCCAGCCGGGCGGTGAGTGGGATGTGCGTACCCGCTTCGCGCGTATTGTCGAGGCGCTTAACGTGGTCACGCGGCTCGACTATACCTATCGGGCAAACGTTGCCGAGGGGATTATGCTCGTTCGGTTTGGGCAGTCTGTCGTTGATGCTATGCCACAACGTGAATACGACGCTCAAGATGACGCCTGGCGCGAGTTGGACGAGAACGCGCGCGCGATCTGGGCCGCGGAGCACGATGCGCGCGTGGCACTCACGCTTGCGGCAGCGTGTTTTGCCGCGGGCACCTGCATCACGCGCTGCTATGTGCAGATTGCTGCTCCCGACAGTGAGCAGGGCGAGCGCGTTGTCGCAACGTATTTCTTTGGGCGCGCGGCCTATCTGGCCGATTGCGTGCCTGTCGCCAAGGATCTTGAGAGCATGGACATGGACGATATGCCGTGCAAGCGTGTGCTTGAGGCGTATGAGTCAACCGCTCCGGAGACGATTGAACCGGCGGAGGTTCATGCTCGTCCGCGTGATGACCATCGCATGCTGCCGCCGGCGCTGCGCGATCTGCTGCTTGCCGATACGGCTGACGAGCTGGAGGTCATGGAAGAGGACGACGACCCATACGTGGCCCGTGTTGTTGAATTGCGCGAGCAGGCAAAAGTCGACCGTACAGGTGCTTTTGAAGGTTTTTCCCGTCTTGTTGAGGAGTTGGAGGCCAAGTGCGCCGTCGCCGAGCTTTTGGCGACAGGTCCGGTTCAAACGCAGTTTTGCGACAACCAGCTGGTACGCATGGTGCTACCGGTGTTGGAAGAAGACCGCTCTGTGCGAATCCTTCGTGCGCCCGATGCGCTGTACTTTGCCCAGCATGAGATCTGCAGCTTTTACGCCGAGCAAGAGGACTTTGAACGAGCACTGCCCGAGGTGCGCCATCTTTACGATCTGGCGCGCTCGTCCATGCAGTCGCACTTTGCGCTCATCAACGTGCTTGCGCGTCTGGAGCGCTTTGACGAGATTATCGAGGTGGCGCGCCACGGCCTACGTATTGCCAGCGATCGTTCTGCAATCGGCTACCTGTTCTATCGCTTGGCGTTTGCCTATTGGAATTGCGATCAGCTCGACCTGGCGCTGGCTTGTTACCGTCTGGTGCCGCGCGGCGAGGAGTCGGGCAGCAGCGCGCTGGAAGAAATGCAGGGCCTTATGAACGAGATGGGCGTCAGCGAGCCTCCGACGTTCGAGGAAGCGGTCGAGACCATCCACAAGGCTGGACTAGAGCTGCCGCCAGTGTCCGCCGTGACGAATCAGCTGGCAGATGCCGCTGTGCAACTGGTCGACAACGGTTTCTTTTTCCTGGCGCGCGGTTGTATCTTCCAAATGTGGCGCACCATGGGCAACGACGAGCTTGGCTCCCTCAACCGCTCGCTGGGGTAGGCGAAGCTTTCAAGAAGGAAAGGCTGCTAGGCAATTAGAAAATTTCCTCTTGCTCATCCTTGGCTGTTTGGTTACTATAGAACGGCTGTTACGGAGAGCTGACCGAGAGGCCGAAGGTGCTCGCCTGCTAAGCGAGTATGCCCCAAAAGGGCATCTGGGGTTCGAATCCCCAGCTCTCCGCCAGTAAGACTTTAAAGAGGGGTTCCGAAAGGGACCCTTTTTTTAGTTGAACCACGTTAGCTGGGGATTCGAACCCGAGAGGGCACGGGCGTTAAGCAAACGCGAATGCGTTTGTAGCCCGTGGGCGAAAAGCCGCTAGGCTTTGAAGCCGGAGGGCATGCGTAGCATGCCCGGACATCCCCAGCTCTCCGCCAGTATGACTTGAAAGAAGGGTCCCATTTGGGGCCCTTTTTATTATCAAGAATGGCGGCTGGGGATTCGAACCCTCAAAAAAGGAGGCATCCTTTCGGACGCCTCCTTTCAGTGGGCTTATTATTCTTGCGCCCTACACCTCGGGCGCCTTGGCGACGGTCTCGCTTTCTGCTGTGAGCGGGCGGTTGTCGATGCGACGGCCCAAGCGATCAAGCTTCACAAGGAGCCATTCAATGGGATTCGGCCCTGCGCCTTCCTCGTCGGCAACTAGGTCCATGACGGCGATCTTGGTGCCGTCCTGCTTGAGCGTGACGCTGCCCACCTTGTCGCCCACATGCACCGTGCCCGAAAGATCGTCGTAGCTAACCTTTTCGGTCACCTCGCCGGCAAGGGAAAACACGGTCGCTTGCGCCGTAGGATCGGCGAGTGTGGCGTCGATCGTCTTATCCGTCCAGTCGGTTTGGCCAATGCGCGCGATGAGCGGGTTGCCGTTGGCGGTCTTTTCCTGCGTGTTGGCGATTGCGACCGTCACCTTGTGGCCGTAGTACCAGTTGGCAAGGCTGGCGGTATCGGTAAAGCGCTGGTCGGTGGTGGTGGAGTTCAAAATAACAGTGTAGATCTCGTCGCCGTCGCGGTTGTAGGCGCTCGTAAAGCAGTAGCCCGCGTCGTCGGTGGTGCCGGTCTTGCCACCGATGTTGCCATCTTGGCCCAGCAAATAGTTATGCGTGTCCATGGAATGCGAATGGTCGGTGCCGTCGGCGCCCGTGACCTCGATCCAGGAATCCTCGCTCGCTACGACCTCGCGGATCGTGTCGTTTTTCATGGCCTCCTGCATCATCAGCGCTACGTCGTGTGCGGTTGAGTGCATATTGCCAGCCCACTCATCAAAGTCCAGACCATGCGGGTTTTCAAAAAGCGTACCGGTGCAGCCGAGCTTTTTAGCGCGCTCGTTCATGGCCTTCACAAATGTGGCCTCGGCGTCTTTGGTCTTAGGGTCGATCTTCTTGCCCACATAT
Organism: uncultured Collinsella sp.; assembly: GCA_900542085.1. GTDB lineage: Bacteria > Actinomycetota > Coriobacteriia > Coriobacteriales > Coriobacteriaceae > Collinsella. The sequence goes on from UQMK01000034.1 coordinate 4,079, forward strand.
TCGGCGAGCACGACGGCGGCGTCGTTGCCCGAGGGAATCATCAGGCCGCGCAGTGCCTGCTCCACGGTAAGCTCGTCACCTTCGAGCAAGCCGGCGGTCGAATTACCCACGGTGGCTGCGGCGTTGCTCACCGTGACCTTCTCGTCCATCTTGCAATTCTCGACGGTTAGGATTGCGGTCATGACCTTGGTGATCGAGGCGATTTTAACCTGCTCATCGGCGCCGCGCCCATAGTAGACGGTGCCGTCTTTGCCCATGACGAGTGCATTGGTCGCATCGATATCGGGCAGGTTTTCTGCCGTGATGCCGCGCGCATCGGCGGTTTTGCCGCAAACATTGTCGGTCGTGAGTACTTGGGCGCCGGCGACGGTGGGCACGCCAGCGGCAAGGGCGATAGCGCAGACAAAGCCAGCGGCAAGCTGGGCTGAGCGCTTTGCAAAAGAGGTGAGGGACTTCACAGATTTCGCTTTCGACGGGATGGTCTCTTCTGGAACTAGAGTATATCGTTTACCGGTGTCGGCGATCATCGCGTGCGTGCGTGGCCCACATCCGCGCCCGAACGGGCACAAGGGTGCTTAAGGCCGACTTAATCACCCACGCTTGTTGTGTGTGGCATGCGCCCCCTCGGGCATAATGGAGCGCGAGAGGAGCACGCATGAACGAGCGCATTTTGGTAGTTGATGACGAAAAGGCCATCGCCGACTTGGTTGGTATCTACCTTACAAAAGAAGGCTTTGACGTACAGGTCGCCTATAGCGGGGCCGATGCTGCCAAGGCAATCTTGGAGCAGGAGTTCGATCTTGCGCTGCTGGATGTCATGCTGCCCGATATCGATGGGCTTGAGTTGCTGCGTACGATCCGTTCCAGCCATACCTATCCCGTGATCATGCTGACGGCGCGCGATGCCCAGCAAGACAAGATCGAGGGCCTTTCGCTTGGCGCGGACGATTACGTGGTTAAGCCGTTCCGTCCGCTTGAGCTCATCGCGCGCGTGCATGCTCAGCTTCGCCGCTACACCAGCTACGGTAGCCGCGCGCAGGTGGCCGAGTCGCCGATCATCCAGCTCGACGGCCTGGAGATCAACCGCGATGCTCGTTCCGTAATGGTGGACGGTGCGCCGGTGCGCCTCACGCCCATCGAGTATTCCATCTTGCTGTATCTGGTCGAGCATCGCGGCAGTGTGGTGGCCGTGGAGGATCTGTTCCGCGCGGTGTGGAACGAGGATTTTATGCCCGGCTCCAACAATACGGTGATGGTGCACATTCGCCACCTGCGCGAAAAGATCGGTGACGACGCTCAAAAGCCGCGCTTTATCAAAAACGTCTGGGGCGTCGGCTACATAATCGAATAACGCCTTTGATGGTGGGGAAGTGGATATGACAAAAGACGATAGGCAGGCATTCGAGGTGCCCGATCGACTCTTTGAATACGTGAGGTCGGTCGTCGACAACCGCGCGCTTGCAACGGTGCTGCTCTTTTTGCTGAGCCTGCTGCTGATTGGCATCGATAACATCGCTGGAATCTTGGCGGTGCTGCTTGTCGGCTTTTTGCTGATCGATCGATTTGAAATCGTACGCCGCTGCGTGGTGATTGGCGGTGCCGCGTGGGCCATGACGTTGGCGATTGGCGCCATGGCACTCGGCGGCATCGAAGGGCCGGTGCTGTTCGATGCCGGCTTTGTATTCAACATGCTTGGCTTTGTGCTGGCGCTTGCCGTGTGCGTGCTGTTCTTTTGCGGCCGCGCCCTGTACTACCAGGGCTATGAGCAGGGCGAGCAGCATGCCGATTGTGTGCTGGCCGCTCGTATTCAAGATCGCCTGATCGATCACCCCGACACCTGGGACAACATCGACGGCGACTTCCTGGAGGTCGAGGGCGCACTCAACCGTGTGCGCGATCGCGAGCGCAAGGTGCAACAGGCCTTGCGTGACGAGTCTCATCGCAAGGACGATCTGGTCACGTACTTGGCACATGACCTACGCACCCCGCTTGCCAGTGTGGTGGGCTATCTTTCGCTGCTGCAAGAGGCTCCTGAGCTGCCGGTTGAGCAGCGCGCACACTTTACGGGCGTGGCGCTCGACAAGGCGCACCGACTCGACGCGCTTATTGAGGAGTTCTTTGATATCACGCGCTTTGACTTCCACGATATTGTGCTCACGCGCGGCTACGTCGACCTGGGATTGCTACTGGCGCAGGTGGCCGATGAGTTCTATCCCATTCTCAACGAGCAGCACAAAGATGTCCAAGTCGATGTGCGTGAGGACCTGACGGTGCTCGTAGATGGCGACAAGATGGCTCGCGTGTTCAACAACATCATGAAAAACGCCGTTGCCTATAGCTATGAAGGCTCGATGATCACGATTGAGGCCAGGCGCCAAGACGATGGCGGCGTGCGCGTACGATTTATAAACCAGGGCGATCCTATCCCTGCGGCAAAGCTCAAGGTGATCTTTGAGAAGTTCTATCGCCTGGATGCGGCGCGTGCAACCAATCGCGGTGGCGCCGGTCTGGGCCTTGCTATTGCCAAGGAGATCATCGCGGCGCACGGCGGTGCCGTTGCATGTGAATCGACGCCCGAACACACGATATTCACCATCGAGCTACCCGCCGCATAGCCAGCGTGCCCTTACAAACACTTGACAATGTGCTCACGTGCGTATGAGCCGCGATTCCTACTATCGATACTGCTGAATTGATATCGATATGGAGGTATGCGGTATGACGGCTGCTGCGGCTGTGGAGCCCACGGAGCTTGAAGAACTCATGGAAGCGCAGGCCGAGGCCGCGCATGAGCGCGAGGTTGGGGATGCGACTCGCCCCACGGCAGAGGATCTTGCCGCCTCGCCGACACGCATCGATGTCGAGGGCCTCGACCTGTTCTATGGCGACCACCATGCGCTCAAGGACGTGAATATCAAGATCCGCGACAAGCAGATCACCTCGTTCATCGGGCCTTCGGGCTGCGGAAAGTCCACGTTGCTGCGCTGCTTTAACCGCATGAACGACGGCATCAAGGATTGCCGCATCGAGGGCAAGATTGCGCTCGATGGTCAAGATATCCTGGGCGATTATGACATCTGCCGTTTGCGCCAGCGCGTGGGCATGGTGTTCCAGCGCCCCAACCCGTTTCCCATGAGCATCTACGACAACATCGCGTATGGTCCGCGCGGCATGGGCGTGCGCGATCGTGCCGTTCTGGATGAGCTGGTCGAGGACTCTCTTCGTCGCGCTGCGCTATGGGATGAGGTCAAGGACAAACTCAAGGAGTCGGGGCTGGGTCTTTCGGGCGGGCAGCAGCAGCGTCTGTGCATCGCCCGCGCGCTTGCCGTGCAGCCCGATATTCTGCTGATGGACGAGCCCACGAGCGCTCTCGATCCCGTGTCGACGCTGGTGGTTGAGCAGCTGGCATGCGTGCTCAAAGAGACCTGCACGCTCGTGGTCGTTACGCACAATATGCAGCAGGCAGCGCGTATCTCCGACTCGGTCGCGTTTTTCTTGCTGGGTGAGTTGGTAGAGCACGCACCCACCGCGCAGCTCTTCAAAAATCCGTCCGATCCGCGCACGGCGGATTATTTGACGGGGCGTTTTGGCTGACGCTGTCTTTTACAGGTGCTTTTAGGGTTAAGATGCGGTCATATCGGCCGCAAAGGGGTTCAACATGATCTATTACGTCGAGGACGATGACAACATCAGGGATTTGACGGTCTACGCGCTGCGCAAGCAGGGAATCGAGGCCGAGGGCTTTTCGTGCGATGGCGAGTTTAAGGCTGCCGTGGCGCGACGGGTGCCCGATGCCGTCCTGCTCGATATCATGCTGCCCGACACCGATGGCTTGGCGATTATGCGTCGCCTGCGTGCCGATCGCCTGACGGCGACGGTGCCCATCATGATGCTTACCGCCAAGGACACCGAACTCGACAAGGTGATGGCGCTCGATGGCGGTGCCGACGATTACCTGACTAAGCCGTTTTCGCTCATGGAGCTTGCGAGCCGCTGCCGCGCACTGCTGCGTCGCGGCGGCATGGTCAAGCAGGCGAGCGATGTGCTCAGCGTGGGCGACATCGTGCTTTCGCCCAGCCATCGCGAAGTGACCGTTGCCGGCGAGCCGCTCAAACTCACTTTGCGCGAGTTCGACCTGCTCGAGTACCTCATGCGCAAGCCCGGCGTGGTCTTTACCCGCGAGTCGTTGCTGCAGAGCGTGTGGGGCTGGGACTTCGACGGCGGTTCGCGCACCGTTGACGTGCACGTGCAGACGCTTCGCCAAAAACTGGGCGAGCATGCCAGCGCCATCGAGACCGTGCGCGGCGTGGGTTATCGCCTGGCCGAGCCTTCTGCCGGTGATGGTGCCGAAGGCGACGACACCGCGGCCACCGCATCGGAGGAGTAACCCGTGGTCTTCGCCCCCCAGGGAAAACATACGCTGTCGCACCGCGTTTTTGTGACGATCTTTGTCTGCGCCATGGCGGTTATCGTGGCGTTTACGGTGCTGGGTGCGTTCTTTGTGCAAAACACTTTGGCGGATGCCACGAGTGCCAATCTGCCGCAGGAAACCGAGCTCATTGCTGCCGCCCTCGACGAGCAGCAGGAGCCCATTCCGTTCTTGCGAAGCCTCGATCGCGAGGATCTTCGTATCACGCTGATCAATAAGGACGGATCTGTTGCCTACGACAACGAGGCGTCGCCTTCCACACTGCCCAACCATGGCGATCGCCCCGAGGTCATCGAGGCCTTTGAGAGTGGTTCGGGTTCCGCGGAGCGCGCAAGCTCTACACTCGACGAGATTATGCTGTATCGCGCCGTCACCCTTGATAACGGCCAGGTCGTTCGCTTGGCGCAGGCCCAGCCTGGCGTTGCGGCGATTTTGCTGTCGATGCTGGCGCCGATGCTGCTTATCGCAGCAGCGGGTGCAGTACTCTCGTTTTTTATGGCGCGCCGTGAGTCCCGTGCCATCATCGCGCCGTTGCAAGAGGTGGATTTGGATCACCCACGCCGTAGCTATGAGCACGCCTATGCCGAGATGGTCCCCATGCTTGAGCGCATCGAGTCGCAGCGCCAGGAACTCAAGCGCCAAATGGCGGTGCTAGCGGACAACGACCGTATGCGCCGCGAGTTCACGGCGAATATCACCCATGAGCTCAAGACGCCACTTACGGCGATTTCGGGCTATGCCGAGCTCATCGCAAACGGCATGGTTGAGGGCGAGGATGACCTGCGCAACTTTGGCGGTCGCATCTATCGTGAGGCGGGCCGCTTGGCAGCGCTTGTCAACGATATCCTTACGCTGTCTAACTTGGACGAGGCCGAGCGTGCAACTGAGGGCGAGGCGGTGCCCATTGGGTCCACGGAGCCTATTGAGCTCTCGCGTGCCATCTACACGGTTGAGCAGCGTCTTGAACAGGTTGCCCGTCAGGCGAATGTGACGATAAGTCATGAGACCAAGCCTGTGGTCATCGAAGGCGTGTCGCGCTTGGTCGACGAGCTCATCTATAATCTGGCAAGCAACGCCATCCGCTACAATCGGCCCGGCGGTACGGTTACGCTGCAGTGCGGCACCAACGACGAAGGCCATCCGTTCCTCGCTGTCGCCGACACGGGAATCGGTATCGCGCCTGAAGAACAGGGCAAGGTATTTGAGCGGTTCTATCGCGTGGACAAGAGTAGGTCCAAGGCACGCGGCGGAACCGGCCTGGGGCTTGCCATTGTCAAGCATGCGGCCCTGTATCATCACGCCACGCTTGATCTGTCGAGCGAGTTGGGCGTGGGAACCACCATTACGGTGACGTTTCCCATACAGCAGGACGAGCCATTCGCATAGCGATACAACACAGATATTGATGTAGACGCCGCATTTGACTTTCGGGTGCGGCGTTGTTGTGCAATTTTACGATTGCTTCCGACATTTTTACAGGAGAGCCTGTTTCTTATGTATAGAGTTTGGTCTCGGTAAAAAGATGCGATAACATACGGACAGTTTTGTCAATCCGAACTGGGGAAATGAAAGGCAAGCTGCATGACCCTTCTCGAACTGTTCCAGCTGCTGAAGAAGCACCTCAAGCTGGTCATCACCCTTCCGGTGGTCTGCGCGATCGCCATGGGCATCGTGTCCTTCGTTGCGATGGACAACACCTATACCGCGACGACGAGCATGTACATTCTCGCCAAGACCGACGATAGCGGTCAGATGAGCTACAACGATCTCTCGGCGAGCCAGATGCTTTCCAACGATATCGCCACGCTGCTGGATAGCGATAGCGTTAAGAGCGGCGCCGCCAAAGAACTGGGCCTCACCGATTTGGATGACTACAAGGTGTCTGTTTCCTCCGAGACCACCACGCGTGTCATTACGCTTTCGGTTACCGGCACCGATGCCAAGGAGACGGCTGAGGTCGCAAAGGCCATTGCCAGCTCGGTGAGTACGGTCGCTCAGAACGTCGGCGCTGCCCAGAGCATCAACGTTATCGACGAGGCTAAGACCCCCGAAGCCCCCAGCGGCCCCAAGCGCACGCTGTATATTGCCGTCGCGTTCCTCGCCGGTATCTTTATCGCAGTTGCCTATGTCGTTTTGGCAGACATGCTCAATACCCGCATCCGCGGTGCCGAAGAGGCAGAAGAGCTCCTGGGTATTCCCGTTGTTGGCCGAATTCCGGCTATGAAAGGTGGTAAATAGGCATGGCTAAGGCAAAGAACACCGATAAGCTCGTTGTGCAGAATGCCGCCAAGACCCTTCTGGCCAACATCCGCTTTGCGAGCGTGGACGACCCCATTCGCACCATCACCGTTACCTCCTCGATTCCCAACGAGGGCAAGTCTACGGTTTCCATTAATCTTGCTCAGGCAATCGCCACGAGCGGCAAGAGTGTCCTGCTGGTCGAGGCTGATATGCGTCGCAGGTCCCTTGCCGATATGCTCGGCGTCCGCTCCCGCGGCGGACTCTATGCAGTCCTGTCCGAGCAGGTTTCTATCGACCAGGCGATTGTCGAGACAGGTCAGAAGAATTTCTACTTCCTCGATGCCGAGCCGCACATTCCCAATCCTGCCGACATCATCGTCTCCCATCGCTTTGCCAAGCTGGTCAAGGCACTGTCTGCTAAGTTCCAGTACGTCATCTTCGATGCTCCTCCGGTCGGCACCTTCATCGATGCTGCCGAGATTGCCAGCCTGACCGACGGCGCGCTGTTCGTGGTGCGCGAGGACTTTACCAAGCGCGAAGAGGCGCTCAACGCTATCGCCCAGCTTAAGAAGTCCGAGAAGGTCAAGCTCATCGGTACCGTCATGAATTACTGTGAGACCGAGACCAGCGAGTACTATTATTCTTACTACACCAAGGACGGTAAGAAGGTTAAGAAGGGCTCCGACGATCAGGGCACTTCCAAAAAGGGCATCTTCACCAACCGGGCAAACGTTTAGTTGATTAAGGCTGACCTATGCGTGACATTCATTGCCATATCTTGCCGGGTGTAGACGACGGCGCCGCCGATCTCGAAGAGAGCTTGGCGATGCTCGAGGCTGCCAAGCGGGCCGGTGTAACCAGAATCGTTTGCACTCCTCACTGCCGTGATCCCTATTTTGATTACGACAAGATGTGGGATGCCTTTGAGCTGCTGCGCGATAACGCTGACGGTTTTCCGCTCCAGATGGGCTTCGAGGTCAACCATCGAAAGCTCGTTGAGCTTGGTATCGATGCCGCGGATCACTTGCATTTCGATGGGACCAACGAGTTTCTGCTCGAGCTTTCGACGCATGCCGATGCGTATGCGTTTAGAGAGTACGAGAACACGATTTACGATTTGCAGTGCCGTGGCTATCAGGTGATCATCGCTCATCCTGAGCGCTATCGTGCGGTTCAAAAGGATGTAAGCGTGGCGGAGCGCCTGGTCGATATGGGCTGCAAGCTGCAGGCTTCGGCGGACTTTATTGCCGGCGGTCGCTTTGGTCGCGAGAAAAAGCCGGCACAGCGCCTGTTCGATCAGAACCTGTACAGCTTCATCGCGAGCGATGCCCATAACGTGGGTCATTACGACTGTCTGGCGAAGGCTCGCGCGAAGTTTAGCGTGCGCGGAGCTCATTTTCGCTAAAATCTGTCCCTAACGTTCGCGTTGAATGAAAGGGCAGCTATGGATATCCAACTTAAGACGGGATGCTTTGATGACGCGGCGTTGGTGCGCCGCGTCGTTTTTATGGACGAGCAGGGCTACGAGAATGAGTTTGACGCTATCGACGAGGATCCGAACTGCATCCATGTGACGCTCTATGTAGACGGTGAGCTTGCCGGTTGCTCGCGCGTGTTTCCCGAAGAACTCGAGCGCGCAGCTGACGCAGAGGCTCCGGTGTCGCCGGCGTGCGACTTGGACGAAGGCGTCGCGGCGGGGGAGACCTACATTATGGGGCGCGTGGCCGTGCTGCCGAGCATGCGCCGTCGCGGTTTGGCGAGCAAGATTGTCGAGGCCAGTGATACGTGCGCGCGTGATGCCGGCGCCAAGCTCATTAAGCTGCACGCGCAGGAATACGTGCTGCCGCTCTATGCCAAGGCGGGTTACACGCAGATTGCCCCGGTGGACTACGAAGACGAGGGCCAGCCCCATGTTTGGATGGCCAAGCGCGTAGATGGCAGATAGGGACGTTCCTTTCCTGCCGGCAGTCGGGGACACTCCTTGGCAATTGGCGCATCAGAGCGTTTGGACATACAGTTTTTCGATTCCGTATGTATATATGCGCGCTAATGGGTTATAAAATCTAAGTCTGGACATAGCAGGTCTGCGATGCGGCTCGGGCAACCGGGCCGTTTTTGCGGACGGGGGTAGCGCGAAAGGACTGCACATGCGTCAATTTAAGACCGAGAGCAAAAAACTGCTCGACCTCATGATCAACTCCATCTACACCAATAAGGAAATCTTCCTGCGCGAGCTTATCTCCAACGCGAGCGACGCCGTCGACAAGCTCAACTTTAAGAGCCTGCAGGACCCGAGTGTCAAGCTCGACCAGGGCGACCTGGCTATTCGCGTCTCTTTTGATAAAGACGCCCGCACCATTACCATCTCGGATAACGGCATTGGCATGACCGCCGAGGAGCTCGAGCGCAATCTGGGCACCATCGCCCATTCCGGCTCCGAGGAGTTTAAGACTGAGAACGCCGAGCAGCAGGGCTCCGATGTCGACATCATCGGCCAGTTTGGCGTGGGCTTCTACTCTGCCTTTATGGTTGCCAGCCACGTAAAGGTTGTCAGCCGCGCCTATGGCGAGGACACCGCTCACGTGTGGGAGTCTGATGGTCTTGAGGGTTACACCATCGAAGACGGCGAGCGCGCCGAGCACGGCACCGATGTCATCCTGACGCTGCGCGAGAACGAGAAGCTCGACGCCGATGGCGAGGCCGAGACCTACGATCGCTTCCTGACCGAGTGGGGCCTCAAGAGCCTGATTCAGCAGTACAGCAACTATGTGCGCTACCCGATTCAGATGATGGTGAGCAAGAGCCGCCAGAAACCCAAGCCCGAGGACGCCGGCGACGACTACAAGCCCGAGTACGAGGACTACCAGGAGCTCGAGACCATCAACTCCATGACGCCGATCTGGAAAAAGCGCAGCTCCGACGTTGAGCAGAAGGATTACAACGAGTTCTACAAGTCCACGTTCCACGACTTTGACGATCCCGCGCGCACTATCAGCTTCCATGCCGAGGGTACGCTTGAGTACGATGCGCTGCTGTTTGTGCCGGGTCGCGCCCCGTTCGATCTGTACAGCAAGGACTACGAGAAGGGCCTGGCGCTCTACAGTTCCAACGTGCTGATTATGGAGAAGTGCGACGACCTGCTGCCCGACTACTACAACTTTGTGCGCGGTGTCGTGGACTCTGCCGACGTGACGCTCAACATCTCGCGTGAGACGCTGCAACAGAACCGTCAGCTCAAGGCCATTGCCAAGCGTGTCGAGAAGAAGATCACTGCCGATCTTGAGGACATGCGCGACAACGACCGCGAGGCATACGAGAAGTTCTTTGAGAACTTTGGTCGCGGTCTGAAGTACGGCATCTACTCGAGCTACGGCATGAAGGCCGACGAGCTCGCCGACCTGCTGCTGTTCTGGTCTGCCAAGGAGCAGAAGATGATCACCCTGGCCGAGTATGCCAAGGGCATGCCCGAGGATCAGAAGGCCATCTACTACGCCGCCGGCGACTCGCGTGAGCGCTTGGCCAAGATGCCCGTGGTAAAGGGCGTGCTCGAGCGCGGCTATGACGTGCTGTTGCTGACGCAGGATGTGGATGAGTTCACGTTCCAGGCTATGCGTGAGTACGTGGCCGCCGATATGCCCAAGATCTACGAGGACGACGCCGCCCGCGAGGCTGCCGAGAAGGCCGTTGCCGACGGTGCCGAGCCCGAGGTCGAGGATCGTCACCTGGAGCTCAAGAACGTTGCGACTGGCGATCTTGATCTGGCGACCGAGGACGAGAAGAAGGAGGCCGAGGACGCCACCAAGGAAAACGAGGACCTCTTTAGCGCTATGAAGGAGGCGCTCGGTGACAAGGTCGAGAAAGTTGCCGTCTCCGCGCGCCTGACCGATGCCCCCGCTTGCATCACCACCGAGGGTCCGCTTTCGCTCGAGATGGAGAAGGTGCTCCAGAAGGGGCCCGAGGGCGCGCCCGACGGCATGCCCAAGAGCCAGCGCGTGCTCGAGCTCAACGCCAAGCACCCGGTCTTTGACAAGCTTGTCGCTGCCCAGAAGGCAGGTGACGCCGACAAGATCAAGCAGTACTCCGGCCTGCTCTACGATCAGGCCCTGCTGGTCGAGGGTATCCTCCCCGAGGACCCCGTTGCCTTCGCGGCGGCTGTTTGCAACTTGATGTAGTTAAGTAGTTACGCCTTTGGGTCCGCCGTTCTAACGAACCTATTGGTTCCGTCGTTCTAACGAACGACGGACCGGTCGACGCTGCAAACGCCCCTAAGCGGCAATCTGACGTTCAATCGTCGGTCGCGTACCAAAGTACGCTTCCCTCCTCTTTCACGTCACCTTGCTCGCTCAGGGGCGTTTTCGCTGACTTATGCTCAACCTGCGACGCTTTCGTGGCCCTAAGTAGTCATCGGGGACGTTCTTGTTTGACTAGTCGTTTAAGAACGTTCCCAATGACTATTCGGATTGCTAATTTGTGCGGGCTGTGGTTTTGTGACCTGCTGAAATTAAAGATACTGTACAACTGTACACTAACTCATCTTCGTAGTATATTGCTACCCGCAAAACTCAGCACCATTGTGCCGCGAGGCACTAAAGCGCCTACGTACAATGGTTGTCGATAGTACGATTCGATTCAACGACAGGATGGATGGTCTAAGCGTGAGTCTCGGCAGCAAACTATCCAACGCAAAGGTATCCTTTGCGATCTTTAAGCGTGACATCAAGCGATTGCTCGTGAACCCCGTCGCCTTGGTGGTTACCCTCGGCGTGTGTGTTATTCCCTCGCTGTATGCCTGGTACAACATCGTGGCAAACTGGGATCCGTACGGAAACACCCAGGGCATCAAGATTGCTATCGCCAACAACGACCAGGGAACCCAAAACGACCTGGTGGGCGAGCTCAATGCGGGCGACAAGGTCGTCGATCAGCTCAAGGAAAACGATCAGCTGGGCTGGACCTTCGTCGATTCGGCCGCCGATGCCAAAGAGGGCGTCGAGAGTGGTGAGTACTATGCGGCCATCGTAATCCCCAAGAACTTCTCAGATAACCTGGTCTCGATGCTCGACGGCAATTACCATCAGCCCAAGCTCACGTACTACGTCAACGAGAAGAAGAGCGCTATTGCGCCCAAGGTCACCGACACTGGCGCCAATACCATCGAGGAGCAGATCAACTCGGAGTTTGTCTCCACGGTGGGCGAGACCGTCGCGGGCATTGCTAAAGATGCTGGCATCGACCTTAAAGACAAGGCGACCCAGACCCGGGATTCGCTGGCGGGCTCGGTGTCCGAGGCGTCTGATACCCTGGGCGAAGTACGCGATTCCATCGGCGACATGAACACCGCCATCGACAAGACGAGCAGCTCGATTGCTTCGGCCGATGCTGCGCTGGCGGGCCTGCAGGGGCAGGCGCCCTCTCTAACGCAGGCGATCTCCCAGGGCAACGACCTGCTGGGCGAGGCTCGCGCCACGGCGGGCAACTCTATCACCTCGCTCTCCAAGGCACTCTCGGAAGGTAGCCTTGCACTCACCAAGACGTCAGCCTCCGCGAACGCTGCGATTGGCAAGCTAACGGGTACGGTCACATCTACGACCACCCGCATCGACAACTCGCTCGAGTCTCTCCAGGCGACGATCGATCACAATAAGGTCGTTATCGGACACTTGGAGATTCTCGTTAATGACGCGTCGACAGGTTCCGAGGAAATTGACGCGCGCATTGTATCGACCATCGATTCGCTTCGCGAGCAAAACCAGAAGCTGCAGAGCATCAAGGATGGCCTTTCTGCACAGTCGAGCGCCATGGCAAACGACGCTACGGCAATCTCGAACGCGAGCAACGCACTCAACGCGGCAATTCAGACCGGTACGGCTAACCTCGGTCAGGCTCAGACCGATCTGGGTCAGAACGCACTTCCGAAGGCTTCGAGCGCGCTTGATTCCTTTGCCGCCGTTTCGGGCGATTTGACCGGCATTGTGTCGGGTATGACCCCCACGATAGCGAGCGCGCGCGGCACGCTGGCGCAGCTCGACGCCACGCTCAAGCAGGCAAAGACCACGCTATCCCAAACCGACGCCTCCCTTGCCAAGGTTCAGGACAAGCTCGCGACCGCCGCCAATGACATTGCGGCGCTGCGGACCTCTGAGTCTATGGGCGGGTTAGCCGACCTCATGGACGTCGACGTCAATGACGTGGCAGATTTCATGGCATCTCCGGTTGAGCTGACGTCCAAGTCAATCTATCCGGTCAAGAGCTTTGGCTCGGGCATCGCGCCCTTCTACACCAATCTGGCGCTGTGGGTAGGCGGCTATGTGCTCATCGCTATCTATAAACTCGAGGTCGACCGCGAGGGCATCGGTAGCTTTACGGCGCGTCAGGGCTACTTTGGCCGCTGGCTGCTGCTGGTGATCCTGGGCGCGTTCCAGGCCATTATCGTTACGGTGGGAGATCTGGTCATTGGCGTACAGTGCGTTAACCCGCTGCTGTTCGTGTTGGGTGGCATTGCAATCTCGTTCACCTACGTCAATATCATTTATGCGCTGTCCACTACGTTTAAGCACATCGGTAAAGCCATTGGTGTCATCCTCGTCATTGTGCAGATTCCGGGTTCGTCGGGCATGTATCCCATCGAGATGATGCCCGGCTTCTTCCAGTGGCTGCACCCGCTGCTGCCCTTTACCTACGGCATCAATCTGCTGCGCGAGACGGTCGGCGGCATGTACTCGTTCAACTATCTGTTTAACCTGTGCATTCTGGGCGTGTTCTTGATCGTGGCGCTCTTTATCGGCCTGCAGCTGCGTCCGCTGCTGCTCAACCTCAACCTGCTCTTTGATAAGCAGCTTTCCACGACGGGTTTGATGATCTGCGAGTCCAATGACCTGCCGCGCCAGCGCTACTCGCTGCGCACGGCCATGCGTGTCATGCTCGATTCCGATTCGTACCGTCGCGAACTGCTCGATCATGCGGTCGCCTTTGAACATCGCTACCCGTACTACATCAAGGGCGGTTTCGCCGCTGTAGTCGGCGTGCAGGTGCTGCTCTTCGTTCTGTCGACGGTTCTCGATATCGACAACAATGGCAAGATCATTCTGCTGGTCATCTGGATTATCTCGGTCATTGCCATCTGCGGCTGGCTTATCAACATCGAGTACATCCGCGCGAGCCTCAATACCCAGATGCGCATCTCGGCGCTTTCGGATGAGGACCTGCGCCGCGAGATGCGCGAGCACACGGCCGCCATTCCGGCCGCTCGTCGCATGTTCGGCTTGAATGCGAGCGAGCGGGGCACCAAGGACAGCGAACAGCCCACGAGCCGTCTGCCGCATATTGGTGCGCATCGTAAATCTCAGGGCAGCGACAGCACAGCTACAAATGATGGAGATACCACCCTGCTTGGCAAGCACTCTAAAGGAGGTGAGGCATAAATGAAGAACATCCTGCACCTGTTTAAGCGTGATGTCCAAAACGTGTCTCGCTCCGTGATCGGCATGGTCGTCGTGATGGGCCTCATTATCGTGCCGTGCCTGTACGCGTGGTTTAACATCGCCGGCAGCTGGGATCCGTACGGCAATACCGGCAACCTTAAGATTGCAGTGGTCAACACCGATGAGGGCTACGAGAGCGACCTGATTCCCGTCGAGATCAACGTGGGCGAAAACGTGACGGCGACCCTGCGCGGTAACGAGAACTTTGACTGGGTTGTCCTCAACGACCGCGATAAGGCGATTGAGGGCGTTAAGTCGGGCACATACTATGCCGCCGTCGTTATCCCCAAGACGTTTAGCGCCGACATGATGACGCTTTTCTCGACCAACGTGAAGCACGCCGACATCGAGTTCTACGAAAACCAGAAGGCTAACGCCATCGCCCAGATCGTGACCGAAAAGGGTTCGAGCGCCGTCCAGAGCCAGGTGAATGAGACCTTTACCAAGACCATCACGACCATCGGCCTTAAGACCGTGTCCAGCCTGCTCGATTACATGAGCACCGATCAGGTCAGCAGCTTTATCGCCAACCTGTCCTCGACACTGGGCGATTCGGTCGAGGACCTGCAGGACGTTCAAGCCAACGCGACTTCGCTGGCGGGCATTTTGAGCTCGACCTCCGATTCGTTGACGTCGGCGAGCGGTATGCTCCAGCAGACGGGTAAGGTCGATGAATCTACCAAGCAGTTGATGGAGCACGCCGAGAGCGGCATGAGCGATTCCAAGGAAGCACTCAAGGCCGCCAACGACGCCATCAACGCCGCGATTGACGGAAGTGCGGGCTCGTTTGACAACGTGTCCGCCGAGCTCGCGAAGGCTTTCGGCGCCGCAAACCAGCATGTCAACGTTACGGTGACCCAGCTCAACGAAGCCGCGTCGGCACTCGAATCGCGCGCCAAGGAAATCGACGACACGGCCGACCAGCTCCGCAGCTTTGCCGATCAGGTGAGTGACGAAAAGCTCCAGGACAGCCTCAAGTCTGTGGCTACATCGCTGGGCAGGATCGCGACGGAGTATCGTAACAATGCCAACGACCTGAGGGCAACCGCAAAGTCCCTTTCCGACAGCATGGCAGAGGTCAACAGCACGCGTGCCGAGGTCGACCAGGCCATCGCCGATGCCAAGGCGGGCATCTCGGGCGCTAAGTCCGACTACGATTCCACGTTCTCGGTCAAGGCCAAGGAGCTCAAGAAAACTATTTCGGGCGTTCTGGATTCGCTCGACGGCATCTCGGGCGACCTGGATAGCGCTGTTGCCGGCCTGACCGACGCATCCGGTTCGCTGGCAAAGGGTCTCTCCAAGGCCGCAAAGCTGGTCAACAAGGCTTCCGATCAGCTGGGCGAGGCGTCGGACAAGATCAGCGCGTTCAAGGACGAGCTCGACGGCGCCCTGATGTCGGGTGACCTGGCGACGATCAAGACGATGATCGGCAACGACCCCGAGGGCCTGGCCGTGTCGCTTTCCGGCCCCGTTGCGCTCGACCGCAAGCCGGTCTATCCGATCCGCAACTACGGTTCGGCCATGGCGCCGTTCTATACGATTCTGTCGCTCTGGGTCGGCTCGATCGTACTGGCGGCCATGATGAAGGTCTCGGTCGACGACGAGCTCATCAACGAGCTCATCCCCGTACGCCTGCACGAGATCTATCTGGGCCGTTACCTGTTCTTTGGCGGTTTGGCCCTGCTGCAGGCAACGCTCGTGTGCGCGGGCGACATTCTGTTCTTTGGCATTCAGTGCGACAACCCGCTGCAGTTTGTGCTGGCGGGCTGGGTCGCGAGTCTCGTGTTCTCCAATATCGTCTACACGCTTACGGTTTCGTTTGGCGATATCGGCAAGGCGCTCGCTGTCGTGCTGTTGGTCATGCAGGTCGGCGGTTCGGGCGGCACGTTCCCCATCGAGATGACCGGCCCCGTGTTCCAGGCGATCTATCCGTTCCTGCCGTTTACTCACGGCATCAACGCCATGCATGCCGCCATGGCTGGCGCCTACCATATGGAGTACTGGGTTGAGCTGGGTATTCTGGCGAGCTATCTGATTCCGTCGCTGGCCCTGGGCGTCGTCTTCCGCCGTCCGGTCATCAAAGCCAACGACTGGATCATCGAAAAGCTTGAAAGCACGAAACTTATTTAGTGCAACAGCGTGACATCGACGAAACATCGAGGTTTACTCTGCCGACGCTTTAGTGGGCTGGATTGCGTGGGCTGCTTGGTTGTTGCTACAGTAGCGGGGCGTGCCGGGGGTCCGGTGCGCCCCGTTTTTATTTACAGGCTTTAGCCTGTGCGGGGCGCGCAGCGCGCCGCATCAGAAACCACCCG
>UQMK01000035.1 GCA_900542085.1 uncultured Collinsella sp.
GTCGGTGACGGACCGGGGCAGGGGCCGAGGGGGGGTCCCCGCCGTTTGAGCCAATCTGCCGTTCAATTTCAAAGGCGCGACCAGAAGGTCAGCGCCTTTTCATTTCACGGCACCTTGGCTCAAACGGCAGGCTCTCGCTAACTTTTGCTCAACCTGTGGGGTCTTCAAATTGTTAGAGCGTTGCTAAGTAATTCTTTGCGTCTTCTACGCTCATTGCTGCGACAGGCGCGTGTGAACAGAGTTTGACATCGTTGGTGACCAGTAAATCTGCTTGGGAGCGCATCGCTGCCGCAATGATTAAATCGTCTTCGTAATCGCTATGGAGATTACGCTGCTTGCTCGCCATCCATATGTCACTCAGGTCGCAGGGTACCGGCGTGGCAAGTTGCGACAACACGTCGAGGCAATCCCATGCAAGTGATGTCGCCGCCACGGCGGCATCTTGGGATAGTGAGCCATGCTCGCGCCGATACCATGCCTTATGTTCGCTTGAAATCAAATAGAACAGATCTTTGGACGATGTCGCCGCATACAGCAAATCCACCTGCGCCGTGCATGCATCGCGTAAAAACTCAATCGCCACCGAACGACCACGTCGTGAGGGAATGAAGTAATCGAGCCACACGTTGGTGTCAACCAAGATACGCCTTGGAGCCTCACTCATAGAGCCAGCTCATCTCCTCGCCATAGCGATCCGCATAGGCATTCCGTTTGAGCTCTTCGTCGTCCAATGGCTGAGCCTTGACCATATCGATTCCCGACTCACGGCAAGCGGCAGCGAACAGCTTCGACCCCTGATCCATGAGCTCGAGCTTACGTTTGGCGGCCTTTTCGCGCTCGCGCTGTTCCGCCCGGGCACGACTGGGCAGCAGGATATCCTCGAGCGCACCGGGGCGATCGGCCAGCGACGCTGCAAGCTGCCAGAGCGCTCGCACCGCTTGGCTCGGCGTCATACCGGCCCTGGAGAGAGCGGCGTCCCCACTCCTTTTAAGATCGGCATCGAGACGTACGTTGATCTGAGCGGCTGTTGTGGTCATGACCCCTCCTTGATACTTTAAAATTATCATAAAACTCTATGATAGATACGTAAAGCATGTATAGCATTTATTAGCATTAGCCGTACTCTGTACACAAAAAGCCGCCGATCTAGTTCGGTTTCACCTTTGGCATTTTCCCAGATAAAACCTGCCAAAATAAACCTGTCCCTTTTTGGTCGATTTTAGAGCTCCACGCTTTCGGCGCCGTTGATGGTTAGGTCGCGCTCGTAGAAGGCGGTGAGGGCGCGGATGGCGTACATCACGTCGCGTACGCCGCCGGTCTCGTAGCTTGAGTGCATGGCCAGCTGCGGCAGGCCCACGTCCACGGCATGCATGCTCGCCTGCATATTGGACAGGTTGCCGAGTGTGGAGCCTCCGGCCATATCGCTCTTGTTGGCGAAGGCCTGTGTGGGTACGTCGGCGTCATCACAGATGGCCTGGAACACCGCGCGGCTAAAGGCATCGGTGCAGTAGTGCTGGTTGGCGGCTTCCTTAATGACAATGCCGCCGTTGAGCACAACCTGATTGCGAGCATCGCACTTCTCGGCGTGGTTGGGGTGCACGGCATGCGCGTTGTCGCAGCTCACAAGCATCGAGGCGGCAAGTGCGCGATGGTACGACTCGTCGTCAAAGCCCAGCGATCCGTTGATGCGGCGCAGCGCGTCGGCCAAGAACGTCGACATGGCGCCCTGCTTGGTCTCGGAGCCAACCTCCTCGTTATCAAAGCAGCAAAAGACCGAGATGTCATGCGCATTCTCGGCACCCAAAAATGCCTGCAGCGAGGTGTAGGCGCAGGCCAGGTCGTCGAGCTTGGGCGTCGAGATAAACTCGTCGGCCCAGCCCCAAATGCGCGCATCCTGACGATTGACCAGGAACAGATCGCGACCTAGGATCTGCTCGGGTTCAACGTCCAGTTCGTCAGCGATCAGTGCGTCAAAATCTCCCTGTTTAAGCTCGCCGGCGCTGATGAGCGGGCACAGGTCGACGGCTCGGTTGGGAGCAAAGCCCTCGTTAACGCCGCGGTTCATGTGGATGGCAAGGCTCGGGATAATAGCGACCTCGCGCTCGGTGGCAAGCAGGCGGCTCTCAATACGGTCGCCCTCGCGCACCAGCACACGTCCGGCCAGCGCCAGCGGGCGGTCGAACCAGGTGTAGTCGATCATGCCGCCGTAGGCCTCGGTGTTCAGGCGCAGCGTCTCGCCTGCGCCGTCAAGCTCAGGCACGGCCTTGACCTTAAACGTCGGCGAATCGCTGTGCGACGCCGTCAGCTGAAAATGATAGTCACCGGCAACGCCGTCCTCGCCCCACGTCGCGGCCAGGTCCTCGCCCACCTTAAAGGCAACAACGCTCGAGGTGTTGCGCTGCGTGTAATAACGCCCGCCCGGCTCGATATCCCATGCCGCGTTCTCGGGCAGGTAGGTAAAGCCCGCCTCGTCGAGCTCGGCCATAATGGTCGCCGCCGTATGGAACATGCTGGGGCACGCCTCGATAAAGTCGATAAGGTCGTTGGCGGCCTCGATATCGTCGGCCGTCACATGCGCGCGCTCGGGCGTTTCCTGATCCGTCATGCTCTCCCCTTTCGCTGGGTTGATGGTCCCCTCCAGCATACCCCGCAACGCCAGCGCCGCGCTCTTCATTCCGTGCTTAATTCCGCGCCGCTCACCAAGTTGAGCCATCATGCCCGCGCTCCTTTTGCGACAATTGCGCTAACAGGACGAGAGGAGCCGTCATGAAGCCACGTAACATTGCCATCGCCTGCGGTGTCGCGGGTGTCGCCGTCGGCCTTGCCGCTGCCGCCGGCATCGTTTACCGCAAGCAAATCAAGTCCGCCGCGTCGCTCAAACGCTTGACCGGCTACGCGGATGGCCATGACCTGTACGCAATCGACATCGCCTACGACTACGATCTCGATCGCATCATCGCCGCTGGCGTGCGCGACGACCAGGCCTACATCGATGCCGTGGTGGCGCAGGTGCTGCCCGGTGTGCCGGCACATGTCCAGGCGCCCCAGTTTGCCTGCAGTGCTTTTGTCGCCGTAGATGCCGAAGGCCGCGTGCGCACCGGTCGCAATTACGACTTTAAGGACGACACCTCGGCGCTGCTGGTGCGCAATCACCCACGCGGCGGCTATGCCTCCATCGGGTTTGCCGCCCTTAACAACTTGGGCGATAACACTCCGCTTGACTCCGTCGCCGGACGCGCCGCGGCGTTGATGGGCCCGTTTGCCCAGCTCGACGGTGTTAACGAATGCGGCGTGTCCATTGCCGTACTCACCCTGGATTCCAAGCCCTGTGACCAGGACACGCAACGGCCCGTCATCAATACCTCGCTCGCCATCCGTCTGGTGCTCGACCGTGCCGCCACCACGCAAGAAGCTGTCGACCTGCTTTCCGCCTACGACATGCATGCCATGGCAGGACGCGATTACCACTTCTTTATCAACGATGCCGCCGGTGACGCGCACGTAGTAGAGTGGGATCCGCGCGATCCGGACCGCGCTTTCAAAGCGACTCCCGTACGCCAGGTTACGAATTTCTACGCCTGCTATGGCGACGAAGTGCTGCCCAACCAAAAGAATGGCGAGCTGGGCCATGGCAAAGAGCGCGCCGTCGCAATCGCCGATGTCCTTGACGCCCATGTCGGTGCCCAAGACGAGGCAGTCGCTTGGAAGGCCCTGCGCGCCGCAGCGCAAGAGCCCAATCCGGAAGACATCACCAGCAATACGCAATGGTCGGTCGTCTTTGACAATACCGAACCCGCCGCCGCTATTACGCTGCGCCGCCACTGGGGCGACGTCGACGCCTTCGCACTGTAAGGAACCAAGCCCGTCGGCCTTACGCTCGCCTGACGTTGTTTACATTTCCATACGCTTGAGCTAACACGTTTTACCCCGTATCAACAGTGTGCGGGGGTAAACTTATGCGCATGTTATAACTTGCCCGGAAGGATTCATCATGCTTAGGATCGGTCTTCTTACCAGTGGCGGCGACTGCCAGGCACTCAACGCCACCATGCGCGGCATTGTCAAAACGCTTATGACCAACAGCGAAGAGCCTATCGAGATCTATGGTTTTGAGGACGGCTACCAGGGCCTTATCTACAGCAGATTCCGTGTCATGACTCCCGCCGATTTTAGCGGCATCCTCACCCGCGGCGGCACCATCCTGGGCACGAGCCGTACGCCGTTCAAGCGCCTGGACACTCCCGAGGCCGACGGCGTCGAGAAGGTGCCGGCGATGGTCCACACCTATCATAAGCTGCAGCTCGACTGCCTGTTTATGCTGGGCGGCAACGGCTCCACCAAGACCGCCAACCGCCTGCGCGAAGAGGGCCTCAACGTTATCGCCCTGCCCAAGACCATCGATAACGACACCTGGGGCACCGAGTTGACGTTTGGCTTTACGAGCGCCATCGACGTCGCTACCAAGTGCATCGACGACATTCACACCACCGCCTCAAGTCACGGCCGCGTGTTCGTTATCGAGATCATGGGTCACAAGGTTGGCTGGATTCCGCTGTATGCCGGCGTCGCGGGCGGCGCAGATGTCATCTTGATTCCCGAGATCCCCTACGACATGGATAACGTCATCAAGACCATCGAGCATCGCATGGAGACCGGCAGCCGCTTTACCATCGTGGCCGTCGCCGAGGGCGCTATCTCCAAGGAGGACGCGGCGCTGTCCAAGAAGGAGTACAAGAAGAAGCTCGCCGAGCGCACGAGCCCGTCAATCGTGTACGACATCGCCAAGGAGATCGAGGCCAAGACCGGTCGCGAGACCCGCGTCGCCATCCCCGGCCACACGCAGCGCGGCGGCCAGCCCGACGCCCAGGACCGCATCTTTGCGACCCAGTGCGGCGTCGAGGCAGCGCTCGGCTGCCTGCGCGGCGAGTTTGGCTACATGATTGCCCTGCGCGACGGCAAAATGTGCCACATGCCGCTCGAGGATGTCGCCGGCAAGCTCAAGTTTGTCGACCCCCAGAGTGATCTGGTGCGCGAGGCCAAGGCGTTGGGCATCAGCTTCGGCGACGAATAGCCTCGGCTGGAACCGCCCCCATCGGAGCCCCCAGGGCTTACCTCCCAAATCGTCCTCGGACATGTCAGGACCCCGCCGTGCGCTTCGCGCGGCGGGGTCCTTCCGTCCTGCGGAAAGATTTGGGAGGTAAGCCCTGGGGCCTCCTGCGGTAACTGGGGAGGCCGAGGCTATTCGTCTTCTTGCTGCGGATGCCTAGGGTGGGGTGCAGCGTGCATTTTTGGGAGTTTTCAGCAGCCGTGGGTGCCTGCATACTGGATTTTGGGCGAAAAGCAGGCGCCATGAGCCGCATACTGTAAAAATGAGCGATCCTTGAGGTGCCGAGGGCTCATAATCAAGGCTTTCAACGCGGTTTTGTGCACCCATTCCCGCGCCCGCGGACTCCGGGATGCTGAATACTCCGGGATTTGCACGCCGCCCCCTGGGGTACCCGTGGGCAAAAAGCAACCACCCAGCCGAAATATACATCCGGCGGGGCGGTTTATGCAGTACAGCGGCTGTGGATGCGCATGTCGCTCAGCGTTCTTGCCGACCGATGCAACGTCGTGCGTAGCCCTTAATGTCTTCGGTGAAACCGTCAAGGTCGTCGAGCGTGATAACGTTATCGGAAAGCAAGTTGGCTATCTCATAACGCATGGTGCTGCGGCGAATATCGTTCACAAGCACTCCTGAGGACAGCTTGTCCCTATTGATACGCTCTTCTAACGCCCAAAATCTACTGGACGCTTCACTGCCACCGTTCAGTATCTCGATGTACTGGCCGATGAGCATTTCCATATAGCTTTCTTGCCATTTTGGGAGCAGCTCTCTAAACAGCTTCCAGTCGCTTTCAGTTACCTCGCCCATATTGCCTCCGTTCACCAAACAGACTTAGCCATTCGATTTTTATTCTATTTGGTATTTTCGCTCACAGCCGTGGATGAGGGAACCATCGGTCTTCGAGTTCGAACTTGAATGAACCGTTTGCTACAAAATGCGCCTAATTACTACGATGATTCGAATGCCTTCGACCATACCGAAAAGGGTGAAAGTAAAACCGCAGGTAGAAAGCTTGCCGATTTTTGAAAAAGATGGGTGTGGTCGGCCTCATCGAGTTCATCGTAGTAAATCGGCCTTTTTCTTGGCATGCGGCGAGTTAAATGCCAGTTCCCGTGTTGGAATTGCCCTGTCCATTCGTGAGTTGCGGTGAAATCGGGACTGTTAGACGCTCCAAGGTCCTCAACGGTCCGTATTTCACCGCAACTTGGAAGGGGCGAGCGGCGTTGGCCAAGCATTGTTGACGGGTTGGAACGGCTTAGGCTTGTTTGCGGCGCTTCCATTGCTTTCGGCACCAGCACATGAGTGCCTCTATGAAGGGAATCGTGATGAGGATGACCCATGCGGGATGGGGCTGTGCCAAACAAAGCCACATATAGAGGAACCAGGCAATGGCGGCTGTTGCATAGACGACGCCGATCAGCTTGGAGAGATGATGTCGGTCGATAAAGTCGCCCATCGCCTCGTAGACGGGAATCAGAAAGACCAGAAAGAGCCCCATACCCCACGTGCCGCAGATGATGCCGAGCGCGAGATAGGCGAGGACGACAAGTGCAGGAAAGGGAAACTCGTTCCATGCGCGACCGATCTTGGTGTGGAAATGCTTGCCATGATGGTCGAGCTTGTCGTGTGCCTCTTTCCAGCTGGAAAACGTCTCGCCGTCGATGGTGACGGTGCCGTCGGCATTGGTATGTACGCTGTGTCCATCGTCCTCTAGCGTATCGATATGCAATCCGCCCGGCCCCACATGGACCTCTTCACCCTTGCGCTCGTTAGCCACGTGGATGCCGCTCCAACCAACATGAACCTCTTCACCTTTGTTGGGGTCGACGACGTGAATGCCGCGTGCAAGGGAAATGTCGACAAGTGGCTTGCCGTCAGGATCCACGTGCTCGGTAGAAGACTCGGTGCCTTCAGTCTCGTCGTAATTATTTGCGTCAACGTCATCGTCGGCCGAGGTGTCGACATCGCTAGCCGCTTCCCCATATAGCAACTCATCCAGTGACACGCCATACAGCGCGGCGAGTGCAATAAGGTTATCGGTATCGGGCGAGGATTCGCTGCGTTCCCATTTGCTGACAGCTTGGCGGCTTACGCCCAACTGGGCAGCAAGAGCCTCCTGGGAAAGACCGGCAGCTTTGCGGCGATCGACGAGGCGCTGTGCCATCGCAAGATCCATAGTGGTTCCTTTCATGTGGCGACCGTAATCGAATGAGCCGAGTATGCCGAGAATAACCGGTAGCGACCACCATTTCTAGTTAGAATCTGCCCCAACCCTACCGCAACTACGAGTAGCAACCCCCTAATGGCCTGCCATTTCATGACAAATGTTAGTACGCATAACAGCCAAGAGCCCTCTCAATACGTTGCGGTGGAATAGTTCCTGTTTCATGGCTCTGCTATACCAAACAGGAACTATTCCACCGCAACTTACTATCAGGCCACGCACCCGCAGAGTAGCTACGGGTGCCTAGGGTAGGATGCGGCGTGCATTTTTGGGAGTATTCAGCAGCCGAGGGCGCCTGCATACTGGATTTTGGGCGAAAGGCAGGCACCATGGGCCGCATCCTGTAAAAAAACGAGCGGCTCTAGAGGCGTTGGGGCTCAGAATCGGGGCTTTCAGCGCAGTTTTGCACCCCCGCGCCCGCGGACCCCGGGATGCTGAATACTCCGGAATTTGCACGCCCCCCCTGGGGTACCTGTGGGCAAAAAGCAACCGCCCCGTCAAAGTATGCATTTGGCGGGGCGGTTTATACAAAAATGCTGCTGCGGGCGCGTCGGCAGCTCGCTAGAACTTGAATCCCAGGACAGGCTACTCGGCACTCTTGAGGGCGCCGACCATGTCGATCTTGTTGAGGGTACGATTGGTGGCGAGGTTGACGATAAACGTAAAGCCAAAGGCCAGCAGCACAGATAGCACGTAGCTTAGCGGCTCGACCTCGACGTCAAAGTACAGCGACGGCATCTGCAAAATGTACGTAAAACTCTCGGCCAGCAAGCCGCCCAGCGGCACGCCCAGCGCAGCGCCAATCGCCGTGAGGATCAACGTCTCCTTGTTGACGTAATGGTGCACCTCACCGCGACGGAAGCCCAACACCTTAATGGTCGCCAGCTCGCGCTCGCGCTCGGAGATATTCGTGTTGGACAGCGTAAACACCACCACAAACGATAGGCACGCCGCCATGAAGGTCACGAGCACCACGACCGAATTGATAATCGTAAAGTTCGCCTCATAGTTTTCCCAATGCTCGGCCGTACTCGAAATCGTAAGCCAACCGTCACTCTTAAGATTCTTGCTAAACGCAATCTGGTCGGCCGACGAGCCCTTAAGCAGCACAAAGACGCCGTTAAGACGTGCGCTTCGACCGAACGCACGCTCATAGGTGCCCTGCGTCATGTAAAGCGTGTTGCCCAGATAGTTAAGCGAAATGTCGCTGACTTTGACCTTGGCAACATTGAGCGACGAATCCTGGACGTGAGCCGTATCGCCCGGCTGAATCCCCAGCACCAGCTGTGAACTTTTGCTCAGATACACGTCTCCGTCACGCAAAGGCAGCGGTTCTTTGGACTCATCCTCCAGACGCACGTAATCGCCCAAGTCACTCGTGCGGTTATCGGGCACCACGATCAGCTGCACGGTCTCGCTCTTGCCGCCAAACGTAAAGGTGACGTTGTCGGTCATAATCGGCAGGGTCGAGGTCACGGTCACGTTGAAATCATTGGCCGCGCTGCGCTCATCCAATGCCGCGCACGTCTGCGAAAAATCGTCGGGATTGGCGACCGCCAGCAGGTCGTAGCGCGTGATATGCCCGTACTGTTTGGGCGAAAGCGCCACCGACGTGTCGCGAATGCCCATACCGCAGATCACGAGCGCCGTGCAGCCGGCGATACCGAAGATGGTCATAAAAGCGCGCTTTTTGTAGCGGAACAGGTTACGTGCTGCCACCTTGTTCAAAAAGCCCATGCGGCGCCAGATAAAGCCGATGCGCTCAAGCAAGATGCGAGAGCCGGCGCGTGGGGCCTTGGGACGCATGAGCGAGGCCGGGGTCTCGGCCATCTCGTGGCGGCAGGCGATAATCGTAGCGCCCACCACGCCCACGGCAAACAGCGCCACCGAGACGATTGAGGACACGATGTCGTACGAGAGCAGCATCTGGGGCAGCGAGTACATGTCGTCGAACACCGTAAACAGGAACAGCGGCAGGCCCACAAATCCGATGATGTTGCCGAGGACGCCGCCGATCAGACATGCCCACAGCGCATAGTCCACGTATTTGGACAGGATGCGCTCGCGTGAATAGCCAAGCGCCTTGTACAGGCCAATAAGCGTGCGCTCCTCCTCGACCATGCGCGTGGCGGTGGTAAGACTGATGAGCACAGCGACGACAAAGAAGATAAATGGGAAAACCGTGGCGATGGCCTCGATCGAAGAACTGTCGCTCTCGACGCTCGAGTAGCTTGCGATGTTACCGCGGTCCTGAATGTACCAGGTGCATTCGCCCAGATCGGAAAGCTCGGCGCGGGCATCGGCAAAATGCTGGTCGGCGGCGGCGCGGCGCTGGTCCAACTCGGCCTGAGCCTGGACGCGCTCCTCGCTGCCCTCGGCCATACGGTTGATGTTATCCTGCTCGATCCCAAAGAGCATGGCGGTCTGACGCTCGGCCGTATCCAAGCTTGTCGGCGTGTCAACCGTCAACTCCTGGACGCGCGCCTTCTCACGCTCCTCGCGGATCTTCTCGATGTTGCCTTTGACCTCGTTGATCTTTGTCGTGTAGGCATCTGAATAGGAGTTAAGACTCTTGGCTCCCTCGACGATCACGTGGACTGCGGAGTAGGAAGAAGATGTCGCGGCATCCTCGCTCACATAGAACTTATAGTCCGCAGCCGAAGCGGCACGGAAGGCGTTGACTGTCGAGTCGGAGCTCACATCAGTGGGGTCGAGGACCTCGGCCGTAATGGTGTAATCGCCCGCGGCAAACTGATCCTTGGCACTTTGGTTGGACGAGCTCGCGTCATTGGCGGCAAAACTCACCGTATCGCCGAGCTTTTTGCCCGAAGCCTTCAGGAACTTCGAAGTCACCGCGACCTCATCGGCGCTCTCGGGCAAATCGCCATTCACGAGCACCGGCTGATCGATGTTCTCTTTGGAAAGGCTCTGCACGACCACGCGCTCGCGCGTTGTGCCCACGGCGGTGTAGGCGGTCTCGGTGTAGATGCCCTCGGCCGTCTCGACGCCGTCGACCTCTTGGATAGCCGCAAGATCGTCACGCGTAAGACCATAGGTCGACTGCACGTTAATGTCATAGACATTCTGCTGGTCAAAATAGGCGTCGACCGAATCGCACAGGTCCTCGCAACCCGCCTTAAGGCCGCACATCACGCTCACGCCAAGCGCGGTGATGACCACGATAGATAGGAAGCGCTTAAGACTGCCACGAATCGTGCGGTAGATGCCACGGCGAAATACCGTCGGCACCATATCGTTTGAGCTTTGAGCGGCGCGGTAGGTCGCGAACTCCCGGTCGCGACCCTCGTGCTCCGTATCGTGGTTTTGGCTGTTTTGGCGGTCCTGGTCCATGGGTGCTACCACTCGATCGTCTCGATAGACACGGGATTTTGCTGGACCGTCTCGCTCTCCACGCGACCGCTCTTAAAGCGGATCAGGCGATCGGCCATGGGCGCGAGCGCGGAGTTGTGGGTGATGATAATGACCGTAATGCCCTGCTTGCGGCAGGTGTCCTGTAGCAACTGCAAGATCTGCTTGCCGGTTTTGTAGTCGAGTGCACCCGTGGGCTCGTCGCACAGAAGCAACTTGGGATTCTTGGCCAGTGCGCGGGCGATGGACACGCGCTGCTGCTCGCCGCCCGAAAGCTGTGCGGGGAAGTTGGCGAGGCGCTCGCCCAGGCCAACCTGACGAAGCGTCTGTTCGGCATCAAGCGAATCGGGGCAGATCTGAGCCGCGAGCTCAACGTTTTCGAGGGCCGTCAAGTTGGGGACCAGATTGTAGAACTGGAAGACAAAGCCGACGTCAGCGCGGCGGTATTCCACGAGCTGCGCCTCGTTGGCGGAGCTCACGTCGCGCCCGTCCACCATCACAGTGCCGGAGGTTACCGTATCCATGCCGCCCAGGATGTTGAGCGCCGTGGTCTTGCCGGCACCCGAGGCGCCCAGGACAATGGCGAGCTCGCCGCGCTCAACGGTAAAGCTCGCGCCGTCGAGCGCGTGAATGCGGGCATCGCCCTCGCCGTATGCTTTGATGACGTCTTTGAATTCGATATAGGCCATCGATCGGTTCCCATCTGGTCGGATAACTCTTAAGTATTACCCATTTCGCGCCGACCAAAAAGGGACAGGTTTATTTTGGCAGGTTTTAGAAGCGGACGGTGAAGGTGATCTGATTGCCGCGGCCGCAGACAGAAGCGCTCCCGCCATGGGCCTCGGCGATGGCACGCACCACGGATAGGCCCACGCCCGAGCCGCCTGTCTTGGCGCTGCGCGATACGTCTGCACGATAGAAGCGGTCGAACAATCGGTCCAGGTCGCCTTCGGGCAGCTCGTCCACGGCGTTCGATACGACAAGCTCAGTGGCGCCCTTACCCTGACCGCGCGAGGCTGCGCGCAGGCTTAGCTCAATCACGCTGTCCTCGCTTGCGTAGCGTGTGGCATTGTCCAGCAGCAGCTCAACAACCTGCGCCACTGCCGCGGCATCGGCATGGGCCCGCACACCGCTCGCGATCGACGTCGACAGGCGCTTTCCGCGCGAAACCGCCACCGATTCAAACGGTGCCGTAGCCTTGTCCACGGCCTCTGAAAGATCGATCGATGTCATGGTAAAGCCGGCCGAACCCTCGTCCATACGCGCCAGGAACACCAGACGCTCCGTCAGCGCCGTCAGCCGCGCGACCTGCTCGTGAATGCTCTGCGTCCACTCGCTCTCGCCGCTTTCAATCTCCTGCACCTCGTTAGCGGCATCGATCACAGCTAGCGGCGTCTTGATCTCGTGGCTTGCATCGGTAATAAAGCGCTTTTGCTTGCTGTAGCTCTCGACCATCGGCCGAATCACCGCACCCGAGGCCACCGTCACAATCGCCAATACTGCCAGCCAGCCAATGCAACTGATTGCCACGCTCGCGCTCAAAAACGAATGAAAGCTTGCAAGCTCACGCGAACAGTCCACGAACACATAGGTGGTCTCACCGTCTTGAACGTCAGTCGTATAGCGATAATTGCCAGAAAAACCCGAGACCCAACCCTTGGAATGCAACTTTGCGGCAATACTGGCGGCGCGCTTGGCACCCACCGCGGCAATGCGGGCCGTGTTGACATCGGCAACCTGTCCGGCGGCAATCGTCACCGTAAAGTAGCGCGTGTCAAAGGGAGACTCCGCCGTCATGCCTTCAAAACGCCCATCGCGAACGGCCGCCCGGTTACCGGTAGCAACCTTGCCGGCAACCGCATCCTGACCGGGACCGATCTTAGGCTCGGCATTCCAATCAATTCCGTCCTTGCCCGCCAGGATATAGTCCAGGCGAGCGTCGGCCATCTTGCAGACATGCAAATAATTGACGATGTTGATGCCGGCGATGATGAGCGTGAGCACCACGGTCACGGCGCCCATGGCAACCAGGATGAACTTGCGACGCAGGCGGCGGCCCAATGCGTCAACAGCATTTGCCCGCCCCGTACTACTCGAGGCGGCGTGAAACCGCTCCGTCATGCGTTTACACCACGTGCGCACGCTCACGCCTGCTCGTCCCCTTCGACAACCTCAAGCGAATATCCCTGATTGCGCGACGCGCGGATGCCCACGTTGGCACCAAGCGCCGTCAGCTTTTTGCGCAGGTACGAGATGTAGACCCACACCACGTTGGCGCCTTCGGGCGCGTCCTCACCCCAAACCCCGAGCATCAGACGCTCGGTAGGCATGCGTGTGCCGGCGTTGCGCATAAGGAGCTCCATAAGCTGAAACTCACGATTGGCTAGGTGTTCCTCGCCCAAGGGACCCATAAGCGTGCAAGCCGCCGTGTCAAGGCGCACGTTGCCCACGCTGAGCGTCGTAGCGTCAATCGCCGTGGCAGCGCGCGTCATGGCACGAATACGCGCAAGCAATTCCTTGGCGGCAAACGGCTTAGTCAGGTAATCGTTGGCACCGGCATCCAGGCCCTCAACCTTATCGGACACCTCGCTTTTTGCCGTGAGCATAATGATGGGCAGACGCTTACCGGCGGCGCGCGTGCGCTTGAGCACCTCGATGCCATCCATGCCGAGCATCATGATGTCCAGGATTGCGGCGTCATAGTCGTTGGCGAGCAGATATTCGAGCGCCGTCAGGCCGTCGAGCGCGGTGTCGACCTCCTAGTCACTATGTTGAAGGATCGCGGTAAGGGCGCGGGAGAGGCCGGGTTCGTCCTCGGCAAGCATCAGCTTCATAGTTGTTCCTTTGGCGCACGGCTATACAGGTTTCGATACTGCCGATAATAGCGCACCGTCAACCGCCTTAGCGCAGCCTTAGCCGCTCAACCTGCGCGTTTTTAAATACGCAGGATAGGGCTTAGCCAAACTTAAGGCGCAGATGCCGAGCACCTGGACACATGCCGGTCGCGAAAAGACAGCGACTCGTCCTTTCGCGGCGCCTTCGTCATGCAAAGTGCCCTGGCGTTACTCCTCGTACGCACCCTCGAGCCGCAGCAGCCACTCCTTGCGGTCAAGGCCGCCGGCATATCCGTTGAGCGAACCATCGGCGGCAACCACGCGATGGCACGGCACGATAATCGAAATGGGATTCCGCGCGACCGCGGCCCCCACGGCACGGGGAGACACAACAGGTGCTTCGTTTCCCGGTACACGATGTCGAGCCGCAACACACTGGGCGATCTCACCATACGTAGCGACCTCGCCACGCGGGATAGAAAGCAGCTCAAACCAAACCTCGCGCTGAAACGCCGTGCCAATCATATGCAACGGCGGCGTAAACCGAGGCTCCTGCCCCGCAAAATAAGCATTCAGCCAAGCCCAAGAGCGCTCAAGCACCGAAGAAGCCGCACCATTTGCCGGACTCACCGAAGACATGCCACCAATACCGGAGACCGCATCGGCGCCTTCAACGTGCTCCGCATCTTCTTTGAGAAGCGTGGAGCCAAAGTGCTCCTGCCCCTCAAACCAAAGTCCCGTCAGACCGCGGCCATCAGCGGCAAGCAAGATTTCGCCCAAAGGCGAAGCAAACGTCGTCGTGACCACCAGCGGCTCCTTTCAAAACTCCGCAACATAATACCGCGAATTGTGCAGACAACCCTGCAGATACGTCTGGGCGGGCTCGCAATTGCTTAAGCGAGGCTGTTTTCCCCAATCAAGCGAAGAAGACGCGGGGCATCGACGCCAGAGTGGTACCTCAATCAGCTGAGCTCTAATACTTTCCCGAGAAGTGAACGAGTAAAAACGAAGCCCCGGAGCATCCACACCTTTAGACGAGAAAACCGCAGGATTCGCGCTGCAAAACCGCAGGAAATAGCGGTCAGAATATGCCAATGCTTCGGGGGTCAAAATAAGGTCGTTCACTTCTCGGGAAAGTATTAGACCCCGATTCACTCCAACCCCAAAGTCACCCCAGGCAGCAGGCGCGACAGCGCCGCG
>UQMK01000036.1 GCA_900542085.1 uncultured Collinsella sp.
TCCACCCTCATGAGCACGCAAAACGCAATAACACAGATGCCCGCCGATAAAATCGATCCGCACGGCGAAGCGATGCCCATGGGAAACAGCGTGTTGGAATAGGCATTCGACAGCAGCCACGCGCCCGGCACGCGAATGAGTGCCACGGCCAGCACGTTGTGCGCAAAGCCGATGTAACTCTTGCCATACGCAGCGAAAAAGCCGCTAAAGCAAATGTGGATGCCGGCAAAGATTGCGTCGAAAATATAACTGTGCATATAGCCGGTACCGGCCGCGACCACCGCGGGGTCCTTGGCAAAAAAGCCGATAAACGCCGGCGCCACCAGCCACATCAGCATCGTGATCAGACAGCCGTACACCACCGAGATCGTCATGGCATCTTTGAGTACCTGACGTGCGCGGTCGCCCTTGCCCGCGCCGGCGTTTTGTGCCGTGAGCGCGCTGACGGTGGCGCCCATGGAACTCGGCACAATGAACAAAAAGCTGATCATCTTCTCGACCAGGCCCACGGCGGCGGCGTCGACGAGCCCTCGGTGGTTGGCGATGACGGTGATAAACATAAACGCCACCTGGATGCAGCCGTCCTGCACGGCCACGGGCACGCCAATCTTAAGAATGCTGCCGAGCACCTCGGGCTGGGGGCGCAGGTCGCTGCGCTTAACGTGGATGTTCGTGCGGCGGCTCTTGAGCCACACGAGCGCGAGGGCAACGCTGGCCGTCTGCGCGGTCACCGTGCCGAGCGCCGCACCCACGGGGCCGAGCCCCATGTGGCCGATAAACAGAAAGTCGAGCGCGATGTTGATGATGCATGCCACGCCGATCACGTACATGGGCGAGCGCGAATCGCCCAGGCCGCGAAAAATGGCCGAGAGGATGTTGTACGCGGCGATAAAGGGAATGCCCATAAAGCAGATGCGCAGGTAGGCGGCAGTGCCTTCGACTGCCTCGGCCGGCGTGCCAATGAGCGCCACAACCTGCGGGCACAGTGCGAGCAGGACAGCGGCCAGCACCACCGAGACGCCCATAAACAGCGTGATGGTGTTGCCGATGGCGGTCTCGGCGCGGTCGAAGCGACGCGAGCCCACGGCTTGGCCGACGATGACCGTCGTTCCCATGGCCAGGCCCACGAGCGTCACGGTAATGATATAGAGCGTCTGCGCGCCATTGCCCACGGCGGTGATGCCGGCAGCGCCGCTAAACTGCCCCATCATGTACAGGTCGGCCATGCCGTAGAGCATCTGCAAAAAGTACGAGAGCATATAAGGCAGGGCAAAGACCGCGATGGTCTTGAGGACATTGCCGCGTGTGAGGTCGTGTTCCATGGGCGGGGCTTTCTAGCTTGGTTTGTATACGTACCAGTGTAGTGAAAACCCTATAACGATTATAGAGTCAAGGTTTGTGTTGGGTGTCGGGCGAAAAAAGTTATGTGCGTAGGCATGCCTCATTGAACATGGACGGCCGAGCCAGATCGTGTTTGCGCTTGGAAATGCCGTTCACCTGAGTCGTGTCGTACGCATGTCGACCCATTCTTTCCGTGCGGTACTATATTCCCTGAAGAATAAAGGCCAGCGCGAGGAGAGGACCGCGTGGACGGGCACGTGCAACATGACGGTTTTGGTCGCGATATCAACTACCTGCGCATTGCCGTTACCGACAAGTGCAATTTCCGCTGCATCTATTGCATGCCGGCCGACGGCGTGGCGCCCCGTGCGCACGACGAGCTGCTCAGCGCCGAGGAAATCGCCCGCTTTGTGCGCTTGGTGGCGGGAGAGGGCATTCGCCGCGTGCGCCTGACGGGTGGCGAGCCGCTGGTAAGCCGCCGTATCATCCCGCTCATTCGCGACATCCGTGCGATTCCGCAGATCGAGGATATCTCGCTCACCACCAATGGCGCCCTGCTGCCCAACCTGGCGCCGCAGCTCAAAGACGCTGGGCTTAACCGTGTCAACATCTCGCTCGACACGCTCGACCCTACGCTCTTTGGAAAGATCACGCGTCTAGGTCGACTCGAGCAGACCATGGCTGGCATCGACGCGGCGCTGGCTTGGGGCTTTGAGCCCGTTAAGGTCAACTGCGTTGTGGTGCGCCGACTCAACCAGGATGTGGCGGCCCTCGCACGGCTGACCGTCGACCGCCCCATTCATCTGCGATTTATCGAATATATGCCCATCGGCGACGACCACACGAGTTCGCATTGCGCTGTGGATCCGCATGCGCCCGCGCTCAATCCCGAGCTGTGGGACGCGAGCGACACCGTGCCGAGTGACGAGCTGCGGGCGCGCATCAATGCCGGGGCCGCCGCGGTGGGGCTGGGCGAGCTCGAACCGCTCGACATCAACGACGCTCCCGCCGGCGCGGGCCCTGCGCGCTATTGGCACTTTCCAGGCGCGGCGGGAACGGTCGGCTTCATTAGCGCCATGTCCAATCATTTTTGCGCGAGCTGCAACCGTCTGCGCCTGACGGCCGATGGCAACGTGCGTCCGTGCCTGTTCAGCGATGCCGAGTATTCGGTGCGTGAGGTGCTGCGCCGTGGTGATGATATGCAGGTACTTTCGATTTGGCGCGATGCCGTGGCCCACAAACCGCAGGAACACGCGATAATTGAGGGCACGCAACGATTTATGTCCCAAATCGGAGGATGATCATATGGCCAAGAGCAGGTACGCCGATGCCACCAAGGCCGCTCGCAGGGCCGCGATGTCTGCCCACAAAGTCACGGCTGCGGCGAATGCTGGCAACGCCGACACGTCCGCGCAGCCGACTGCCAGTGCTGCCACCGAGCCCGCCCGCGACGCCCGCCGCGACGAGCTGACGCACGTGGACGCCAAGGGCGAGGTACGCATGGTCGACGTGTCCGACAAGGCCGAGACCCATCGCATCGCCATCGCCGAGGGCACCATCCTCATGCATCCCGAGACGCAGGCCATGGTGCTGCAGGACCGCGCCAAAAAGGGCGACGTGCTTGCCTGCGCACGCGTGGCGGGCATCATGGCCATCAAGCGCACGAGCGACATCATTCCCATGTGTCATCCGCTGCTCATTACCAAGAGCAAGTGCGACATTGCACCCATCGCTCCGGCGGGGACGCCGGCCGAGGACGTGCCCGAGGGCTGGGCGCCGGCGCGTTCGGACGGGCAGGTTGGCTTTCACGTGCTGGTCACGGCGGGCGTGACGGGCAAGACGGGTATCGAGATGGAGGCTCTGACCGGCGCGAGTGCCGCGTGTCTAACGATCTATGACATGTGCAAGGCCGTCGATCGCGGCATGGAGATCGTCGACGTGCGCCTGCTGCACAAGGAGGGCGGCCGCTCGGGCGTGTGGGATCGTGCAGAGCGTCAGGCCGCTGCTGTTGAGGCCGTGGGGGCCGCGGGCGACGCACCCGCGAACGCACCCGTCGCCGTCGCGCCCGCAGTTCCAGCTCCGGCCGTCCCCGCGATCGCGTTTATCGGCTACCAGAACTCGGGCAAGACCACACTTGTCGAGAAGGTTATCGCCGAGCTCACCCGTCGCGGCCTGCGTGTGGGTTCGCTCAAGCATCATGGGCATCACGGCTTTGATATCGACGTGCCCGCTAAGGACACCTGGCGCCATCACCAGGCCGGATCCAAGCACGTGGGGCTCATCTGCGCCACGCGCTGGGCGGAGTACGCCGACACGCGCGAGGAGGATGAGATGCCCGCGCGCGAGCTGCTGTCGCGTTACAACGATGTCGACGTGGTGATCATCGAGGGCTACAAGACCGAGGGCTTCGACAACATCGTGGTCGCGCGCTCCGGTGTCGACCGTCTGCGCGGCAAGAGCTCGCTCGACCTGGTCGACGGTCACACGCTGGCCCTTGCCTGCAACGAGGCCCTGGCACGCCAGGCCTTCGACGCCGGCTTTGCGACCCGAGCCATCAACATCAACGACGCCCGAGCCATCTGTGACCTTATCCAAGACCACCTTCAGGCTTGACGCTGCGCCGGCCCCAAGCACCCCATCTCGCCCCTCAAGCCGTCGCTCGCGTACCAAAGTACGCGTCGCTCCTCTTTCGGGGCGACCTGGGGCACTTGGAACCGGCTCGCTGCGCTGCCATAACATGCCAAAAAGGGACAGGTTTCTTTTGGCAGGTTTTATCTGGGCAAATGCCATTTCCACCACAAAGGGGCCAGGCACCTTTGTGGTGGTTTTTGTTTAAGTAGATGTGTGGGACATGCCTTACAATCTACCAAGTAGTTCATGACGGGCGAAAAACGGAGAGAAGGGGCTTGATGCGTCCTTAATGTTTCATGTGGATAGATTGATTTGACAGACGGTGGCGAATGCCCGCCGTCCGCATTCGTATGAAACAAGGAGTCTCCATGCTCGCCTCTCTTTTCTCAAAGCCTCAACCATCGCTGTCCGTGCAGGCCAAGCGCCTGGTGGCGATGCGCTTTCTCATCTACACCGGTTTTCAGACCAGCTACTTCATCGGCGTCATCGGAACGCTCACCTATGCAGACGATGCCTCGGTCGTGGCGACATCGCTGGCCGTCCTTTTTATGAACGTATTCGTGATCTTGGGATCCTTTGCGGGTGGCGCGGCGCTCGACGCCTGGGGCCCGCGCCGTCATTTCTTGCTGAGCATCGTGGGCACGCTGGCAACCGGCGCGGCGATCCTCGTTTTTGGCAGCGCGACCGGCATCGTCCTGCTCGGCGCGGTGCTTCTGGGCTTCGTGATGGGGTTCGCCCAGCCCATCGCCACATCCTATCCAGCCTACCTCACCGACGATCCTGTCGAGCTCAAAGACATCAACTCCGCCATCGCCATGTTCTCTAACGTGAGTATCATCGTTGGCCCCACGCTGGGCGGCTTTGTCGCGGCGGCTACATCGTCACGCGCGGTGTTCGTGCTCATGATGATTTTTACCGTACTGGCGTTCATTGCCGGTTGGGGCTTTGGGCAAAGTGCAGGCCAGGCCGCCACACGCGAAGGCAAACCCGCGGTCGGCGAAATCACATCAGATAAGGCCAGCCAAAGCCCCGACCCCAACACATCTTCTCGCGTCACCTTCGCGACCAGCATCAAGACGGTCTTTACCAACAGCGTCCTCGCCCTGCTGTTCTGCATTATTTTCCTTTCGAACTTTGGCTACGGTGCCTTCGATCCGCTGGAGTCGTTCTTCTACCGCGATGTTCTGCACGTCGGTGTCGAATGGATGGGCTGGCTCTCGTCGGCCAGCGGTGTGGGCGCGGTGCTGGGCGCCGTGGCCGCGCTCCGCTTGCCGCCGCACCTGGTCAACCTTAAAACGCTGCTCGTGGCGCTTATGTCCGTGGGCCTGGGAAGTTTGCTCTATGTGGGAACGCCGTACGTGGGCGTGGCCCTTGTCGGCCAGATTGCTCTGGGCGTGGCTTGGGGCGTCGTCAACCCGCTCCACAACACCATCGTGCAAACGACGGCACCGCTCGAGCAGCTCGGTCGCGTCAACTCGGTCATGGGTTTTGGCAACATGTTCGCCGGCGTGGCGCCGCTGGCGCTTGCCCCGTGGCTGGCGGCGACATTTGGCGTGCAGCAGACGCTCGTAGGGGCGGGCATGGTCGTGACGGCGGTTCCCGCGGCGTTGCTGCTGTTTGGCCGCCGGCATTTTGATCGTGCCGCGAGGCGGTAAAAACCATCACAACATTCAGCGAAAATCGCGATTTTGCCGAAAAACGTCGAATGTTGTGATGGTTTGCGCTCCGGCCAGGCCACCCTTCGGGTTCGGCCGCCACAAAGGGGGCAGGCACCTTTGTGGCGATCGGGTCCCAACGGCCTGTGCCTTGGTATACCATGTACGCCGTTCACGACCACACCCCACACCGCCGCACAACCCAGAAAGGCCCCCCATGGACACCACCTTTAGCCACATCAAAGCCGTGTTCTGCGATATCGACGGCACACTGCTCACAAGCCAGCACACGGTGTCCCCGCGTACCGTGGCGGCGATCCACGCCCTGCGCGAGCGCGGCGTGCTCTTTGGCCTGTGCACCGGGCGCGACGCCCAGGCGACCGAGGCCATGTTTGGGCTCTGGGGTATCGAAGGTCTGGTAGACGTGCTGGTGGGCTGCGGCGGCGCCGAAGTCATCGATCGTGCGCACGACATCAACGAGCTGAGCTACCCGCTACCGGGCGAGACCATCGCGCACATCTGCGAGCACATGGCAGGCCTGCCGGCAACGCCCGTCTGCCCTCGGGACGGCGTGCTCTATGTGCCCGAGAGCAATGCATGCGTCGAGCACCTGTCGCGTGTCGACGGCGTGCCCTACAAGGTGGTCGACTTTGCCGAGTTTTTGCGCGAGCCGCAGACCAAGGTGATGTTTACCATGGCGCCCGAGGTGATGCCGCAGGTCATCGAACGGGCGTCGACGTTCGCCGACGATACCGTTAAGGCGGCGGCTCTGCAGACCACGCAGCGGCTCTACGAGTTCATGGATCCGCGCGTGTCCAAGACGCGCGGCCTTGTGCGCGTGGCGGAGCTCAACGACATGGGGCTCCAGAACATCTGCGTGTTTGGCGATGCGGACAACGACACCTGCATGGTGGCTGACGCCGGCGTGGGTGTAGCCATGGCAAATGGCAGCGACGCCACCCGTGCCGCCGCCGACTTTGTAACCGCCAGCAACGACAAAGACGGCATCGCGATCTTTATCGAGGAACATCTGCTGTAGCGCTAGGGCAGAATCACCACAAAGGGGACAGGTGCCTTTGTGGCGGCCTCAGGCGATTTGGGCGAATTGATGCCTAAAATCTGCGCACAAAATCAAATATGATTGTCTGATGATTGTCTGAACATCACGCTTCTAACCACCGATGGGTTAAAGATATTCTCATCAGTTTGGTAAGGTATTCCTGCTGGCTAATGACCTACCGCTCACGGTCGATTTTCGACCGTGAGCGGGATGTTTGCTCTTGAGCAAAATGTTGTGCAAATAAATCTAATGCCATTAAAAAATGATAGTCAACTAAATTACCAGCAGAAACCAAAAATAGATAGCGAATAAACGAAGGCAAATCTGAGTAAATGTCAAGGGAATTGAGAACTCGCTACAAAAATGCCGGTTTTGTTGCTCATATGTTTAAACAATAGTTACAATAACTTTACTAAACGAGCGCAATTACCGATTGCGCAGATACGTTTGATAGTGAAAGAGCAAGATCGCGGTCTCTTGGGGAGGAGACATCGATGAAAGCAAATTCAGACAAATCTAAACAGAGTAATAAAGCGACGCGCCGTGTACTGGCAGGCGTCTTGTGCGGAGCCTCCGTTTTGAGCCTGGTACTGTCGCTCGTCATGCCCCCGATCTCTCAGGCTATTGCCAACGATGCCCAGACGGTTTCTGCCGAGGAAACCGTAACGGCTGGTGGTTCCTCAACTGAGTCTACTGATGTAGAAAACACCAACAACGGGGATACCGAAAAGCTGAATAGCGGCGAGACTGAGGGCGACGAGACTGGCTCTTCAAATGGCGATGAGCAGGCTCAGACTGAGGATCAGCTCGAGGACGAGCTGCAGGTCGAAGATGGTAGCTCGTCGAATGATGACGCCGTAATGGCAGCTGCAGAAGGCGGGCAAACCAAAACGGCAGCTAATGAGATAGCTAGTGCTAATGACCTGGTTAGCAAGCTCGAGGCTGTTGAAAAGAATGGAATAGCCAGCTTTGACCTTACGACGGATGTGGAGTGCGGCTCAACAATCCAACTCGATGAGAGCGGCAGCAATATCACGCTGAATCTAAACGGCCATAAGATTAAATATACGAATCAGAGCCAGCCCCTGTTTAACATCACCGGTGGCGCGACACTTACAATTAAGGATTTAATTAAGGATTCTGATCTTAAGGATTCTGATCCTGAGAAAGCGAGTGAAGAGGTCTCCAAAGTCAAGGAGCTAAATAATCAGGGCCAGAACTTTAATCCCGGCAATTATGGTAAAGCAGCAGAGTTTGTTTACAACGATGGCATTCCGTCTAGCCTTACCTACTACGTGACCGAATCGTCCCCGAGTACAGCAGACATAACCAAGACAACCGAAACGCTTTTCAAATATAGCGTCAATATTTATGGTGCCATCGTGGCGTGCAACAGCAGAGTGAGTCTCATCAAACTCAATGGTAAGGACTGTACGTTTAACCTTCAGGGTGGCGTGCTTACTCAAAAGAACAATTGCAATGTTGATGGCCTTATCTATGCCCAGAACGGCTCTACCGTCAACATGAGTGGCGGATACGTTTGTGGTGCTTCTATGGGCAGCAGTGGTGCTGGTGCTGGAATTCGTGTTGAGGGCTCAACTCTGGATGAGGGCTCAACCCTGGAGATCTCTGGCGGCGTAATTGCTGGTAACTATGCCCCCAGTGGCGGCGGCGTTTATGCCAAGAATTCTACGGTATACATGGTTGGCGGTATTATCTCCGGTAACGGTACAAATGATTATCAAAGTGGTTATGTCGCGGGAATTTGTGCTGAGGACTCTATGGTGACCATTACGAATGGTCACATCACCAATAACAAATATCAGTTCTACCAGGACTATCAGCCGGGGTGGACGCATCGCGGTTTCGGTTGTCACGGTGGTGGCGGCATTGCTGCCTTTAGCTCCACTCAAGGACAGAAAAAGGCAGTCTGGTTATTAGCGGCGGTTGCATCACGGGCAACTACTCTGCCGAGGCTGGCGGCGGCGTTTATGCTGGCGCTTGGAAGCAAGCTCTTTCCGAGTTTACGTTTTCTGGTGGAATCATCGCCAGCAATGTGGCGCAAAACTCAGAGGGTGGCGGTATCCGTATCTCTGCACCTACCGAGAGCGTGTTTGAAGTGCCGATTGATTCGCACGCTGATTCACACGCTTATATCACGAACAATACGACTAATACATCCAACGACTGGGGTGGCGGCGGCGTGTTCGTCCAGGGAAGCGGCGACAACAGCGTTCAGCCGGCAAGCCTCAGGATTTCTAACGCTCTGATTACCAACAATCATGCCAGAGGCTTTGGCGGCGGGTTTGCCGCTTGCCCGACTGGTAAGACTGCCATTACCGATACCGATGGCATCGCGATTTTCGGTAATTCTGACGATAAAGGTGATAAACGATCGGGCGGCAGTAATGGGAAGAGCGAGGACTGGGATTTCGATAAGGAGAATGATAAGGGCGGCGAAATAACCGAAGCTTTTATAAACGCCGGCCATGAGGACCTTTTCTTAATTCACGATTCTTCCAATTCGGAAAACAATCCGTATATCGCTGCCGTAACTGGACAAATGCTTGGTGGCGGAGCTGCTAACTGGTCGGGCACGATCGACAAAACACCAACGTCTATCGGCAAGTATGAGGGCGCCCAAGCTAAGTACATGATTGGCCTTAAATCTGAGCCGATTCAGGAAGATAAAGATGCTGCTACCGCGGCTGCGTCCCTCTTCATCACGGGCAACAGATCCAACATTCACGGTGGCGGCATCATGACCAACGGCGACGTAATCGCTGGCTCCACCACGGAGGTGAACGTGTACCCCAAGATGAAGCTCAAAGGCACTAAGGCACTGGAAGGCCGCGCGCTTACTGCGGATGATGCGGGAAAATTCAGGTTCCAACTCTTGGACCCGGGCGAGAGCGGTGGTGTCCCTAGCTTTAATAATAATGATGATGGCAAATTGCAGCTCAATGGCTGTTCAATAGTTGGCGATGACGATGGGGCCACGAACGACGCTGAAGGTAACTTTGTCTTTGATTTGGGCAGGGTCCACTCCGCTGGAACGAACGTCTACTACCTCGTTGAGGACCCCGGCAACGTTGCGGATCGCGTCCCTGGCGTGGACTACGACCAGACCATCTACAAGATTGAGCTTACAACTACGACCAAAAAGCGGCCGGTGCTGAATATTGATTACATCTACTATTTAGTTACGAATGTAAGGGTTACTAATCTCAAAAATAATGAGGTGAAAACGTTTACTCCGAACAACGGTAGCGATGTCTCCATTAAGATCACCGATGGCAACACCGACAAGACCTTTACTAATGCATACAAACCCAAGGGCTCTTGGACGCCTCAGGTGACCAAGAGGGTCGATGGCGGCGAGATGAAGAAGTTCGAGTTCGAGCTGTTTACTAAGGATTCGGACGGTAGGGAGAAGTCTCTTCAAACCAAATGTACTTCTGCTGAGTCGGGAAACCCTCAGATAGTAACGTTCGATCCGGTACCAATCGGCCCCCTCGGGGTTAAAGATCTTACCGGTGGCAAAGCAACATTCACTTACTTCATCCGTGAATGCGGCGCCAACGAGACAAAAGGCATCAAACACGAAGGCTACAAGAACGACACCAAGACTTTCAAGGTCGTGGTGACGGCAACGGACAACGGTGACGGCACGCTGAACTGCACGCCGACCTACTACGAGGTCGACGCCAGCGGCAAGCCAAGCGAAAACCCGACCACCGATCCCACCTTCACCAACACCTACTCCACCTCTTTGCCCCTTTCTGGTATGTCGGGCGTCACTCTGACGTACCTTGCCGGCGCGGCGGTGCTTTGCGCTGCTGCGGCCTGGATGCACGTTCGTCGCAAGGCGAGCGCGAAGGGAGGTGAGCGTCGTGAATAAGAAAGTTTGCTCCTTCCCGATCTTGTTTGCGCTGCTTGCCCTCTTGATCGGCACCTGCGCGGTTGTGTTCCCCGCATCCGCGCAGGCCGCGCCGAGCGCGACCGGATCCATCACGGTGAGCGGCACCGTGGCGCGCAGCTACGATGCCTACCAGATCTTTAGCGCCAACGTTATCGACGACAACGGCGACGCCAAGATTGCTACCGACCTCGCCTGGGCAAGCGACGCCGCGCGCGATGCCGTGTTGCCTGTGCTGCACAGCGCCGGTATGCCCAATTCCCAGACCACCGCGCAGGAAGCTGCCGAGTGGCTCAACACCGATTCCCACCTTACGGGCGCGCTGAGCGCACAGCTCGCTCGTTCCCTCCAGAGTTCTGGCGCCGTGTTCGTGGCCCTTAACGCGGGTACGGCGGCCGAGCTGCCCTGCGGCTACTGGCTCATCGTCGCCGACGACGACGCCATCGCCCAGGGCGAGGCCGGCACCGCGCCGATCATGGCCCTGGTCGGCGGCAGCGCCGTCACCGTCAAGCCCAAGGCCGCGACCCCCAAGGTGTCCAAGCACGTGCTGGAGGACAGCACCGCCGCCTGGCAGAAGGCCGCCGACGCCACGGTCGCCGACGACCTGTACTGGCGCCTCTCTGCCACGGTCCCGGCGGGTCTTGCTGCCTACGACACCTATACGGTGCGGTTCGTCGACACCATGAGCGCGGGGCTCGACCCCTCCAAGGTGGCCGCGAGCATGCGCGTGTACGTGGCGGCGGGCGCGGACGGCGGCTTTGACGCGGTCCAGACCGGCAAGGACGGCCGCGCCGGCACCGAGCCCGCGAAGGGCTGGACCGACATCACGGCCCAGTGCGCCACCAAGGTAGCGGCCGACGGCAAGACCTTCACCGTGCGCACCGGCGACCTGATCGCCGCGCTCGGCGGGGCCGATGCCTTCACCGTGGGCGCCCGCGTGGTCGCCGTGTACAACGCGCCGCTCAACAGCGCATGCAACCACGGCATCGCGAAGGGCAACCCCAACGAGGTTTACCTGCACTACCCGCGCTCTCCCTTTGCCGACCAGTCCGGTGACGCCGGCTTTACCCGCACGCCGAGCGACGACGCGTGTGCCTACACCTGGGATCTCGCGCTCACCAAGCGCGGCAGCGACGGCGACAAGCCGCTTGCTGGGGCGGTCCTGAGCATCGCCGACGACCGCGGTCGCACACTGGCGGCCGACAGCACGTGGGATGCGCAAGGTAAGGCCACCGTCACCACGGGCGAGGACGGCCGCGTGACCGTCTCGGGCGTGGACTCGGGCAAGCTGGAGGTCCGTGAGCTCAAGGCGCCCAAGGGCTACACCGCCTTTGAGGGCACGCGCTCCGTGACGGTCAAGGCCGAGGGCCTGGACGTCGACCAGGTGGCCGCCGCCAAGCCCAAGCTCACCATCACTGCCGAGTCGCCCCTGCGCGCCGACAGCGCGGACGGGTCGACGGGCAGCCTGGAGGCGTCGCTCATTAACACGCCCACCGGCACACCCCCTAGCATTACCACCGGAGGCTTTATGCCCTCGACAGGAGATATGGCAATGTACGCCGCGGCCGCCGCAGCGGTCGCCGGAGCCGCGCTCATCGTGGTCGCGCTCCTGGTCAAGCGGGGAGGTGGCAGCCATAAAGAGTAGCTGGCAGCCCCACAGAGAGCGGGGTTAGACGTAACGAAGCAGATGCTTAGAAACAGACAGATGTTTTTAGATCAAATGAAATTCAAGCAGAAAGCAGAGGAAAAGAAGATGAGCATGAGCAAGAACATCGCGCGCCTGGCAGTAACCGCCGGCCTCACGGCAGTGCTGAGCTTCGGTGGCGTCATGGCCCCGGTGACCATGGCGTTTGCGGCGGATCCGGTGACGGCTCCGGATAATGGCATCATCATCGAGCAGACTAAAGACAATGCGACAACCACGTTTAAGGCATATCAGATCTTTAAGGGTGATGTCGTTGATAAGACAGACAAGTCGGGTAAGGTCGTTTCAAATGTTGATTGGGCATTTGATGACAAGGCGACTCAGGAGGCCATCATCGATGCCATTAATGACTCTCAGAAAGATGCACTGAAGGATGGTGCCAGTGCAGAGGATGTCGCCAACTGGTTGGCCGAAAATGTGAAGGATACCACGCCAGCGACGCGTGTCGACAAGGATAGCGTTCTCAATAAAATTGCCAAGGTGGTTAAGGACAAGGTCGCGCCGACGGGCGATTCCTTTATCGCGGGCGCCGCTTTTGTGCCCAAGAATGCTGATAATACTCCCAACACGGGCTATTACCTTTTTCTGACCGATGACGCCAACATTGGCCAGTCGACCAAGAACAATAAGAACACTGGCACCTCTCCGATTTTCGCTGTTGTTGGCGATTCCGGCGTAAAGGTGGCCGAGAAGACTAAGATTCCTACTGTCGAGAAGAAGATCAGGGACGACAAGCCCGACAGCAATTGGGCCGACAAGGCAGATTCCCAGATGGGTCAGGACGTCCATTACCAGCTGACGGGCACCTTTGCCGACAACATCGCCACGTTCGACACCTACTATTATGAGTTTGACGACGTGCTCTCTGCCGGCCTTACGGCAAACGTGGGCACCATTGAAGTTAAAATCGGCGATAAGACCCTTTCGCGTAACACGACTGAGGGCGACAAGGCTGGTTACGATGTTTCGGTTGATGATTCAACTAACACGTTGACCGTAAAGTTTACCGACCTCAAAACTGCTGCGAACAAGGTCGGCGCGACGCTCGACGATAGATCCAATGTCGTCGTTACTTACACCGCTAAGCTCAATCCTGAAAAGGCCGCGAAAGTTATTGTTGGCAACACGGGTAACGACA
Source organism: uncultured Collinsella sp. (assembly GCA_900542085.1). Taxonomy (GTDB): domain Bacteria; phylum Actinomycetota; class Coriobacteriia; order Coriobacteriales; family Coriobacteriaceae; genus Collinsella. The sequence goes on from UQMK01000036.1 coordinate 13,450, forward strand.
ACACCGTAAAACTGATTTATTCCAACAACCCCATGAGTGAGGGTAGGGGCGAGTCCGTGACCGACACCGTCCGCGACTACACCTACGCGCTCAAGCTCGTCAAGGAGGACGCTGCCGATGAGAACACTAAGCTTGACGGCGTGAAGTTCACCATTCAAGCGACGAATCCTGATGAAAACAAACAGGGTGCTGCTGCCGGTATCAAGTATGTTCAGGCGGACGGAACCCTCTCCGAAACCAAGCATGAGTTCGAAACTAAAAATGGCGGAATAATCGAGGTTAAGGGCCTCGATGCTGGTACCTATACCGTCAAGGAGACCCACACCCTCGGCGGCTACAACACGCTGCCCGACTTCACCTTTAAGATCTCGACTGCTGATGGCGATCTTGCTAAGCCTGAGGGCGAGGACAATAATAAGCTCACCGTTAACGTGACCAAGGATACTTCTTCGCTTGTGAAAGACGCAACTGTGACCGGTGGTGTGGTTAACCTTACTGTCCAGAACAAGAAGGGCTCCGGCCTCCCGCTCACCGGTCTTAACGGCGTGACCTTCACTTGGATCGCTGGTGGCGCGGTGCTGTGCATCGGCGTGGCGCACCTCATCCGCAGCCGTAAGCAGGCTGAGGAGTCCGAGCAGGAGTAGCGCTCACTCACCCATCCCTTTGGCAGGTGGGATGCGATGGCCATGAGACTTGCGGACACTTTTCTCGTCCATCTACGTTCTTGCTTTGCCATTCTCTTTTCGGGGCAGACTCCTCACTGGAGTCTGCCCCGTTCTTTTTTACAGGCTTTAGCCTGTGCGGGGCGCGCAGCGCGCCGCATCAGAAACCACCCG
>UQMK01000037.1 GCA_900542085.1 uncultured Collinsella sp.
AACCTACCAAAAAGGGACAGGTTTATTTTGGCAGGTTTTATCTGGGGAAACGCAGACAGGGCCGCGACGCCTATAGCGTCGCGGCCCTTTTCCTTGGAGAAGGATCGATTAATGGAACGGAGAGCCCGTTCTAGCCCTCGAGCCCGGCGTTGATGAGCTCGGCAATCTCGACAGGATCGGTGCTTTCGCGCACCCTGTCACGGAAGCCAGCATCCATCAGCATCACGGCAGCCTTGGAGAGCAGACGCAGGTGCGTGGTTCCCGCTTCGCCGGCGGGCACGTACAGCGCGAGCGCCACATCGACGGGCACGCCATCAAAGCTCGGCCACTCAACAGGCTCGGACAGCTTGAGCACGGCCACGCCCGGCGTATGGATCGCATCGCTCTTGGCATGCGGAACGGCAAAACCGGCGACGAGGCCAGTCTCGGCCTCGTTTTCGCGAGCAATAAAAGCCGCCTCTACAGCAGACGCGTCATCGGCAAAACCAAGCTCAACAGCCTGCTCGGACAGATAATGCAGCGCGTCCTCGCGCGAGGCGGCGGCGTAGCCAATCGTCACTTGGTTGGCAGATACAAACCCCATGGAAAGCCTTCCTTACAACACGGACCTGACCGCAGCTTCGATGCCGTCGGCGTCCAAACCGTACTTATGCAGCAAATCGACCGCAGGGCCGGACTCGCCGTACACATCGCGCACGCCGACGCGACGCATCGGCACTGGATGCTGCTCCGCGAGCACCGAGGCAACGGCCTCGCCAAGACCACCGATAATCGAATGCTCCTCGGCGGTGACCACGCGACCGGTCTTCTTGGCGCTGGCAACCACCAAACGCTCATCGAGCGGTTTGATCGTATGCATGTTGATGACCTCAGCATCGATGCCGTCGGCAGCGAGCGCCTCGGCAGCAGCGAGTGCCTCAGCGACCATGAGACCGCACGCGACGATCGTGACATCAGAGCCCTCCCGTACAACAACACCGCGGCCGATCTTGAACTCGTAGTCCTCGTGATCGTTGATGACCGGTGTTGCCAGGCGGCCGAAGCGCATGTAGACCGGCCCCTCAAACTCATAGGCGGCGCGCACACAGGCGCGGGCCTCGACATCGTCGGCGGGAACGACCACCGTCATACCCGGAATCGTACGCATGAGTGCGATATCCTCGCAGCACTGGTGCGTGGCGCCGTCCTCGCCCACCGAAATGCCGGCATGGGTGGCGCCAATCTTGACGTTGAGGTGCGGGTAGCCAATGGAATTGCGGACCTGCTCGTAGGCGCGACCGGCGGCAAACATCGCAAAGGTGCTCGCAAAAGCAACGCGGCCCGTGGTCGCGATGCCGGCGGCAAGACCCATCAGGTTGCTCTCGGCGATGCCGGCATCGTAAAAGCGCTCAGGATGGGCAGTCTTAAACTTACCCGTCTGCGTAGCGGCAGCCAGGTCGGCATCGAGCACTACAAAGTCATCGTGCTCATTGCCCAGCTCGACGAGCGCCTCGCCGTAGCTTACGCGCGTGGCGACTTTTTTGACCTCTGCCATTAGAGTTCCTCTCCTGCTGCCGCGAGCTCGGCCATGGCCTGCTCAAACTGCTCGTCATTGGGCGCCTTGCCATGCCAGCCAACCTGGTTCTCCATAAAGGAGACGCCTTTGCCCTTCACCGTCTCGGCGATGATAGCGACGGGCGCGCCGGTCACCTCGCGAGCTTCGGCGAAAACCGCCTCAATCTGCGCCATGTCGTTGCCATCGGCTAGCTCTATCACATGCCACTTAAAGGCGCGGAACTTGTCGGCAAGCGGCATGGCCGAGTTGACTTCATCGATCGTGCCGTCAATCTGCAAGCCGTTGTGGTCGACGACGGCAACAAGATTGTCGAGCGCATGGTTGCCGGCAAACATAGCCGCCTCCCACACCTGGCCTTCCTCGCACTCACCGTCGCCCAGCAACGTGTAGACACGGTAGCTGTCGCCCCAGTGCTTAGCGGCAAGCGCCATTCCAACTGCAGCAGAGATGCCCTGACCGAGCGAGCCGGTGGACATATCGATGCCTGGGGTATCGTTCATGTTGGGATGGCCCTGCAGTCGGCTGCCAATATGGCGGAGCGTCTCGAGCTCTTCGACGGGACAATAGCCGCGATTTGCCAACACCGAATACAGGCCCGGCGCCGCGTGACCCTTGGAGAGCACAAAGCGGTCGCGATCGGCCTTGTGAGGGTCGGCAGGATCGATATTCATTTCCTCAAAGTACAGATACGTCATGATGTCGGCTGCACCGAGCGATCCACCCGGATGTCCCGACTTGGCCGCGTGAACCGCAGTCACGACACCCTTCCTGACCTCATTGGCGACCTTCGCCAGCTCCTGGTTGGTCATACGAATTCCTCTCTTGAGAACAACCCCGGCACCGGATGGCGCGATGCCGAGGGCAACCCGGTCGTTAAGCCTGAGCGACGACCTTCTGCCAGTCAGCCTCAAAAGAGGCGAGGCCCTGGTCGGTCAGCGGGTGATGCAGGCACTTCTTGAGAGCGGCCATGGGCACGGTCGCGATGTCGGCACCAAGAAGAGCCGCCTGGGTCACGTGGTTGGGCGTGCGGACCGAAGCGGTGATGATCTCGACGGTGTCGTCGACGTTCTTGCCGGTCCAGTCATAGTTCTTGATGCATGTCACGACATTGTCGAGCTGCGAGATGCCGTCCTCGGCGATGTCGTCAAAGCGGCCGACAAACGGGCTGATGTAGCGGGCACCGGCGTTGGCGGCCATGAGGGCCTGCGTCGGCGAGAAAACAAGCGTCATGTTGACGCGCACGCCCGCATCGGCCAGGGCGCGGCAGGCGGCGAGGCCGGCCTCGCACACGGGAAGCTTGACCACGATGTTGGGAGCCAGGGCGGCAAGACGCTTGCCCTCCTCGATCATGCCCTCGGCAGTGGTCGCGGTGGACTCAGCAGACACGGGCAGGCCCTCGCAGAGCTCGGCAATCTTGAGCATATGGGGCTCAAAGTCGGCGAGCTTGCCGCCGGTCTTGGCGTACAGGGACGGGTTGGTGGTGACGCCGGCAAGGCAGCCCCAGCTCTTGGCCTCGGCGATCTCGTCAAGGTTGGCGGTATCGATAAAGAACTTCATGGTGCAAACTCCTTCTAAGGAATCCAAAACTCAAAAAATAGGACAAAGGGGATGTCCTTTTGTCCTATGTGCCGGGCCTGCAGCTGGGACATGCCCCAGGCCCGGCGTCGTGTAGGAAAAGCTACTTAGAGAGCCTTCTCGATGCGGCTCGTGACGCCCTTGAGGTTAAGACCGACGACGTACTGCTTGATCGGGCGCTTGATGTGCTCGATCACAAAGCGCTTGCCGTCAATGTCCTGGGCAGCGAGGTTGCGATAGAGCTTCTCGACCTGCTCCTTGACCTCGGGATCGTTGAACGCGTAGTGGCCGGAGACATCCAGAATCTTCAGGCTGAGCTCGTCGTCGGCCAGAATGTCGTCAACCTGCAGGTTGACATCGTCGCCGGTCATCCACTTGCGCCAGCGCTCGGTCTTGATGGCCTTGACCAGCAGCGTGTGATACAGATCGGAGGGATCGTCGCACAGGCCGTTGTCGACCAGAATCTGCTCGGTAGCGCAGAGCTTGAGGTAAGCGCGGGTCTCCTCGGTGCCGTACTGAGGGGCGACATTGGAAGCGGTCACGTGTGCCGGGATGTGCTCGAGCAGCGTCGCGTCGTCCAGGTAGTCGGCGTTGTGCTCCTTCAGGCCCACGCCGTAGCGCTTGGCCATGTCGGCGAGCTCGCGGGCATTCTTAAAGTTGTAATGACCGACCTGCTCGGTCCAACGGGTGAGCGTACCGGTCTGGCCGACGATAAAGGTGGGCATGGGGCAGCCGCGCTTCTCGAGCTCGGGCTGCAGCTGAGAAATGAACTCCTCGTACTTGTCGGTGGAGGTCAGGCCGCCATTGGTCTCCTCGGTACCGACCTCATAGGCAACCTCGGGCAGGTTATGCTCGCGACGGTACTGCTCAAGATAGTCGATAAGATCGATCGTGCGGCGAAGCACCACGTCGAGCGGAATAACCTTGCCGATCTGATAGGGGTCCTTGGTGGGGTCGACCATCAGCAGGTCAAAGCCTGCCTCCATGTCGGCGACAAAGGACTTGCGGGCGAGCTCCATGGCCTCGTCCTCGGGCAGGTGGGCGTTACGCTCCTCGTCGCGCTGCCACGGACCGCCGTGATCGCGGCACAGGTAGTACGGACCGGTATAACCCACCTCGTCGGCAACCTTCTTAATGTCGGCGGCAAAGCGCGTCTGGTCCCAACCGTTGACGTAGCCGGCGCCCATCTCGTCCATATCGACCTGGTTGCGGCTAGCGATAAACATGGGCGGGAAATCCTCGTCCTTGGCAAGCTCGAACACGGCCTGAATCAGGTTGGGGCTCATGGGACCAATGCCGACCATGGTTGCGTGATCGCCGCTGTCCTGCAGCTTGAGCATGCCCTGAACGGCCTGGCGGATGGTGAGGTTGGACATTTTGTTCTCCTTCTCCAGAGGATTTTTGACAAAAGTTCCCTGGGACCCAGATGTGGGCCCTATCAGTGCGGATGGATTTTGTTGTGTAGGGGCGGTTGTGCGGAGTCAAATCCATCCCTCCGCACAACCGGAGTCCTTAAAGGTTTACTTGGCCTGCTTATCGAGCGTGGGCTTCATGGCAATCAGGATTGCAGCGGCGACCAAGGAGCCAATCACGATGTCCAGGCAGAACAGCGCGACGTTGTTGGTGGCCAGGGCGACAATAAAGCCACCATGCGGAACATAGCAGTCGATGCCCTGGAAGGCGGCAAGCGCCGCGCCCACGGCAGAGCCGATGCAAATGCCGGGCAGGGTGTGGCCAAGATCCTTGACCGCGAAGGGAATAGCGCCCTCGGTAATACCGATGCAGCCCATGAACAGAGCAGAGATGCCCATCTGACGGTCAGCGCCATCGAACTTGTTCTTGGCGATGAGCGCAGCGAGGCCGCAAGCAATCGGGGGAATGGCGACGGCGACGCGGAACATACCGTTGGGGCCGTAGATGCCGGAGGCCATGATGGCCATGGTAAAGGTCGAAGCGGTCTTGTTGATGGGGCCACCCATATCGAAAGCGGTCATAACGCCAATGACCAAGCCCAGGACGACGGCGGAGCCGCCCTGCAGGCTGCCGAGCACGCTGGTGAGCCAATCCATCACAAAGCCAAGCGGCGTGGCCAAGATGTAGATGTAAGCCATGCCCAGGACGAGCGAGGTCAGAATCGGGATGATCAGAATGGGCATGATGGTCTGGATGGTGTTGTTGACCTTCCAGGTCTTCATCCAGCGGACAAAGTAACCGCAGATGACAGCCATGATCATGGCGCCCAAGAAGCCGGTCGAAACGCTGTTGCCGCTCGGGGTGACGACGGCGTTGTTAACCAAGTAGCCCAGGACGAAGCCGGGGGCAAGTGCGGGCTTACCGGCCATCGAGTAGGCGATGTATGCCGCAAGCACCGGAATCATCATAGAGATGCCGGCCATGCCGATAGTGTTAAGACTCACCATCAACGGGTTGGTGACCTCCATACCGCTAGCACCGGCAGTACCGGATGCCAACGAGAAGGCGAGGAACACGCCACCGATAACGACGATGGGGATAAAATAGGAAACACCGGTATTGAATGCATTGAGCAGCGTCTTGCCAGGATCGGCAAAGATGGACTGCTTGGACGCCGGTGTCGGGGCCTGCGGGGCAGCGGAGACGGCCTTCTTCTCTGCCTTGGCCTCGGCCTTGGACGCGTCAACGGCACCGCCCGTCGCCTTGATGATCTCGACAGCCTGGTCGATAATCTTTACCGGATCGGCGATTACATCCGAGGTGCCGACCTTGAGGAACTTGCCCTCGGCCATCTTTTGCTCAAAACGGTCCTCGTTCTCGACACCCACGTCGACGGACTCGAGCACCAGGTCGGCGGAATCAACGTCTTCCTGCGTGAGCTCATTCTCGATACCCAGACCACCCTGAGCCTCGACTTTGCACTCGATGCCACGAGCGGAGCATTCATCCTGAATCGCCTTCTGGGCCATATACGTGTGGGCGATACCCACGGTACAGGCGGCAACGCCTACGATCTTCATTACTTCCCTCTTTTCATAGAGTTGCGTGCGCAAGACACCGTTTGCGGAGGCCTCCGGAGCATCCCCTGCCGTTTGGACTTGCTGTCTTTTCGACAAGACCAATATAGGTGCTCGTTTTTCTTAATGCCAGTTTATTTCGGTAAACGCGCAGGTCAGAGCGTTGGTTACGCTATTTAGTTATGCGTTTAACTAAAAATGAATCCTGCGATTTTACCCTCGATTTCAAAAGTCAAGAAGTATTTGATTTTCTCGGTAGACGGCAGATGCGCATGCCGGTCACAAATTTCGACCCCACCCATATACCGCATTTGTTGCATACTCATATGAAAGGAAAAGTCGCTCACCAAAGCGCATCCCTCACCAAGACTCAAAGTCATCATGTTGGAAAATGCTCATCTGTCGGAAGGAGTCGCTGTGGCAAAACAGCGCGTTACGATCGCAGACGTCGCTCGAGAGGCGGGAACCTCGACGGCAAGCGTCTCGTATTACCTCAACGACAAACGAGAAAAGCTTAGCGAGAAGACGCAGGCAAAGATTGCGCGCGTCATCAAGGAACTCGGATACGTTCCCAACGCCCAAGCGCAAACGCTCACCGGCAAGCAAACCCACGTCATCGCCATCATCATCTTGGATAACACCAACAAATGGGCGGGCCTCGTCCTCAACGGCATGGAGCAGGTCATGCTCCCCGCGGGCTACCAGACGGTCGTTTGCACGAGCAACTTTAACCCCGAGACCGAGCTCATGTATGTCGACAAAATGCTCTCACTGGGCGTCGATGGTTTTATCATCCAGCCCACGGCAAATTTCAAGGCAGTCCACGACCGCATCAAGCGCGCCGACAAGCCCGTCGTCTTTTTTGACGCGGCCATCTACAGCCCAGGCACCAGCTGGATCAAAACCAACCTCTACGACGGCGTGTACAATGCCACGCAGGCGCTTCTCGACGCCGGCTACGAAGACTTCTTTTCCATCGCCGCCAACATGACCGAAATGCGCACTCGCATGGAACGTTTTCAGGGATATGCCGAGGCATTGGCCGCGAATGGGCAGCTCTACAAAGCCATCCCCATCGATCACAACAAGCCGTCAATCAACGAGCTCACCGAATACTTTAAATACAAGTTCAACCCCGCCAAGCGCACGCTCATCTTCGTACAAAACCAATGGGCGCTTCCCCGTGTCTACAAGGCCCTCCAACCCATGGCCCATCTACTTCCGCAGCAAATAGGTCTTTTGGGACTCAACTGCGAAGACTGGACCAACCTCACCACGCCGACCGTCTCCACGATCATCGAGCCCGTCGACCAGGAAGGCAGGGAGGCGGCCGAGATGCTGCTCGCCTTGCTTGACGGCAGCAGCCAACCCGGCGAGCAGCGCATTCTCGAGTGCAAGCTCAACTGGCTCGACTCCACCTCGATCTAGCCATACGTCAAATATGAAGCAAATGAACCAGTGGCGTTTGTCCCAAATCTTAAGTATTTGTTCGACAGAACGGCCTCTGCCGGCTCCTGCTAGACTAGTAGATTCCCAACCGTCCATCCAGGAGCCCCCATGTTGCGCAAGTCCGCCTACAAGCAAGCACTTTCCATCGGCACCGCCGTGGTGCTGGGGTTTGCGCTGTTTACGGGATCGCTCGATGGGGCGCCCAAGTTGCTGTCGCCGCAAAGTGATGAGCAGGCGGCGGCTCTGGCCGAGAAGCAAAACGAGAGTCCCAGCCGTACCGACGACGAAGCGGACTTGGTCGCCCGGCTCGAATCGGGAACAGCGAGCTCCGAGGACTCCGGCAATGGCTCCGATTCCGTCGCAACCGACACCGGCGACGACGCTTCCGCGGACAGCGTCGCCACCCCCATCGACGAGGTCGAAAACCCCGACCTCAACCGCGCCCGCGGTGTATATCTCAGCAGCATTCCCGACTACGCCGGCAACCCCTACGTTGCCCTTCGCACCGACAGCACGCACCCGCTCGGTACGCCATCATTCACGCTCGACGAATACGAACGAGCTACCGAAGAGGGCTGCTTTAAGAAGTTCTCCAAGCTCGACAGCTTGGGCCGCACCCGCAAAGCGCTCGCCTGTGCGGGTCCCGAGTCGCTCGGTCAAGGCAAGCGCGGGGATATCTCGCGTATCCACCCCGCCGGATGGCACCAGCAGCGCTACGACTTTATTCCGGGCCAGAGCCTCTACAACCGTTGCCACCTCATCGCCTGGTCGCTCTGCGGCGAAAACGCCAATCGCAAGAATCTCCTCACCGGCACGCGCTATCTCAACGAGACGGGCATGCTGCCGTTTGAAGAGCAGGTCCTCGGCTACATCCACGACACGGGCAACCATGTGCTCTACCGCGTCACTCCCATGTACAACGAAGAGGAACTTCTCTGCCGCGGCGTGCGCCTTGAGGCCCAATCGGTCGAGGATCACGGCAAGACGCTGTGTTTCCACGTGTACTGTTATAACCTGCAACCGCATGTGCAGATCGACTACGCCACCGGCCGCAATCAGGCCTCAGGGGACTAGCCCTACCCACGACAAGAACCGATTTGCAATCCCCTAGGGATCAAAAAGGGCCGCTCCGGATCACCCAGAGCGGCCCTTGCATCGACATGCGTGGCACAGACAAAGCCACACGTTACTTAGCTCGGCCCTCCTCATAGCGCTCGACCAGCTTGGCCTGAACGTCATAAGGCACCTGCTCATAGCCTGCAGGCTTCATGGTGAAGTCGCCCGTGCCGCGCGTGATGGAGCGCAGGCGCGTCGAGTAATCCGTCAGCTCGGCCAGCGGCGCCTGGGCAATGACCACGGTGTCTCCGCGCTCATCGGTCTCCATGCCCGTCACGCGACCGCGCGAGGCCGAGATGTCGCCCATCACGGCACCGGCGTAGCTCTCGGGGATCGTCACCGTGATTTCCTCGATGGGCTCCAGCACCACGGGGTCGGCATCGGCACATGCCTTGCGCAGGCCAATGCGAGCCGCCGCGCGGAACGCCATCTCGTTGGAGTCGACGCTGTGATACGAGCCGTCGTACACCGCGACGCGAATGCCCGTGAGCGGATAGCCGGCAATAATACCGTCCTTCATGGTCTCCTGGACGCCCTTGTCCACGGCGGGAATCAGCGAGCGCGGAATGCGACCGCCCACGACCTCGTCCACGAACTCATAGCCGTCGCTCGTGCCGTCGGGCCCAATGAGCGGCTCCACGCGCAGCCAGCAGTCGCCGTACTGACCGGCGCCGCCGGTCTGCTTCTTGTGGCGACCCTGGGCGCTCGCCGTGCGGCGGATGGTCTCGCGATACGGAATGCGGATCGGCACGCTCTTGGCGGCGACCTTGGTGCGGTCCTCCAGACGGTTGAGCAGTACCGAAACCTGTGCCTCACCAACGGCGGAGATAATGGTCTGGCCAGTCTCCTCGTCGCGGTCGATGCTCATGGTCGGGTCTGCCTTGCAGGCCTTCTCGATAAACGTATAGAGCTTCTCCTCGTCGCCGCGATTCTCGGCCTCGATGGCAATGCGGTACTGCGAGTTGGGGAACTTAAACGCCGCAGCCTCGACCTTGCCGGTAATCGAGAGCGTATCGCCCGTCTCGGCAGCCAGCTTGGGCGCCACAATGATGTCGCCGGCATAGGCATGGCCAACCTCGGTCATATCGCGGCCGCACATCACATACAAGTGAGCCAAACGATCGCTCTTGCGGGTACGCGCGTTGACCAACTCAAGACCCGGCTCAAGCGTGCCCGTCAGCACCTTGATAAAGCTGATGCGGCCCTGCTGCGGATCGGCCAGCGTCTTAAACACAAACGCCACCGGACGGTCATCGTCACTCGAAATCTTAAGCGAATCACCGTCGATGAGCGGCATCTCGCCGTAGTCGGTCGGCGCCGGGAAGTACGTGGCGATGTCGTCCATCAGCGAGTTGACGCCCTGCTCCTTAATGCAATCGCCCGCAAAGACCGGCACAAAGATGCGCTCGGCGATCGCCTTAGACAGCAGGCCTTCAAGCTCCTCCTGCGTCAGCGTCTCCTCGCCTTCCAAGTACTTCATCATCAGTTCGTCGTCAGCCTCGGCCACCAGCTCGCACAGATGGTCATGGGCTTCCTCGGCCTGGGCACGATACTCCTCGGGAATCTCCGACTCAACGGCCTCGGCGCCGTTGCAGTGGCGTGCCTTCATGCGCACCAGGTCGATGATGCCGTCAAAGTCCTCGCCCTCGCCCCAGCCCAGGGTCACAGCGCCCAGTCGCGTACCGAAGCGCTCCTGCAGCAGGTCCATCGTGGTCGCAAAGCTGGCCTCGGAGCGCGACAGGCGGTTTACAAACACCGCACGCGCCAGACGCAGGTCCTCGGCGGCATACCAGAGTTTAACCGTTGTAGGCTGCGGGCCGGCCTCGGCGTCGACCACAAACAGAGCCGTCTCGCAGACGCTCATCGCGGCATAGGCGTCGCCGATAAAATCGGGATAGCACGGGGCATCGAGCACGTTGATGCGCGCGCCCTTCCAGTCTATCGGCGCAATGGTCGTCGAGATGGAAAATGCACGCTTGACCTCTTCGGGGTCATAGTCGAGCGTGGGCTTGGTGCCGTCGTGGCCGCCCAGGCGGGCGGTCTTGCCGGAAAGGTGGAGCATGGCCTCGGCGAGTGAAGTCTTGCCCACCCCGCCTTGGCCTACGAGCACCACGTTCCTTACGTTACCGGTCTTGGGAGCACCCATGATGACCTCCTTGCAGGGCCGCGCGCAATGCGCGACGCCAACGGGGAGGGTTCGCGGTCGGTGCCGTCCCAGGAGCAGCATGGTCGGCAGCCGAGCCGACTCACCCTCCAAATGTCCTATGCCACCACCCTACCCTCACGGGCGGCTGTCCATGCATACCTTTCGGCGCACGTATGAATACAGGCGGCGAGAGGAAGAGACAAGCTTGTGAATCGATTATTGAACCCCGTCGACGCAAACAAAAGGCCGCCACAGACCGTAAGACCTGCGGCGGCTTCGCCTCAGTTAATAGTTGAGTAAATACCTGAGCCTATCCCTCGATACGGCTCAAGAACTCACGCGTGCGCTGCTCGCGCGGATGGTCGATGACCTGCTCGGCAGGGCCCTCCTCGACAATGCGACCTCCGTCCATAAAGACAACGCGGTCGGCAACATCGCGCGCAAACTGCATCGCGTGGGTCACGATCACCATCGTCATATTCTGCGCGGCAAGGTCTTTAATGACACGCAGCACCTCGGCCGTTAGCTCGGGATCGAGCGCCGAAGTCGGCTCGTCAAAGAACAAGATCTCCGGGTCGAGCGCCAAGGCGCGGGCGATACTCACACGCTGTTGCTGACCACCCGAAAGCTCACATGGCACCTTGTTCTCGTTGCCCGTAAGCCCCATCTGCGCGATCAACTCACGCGCACGTGCTTCGGCCTGCTCGCGCGGACGCTTGAGTACGCGAATCGGAGCATCGGTGATGTTTTTCATCACCGTATAGTGCGGAAACAGATTGTAGTTCTGAAACACCAGGCCAAATCGCGAACGCGCCCGCTTGGGCACGTCGCCTTTCGCATATACCGCACCCGACCCCGCGTCCGTCGCAACGGCAAGGTCGCCAAACGAGAGCGAGCCTCCGTCAAGTGTCTCGAGCAGCGTGGCACAGCGCAGAAGTGTGGACTTACCGCCGCCTGACGGCCCGATAATCGCTACGACCTCGCCACGCTTTACCTCGAGCGAGATATCCTTGAGCACCTCATTGCCACCAAACGCCTTGCGCGCGTTCGATATATTCATTACCGAATTAATCATGGTAGTAATCCAATTTTTTCTCGGCGGCGCCCAGCAGCATCTCGACCACAAAGTTAAAGACCCAGTAGATCAGCGCCGCAATCGCAAACGGCACCATGCTCACTTGCGAGGCAACCAGCGCCTTGGCCGTCGAGAACATCTCCCCCACGCCGATGGCAAACGCCAGCGACGTGTCTTTGACCAGCGTGATGATCTCGTTGCCCATCGCCGGCAAAATGCGCTTGGCGACCTGCGGCATCACGATGTACAAAAACGTCTGCAGGCGCGAGTAGCCCAGCACCTCGGCGGCCTCATATTGGCCGCGCGGAATCGACTGCAGGCCCGAGCGATAGATCTCGGCAAAGTAGCCGGCGTAGTTGATGATGAACGCCACGACACACGCCGTCCACTTGGAATCGGGCGTAAGCGAAATGCCGAACACGTAGTACGGGGCAAAGTAGATAGCAAACATCTGCAGCATGAGCGGCGTACCGCGCATGACCGAAATGTAGATGCGCGCAATCCAGCGCAGCGGCGCGACCTTGCTCATGCGCATAAACGCCACGGGGATTCCCAGGGGAATCGACCCGAGCAGCGTCAGCACAAACAGCTGCAAACTGACCAAGAACCCCTGGCCAAGCATCTGCATCATGACTTGGATAGACATTATTTCAAGACCCAATTGTCGAAGGAAAGACCGTAGCTCGCATATTTATCACAGAGGTCCTTGACCGTGCCGTCCTCATAGAGTGCCTTGAGCGACTCGGTCACGGCATCGGCCGACTTGGTGTCGCCCTTCTTAAAGCCGACGGCGTAGTGCTCGCTGGACAGCGGCTCATCAAGCTGCGTATAGGCATCGGGCTTGGCGGCAAGCTGATACTGGGCAATCGAGAGGTCGCAAGCCACGGCATCAACCGCGCCGCTCTCGAGCTGCATAAAGGCCGTGTTGTACTCGCCGATGGTGTCGAGCGTGGCAAACGTCGCCGCCAGATCCTTCTGGTCACCCTCGAGCACGTCCTGCGCAGCGGAATCGGTCTGGGTGATCACCGTCTTGCCGGCAAGATCGTCCCAGCTCTTGATGCCCGCATCCTTCTTGACCACGAGCACCTGCTCGTTGAGCATGTACGGTTCGGAGAACGTGTAGTCGTCCTCGCGGCCCTCCATGGTAAAGCCGTTCCAGATGCAGTTGATGGCGCCCGAGTTGAGCAGCGTATCCTTGGCGTCCCAGTCGATGGCTTCGTAATCGACATCCCAGCCCTGCTTATCGGCAACGGCCTTGGCAAGGTCAAGGTCAAAGCCCGTGTACTCGCCGTCATCACCCACAAAGCCGTACGGAGGATAGGACTTGTCAAAGCCCACCACGAGCTTCTTGGACTCCGCAGCGCCCTTCACATCCTTGGCCGCGGCAGAGCCAGCAGCGGAGCCCTTGCCGGCACCACCGCCGCAGCCGACAAGACCAAGGCCGAGCACCGTGGCAAACGAGCCGGCTAGACCAACAAACTGACGACGAGACATATCGGTATTCATGGTATCCCCCTTGGTGGCACTTTAGTTAAGTAAAGTGAGTCATGTAACGTTCAGAATCATACACTCTACCTTGATAAAGTACAAGGGAGGGTTTGCCCGGCGTGGGCGGGGAGCGGCGCGTAATTAAGTTTCCTGCTCTACAGTCCTGCGCAAGACGGAAAGCACATTAAGTGCTTTCCTTTGCGTG
>UQMK01000038.1 GCA_900542085.1 uncultured Collinsella sp.
AAGTTTGTCGCGAGTTCCGCACGCAAAGGAAAGCACTTAATGTGCTTTCCGTCTTGCGCAGGACTGTAGAGCAGCAAACTTAACCGCCCCGCCCGGCAGGCGAGCGTGCTGCAACGACATCCGTCCAATAATTCGTGCGAAACACAATGAAAAACAGTTTGATGTGAGTTAATATAAACAACGTCGTGAATATGGCTCCTGTCGCATGGCTGACAGGGGTTAAACACAAAAAAGGAGTCAATTATGGTTTCTGAGAAGGCTACCCTCGTTAATCCTCAGGGTCTTCACATGCGTCCGGCTGGCCTCTTCGCCTCCACCATGGGCAAGTACGCCTGCGACGTGACGGTCGTCACCCCCGAGAAGGAGGTCAACGGCAAGTCCCCGATGGCCCTCATGGCCGCTGGTATCCCCTGCGGCACCGAGGTCGAGGTCAAGTGCGACGGCGCTGACGAGGCCGAGGCTCTGGCTGCTGCCATCGAGCTCATCAAGAGCGGTCTTGGCGAGTAGAACTCAAACGGGTCGCATGTTGAACAATTAAGTTCATACTTGGGGGCGCAGTGACCTGTTCAAGGTAGCTGCGCTCTTTTGTCATGGATATGGCAAAACGCTTTATCACATGACACGGAGAGAGGAATGGGAATGTATCAGGGAGTCAACGCATCCGAGGGCATCGGTATCGGCACCGTCATGGTCGCCGTCGATCCCGACTTGACGTTTGAACCGCACGCGGTTGCTGATTCGGCCGCAGAGAAGGAGCGTTATCAGACTGCTCTTTCGGTCTTCTGCGAGAAGACCCAGGCTCAGGCCGACCACATGAAGGAGACGGTGGGCGAGGCCGAGGCCGAGATCATGAGCGGACACATCGTCCTGGCTCAGGACCCGGGCATGACCGACGCCATCAACGCCGCCATTGACGGCGGCACCTGCGCCGAGCAGGCGCTCATGGACACCTCGACCATGTTCGAGAACATGTTCCTGTCCATGGACGACGAGATGTTCCGTCTGCGCGCGGCCGATATCGCCGACATCCGCACCGGTATTCTGGCCGAGCTGCTGGGCAAGGAGGTCGTCGACCTTTCCGTCCTGCCCGAGAACACCGTCGTTGTCGTGCACGACCTTACGCCGTCCATGACCGCCACGATCGATAAGGCCCACGTTGCCGGTATCGTCACCGAGACCGGTGGCCGTACGTCGCACTCCGCGATTATCGCGCGCGCCCTCGAGATCCCGGCTGTCCTTTCGGTTTCCAACAGCTGCACCGCACTGCGCAACGGCATGACCGTTGTCGTCGACGGTGGCAAGGGCATCGTCGAGGCCGATCCCGACGAGGAGACGCTCGCCGCCTACACCGCCAAGGCCGAGGCCTTCGCTGCCGAGAAGGCAGCCCTCGAGGCCTTCCGCGGCAAGCCTTCTGTGACTGCCGATGGCATCAAGAAGATCATTGCCTGCAACATCGGTAACCCCGATGACGTGCCCAACGCGCTCGATCACGACGCCGAGGCTATCGGTCTGTTCCGCTCCGAGTTCCTGTTCATGGACTCTGCTGAGCTTCCTTCCGAGGAGGAGCAGTTCAACGCCTACCGCAAGGTCGCCAGCGCGCTCAAGGGCGCTCCGGTCATCATTCGTACGCTTGATGTGGGCGGCGACAAGGAGATCCCGTACCTGCACATGGTCAAGGAAGACAACCCCTTCATGGGCTTCCGCGCCGTGCGTTACTGCCTGGCCAATCCCGACCAGTACAAGGTCCAGCTCCGCGCCCTGCTGCGCGCCAGCGCCTTCGGTGACGTCAAGATCATGATCCCGCTCGTCACCTGCGTCGAGGAGGTTTTGGCTGTCAAGGAACTCGTCGAGCAGTGCAAGGCCGAGCTGACCGAAGAGGGTCGCAAGTTCAACGAGAACATCGAGGTCGGCATCATGGTCGAGACGCCCGCCGCTTCGCTGCTCGCTGACCGCCTGGCCGAGGTCGCCGACTTCTTCTCCATCGGCACCAACGACCTGATCGGCTACACCATGTGCGCCGACCGTGGCAACGACACCATCTCCAACCTGTACCAGGTGTACTATCCCGCCGTGCTCCGCTCGCTCAAGAACATCATCGAGAGCGGCGTGAAGGCCGGCATCATGGTCGGTATGTGCGGCGAGGCCGCTGCCGATCCGCTGCTTGAGCCGCTGCTGATCAGCTGGGGCCTGGAGGAGTTCTCGATGAGCGCTCCGTCGATCCTGCGCGCCCGCAAGACCATTAGCCAGTGGACCAAGGCCGAGTGTGACGAGCTTGCCGAGAAGGCTCTCGCCTGCAACACCGCAGCCGAGGTCAAGGCGCTGCTCGAGTCCGCAGCTCGCTAATTTGGTATCAGAGGTAACCGCGTGGTTGGAATGGGCCGGCCACGCGGCCCTCACATATACAGGGGGTACTGTAAATGTTCTACACGCTAACCGCTAACCCGGCTGTCGACATGACGGTTTCGAGCTCTCCGCTCGAGCCCGACGAGAACGTCCGCACCGGCTCGGCCAGCTACACGGCTAACGGCAAGGGCCTCGACGTGTCCTTCGCCTTTAAGAAGATGGGTGTCGACACCGTCGCGCTCGGCTTCTTCGCTGGCTTCACGGGCAAGTTCATCGTCGAGGAGGTCATGAATCTGGGTTGCCTGTGCCGCCCGGTCTGGACCGACGGAATCACGCGTATCAACACCTACGTCAACGATGGCCAGCACGAGTACGGCATCCTGAACCCCGGCGCCCCGATTACGCCGGAGCATCAGAAGGAGCTCTACAACATCCTGGACACCGCGGGCGATCTTGAGTGCCTGATTGTCTCCGGCTCCGTGCCTCCCAAAGCTACGCCCGACTTCCTGGCCCAGGTTATGGAGCACGCTCAGGCTCGTGGCGCCGATGTCGTCTTGGACCTGTCCTCCGACAAGCTCAAGGAGCTCGCTCACAAGAAGCCGCTGCTCATTAAGCCGAACCATCACGAGATGAAGGCCATCTTCGGCGTGCCTGTCGACACCGACGACGAGGTCCGCGTTGCCATGAAGCTCGCCCACGACGCCGGCGTTCAGAACGTGCTGCTCACCCGTGGTAGCCGCGGCGACGCTTACTTCTCCAACGGCGAGGACATCTGGTACGCCAAGCGTGAGTTCAACATCAAGCTGGTCTCTTCTGTCTGCGCCGGCGACTGCACCCTCGCTGCGTTCCTGCACAAGTGGTACAGGGATCGCGACAACGTCGAGGAGGCCATGAAGCTCGCTATGGCTACCGGCGCTAACGTTGCCGAGTCCGTCGGCATCGGCGACTTCGGTCACGTCGATGAGTACAGCAAGCGCGTTGCTGTCCGCAAGCTCGACCGCAAGTAAGCGAAACTCATTATTTTCGCGTGTACGGCGCCCCGGTTTTGGCCGGGGCGCCATTTTTGTATATTGTGGGCGAGCGACAGGACAAGGACCCTGTTTCTTTTGCCCGTCATCCCGCCGCCCTGCACGCGTTCTACACCGTTCGCCGAGTCGCTATGGTCTTTTCCCGAAGCGTGGAATATACTTTCACTAACACGTTGCCTTGTGAAAGGAACTTACATGATTTACACGCTCACTGCAAATCCCGCCATTGACTACAACATTGCCTGCGACGGTCTTTCCGCCAACACCGTCACCCGCACTCGCAACGCGGTCTATACGCCCAACGGCAAGGGTCTTAACGTCTCGTTCACCCTCGATCACTACGGCGTCGACACCACGATCCTGGGCTTTTTTGCCGGTTTCTCGGGCGAGTTTATCGTCAAGGGCGCCGAGGCCCTGGGCGTGCCCGTCAAGCCCGTGTGGACCGACGGCATCACGCGCGTCAATGTCTTCCTCAACGCCGGTCCCGACACCGAGTACAACATGGTCAATGCAGGCGCTGCCATCAATGCTGCCAACGAGCAGGAAATGTTTGAGCTCATTGATTCGCTCGACGACATGACCTGCCTGGTCATTAGCGGCTCGCTGCCCCCCAACACCTCCGAGGGTTTCCTGGCCGAGGTACTTCGCCGTGTTAAGGCAAAGGGTGCCGAGTTCGTGCTCGATATCTCGAGCCATCAGCTGGCCGACCTCATTGCCATGGAGCCGTTGCTCATTAAACCCAACGACGATGAACTGCTCGACATCTTTGGCATTAAGGTGAGCGGTGGCGACGACGAGTCCGTCAAGGGTGCGATGGCCGAGCTCCACGCCAAGGGCGCTAAGAACGTGCTGTTGACCCTTGGTGGCGCTGGCGCGTACTTCTCCAACGGAGAGCACATCTGGTTTGCCAACCGCACCTTTGAGGTCAAGCTGCTGTCGACGGTCTGCGCCGGCGACTCCTCACTTGCCGCCTTCCTGTCCGTGTGGCACGACGCTCCCGAGCGTGTTGAGGATGCCCTGCGCCTCTCGATGGCCACCGGCGCCAACGTGGTGGAGTGCCCCGGTCTGGGCGATTTTGCCAAGGTGGACGAATATAAGAAGCACATTGAGGTTCGCCAGGTCTGCTAGCCGCATCGATATGTCGTTGTCGAACACCCGCTTTGGATCTCCGAGGCGGGTGTTTTTTGCGTTCTGGCCGCATGTGGCGCTTACTGTCCCGTTCGTTCGAATCGACGATACGATTGCATGTGCGCGCATGCTCGTTTCTTGCTAGACTTCTTGAGAACCATCGATTAACGTTTGCAGGCGCAGGAGGCCATAGCTATGTGCAATGTTTCGCTCAACGGTACGCAGCCCTCAGATGCCTCCCTGCGTGTGCTACGTGCGCTTGAGGCAGCCGGTCTTGAGGCTTGGTATGTTGGCGGTTGGGTGCGTGATGCCCTGATGGGGCGCCCCAGCCACGATGTTGATATGTGCTGCAGCGGCTTGTGGCAGGAGTCCAAGGCGGCGCTCGAGTCGGCTGACATTGCTGTGGTTGAGTCGGGCGTTAAATTTGGCGGCATCACGGCCATTTGCGATGGCGAGCGCATTGAGGTCACGACGTATCGCTTGGACGGTTTTTACACCGATGGCCGCCATCCCCAGAGTGTGGAGCGTGCGGCTTCGCTTGAGGACGATCTGGCGCGCCGTGACTTTACCGTTAATGCCATGGCTTGGCATCCCGATCGTGGTCTTGTCGACCGCTACGATGGCCAAGGCGACCTTGAGCGTAAACTTATCCGTGCCGTCGGAGATCCCAAGCGTCGCTTTAACGAGGACGCGCTTCGCATGCTGCGCGCGGTGCGTTTTGCCTGCCGTCTGGATTTTATGATCGAGCCTAAGACCAAACAGGCGCTTGCCGAGTGCTCGCCGCTGCTCGATGCCGTGGCTCGCGAGCGCGTGGGCATTGAGCTCGAAGGCATTCTTTCGACCGGTCATGGGGGAGACGCGATGCTGCGCTACCCCGAGCTTATTTGTGCCGCCGTGCCCGAGCTTGCGCCGGCTCGCGGGTTTGACCAGCGCAGCGTCTACCATGCCTTTAATGTTTACGAGCATATCGCTCGCGTGTTGACGGTGGCGGGGGAGTTGGCGCTGTGTGACGGCGTGGAGCCTTCGCCGAGCTTAATGTGGGCAGCGTTTTTGCACGACGTCTCCAAGCCTGATTGCTTTACGGTCGACCATGCGGGCAGCGGCCATTTCTACGGTCATCCCGAGCTTGGCGCCAAGAAGGCGCGCGCCATTATGGATCGTCTGGCGCTTTCGCACGATTTGATTCGCGACGTGTGCCTGCTAATCAAGTACCATGACAAGCCGCTGCGTCCCGAGCGATCCTGCCTGCTCAATATGATGCGCGCGCTTTCGGGCGAGGGCGTCGACACGCCGCGCCTGATTGACGAGCTCATGGACCTTAAACGTGCCGATACGCTGGGCAAGGCGCCGTCGTGCTTCTATTACGTCGAGACGATCGAGGAGATGCGTTCGCTCGCCCACGACCTGCTTGAGGCGGGGGAGCCCTATACGCTCAAGATGCTTGCCATCAACGGCGGCGACTTGATCCGCGCTGGCGTCAAGCCCGGGCCGGAGTTGGGGCAGCTGCTCAACGCCGCCCTCGACGCTGTGATCGAGGACCATGTTCCCAACGAGCGCGAAGCCCTTCTGGCCCATCTGCACCTGGGTTAGACTATTTTGGCAGTTAATTTGGGACGGGGCTTTTTTAGCTACCCTTGCTGGGAATCGGACGAACGGCTAGTGATTTTGACAGATGTAGCTAAATAGCCCCGTCCCAAATTAACTGCCCGTCTGACCTGCGCTTTCCATAACCTCCCGACAAAATTCGGGCAATTTGGAATTTCTTCTTGCGCTCGCGTTTTTTGTCCCGTAATATAATTCAGCGCAGCACGGCAGTGCAGATGTCATGTGGCCCGTTCGTCTAGCGGTTTAGGACGCCGCCCTCTCAAGGCGGAGATCACCAGTTCGAATCTGGTACGGGCTACCACTTCTTTTCTGTTGAAGCTTATGGCCCGTTCGTCTAGCGGTTTAGGACGCCGCCCTCTCAAGGCGGAGATCACCAGTTCGAATCTGGTACGGGCTACCATGTTTTAGATACCCGGTCTTTCGTAAGAAGGCCGGGTTTTTTTATTGCAAGTGGTCTGGTCTGTTAATCCCATTTGCCTCATAGCTTTACGTTTTGCTCATCTCCCATACGGGTACAATAGGCCAGATACTTTGACGGTCAGAAGGAGCCTCATGACGGAGTCCTCTCAGCATAGCCCAAAGCCCCAGGTCGAGGTTTCTGGCGGCGATGACAACAAGAGCGCGCGTCGCGGCGCCATCTTTATCGGCGTTGTGCTGATCGGCTATATCGTCTATCTGGTCGTGACCGGGCAGATGGGGCAGTTTTGGGCCGCTATGTCCAGCGTTCAGATGCCCTGGCTCTTTGCTGCATGCTTTTGTATGTTTCTGTATCTTGTTTTTGGCATCGTGGCGTACGCGATCGCCGTTTGGCTCGACCCCGAATCGCCCGTCGGCATCCGCGACCTCATTTCGGTCGAGGCGAGCGGTATCTTCTTTGGCAACCTGACGCCCATGATGATGGGCTCTACGCCTGCCCAGATTTACCGCCTGACCAAAGCTGGCCAAAACGTGGGCGAAGCAGGTGCCACGCAGTTCACGCGCTTTATCGTGTACCAATTTGGTTTGGTGGCATGGGGTGCCATTCTACTGCTCGCCCGTATGCCGTTTTTCGCCGAGCGTTATGGCGACATGACGCTGCTGTGCGTCTTTAGTTTTGGCGGCCACTGCTGCATCCTGCTCGGCATCTTTGCCGTGGCGTTGATGCCCAAGACCGTCACGCGCGTCGCCCATTGCATCATCAATTGGCTCGAGCGCATGGGCGTCTCCGCTACGAAGATCGAGGGCTGGCGCACCTTTGTCGATGGCGAGATCTACTCGTTTTCCGAGAAATTCAAACTCTCTGCCGGCCATTTTTCTTCCATGCTGCTCACAGTTGTCATCACCATGCTGCAGCTGGCGTTTTTCTACCTGGTTCCGTACTTTTTGATGCTCTCCTTTGGCCACCACGAAGTCGACTTTTTCTCGGTCATGGCCGCGAGCGCCTTTGTCCAGCTGCTGAGCTCCGCCGTTCCGCTGCCCGGCGGCACTGGTGGCGCCGAGGGTGGCTTCGCACTTTTCTTGGGTCACTTTTTTGGCACGGCATCGACTGCCGGCTATCTGCTGTGGCGCCTGATCACCTTTATCGCGCCGACCATTTTGGCCGCCCCGCTGCTGGGCCTTAAGAGTGCCCATAA
This sequence comes from uncultured Collinsella sp., assembly GCA_900542085.1. Lineage (GTDB taxonomy): Bacteria > Actinomycetota > Coriobacteriia > Coriobacteriales > Coriobacteriaceae > Collinsella. The sequence continues at coordinate 7,718 of UQMK01000038.1, forward strand.
CGAGAGCATTCATGCGCGCTGGGACCGTGTGATGCGAAAGTTCGGACGCACGCCTCAGGCGCCCTCTGCGCCCGTTAAGGCACATCCTGCGTCCCAGGTTACCGTGGACCCCAATCAGCGTGCTCAAAAGGCTGCTGTGGCCTCTAAGCCGGCTCGCAAGACCTACGTTCGTCAGACTGGCGACGGCATTCGCGTTTCCCCGGCGGCGCTCAATAAAAAGAAGCGGGCCTAGGACTCAGTGGGCGAGTCGTGCGTTCTTGATGACGGTCGTCATTGCGATGTGAGTTGTAGGATAATCCTCTTACGTTGATTATCTCCCACATGTAGAGGACTTACAGGTGGGCTGTTGACATGAAGGGGACACGTCTATGGCTACCACCAAACCGCGCCTTGACCGTCGTATCGTCCGCAGTCGCAATGCGATTCTTTCGGCGTTTGAGCGACTGCTTATGGAAAAGCCCCTGGCCGATATTACGGTGAGCGCTATCGCGCGCGAGGCAAATGTCGACCGTAAGACTTTCTACGTGCACTTTGGCACGGTCGACGGCTTGCTCGACGCCATTGCCGTCGATGTGGTCGAGATGATCGTCGATTCAGTCGAGAAGACGCTTTCCTCCATGGGCGGCGACACCAACGAGCGCGCACTTGGCGCTGCGGCGTCCTTTTTCAAGACCGTTAACGAGGCGCTGTGCAACAACCTGGTGCTTAATCGCCAGTTGATCGAAAACATTCCGCTCGACGACTTTATGGCTCGTCTGCGTGTGCCGCTCGAGCACGAGATCGCTGAGCGCGATCTGCTGCCCGAGGGTCTAAAGGATGAGATGTTCGATTACTACCTGGCGTTTTTGCTGTCCGGCATTATCGGCATCTATCGCACGTGGGCGTTGTCGGACGGCTCGGTTCCAATCGAGCGCGTCTCGGCGGTCGCCAACGACCTAACTCTTAATGGCCTGTCGAGCTTGGAATCTCGTTTCGAATAGCACTAGCGCCTTATCCTCCCTGAGTTGCGGTGAAATAAGGACTGAATTGGTCTTCTAGCGGCCTAAACAGTCCCTATTTCACCGCAACTCAGGGTTGAGGTTCTACTGGTAGCGCAGGCACTCCACGGGATCGAGTCTTGCTGCCCGGCGGGCGGGATAGAAGCCAAAAATGACGCCGATGCCGACCGATACGGCAAACGCGATCAGCACGGTCGTAATGGAGAAGCTCGGCGTAATCGTCCCAGTGGCCCCAAACTCGCTCATAATGCTCGAGTTGGCGGCAAAGAACGTAAGACCCCAGGCCAGTAGATAGCCAATCACGACACCTAAAATGCCGCCGGTGATGCACAGCGCCGAGGATTCGGCCAAAAACTGGGCCGTGATATCGCGTCGGCTTGCGCCCAGGGCGCGGCGAATGCCAATTTCGCGGATGCGCTCGGTCACGTTGGTGAGCATCATGTTCATGATGCCGATTCCGCCCACAAGCAGCGATATGCCGGCAACCGCGCCCATGATGAGCGAGAAGGCGCCCATAATGGAGTTGAGGGCGTCGATAGCGCTCTTCATGGAGCTTGCCGACACGCTGTCGTACTCGTCGTCCTCCGAGATGCCCTTCATGCTGCGCACCTTGGACTCGATCGTCTTGCAGAGCTCGTCCATATCGGTGCCCTCGGCGGCGAGTGCCGTCACACTGGGAAACGATGGATTGTCATCGCCGAAAAGCTCGGCGATCGTTTCTCGTGGCATGTACAGGCTCAGTGAGCCCATGGAGTCGTTGCCGCCGTCGATGACGCCAATGATCTGCACGTCTCCGCTCGAGACCTTGATGGTCTTGCCAATTGCGTCCTGTTCGTTGCCGTACAGTTGATCGGCGCCGCCGCGGCCGATGAGCGCCACGTGCGCGCCGGATTTTGACTCGATATCGCTATAGGTTCGGCCGGCCACGATCTTGCTGGCGCCCACGGCATCGAGCATGTCGCTATCGACGCCCTGTGCCATGACGGTATAGCTTTTATCTCCAACTTTGTACTCGGAATAGGCGCTGTCGACGATGCCGATCTGCTCAATTTGCGGCACCATCTTACGCAGTTTCTCGACGTCCGAATCGGTGAGCTCCTGGGAAGAGTAGATCTGCACCATGCGAGCGGCGTTAAGTCCCAAGCTGTTGACCAGGCTGTTTTGGATGCCACCGATGAGCGAGGTCATGGCTATGACCGAGGCGATGCCAATGACGATGCCCAAGATGGTGAGCAGACTGCGCCCCTTGTTGGCCTCGAGCGAGTGCAGGGCTTCTTGTACGAGATCGCGGGTGCTCATGCCTTCGCTCCTTTCGGCGGTGTAGAAGGTGCATAAATCGCGGGTAGGTTGCTGACGGCCCCGCGTAGCGTATTCGGCGCGTGCGCGATATATGCGCCGTCATGGATACGCCCGTCGCGAATGGTTACGGCACGGTCGGCCTCGGCGGCAATGCCCGGGTCGTGCGTGATGAGCACGATGGTCTTGCCGCGCTCCTGGAGCTTGTGGAAGGTTTCCATGACGAGCGCCCCGGTTGCCGAGTCTAGGTTACCCGTGGGCTCGTCGGCCAAAATGATGGGCGGATCGTTGACGAGGGCACGCGCGATGGCGACGCGTTGCATCTGTCCGCCCGAGAGTTCTGATATGCGATGGTCCCAGTGGTCGACCGGTAGCGTGACTGCTTGCAGCGCATGGACGGCGCACATCTCACGCTGAGCCCGCGGTACGTTGGTGTACGACAGCGGTAACATGACGTTTTCGATAACCGATAGGCGCGGCAGTAGGTTGAAGCTCTGAAAGACAAAGCCGATGCTGAGCGCCCGCACCTCGGTGAGCTCATCATCGTCGAGTTCGGCGACATTGAGCCCCTGCAGGTAATAGTCGCCCGCCGTCGGTTTGTCTAGGCAGCCCAAGATGTTCATGAGCGTCGACTTGCCCGAGCCCGAGGGGCCGGTGATGGCGACGAACTCACCGGGGTCTACCGCCAGGCTCACGTTGTGCAGGATGTGGGCGCAACCGGCCTCGCTCTCAAAGATGCGGTGCACGTTGCGGATGTCGATGACGGGGCGCATTACATGCCCTCGTCGGCAGGCATGCCGTCGCCGCCGTCTGCCGTTATGCCCGCGCCGGTATCCATAACGATAGTGTCGCCATCGCGCAGCTTGGTAACCGGCACGTCGGGGTTGATTTCGTTGCCCTGGTCGTCGCGCTTGACCTGCGTCTTGCCGACCACGGCGTCGTTGTCGTTTTGCGTCACGACGGTCACCTTCACGCGGCGCGTTTCCTTGCCTTCGTTATCGGTTGCCACGTTGACGTAATAGTGTTCGCCGTCCTCGGTCATCAGCGCCATAGTGGGCACCATGACCACGTCGTCAAGCTGCTCGGTCACCACCGAGACCTCGGCAGTCATACCGGGCTTAAGGCGGCTATCGGGTGCCTCGATGAGGATGTCCACGTTAAAGGTCACGCTTCCGCCACCACCGTTGGCGGCGTCGGAGTTTGCCACCGATGCGATAGCCGTGACGGTGCCCTGGCTCACGATATCGGGAAACGCGGGATAGGTAACGTTGGCGCTCTGGCCCACGGCGATCTTGGCGATGTCCTTTTCGCCCACCTGAACCGTCACCTTCATCTTGGAAAGGTCGGCGATCTGCATGCATTGCTTGCCACCGCTTGTGTCGCCTTCGCCCATGACTATGCCTCCGGTCACCGTGGCGCCCACTTTGGCGTTGAGCTCGACGATGCTACCCGAACTGGGGGCCTTTACGGTGCGTTCGTCCGCCTTGGCGTTTGCCTGGTCCAGGGTTGCCTGGGCCGAGGCGAGATTGCGCTGGGCGCTCGAGACGGCGCTGGCGTCGGCGGTTGCGTCCGCCGGGGCGGTTGCTCCGTCGGCATCCAGCGTCGGTGCTGCCTGTGCGGCGGCGAGCGCCGCTTGTGCGTTTTTCAGGTCTTCCTGTGCGGCCGTGACCGCGCGCTGCGCCTCGGCAACGGCGTTGTCGAGCTCATCGTTTTTGATGGTCATGAGCACGTCGCCCTCGTTGACGCTCTGACCGGCCTGCACGTTGATCTGTGCCACCGTACCGTCGACAGAAGGGGAGACGACCGAGGCCGAAATAGGCTTGAGCTGTCCTTTTGCCTCGACGGTCGTGGTAAACGTGCCCTCCATGACCATGTCGGTAACAGGTCCGTCCGCAGATTGCGGCTGCGAGTTGAGGATAACGCTCGCGATAATGGCAATCAGAATAATGCCGCCCACGATGCCGGCCGCGATGCCGCGTCGGATGAGCTTTTTGCGCCGACGCTCGGCACGCTTCGCCTTGAGCTTTGCGTAGGCCTCCTCGTCGGATATTCCGGCGTTACCTTGCTCGCCGTCGTTTTGCTGCGCCGTGGGGGCGCTTGTGATGAGCGGTAGAGTTTCAGATGCGCCTTCCGGCACGCGCCCGGTATCGTCGGGGCCCGGGGTGATGGTGGGGACATTCGACATAGCGTCTCCTTTATAGAACATACCGCGATAAGTATATACGCCCGCCGGTTGGGGCGGGCGTATAGGCGCGTTTCTTTCAGCATCGAAAGGTAGGTGTCGCTGAGCTTTGTTTCGTTGCGCGTGACGTGCTACGAATGCACGACCACGCACAGACCGACTTTGATGCAGTCGTGGAGCGCCTTGGCATCGGCCAGGCGCAGATTGATGCAGCCGTGGCTACCGCACCATTTGTACGATTCGGCACTATCGAAACTCGAATCGTTTTGCCAGGTAGCGTCGTGGAAGCCAACCATGTTGCCCTCAAACGGCATCCAGTAGCTCACCGGGCTCTCGTATTTGGGCTTACCGGTCTTGGGGTCCTTGGCGCCGATAAGCTTGGTGGCGCCGTCGTTGCTGTTGATCTGCCACACGCCCTCGGGGGTGGCGTCTTCGCCCGGTTTGCCGGAAATAAAGTTGGCCTCCCAAACGATATTGCCGCTCTCGTCGTAGTAGCGCGCGTGCTGCTCGGACAGGTCGACGTCGATATACGCCTTCCAATCGGGCTCGCCCTTGGCGGTAAAGGTGTCGGCCTTCTGGGAGTAATTGATCTCAATCTCGCCGGTCTGCTTGTTGTTAATAGCATCCTCGACCTGCTTGGCAAGCGTGCTGCTATCGATAGACCAACCAAAGTCACCGCCTTCGACGGCACATTGCTTGCCATCGGCGCGCGTCCACCAACGAGTGGAGCCCACGGTGTTAAAGCCATTGGCGAGGTCTGCTGCCCAGTTGCTGATCTGGGAAGTGTCGAGTGTGGGGTTCGCGGGGTCGGCAAAACTGATCCACTGCAGCACCGAGCTGCCGTCGACCTTGCCGGCATCGTTGCCGTTGAGCTTAAGGGTCACGTTAACGCCCAGGAAGTTGTTGGCGGCATCGCATGCGGCCTGGATCTGGTCGTTGGTGAGCGTGCCGTTGAGCGGCTCGTAGGCATCGTTGCCGAGCTTCGTAAGATCGACGGTCTCGGACAGCGACGCGAGCTCGATCTCCGCATACTTAATGACATGCTCGCGGTTGAGCTTTTCGTTGGAGCGGGCCTTCTCGATCGTGAACTTGCCCGCCTTCTCGCCGTAGGAGCTCGATGCCTCAAAGGTACCCGTGCGGCCCTCGTTGAATGCGTCGATGGCGGCACCCAGATCCTCCTCGAACTGCTTTTGGTCAAAGGCGTCCGAGAGCATGGACAGGTCGACGTCCTGTTCCAGGTCGATGGTACCGTTTTTGGTCGCGCTAACGTTCTTGCCGCCGAGCGAGGCAATCAGGCGCGAAGGCCACAGCAGCGGCTCCGCGCCTCCGGCCATCATCTTGGGGAAAAGGGCAAT
>UQMK01000039.1 GCA_900542085.1 uncultured Collinsella sp.
CAGTCCTGCGCAAGACGGAGGCGCCACTGGCGCCTCCTTTGCGTGCGGAACTCGTTGCGAGCAAAGCCCCGGGCCCTGCCCGCCCGATGGCCTCCTCCGCCCTGACGGCTCGGCCTTCCGGGTCAGGCGGGCTGAATGGAATTTGGTGAATGGGTGCGCCAACGGCGCACCCATTTTTTGTGGATGTGACGCAGGGACGGTCCCTTGGTCACATTTTTGGGCTGTTGAAAACGAAGGTGAATGGTTTTCCCGAGAAGTGTACGACCTTATTTGGACCCCTGAAACATCGACACTTTTTGGACGCTCTTTCCTGCGGTTTTGTCGAGTGTTTCCTGCGGTTTTGCTACCTAAAAGTGCGGATGCTTCGGGGGCCTGATTTCACTCGTTCACTTCTCGGGAAAACCATTCACCTTCAATCTATATGGCAAAGGGGCAGTTCCTTTGGCACATTGCAGGACGCCTTATTGATGCTGGGAACGCCAGGCGGTGGGGGTGGTGCCGGTGTGTTGCTTGAAGGCTTGGGCGAAGGCGGCCTGCTGAGGGTAGCCTAGACGCTCTGCGACCTGCGCTATCGTGAGCGAGCTATCAGCCAAAAGGTCCTGTGCTCGCTCCATACGGCGTCTGCGAATGTAGGCGCCCAGGGACTCGCCAGTTTGGGCCTTAAAGGTGGCGCATAGCTTGGAGCGGCTTGTGTAGAGCCCCTCGGCCACCTCGTTGATACCCACACGCCTGCCTTTGTCGAGCGCGCGCTCAATCATCGCCGTTGCTTCTTCGGCAATGGTTATGCTGACGCGTGTGTCTGCCGCCTGCCGCGCCTGCTTGTGGGCCGCGCGCGAACAGGCGAGCTCCGCGACCATAGCCTCTACAATGCCCCGCATATAGACATGCCCGCCTACGGCGCGAGCGCGGTCCTCGTTGATTCGGCGTAGTGTGTGGCAGATGGCAGACGCTGCCTCCTCGTGCCATGACTCGGCAAACGCCTCAAAGACCCCCGCGAACTCGGCAGGATAGCAATGCTCCAGCTCGTCAAAATACCCGGGCAAAAAGAGCACCGAGCGTGAGTGATAGAGTTGCCCTGCAAACAGCGGGCTTAGCTCCTCGCCGCAGCTATCTTGGATAAAGCTGCAGACTGCGCTGTTCGGCCACGGCCCGCGCAGCGGCTTGAGGTTCGCAGGCGTTATGCCGGCTTCGGGCATACACATGAGCGTGGGCGCGCTGACCTCGCTCACGCACGCGTACGGTTCGGGCGTGTATTCGGCTAGGTGCATGTTGTGCATCGGGGTAATGAAATGCTCCATGACGATGCAGGTGGGGGAGAGGGGCATGATCCATGCGCGTCCGTGCGCCCGATCGTTTGCCACCTCACCGGTAAAGACGGCGCCCTTGCCGGAGAACTCCAAGCCAAACTGCTCAAACTGCGGTGCGTAGAGCTCGGTTATATCGGTTGCCGCCCGCCGCATTTTCAAAAGCGTCCCCTTCATTTGCGAAAACGTCCACGCCTGGCCCAATTGTGTGCCTTGGCTAACACGCCCATGATAAGTTTCTTACGGTTAACTCTCAAGCCGTTAGAAAGGAATCTCATGGCAAAGGGATCAAAAAAGGAAGGTGGCGGCATCGGCGAGCTGCTTGCATATGCCGGTGAACGTAAATTCCTAACGTATTTGGGCATGGCCCTCTCGGCGCTCTCGCAGCTGCTGAGCTTTGGCCCGTACGTGTGCATCTGGCTTGTTGCGCGAGATCTTATCGCCGTGGCGCCCAACTGGAGCGAGGCCGCCAATATCGCGATGTATGGTTGGTGGGCTGTGGGCTTTGCCCTGGCGAGCATTGTGGTCTATTTTGTGGGACTCATGTGCACGCATCTGTCTGCGTTTCGTTGCGCGTCCAATATCCGCAAGGCTACGAGCGAGCATCTGCTTAAGCTGCCGCTCGGCTACTTTGACACGCACGCCACCGGTGAGCTGCGCCGTATCGTAGACGGATGCGCCGCCTCAACCGAGACACTGCTCGCGCACATGCTACCCGATATCGCCGGCGCCACCGCCATGGTCGTGGGCTTGCTCGTGCTGCTTTTCGCCCTCGATTGGCGCTTGGGCGCGGCATGCCTTATCTCGGTCGCCGTTTCGCTTGGCGCCATGGCCACCATGATGAGCGGCAAGGGCGCCGAGTTTATGAAGGCTTACATGGGCGCGCTGGTCAAGATGAACAAGACCGGCACCGAATACGTACGCGGCATCCCCGTGGTCAAGGTCTTCCAGCAGACGGTCTACTCCTTTAAGGCGTTTCACGATGCGATCGCCGAATACGCCGACATGGCGCAAAGCTATGCGGGCACGTTCTGCCGAGGCCCGCAGGTGCTCAACCTTACCGCGCTCAATGGCCTCGTGGCATTTCTTTTGCCCGTGGCGTTGCTGTTGGCGCCGGGCGAGACGGACTTTGCGCACTTTATGGTCAACTTCACGTTTTACGCGATATTTTCGGCCGTGGTGCCGACGGCCATGACCAAGCTCATGTTTGTGGGCGAGGCGTCTCAGATGAGTGCCGATTCGCTGGCGCGCATCCGAAGCGTTATGGATTCCAAGCAGCTCTCCGTGCCCGCCCTGCCCAAGCACCCTGCTGGCAGCGATGTGCGCTTTGAGGACGTGAGCTTTACCTACGAGGGTGCCGAAGCGCCTGCCGTCGATCATGTGAGCTTTAGCGTCCCCGCAGGCAGCACCCTTGCGTTGGTTGGTCCCTCGGGCGGCGGTAAGTCAACCTGTGCAAGCCTGATTCCTCGTTTTTGGGATGTTTCCGCAGGTCGAGTGCTCGTAGGCGGTGTGGACGTTCGCGATATGGATCCGCACGAGCTTATGGACCAGGTCGCCTTCGTGTTCCAGACCAACCAGCTGTTCCGGCAAACACTTGCCGATAACGTGCGCGCCTCCAAGCCTACGGCCACTGACGACGAAGTGCGTGCGGCCCTCTCCGCAGCTCAGTGCGACGACATTGTGGCCAAGCTCCCACAGGGCATCAATACCATGCTCGGTGCCGGCGGAGCTTATCTTTCGGGTGGCGAGGTTCAGCGCGTGGCACTCGCCCGCGCGATCCTTAAAGACGCGCCTATCGTGGTGCTCGATGAGGCCACGGCGTTTGCCGATCCCGAGAACGAGGCGCTCATCCAGCGCGCCTTTAGCAAGCTGGCGGCGGGTCGCACGGTCATTATGATTGCGCACCGACTCTCGACTGTAGTGGGCGCAGACCAAATCGTGGTGCTCAACCAAGGTAGCGTGCAGGAGGCCGGCACCCATGCCGAGCTGCTGTCCCAAAAGGGTCTATACGCCAAGATGTGGGCTGAATACGAACAGGCCGCGAGCTGGAAAATCACTGCAGCGACCGCGGATGCCGCCGTCACGAAGGGAGGCGAGGCCTAAATGTTCGCCTCATTTCAAAAGAAGTATTTCCTATCCGATAAAGGTGTCGCCGGCGTAAAACGCGGCATTTTCTGGACCACGCTCACCAATCTCATTACCATGGCCGGCATGGGCTTTTTATTCCTGGTCATGGCCGGCTTTGTCGAGCATCTCGCCAGCGGCGCCGACCTGCCGGATGCCCTGCCGATCGTGGGCGGCCTCTTGGTCTTTTTCGTGTTGCTCTTTGCCTCTAACTGGCAGCAGTATTACTACACCTACTGCATCTTTTACGAGGAGTGCGGCAAGCAGCGTATGGAGATTGCCGAGCGCTTGCGCAAACTGCCGCTGTCGTTTTTTGGTCGTCGTGATCTGGCCGATTTAACCGAGACCATCATGGGCGACGTCCAGGCCATGGAGCACGCCTACAGCCACGTGCTGGGAGAGCTTTGGGGTGCCATCATCGCAAGCGCCATTGTGTTCGTGGCGTCGCTGTTCTTTTGCTGGCAGCTGGCGATCGCGGCGTTTTGGAGCGTGCCCGTGGCCTTTGCCGTGCTGTATCTGACACGCGGCCCCATGACCCCGGTGTTCGACCATGTGCGTGCCGAGAAGGTCAAGGTTACCGAGGCGATCCAGGAGACGCTCGACTGCGTGTGCGAGATCCGCGCCACCAACCAGGAGGCTCATTATCTTGAGGGGCTCAACGCCGTGATCGATGCCGAGGAGCGCGAAACCACCAAGGGCGAGCTCGCCAATGGGCTTTTGGTCAACTCCGCCTTTGCCATCCTGCGCCTGGGGATTGCCACCACGTTGGTCACGGGCGCTGCGATGGTCGCCTCCGGCCAGGCCGACTTTTTGATGATGTTTGCCTTCCTGCTTATGGTGAGCCGCATCTATGCGCCCTTTGATCAGGCGCTGATGCTGATGTCCGAGCTGTTCGCCGCCGAGTCGTCGGCCAAGCGCATGCGTTCCATCATGGAAGAGCCCGTGGCGCGGGGCAGCGAGCAGTTTGAGCCCGTAGGCCACGATGTGGTGTTCGATCACGTGGCATTTGGCTATGGTGCGGGCGAGGACGGCCGCGCCGGCGAGAAAGTTCTTACCGATGTGAGCTTTACCGCCAAGGAAGGCGAGGTCACGGCACTGGTCGGTCCTTCGGGCTCCGGTAAGTCCACGGTGAGCCGCCTGGCCGCGCGCTTTTGGGACGCCACCGAAGGCACGGTCACCGTGGGCGGCGTGGATGTTGCGAGCGTGGATCCCGAGGTGTTGCTGCGCGACTACGCCATTGTGTTCCAAGACGTGCTGCTCTTTGACGACACGGTGATGGGAAACATCCGTCTTGGTCGTCGCGATGCCACCGATGAGCAAGTGCTTGCGGCTGCACGCGCCGCCAACTGCGACGAGTTTGTGAGCCGTATGCCGCAGGGCTATGACACCATGATCGGCGAGAACGGCTCCAAGCTGTCCGGCGGTGAGCGCCAGCGCATCTCTATCGCCCGTGCGCTGCTCAAAGACGCGCCTATCGTGCTGTTGGACGAGGCGACGGCGAGCTTGGATGTGGAGAACGAGACCGTGGTTCAGCAGGCGCTCTCCCGTCTGCTTGCAGGTAAGACGGTTATCGTTATTGCCCACCGTATGCGCACGGTAGAAAATGCCGATAAGATCGTTGTGCTCAAGGATGGTGTGGTAGCCGAGCAGGGTGCTCCGGCGCAACTCAAAGCGGCAGGCGGAGAATTCGCCCGCATGGTTGCGCTGCAAAAGGAAGCAGCTACCTGGCAGTTGTAAGAAGGGACAAAGGGACAGTCCCTTTGTCACATTGACAATCGGTTACTCCGCATCGTTAATTTTCAAAAGGTTAGCCATGGCTGACCTAGATAGTTAGATAAAATTGAGATATTTCAAAAGCGTGCTCGAGCAAATTTATTTACTCGGGTGCTGAGGCACCGTGCCGCAATTGTTGCGGCAAAAGGGAGAGACATCATGAAGAAGTCCACGTTCAACACCCTGCTTGTCGGCGGCGGTTTTCTGCTCGGCACGGCCGGCATCAAGCTGCTCACCAGCGCTCCGGTAAAGAACGCTTGCGTGCAGGGTATCGCGTGTGGCATGCGCATCAAGAACGGCTACCAGGACATGGTCGAGCAGGCCAAGGCCGAGGTCGACGACATGGTTGCCGAGGCTGCCTATCTCACCCAGAGCGAGGCCGCTGCGGACAAGGCAGCCGAATAGCACTCCCAGGCATAAACAATGAGATTCTCGATTGTTAGCGAGATCCCCGGCAGGACCCGTCTTCAGTTGGCGGGTCCTGTGCCAGAGAGCGATCTCGATGCGCTTCTTAAACTCAACGGTGACATCGACGGCGTGCGCAAGGTGCGCGTCTATGGCCGTATTGGCCAGTTAGCGCTCGAATATGACGAGCCGTGTCGCGATGCCGTGCTGGCCGCCGTCGGTGCGCTCGACGCTCAGGCCATTGCCGACGCAAAGACGGGTTACGTGATGCAGCTTGAGCCGCGCAAGCACAAGCTCGTTATGGATCTTGCCACACTTATCGGTGCCCATTACGCACGTCGCTGGTTCTTGCCGACGCCCCTGCGTGCGGTGTTTGTCGTGGCCGGTTACATGACCTTTTTGCGCGCCGCCCTCCGTGAGCTCGCGCAGCCGCGCCTGACCGTTCCTGTGCTCGACGCTTCGGCCATCGGTATCTCGTTTGTCAAACGTGATGTCGACACCGCGGGCCAGACGATGTTCCTGCTCAACGTGGGCGAGCTGCTCGAGGACTACACCCGCGCCATGAGCGAAAACGAGCTCATCAACTCGCTGCTCGATGTGCCCGACAAGGCGCAAAAGGTTGTCGGCGACACCGAGGTAAGCGTTGCCGCGACCGAGCTTGAGCCCGGTGATCTGGTCGCCGTGCGCACCGGCATGTCCATCTGCATCGACGGTGTTGTCGAGCAGGGGAGCGCTATGGTCAACCAGGCGACCCTGACCGGCGAGCCGCTGGCCGTCGAACGCAGCGTGGGCGACGACGTGTTCGCCGGAACCGTCGTGGAAGACGGCAGCATCTTGGTTCGCGTGCGCGCTAACACGGCTCAGACCAAGTTGCGTTCGATTGTCTCGCTCGTGCAGACGGCCGACTCGCTCAAGTCCGAGGGCCAGTCGCATATGGAGGACCTTGCCAACAAGATCGTCCCGTGGAACTTCCTGCTCGCGGGCCTGGTTGCGCTTACCACCCGCAGCCTCATCAAGACCTCAGCGGCGCTAATGGTCGACTACTCGTGCGCGCTTAAGCTCACGGGTTCGGTCGCCGTCATGACCGCCATGAGCGATGCAGCCAAGATGGGCGTGATGGTCAAGGGCGCCAAGTACTTTGAGTCGTTTGCCAAGGCCGATACCATTGTCTTTGATAAGACCGGCACGCTCACCGAGGCGCAGCCGCGTCTTGCCTGCGTACTCACCACCGATGGCTGGAGCGAGGACGAGGTTCTGCGCCTTTCCGCCTGCCTGGAGGAGCATTTTCCGCATCCGGTGGCACGCGCAGTCGTCAACGCTGCTCGCGAGCGTGGGCTCGAGCACCGCGAGCGCCATGCCGCCGTCGAGTACATCGTGGCGCACGGCATCGCTTCGTCCATTGAAGGACGTCGCGCCATCATCGGTTCCGCGCACTTTGTATTTGAGGACGAGGGCGCACAGCTCGAATCCGACATCAAGGAGCGCATTGAGTCCCAGATGCAGGGTCTGTCGCCGCTGTACCTGGCGGTCGATGGAAAGGTCGTCGGCGTGCTCGGCATCGAAGATCCGCTCAAGGCTGGGGTCCGCGAGGCCATTGCCGACCTGCATGCGCTGGGCGTCAAGCATGTCGTTATGCTCACGGGCGATTCCGAGCGCACGGCCGAGCGCATTGCGCGAGAGGCAGGGGTCGACGAGTTTAAGGCCGAGCTGCTGCCCGAGGACAAGTACGCCTATGTGGAGCGCATTAAGAGCGAGGGGCGCCACGTTGCCATGGTGGGCGACGGCGTCAACGATTCGCCGGCGCTCGGTTTGGCCGACGTGGGCCTGGCGATGGGTGGCGGAAGCGACATCGCCAAGGAGGTCGCCGATATCATCCTGACCGATACGGATCTTGCCGCGATCGTGCGCCTGCGCCGCATGAGTCAGGGCCTCGTTGATCGTCTGACGAGCTCCTATTCTAAGGTGATGCTCACTAACTCGGCGCTGTTGGCACTGGGCATTACCGGAACGATTACCCCGCAGGCGTCGTCGCTGCTGCACAACGGCTCGACGATTGCCTACAGCCTGAGCAACGCGAAGGCGTACCTGCGTTAGCAGACGTGTTCGCCCACGTTATCTGGCCTGCGCCCAGACGGCATCGGTGTCGTCCGGGCGCAGGCCTTTTGCATTTGACCATTTGCTAGCTTCTCTATATAGTGTTGCTAGCGGTGCTAGCAATTGAAGGGAGCGGGATCAACGTGGGTGCTGTTAGCGGCATGGCGCAGGTGAACGTTCGCGTGGATCGCCAGGTCAAGGACCATGCGGAGGAAGCGTTGCGGCTTTCGGGCGGGTCACTGCCCGAGCTCATCAAAAAGGTGGTGGCCAAGGTCGCGCAGGGTGGCGGGCAGTGCGAGGAAGTGCTTGCGGCCGTCGACGACCGGCGGCAGACCGTCGCGCACGATACTCCGTTCGCCGCATCATGGGCGGCGGCGGATCAGCTTTACGCGGACCTGGGCATCGCTACGTCGCCCGTATCTGACGATCGCGATTGGGACGCAATCTATTCCGACGCCATGGATGAGCATTATCGCCAAAAGGGGATGATCCAGTGAGCGGGGCGCCTCTCAAGATAATGGTGGATGCCAACGTATGGGTTGATTCGTTTTGCGTCGACCATGCTGAGTCGCTTGCCGCGCGTGCGTTTATTGGGCAGGCGGCGGAGACGGGGGCATTGCTGTTCTTTCCGGTGCATATCGCCAAGGACGTGCTGTACGTTGTCCAACACGAGCTGAAGCGTAGCGTTCTTGCCAGTGGGGCAGCGCTCGACGAGGCGTCTGCCCGCGCAATTGGCGATGCGGCGTTGGCGTTTGTTCGGAACATGACCGAAAACGCCACGGCCGTGGGTGCAGATGCGTCGGACCTTTGGCTGGCCGACAAATACTTAGCGCTCCATCGCGATTACGAGGACAACTTGGTGCTCGCCGCGTGCAAGCGTGCGCAGGTCGATTACTTGGTGACAAACGATCGAAAGCTGCTCGAACATGCCGATCTTGCAGCAAAGACCCCGCGCCAAATGATGCCGATTCTGGCTTTGGCCGAACGTGGTGGGCGGTTGTCCCGCTAACGTAAATCTATATGTGCGCCCCTGGAGCTCCGTCACCCCAAGGGGTGCACGCTTTTTTGCCATGGACCGCCTTATTCTTTAAATGCGCCGCCCCTCTAGATGCCTTCTCAGTCCTGTCGACTCAATATTTTGGGTCAGATGGCCGGAAATCTGTTTCGGAGATGTGCTTTGTTGGGAGAGCCTCCGATGGATTGATGGGGCCAAGTGCTTCTGACCAAAGCGTTTATCTCGGCAATTTCCAGGGACAGTTTACTTCTATCCTTTCGCCGGCTGGCTCCCAAATAACAAAGTTAAAGTGCTTGCGTACAGGTACATAAAGCGATATCCTAAAAGAAAAATGTGGAGTTTCATGATGCTATCAAGATTTGGAACCATATTTGGCAATAAGCGTCTTAGATATGCTTAGTTGATGGAGCTGAATTTATTTTAGGAGCGAGCATTATGAACAAGCGCCTATCTTTACCTGTTGCATTACTACTGTTAGTGGCTGCCCTATCGCTGTTTACGCCCTCAATAGGGTTTGCGGATGATTTCCTGACTAATGACAATAGCGAATATCCAGTGAGTGTTTCATTTCAACTGAAAGATCGTGCGAGTCAGGAATATACCGTTATTTTGCCGGATGGAACTGAAGGCAAAATTGGAATTGAATATATTCCGACTATTGAGCCGTGTAACGCGTGGGATTCTTATTATCAAAACGCCTCTGGCACATGGAGGGTTTACTATAACTCGGTGATATTTCAGGAGTTCTACATTAAAATCGGCAATCATAAGATAACGAGTGCATGGGGTTCGAATTATTCTGTTCCCCTGGGAACGGCATCTGATTCCTTTACCTGGAATAGTACACGAGCGCTACAGCGCGTGAATGTGTCTATACCAGGCTTGTATACTGGAAATGTGTTCTTGGGCGCGGAAATGCAGGGAACGACTCTGCACACCTATGCATACTAGGGCGGTGGTTTTGTGCGCGGTCCCGAAATCGTCTTACTTGCGATACTAATTGCGCTTATCGTGCTCGGATTTAGGCTGGTACGTTGGATTGTGCGAAAAGCAAAGCGTTAATTAGCCTGGACAGACATCATTTTTATTCGAAGAGCAAGCTGGATACTCTCAAATCTCTCATGTGATTATGTGCTGTGTCTGGCTTGCTCTTCAGTTATGGCTCGAAATGAGAACTAAGTCTTTAAAGCCGCGTTTTTATGGCGGCGGCTTCGGCGAGTTTGTCTACTGCTGTGGCATCGGATTGATTGAGGGCAGCGAGGCTGCGGTAGAGCCATTCGTTGACCTGGGTGTTCTTGACACCAGCGGTTTTGGTGAGGTTGGCTATAGCGCTGATTTCGGCAAAGAGTTCGGCCTTTGCACCCGTGAGCTCACCAAGCTCGATGTCATGATGTGCGGTGACGCCGCGGTTTTCGCTTACGTGGTCGATGAAGCCGCGGACGGTTTCAACGTGCTAGGCGAGTGTGGCCTCATCGGCGCCGTCGGTGAGCGCGTTGAGGGCACCCGTGACCACGAGGGCGGGATGTCCGCAGGGGACAAAGCCCTCGATGACATCCATAGCTTCGGTAATGGTTGAGCCCAGGCCCACGAGGGCATTGACGAGTTGCTGCTTGGTATCCATAACGGTCCTTTCGACGGGTCAATTGTGCTTGGCGAAAATATACGTGACGCGATCGGTAGCAAAAGTGCGAAGTACAGCGCACATTGGGGTCTTCACAGCTCGTGCATAGAACAGCTGTGTTCCTTGAGAACGTGGTAACATAGCACTTCACAAGCGGGGCTCGCCCCGTATGTTCCTTGAAAAGTCGACGGCTGTTGGGTGCTCGTGCCCAATGCCATCCAGACTTTCCCGACATTCGGGGGCGACTGGTTTCGACACGATAGCTCTGAGAGAGGAAGCAAGCCGAGGTCTCCTCGCCTCGTTAAACAGGGGTACCGTCAAATTGAATTGACAACAACTCTTCTTTTGAGCCTATGGCTCTCGCTGCTTAGTTTATAGCGGCGCGTCAACCCGGTGATTTCCCCGACACCGGCGCGACGTCATGTTAGGGGAATGCTCCTGCGCACGTAATCGGTATGGCGCAGGCTAAGACCGAACCGGTTAGGACGCCGCGAGCGTGTCGCTGCGCGCAAAGCGTCCGAGGCAAAACCAGCGACTGAGCTTGGAGATGCCAATCAGGGGGCTTTCGTGGACCGGAGTTCGATTCTCCGCGCCTCCACCATAAGTAACAGGCAGGTAGAGAAATGTCTCTACCTGCCTTTTTATTACATATGGATACCGCGGAGAATCGAACTCTATGCAGGGCGCGGGCGTTAAGCAAACGCGAAGCGTTTGTAGCCCGCGGGCGAGGGCGGCGGCAGCCGGCCGAAGCCGGCGCGGATTTGCGAAGCAAATACGCGGATTCTCCGCGCAAACTATCAGCCCAATATGGATGCGATGTTATCGAATCTCAGCCGGCCATGCGCCGCATCAACGGAACCCCAAACCCGCGGAGAATCGAACTCTGTGCAGGGCGCGGGCGTTAAGCAAACGCTACGGCAACGTAGGGTGGGACGCGCTTTCCCAACGGCGGCCCAGGCGGAAAATCCATCCCGGAATCCGCGCTCAGAACGGGACACGCTTTCCCAACGGCGGTCCAAGCGGAAAGTTCATCCCGGAATCCCGCCTCAAACTGGGATGTGCTTTCCGCTCCATCTCCTCAACTCCAAAACCTGCGCGCCCTCCATTCCAAAACTGGGTAGAAGAAAGCCAAAACGCAATCGCAGGAGGTCAACATGACTGCAGAAGATAAGGCAAAGAACGCCGGCAAGGTCGCGCTCGTTTTGGAGGGCGGCAGCTTCCGCGGGCAATTTACCGCAGGCGTACTCGACGTTCTCATGGAGGCCGGCGTCGAGATTCCGGCGGTATATGGCGTATCGGCCGGCGCCCTCAACGGCGTGAACTACAAGTCGCACCAGATCGGCCGTGCCAACCGCATCAACCTGGCTTTCTGCAACGACAACCGCTTCATGGGCGCCGCATCGTTTGCGTCCACGGGCTCCATCGTGGGTTACGACTTTATCTTCAACGATGTCCAGGACCGCCTGGACCCCTTTGACAACGAGACGTTCGACGCGAGCCCCATCGAGATGTACGCCGTCGCGACGGACATGCTCTTTGGAACTGCCGCGTACCTCCCGGTCAAAAGCGCCGTGCTCGATCTCGACGCCGTGCGCGCCTCGACGTCGCTGCCGCTGGTGACGCCGCCGGTCGAGATCGATGGGCACAAATACGTCGACGGCGGCGTAGCCGATTCGGTCCCTATCGAGCACGTACTGAAGGAGGCGGGCTTCGACCGCGCGGTTGTCATTGTCACGCAGGACCGCTCGTACGAAAAAAAGCCCTACGAGTTTATGCCCGCTGCACGCGCCCGCTATGCCGACTACCCCTACCTGCTCGAGGCCATCGAGACGCGCCACGACCGCTATAACATCCAGCGCATGCATCTGTGGAAGTATGAGCGCGAGGGCCGCGCGCTGGTCGTTGCTCCGCAAAAGCCGGTCGAGGTCGGTCACGTTGAGCATGATCCGGCAAAGCTCCTCGACCTGTATATTCAGGGCCGCCAGGAGGCAAAGCGCCTACTGAGTGATATCGAGACATTTGTCGAGCGCTAGTGTCGCGACGTCATGACCCATGGATGACATGTGCAGAAACTCTGGTCAGAGCCAAAATACCTGTTGACTCGGGCGGCGAGCGGGGTAATATGGACGGGTTACTTGCAGAGCCCCGTGAATCTCTGTAACAACACGTACTGTACATGGAGGAGTCTAAGTGATTTCGAAATCGACTCACTACGCCAAGCAGGGCGAGGTCCAGCGCAACTGGGTTCTCGTCGACGCCGATGGTGCTGTCCTGGGCCGTCTTGCCACCCAGATCGCAATGATCCTGCGCGGTAAGAACAAGCCCCAGTTCACGCCCAACAGCGACTGCGGCGACTTCGTTGTCGTCATCAACGCCGATAAGGTCCAGCTTACCGGTAACAAGGCCGACACGAAGACCTATTATCGCCACAGCGGCTACAACGGCGGCCTCAAGGCTGAGAGCTTCCGCCAGGCTATGGAGAAGCACCCGGAGAAGGTCATCGAGCGCGCCGTTCGCGGTATGCTACCCAAGACCACCCTTGGCCGTGCCCAGATGACCAAGCTTAAGGTCTACGCTGGTGCCGAGCATCCGCACGCTGCCCAGAACCCCACGAAGATTGAGCTGGAGGCTTAAAGATGGCTGAGAACACCGTTGTCTACCAGGGTACCGGCCGTCGTAAGAACGCCGTCGCCCGCGTCCGTCTCGTCCCCGGCACCGGCAAGGTGACCATCAACAAGCGTGACGCCGAGCAGTATTTCGGCCGTCATCAGCTCGTTGAGAACGCCCTTGCTCCCTTCAAGGTGACCGACACCGCCGGTCAGTTCGACGTTATCGCTCTGTGCGATGGCGGCGGCATCTCCGGTCAGTCCGGCGCTCTGCGCCTGGGCATCGCTCGCGCTCTTCTGAACGCTGGCGACTACCGTGCTGACCTCAAGAAGGCCGGTTTCCTTACGCGCGATGCTCGCGTGGTCGAGCGCAAGAAGTACGGCCTCAAGAAGGCCCGCCGCGCTCCCCAGTTCTCCAAGCGCTAAGGTTTTATCTCCTTTCGAGATACAATGTACAAGCGGGGCCTGCCGATTCCTCGGCGGGTCCCGCTTTTCTTTTTCGACTAGGGTGGGCGGTT
>UQMK01000040.1 GCA_900542085.1 uncultured Collinsella sp.
ACCGCAGGAAGCTTGGATACGCCTAGGCGCGGTCCAAGAAATCGTCCGCACCCCCTTTAGGGACTATTTCACCGCAAGTTATTTGAGGGCGACGGGGATTTGGATACAGCAGAAGTCCTCTTGGTGAGACTCGTCGTAGCTCGTGGTGTCCAGGTAGCAAAAATCGAAAGCATTGCCGATGGGCTGGAGCGCGTGCCTGTCCATGCAGGCCACGATGGCGCGGATACCCTCGGGCTCGTACGGCATGCCCCAGCGACTCATGCACAGGTACGTGCCCTCGGGCAGCACCTCGACGCCAATCTCCGCCAGCTCGGCAGGATCGCTCGGCAGTATTTCCTCGGCACCACGCGGCAACACGGCAAAGGAACCGGCACCGGCGATGGGGTCGTCGGAATGCAGCGCCTCGCGACGCAGCATGGCGCCCCAACCGCGCATGGGGCGTGTGCCCGTGAGCGCACGCATGCGCAGAATCGCCCGCATGAGCGTGGGGTGCAGCATCGAGCGGCCACGCTCGATATCGCTCGGGAACTCCTCAAAGACCACGTAGCGGCGCTCGAATTGCTTGAGCTCCGGTTTGCCCTCGCGCTCGCGCCAATAGACCGCCTCGTCGTAAAAACTCAGCCGCTCCTGCACGCTCGCGCGCTCGGCTTTGAGCCCGGCAATCTGCTCGTCGAGCGCCTGCACCCGCGAGCGCAGGTGATCGGTCATCTCTCCAATGTCGAACGTCGAGGTCAGGCGATCGATCTCATCGAGTTCCAGTCCCAAGTCGCGCAGCATGCAGATCAGACGCATGAGCGGGATCTGCGTGGGCGAATAGAAACGGTAGCCTTTTTCGTTAACCACGGCGGGTTTAAACAGACCGATCTTGTCGTAGTAGATGAGCGTTTGGCGCGAAACGTTAAACAAGCTCGCCATCTCGCTAATCGCATACATACCCGTCTGCATAGGTCCTCCCGACACACCCTTTGACACGAAAAGCCCGCCGCCCACAGGGGCAGCGGGCTCAAACACTACTCGTATCCTACCCTAAAGATGCCTATGACCAGCGCTTATAGTTGGCGCACGACACGCCGACGGCCTCGAGTGCCTTGGCGGCGATGTGATGCACCGCCTCATCGAGCGTGGCGGGGCCGTTGTAAAACGTGAGCATGGGCGGCATGAGCATGACGCCCGGCACGCGCGCCAGGCGTGCCATGTTGTCGACATGGATCGCACTGAAGGGCGTCTCGCGCACCATGAGCACCAGGCGGCGCTGCTCTTTCATCTGCACGTCGGCCGCACGCAGCAACAGATTGTCGCTGTAGCCGCTCGCGATGCCGGCGAGCGTCTTCATGGAGCACGGGGCCACGATCATGCCGTCGACCGGATAGGTGCCGCTTGCGATGGCAGCGCCGATGTTCTTGTTGTCGTAGACCACATCGGCATGCGTGGCAAACTCGTCGAGCGTCATGCCGAGCTCCTGCTCGATGGTGATCTCTCCCCCGCGCGTGACGACAAGCGCCGACTCGGCACCGGCCTGACGCAGGCATTTGAGGCACTCAAGACCCAGCGCGGCACCGCTGGCGCCAGACACGCCAACGACAATGCGACGGGGGCGGACAGAAGACTCAGGCATGACGGCTCCTTAACTACTTGGTAGGGCTACTTACTAGAAAGCAATCTCCTTGGCCCACTTGTCCTTGTCGATCTCCATGAACTGCGAGCGGATGAAGTTCTTCTTGAGGTCGAACGGAACCGTGCAGTCGAAGATGGCCTTGCAGGCGATGCCGTGCTCGCGGATCGTGGGGTCGAACGCGGGGTCGTTGGACGGATCGAGCACGTGGCAGTGGCAACCGGGGATGGTGATGAGGTCCACGTCGGCCTGGAAGCGCGTGGTCATGGCCCACATCACGTCGCTCATATCGAAGATATCGACATCCTCGTCAACAAGGATGACGTGCTTGAGCTCGGAGAATGCCGAGAAGGCGAGCATGGCGGCGTTGCGCTGACGGCCCTCGTCATTTTTGCTCGACTTCTTGAACTGCATGATGGCAACGAACTTGCCGCCGCCGCAGGGGGCAGCGTGAACGTTGAGCAGGCGGCCCGGGATAGCAGTCTCGACCATCTTGTAAATGGAGGCCTCGGTGGGGATGCCGGCCATGGACACGTGCTCGTGCGAAGGGCCGATGCAGCTCTCCATGATGGGATTGACGCGCGTGGTGACAGCGGTGATCTTGATCACCGGGCAGACCTTGGCGCCGCCGGTGTAGCCGGGGAACTCGGGCATGGCGTAGCCGTGGCCGTTGACGTCCTCGTTGATGGTCTCGTCGTGCATGAGGTAGCCCTCGAGTACGTACTCGGCATTGGCGATGCACTTCTGCGGAACGGTGACGCAGTCGGCAAGCTCGACAGCGTGGCCGCGCAGGGCGCCGGCAATTTGCAGCTCGTTGAAGCCGAGCGGTGTGGTGGGAGCCTCAAAACCGCAGCACATGTACACGGCGGGGTCCAAACCGATGGAGATGGAGATGGGCATGTCTTCGCCGCGCTGGCAGTACTCGTCAAAGAACGCGCCCAGGTGACGGCTGCCGGGGGTAATCCACATGGCAAGCTTATCCTTGTCGACGCAGGAGAAGCGGTGGATGGTCACGTCGGACTGGGAGCCGTCGGGGCTCGTGCCGTAGGCGAGGCCCATGGTGATGTAGGGGCCGCCGTCGACGGGCGTGTTGGTAGGAGCGGGAACGATCTTGCGCAGGTCAAAGCCCTCGTCGGTCGCCTTGTACACGACCTCTTGGCAGTCGACGTGCGCACCCTCGGCGATCTGCTCGGGCGCGATCAGGTTCTCGAAGCGCTTGCCGATCTCGAGGCCCAGGTGCTCCTCGTCCAGGTCGAGCAGGGCGGCAACGCGCTTGCGGCTGGCAAGCATGCCGATGCAGACCTTGGCATCGTCAAAGCCCTTGACGTTGTTGAAGACCATCGCCGGACCCTCTTTGGTCGGGCGCATAACGGTGCCGCCGGCACCGACGTGGCGATAGACACCCGAGACCTCGGCGTCCGGGTCGACCTGAGTGTCGGTCTCGAGCAGCTGGCCCGGCATCTCGCGCAAAAAGTCGAGCGCGGAGCGCAGGTCGTGGATCTGGGAAGCATCGGTAGTGGACATAGCATGCTCCTTTCGGGAGAGTGCCCGGCGGCGAGGATGCCGCCGGGCTTGGTAACGTAATGGGGCCGCAGCGCTCATGGATGGGGCGCTCGGGCACTCGAAGTTCGAGCACTCGGCTGTTTACAGCCCAAGCGCTCGGCCGCTTACATCAGGCCAAAGAGATGGAACCAGGCGGCCTCGACCAGCACGACGATAAAGACGACCGCGGTGAGGGGAATGCCCATGCGCATGGCCTCTTTGGAGGTGTAGCCGCCGGCGTCCTTGCCCTCGCCGATAAGGATCGGCAGGTTATGGAACGGCAGGATGTAGTGGATGTTGATGGACGTGAAGACGATGAGCGCCACGGCGAGCGGGCTCACGCTGGAGCCGGCCACGAAGCTGATGAACGCCGGCACGCACACGCCGAGCACGGCCATGACCGAACCCATGAACATGTGGATGATCATGGAGAGTGCGGCGACAAGCAGGACGAACAGGAAGATGTTCTCGGGCACGGAGCTGGGAAGCACGACATCGGCGATCCAGGCGTTCATGCCGGTGGCACCGCCCACGGAACCCACGGCCATAGCAGCCGTCAGGAACATGAGGGACTTGATGTCGACGGCGTTCCAGCTGGCGGGGGTGAGGACCTCGCCGATGATGGGCATGGCGAGCGCGACGCCGATGGCAAGTGTCACCCAGCCGATGTAATCGCCCGAGACGGTGAGCCACAGCGCGATTGCGATGACAAGCCACACGATGGTGCGGATCTCTTTGACGGAGAGCTTGCCGAGCGCGGCCTGCTTGGCCACGATCTGCTCGCGATCGTAGACGAGCTCCTTGCTGGGCTTAAAGAGGAAGAGGCCCAAGAACAGGGTGCACAGCAGCGCGACCAGCATAGGCACGCTCATGTACAGGAACCAGTCGACGAAGGACGGGCTCATGCCGCCGGCCTCGGCGCTGTACTGCGCGACGAGCGGGTTGAGTGTGGAGTCGCCCGTCAGGAAGAACATGGAGCCCGGGGCAGCAGCGGCAAACACGAGGAAGCCGAGCTTACCCTTGTCGTCGTCACCGTAGCCGGCGGACTCGGCGATGACCGAGACGACGGCGAGGATGAGGAAGGCGCGGGGGAACGGATGCGGGATCAGCAGCGACAGCACAAAGGTGAGCGCGAAGATTGAGATGATGAGCGACTTGGCATCGCGCACGAACTTGAGCATAAACGCATAGGCGATGCGCTCGCCCAGGCCCGACTCCTTGACCGCGCTGGCGATGAGGTAGGCGCCGATGACGAGCCACATGGTGGCTTTGGTCCACGAGCTAAACGTGGAGGCGACCGTCGCCGAGATGCTCGCGGCACCCGTGTCGTCCACGCACACCTTGAACAGAACGAGCAGCGCGCAATAGAGCAGGCCCACAAAGCCCGGCTGTGCCACGCCACACGCCCAGAACACCACCGTGGCGAGCGTCAACGCCAGACAGGTCTGACCGCCGACCGTAAGCTCGACCGTCGAGCTCAGCTCCGCCAAAGGAAGAAACTTCACCAGCAAAAAGACAACGATACCCAGCACAAAGCCAATTTCGCGCTTGGTGATCTTAAACGCCTTCTTTTCCGCTTCCATCTCCCCACCTTTCTTGTTGGGGGCGCTCCGGATTCGCGGCCACGTTGCCACTTAAAAAGGGGCGCCCGTTATCGGACGCCCCTTACGTTGCGCTGTGTTGCGGCAATACAGTCAAGCGGGATTTTTGGATGAGAAGCGATCCTCTGGACAAAAAGCGTCACAACATTCGACGCTTTTCCTCGTTTTCGAGATTTTCATCAAATGTTGTGACGGTTTGGATGTGGCAAAGGGACTGTCTTTTTTCACATAGCGAGGGCTGCGCGGATGGAGGGGACCTCCAGAGCCTCGCGGAGCCAGGGGGCCAGCTGCTCGGGGTGACCCTGCAGGTAGCCTTTAAGCTCGGACGGGACCACGCGGCGCACTTCCGAGATCTCCTCTTGGTTGATATGCAGCTCGCCCGGCTCAACATGGGCAAGGTAGACCTCGCACCATTCGCACTCGCAGCGGCCGTCGCCGTGGTCCTCGCGGTACACCACGTGTCCGAGGTGCTTGAGCTGATCGGGCTCGCGCGTGATGCCAAGCTCTTCGTTGATGCGACGTGCCGTGGCGGCCGCGACGTCTTCCCCGGGGAGCGGATGGCCGGCACAGTCATCGGCCAGCACCCCGCCCCACAGGCGTTTGAGCGGACTGCGACGACAGAGCAGCAGGCGCGCGTCTTCGCCCTGGCCCTCGACCAGAAGCGTCAGAAATGCCTGATGCAGGATTCCCTCGCCGGTATGGGCCTCGATGCGGTCGACGGGGCCAAGCGCCTCGCCGGTCGCGGCATCGACCGCCACGACCTCGGCGCCTGCGCCGCCCTCATCCCAGCCGGCGCGCAGAATGCGGGCTGCGGCCTCCTCGAGCGCGGCGATGAGTTCCTTGGTGGTATCGAGCATGCGCCGCAAGTCGTCCGCGGTCGCGTTCTCCACATGAAAACCCGTGCTTGCAACTACCGGCACGCCAAAGCGCGTGGCCAGCGCCGCCGCAATATCGTGCGCCGGAATTTCGTCTCGATGGCACGGAACGGCCAGGATGCTCACCGTCGCCGTACGGCCGGGCTCGGGGCGAGGAATGGCCTGCGCCGTGGCGCCCAGGTGCGCAAACTCCGGCGAGCAGGCGTACACCGCCATGCCTCGCGGCGTCACCGTCAACTGGGCCTCGAGCGCAAACTTGCCCTCGCCCACTACAACCTTTGTCGTGTGCATACCCATGGGATCTCCTGTCGCCCGCAATGTACCTGAGACCATCTTCGCCTGTATTGCGACTATACAGGCAAGCGCAGCCTGCGACAAAGGAGGCAGGCACCTGACACATTCTGTTAGAGTTGCAGGGATTGAATCCCGCTTATTCATGCGACATTGGAGTGACAACCTTGACCGCCGCAACCACGCCTAAAAGTAAGTCAACCGCCGCCGCGCTCTCCCCCGCGCGCACCAGGCTCTGCCTGGCGCTGCTCGTGCTGCTGGGATTCTCGCTCGGCTGCTCCGAGTTCGTGGTCATCGGCATCGAAAGTGACTTGGCGACGGAACTCGGCATATCGCTTGCCGCTGCGGGCCAGCTCATCAGCGTTTTTGCACTGGTCTACGCCATCGCGGCGCCGGTGCTTGCGCTCAGCACGGGGCGCTTCCGTCGTTACCAGCTGCTCGTGTGCTACAGCATTATCTTTGTGCTCGGCAATCTGGTCATGGCGTTGGCGCCCAACTTCCAGGTACTGTTTATCTCGCGCATTGTCCTGGGATCCGTCTCGGGCGCACTGCTCGCCGTGGGCGTGACGTACATCCCCGAGCTGCTGTCCCCGCAGCAAACTTCGCTTGCCATCTCGGTGGTATATGGTGCGTTTTCCGTGGCAATGGTCTTTGTCACTTCGATCGGCAAGTTCGTGGCCGACACGCTCGATTGGCACGTGGCCATGTACGGCACGCTGACCTTTGCCGTTTTGATCTGCGGAGCGCTCGTGGCGTTTATGCCGCGCGCTGGGCAAACCGACGAGCCTGCCACCTTTCGCGAGCAGGCGGGGCTTCTACGCGAACCGAGCATCATCACCGGCATGCTCATCTTTTTGTTTGGCGTGGGATCGGTCTATGTGTTCTACGGCTACGTGACGCCTTATCTTGAGCAGGTGCTGGGCATGGGCACTGTTCAGGCAAGCACCACGCTTATGGCCTACGGCGTGTTCTGCCTGGTCTCGAACATCTTGGGCGGATGGATCGACGCGCGCTTTGGCATGAAGGCGCTGCTTGTGACGTTTGTGCTGCAAGCTGCGGCGTTACTCGGGCTGTTTGCCGTGGGCGACACCATGCCGCTCGCGCTGGTCTTTGTCTTTAGCCTAGCGCTGCTCATGTACCTGTTCTCGGTGTCATGCATCACGCACTTTATGGACGTGGCGCGCAGCCGCCATCCCAAATCGATGGTACTCGCGAGCTCGGTAGAACCCATGGCGTTTAACGTCGGCATTTCGTTTGGCACCGCAGTGGGCGGCGCCGTGGTGAGCAGCGTTGGCATTGCCTACGTTGGCGCGGTTGGTGCCGCGTTCTCGCTTGTGGCCTGGGCGCTTACGCTGGTGACGATTAAGTTGGCTCGCTGGGAGCGCAAGCGGGCGAGGGCGTAAGCACAGATGCGATACTCGAGCTCGATGATGGCGATCGAAAGGAAACCGCATATGCAACGTGTACTGTTTATCTGCTATGGAAATATCTGTCGCTCGACGATGGCTGAGTCGGTGTTTACCGAGCTGGTGCGCCGCGCTGGGCGCGCGGGCGAGTTTGTCATCGATTCTGCAGCGACCTCAACTGAGGAGATCGGCAACCCGCCGCATCATGGCACGGTCGCCAAGCTGCGCGAGGTCGGGATTCCCGTCGTTGCCCACCGCGCACGCCAGGTGCGTCGCGCGGAGTATGGCGACTGGGATCACATTGTCTATATGGATGCCGAGAACGCGCGTGGCCTGCGTCGCATCTTTGGCGACGACCCCGACGGCAAGATTACGCGCTTGCTCGATTGGACCGAGCGCCCCGGCGACGTGGCCGATCCCTGGTACACCGGCAACTTCGATGCCACCTACCGCGACGTGCTCGACGGTTGCATCGCTATGCTCGAGCAGCTGTAGGCAAGCGAGCTCGCGAGGTGCGCCATTGGCATAAAACGAGCGTGGATTATCTCCCGCATACAAATTGAGCGTGGATTTTCTCGGTGGGAGAAAATCCACGTTCAACTACTCGTCGACGATCTCGGCGAGCCAGACGTTGAGGGTGTCGACCTCGGGGCAGCAGAACTTTGCCGTACCAGGCTCGTTGCCAGGTACGGTTCCGCCATAGCGCAGGATATCGATATAGGGAAAGCCCACATGGCAGGCCATGGCGCACATCTTGCCGCGGTCTCGGTCAAAGTCAAAGACGTCGCCCGGCTTGTGACCGTGGTGGCAGCGGCACGTCCCCAGCTGGTCCACGCAGCTCACGCGGATACGCGGCCGCTTGCCACGCGGCGCGCCGAGCGGCCTGTTCTCGCCCGCAGGCTTGACGCCGCCCTCGCCAATGTTACTCATGGTCGATCACGTCCAGGCAGGCCTCGATGGGAAGGCCGGCCGACTTGTCCTCTTGGTCGGCATTGCGTTCGATAAGCTCAGCCACCACACGCATGGCATCGAACGTCGCGCGCTGCAGACTCCAGCCTGCCATAACGCGGCCGACGAGCACCGCCGAGAACGTGTCGCCCGTACCCGGGAAATAGACCGGAATGAGCTCAAAGGGAATCGTAAAGTGCTCCCCCGCCACATGGTCGTAACCGATAACCGCGTTCGTGCCATTGACTACGGCGCTCGTAATGACCACCGACTTGGCACCCAGCTCACGCACGGCGTTCACAAGAACGCGAGCCTCGTCGGGCGTGATTTGCTCTGCAATAGGCGTATCGGTGAGCAGACAGGCCTCAGTGTAATTGGGAACCGCGTAATCGGCGCACTCGAGCAGGTGCCTCATGAGACCGATCGTGGACTCGGGCACACCGGCATAGAGCTTGCCGTTGTCGCCCATGATGGGATCGACGAACACCTTGGTGCCCTTTTGCGCGCGGCGGTGGCAAAAGTTCGAGATGATGCGCGTCTCTTCCTCGGTCACGATAAAGCCGGTCGAGATGGCGTCGAACTCAAAGCCGAGCTCCTCCCAGATGGCAAGACTCTGACGCACGTACTCGGTGGTGTCGTGGATGTAGAACTTGGGGTAGTTGAGCGTGTCGGACACAAGTGCCGTCGGCAGATTGTGGATACGGTAACCCATGTGCGACAGCACCGGCAGCATGGCGGAAAGCGCGACCTTGCCGTAGCCGCACATATCGTTAATCAGCAGCAGCTGAGTATTCTTCATGAGGGTCTCCCTTGTTTCGGGCGCGGCGCGGCAGCGCCACAGTGCGACTAAGTGTAGCGCAGGGGACGTTGCGAGCGGAGTCGAGCGGCACGAAGGGCAAATTGTTGCGGAAAGGTTTCGGAAAATGATCCCTTTTCCTCCGTCCCCAAAGGATCACATGCACCGAAGCGGACCGTGGCGGAATCACGGGTTGAGGACGGACAGCGAAAGCGTTCCTAAGCGAGCAAGGTGACGTGAAAGAGGAGGGCATAGGCCTTGTGGCCATGCCCGACGATTGAACGTCAGATTGCCGCTTAGGAACGCTTGCAGCGTCGAGCGGTTACGGCGTTTGGCAAAACGCCGTAACTATAAAGTTTGGTACCTTGACATTTATTTACCGTGCTCCTAAATTGGTTAGGCACAAAACAATTCAACTACCTAACTAAAGAAAGGAGCGAAGCTTAGATATGTGTGTTGAACCACTCGTCCTTCCGCATGAGCCCGGCGGTGACTCGTCGCAACCGGTAGACATACCCGAAGCGGTCAGCGCCGAAGACAAACTCGCCAAGCGCATCCTGAGCGGCCTGGGCTTTTGCGGCCATTACATGCATTTTCATGGCGGAGGCGTGTCCGGCAAGGCGCCCATCATCTGCCTGCTGGCCAAGCAACCCGGCGGCGAGATGTCGCAGCAGGAACTCGGCATGCACTTTGACCTCAAGCCGGGATCGCTTTCCGAGATCCTGTCCAAGCTCGAGCTCAACGGCCTCATCGAGCGCAGCCGTAACCCCAAGGATCGACGGCAACTCACCATTCGCCTGACCGAAACCGGCCGGGAAAACGCCCGCATCGACCAGGCAGCCCGCATTCGCTTTAGAGAACGGGCCTTTAGCGCGCTCACCCACGACGAGCGCGAGGACCTCGCCGAAATGCTCGATAAAATCCGCGTAACCTGGGAGGAACTGGATGATTAAAACCCTCATGGGAAGCATCCGCGACTATATGAAAGTCACCGTTGCCACGCCGCTGCTCGTGCTTGGCGAGGTGCTCTGCGAGATGCTGATTCCATTTATCACCGCCAACCTGATCGACGCCATCAAAGACGGCGCCACCGTAGCCGAGATGCTTCCCACCGCAGGCTTTTTGGTGCTCATCGCGCTGACGTCGCTTGCTTTTGGCGCCGCGGCCGGCGTCACCTGCAGCCATGCGAGCTGCGGGTTCGCCAAGAACCTGCGTCACGACCTGTTCTACAAGATCCAGACGTTCAGCTTTGCCAACATCGATGAGTTCTCGAGCTCCTCGCTCGTCACGCGCCTGACCACCGACATCAACAACGTGCAGCAGGCCTTTATGATGATCATCCGTATCGCCGTGCGCGCGCCGCTGGTATTGATCTTCGCCTTTACCATGGCATTTATCATGGGCGGCAGCGTTGCCATGGTCTACCTGGTCATCATTCCGCTGCTGGGCTTTGGGCTGTTCTTTATCATCTTTAAGGTGCGCCCCATCTTCTCGCGCGTGTTCCACAAGTACGATGCCCTTAACGAGTCCGTCGAGGAAAACGTCACCGGCATGCGCGTGGTTAAGAGCTACGTACGCGAAGACTTTGAGAAGGAGAAGTTCGCGGCCGCCGCGCGCGATGTCCAGATGGACTTCACCCGCGCCGAGAAGCTGCTCGCCTTTAACAACCCCATGATGAACATCTGCGTCAACGGCGCGTTTGTCGTCATCATCTACCTGGGCTCCAAGCTCATCATCACGAGCCAGGGCACGCTGTTCGACGTGGGCCAGCTCTCCTCGACCTTTACCTATGGTTTCCAGATTCTCATGAGCCTGATGCAGCTGTCGATGATCTTTGTCATGGTGACCATGGCCGACGAATCGGCACACCGCATTGCCGAGGTGCTGGCCGCCGAGCCCACGATCGCCGATCCCGCCGAGCCCGTGCTCGAGGTTGCCGACGGTTCCATCGACTTTGACCACGTGAGCTTTAAGTATTCCAAGCATGCGAAGCGCCAGGCGCTCGACGATATCGACCTGCACATTACGAGCGGCGAGACCATCGGCATCATCGGCGGCACCGGCTCGGCCAAGTCCACGCTCGTTAACCTCATCGCCCGCCTGTACGACACCACCGAAGGCGCTGTGCGCGTGGGCGGCGTGGACGTGCGCGACTACGACCTGGACGCGCTGCGTCACCAGGTCGCCATGGTGCTGCAGAAAAACGTGCTGTTTAGCGGCACCATCGCCGAGAACCTGCGTTGGGGCGACCCGAACGCCACCGACGAGGAAGTCCGCGAGGCAGCGCATCTGGCCTGCGCCGACGAGTTTGTCGACGGTTTCCCCAAGGGCTACGACACCTGGATCGAACAGGGCGGCTCTAATGTTTCGGGCGGTCAGAAGCAGCGCCTGTGCATTGCACGCGCCCTGCTGCGTCGCCCCAAGATCTTGATCCTGGACGACTCCACGAGCGCCGTCGACACCAAGACCGACGCAAAGATCCGCGCAGGACTGGCAAGCTATCTGCCCAACACGACCAAGCTCATCATCGCCCAGCGCATCAGCTCCGTGCAGGACGCAAACCGCATCGTCGTCATGGAGGGTGGCCGTATCGCGCAGATCGGCAACCATGACGAGCTGCTTAAGACAAGCGAGATCTACCGCGAGACCTTTACCTCGCAAAACAAGATGTCTGCCGAAGGTACGCAAGACGCCGACGACGTCTCTGGCGACGCGAACACGGCGGCAGACAACACCGACATGACCGCAACGCAAGCTCAGACCCAGGAAGGAGGCGAGGCCCATGAGTAAGGCAACGACCGCCGAGCGCGCGCTCAACCGCAAGGGCGGCACCATGTCGCGCCTCATCAAGACGCTCTTTGGCTTCTATCCCGTGCTTTTGCCCCTCGTCGTCGCCGGCGTGGTGCTCTGCGCCATCATCAACTCCATCGGCGCGACCTTCCTGCAGAGCGCCCTGCAAATTATTGGCGAATCGTGGCAGTCGGGCGATTGGGGAGCCGCGCAGCCCAAGATCGCGCAGCTCGTGACCACCCTCGCCTGCATTTACGGCGTCGGCGTCCTGTCCTCGCTCTTCTGGAACCGCGCCATGGCTATCGTCACGCAGGGCTCGCTCGAGAAGCTGCGCGAGATGATGTTCAACCGCATGCAGGACCTGCCGATCCGCTACTTCGACACGCACCAGCGCGGCGATATCATGAGCCACTACACCAACGACATCGACACGCTGCGTCAGATGATCAGCCAGTCGCTGCCCAACCTGCTCATGACGATCATCATCATCGTCACGGTGTTCTTTATCATGCTGTACTACAGCGTGTGGATGTGCTTGGTCATCATCGCCGGCGTCGCCTTTATGACCTTTATGACCAAGCTGCTCGGATCCAACTCCGCGCGCTTCTTCATTGCGCAGCAGACCGAGCTTGGCGTGGTCGAGGGCCATATCGAGGAGGTCATGAACGGCCAGAAGGTCGTCAAGGCGTTCTGCCACGAGTCTGCCGCCGAGGCCGATTTTGACGAGCGCAACGAAAAGCTCTTCGAGGTCTCCCAGAAGGCCAACATGTACGCCAACATCCTCATGCCCATCCTTATGAACCTGGGCAACCTGCTCTACGTGCTGGTCGCACTGGCGGGCGGCATTTTCCTGGCGCTGGGCGTGCCCAACCTGAGTATCTCGGGCATGGCGCTGTCCATCGCCGTCGTGGTGCCGTTCCTCAACATGACCAAGCAGTTCTGCGGACAGATCGGCCAGATCTCGCAGCAGATCAACGCCGTGGTCATGGGCCTCGCCGGCGCCGACCGCATCTTTGAGCTCATCGACGAGAAGCCCGAGGCCGACGAAGGCTACGTGACGCTCGTCAACGCACAGGTGAACCCCGAGACTTGGGAGTTCGAGGAGGCTGACCACCACACCGGCATGTGGGCATGGAAACATCCGCACCGCGCAACCGGCGAGATCGAGTACGTACCGCTGCGCGGCGACCTGGTCATGGACAACGTCGACTTTGGCTACACGCCCGACCACGAGGTCCTGCACGGCGTGTCCGTGTTTGCCAAGCCGGGCCAGAAGGTCGCGTTTGTCGGCGCCACCGGTGCCGGCAAGACGACCATCACCAACCTCATCAACCGCTTCTACGACATCGCCGATGGCAAGATCCGCTACGACGGCATCAACGTCAATAAGATCCGCAAGGCCGATCTGCGCCGCTCGCTGGGCGTCGTGCTGCAGGACGTGAACCTGTTCACCGGCACCGTGATGGACAACATCCGCTA
>UQMK01000041.1 GCA_900542085.1 uncultured Collinsella sp.
AAGGCCCGAAAGAAAGGTAGGAGGCCATGACGAAAGGTCTGCACGTGCCTTCCGAGATCGGCAAGCTCAGGAAGGTCTGCCTGCACCGTCCCGGCGACGAGCTCCTCAACCTGCCGCCCGACGAGCTCGAGCGACTCCTGTTCGACGACGTCCCGTTCCTGGAGGTCGCGCAGCAGGAGCACGACACCTTCGCCCAGATCCTGAGGGACCAGGGCGTCGAGGTGCTCTACCTCGAGAACCTCGTCGCCGAGGTGTTCGACCAGGTCCCCGGCGCCCGCGCCGAGTTCACCGACCAGTACATCGCCGAGGCCGGCATCCGCGGCCAGCACATGCCGCAGATCGTCCGCGAGAAGCTGGACTCCATCGAGGACAACCTCGAGTTCGTCAAGAAGACCATGGCCGGCATGACCAAGGCCGAGATCGACATGCCCCTCACGGCGTCCACGACCCTCGACTCCCTGGTCAACTCCGAGTCCGAGTCCGACCTGATCATCGACCCGATGCCCAACCTCTACTTCACCCGCGACCCGTTCGCGGTCGTCGGCGAGGGCGTCAACCTCAACCGCATGTACTCGGTCACCCGCAACCGCGAGACCCTGTACGGCAAGTACGTCTTCAAGTACCACCCCGACTACAAGGACGTCTCCCTGTACTTCCGCCGCGACTGCCAGTTCCACACCGAGGGCGGCGACGTGCTGAACATCAACGAGAAGACCCTCGCCGTCGGCATCTCCCAGCGCACCCAGGCCGCCGCTATCGACGTCATGGCCCAGAACATCTTCTGGAACTCCGACTCCAAGGTCGAGCGCATCCTGGCCTTCGACATCCCGGTCTCGCGCGCCTTCATGCACCTCGACACGGTCTTCACCCAGATCGACGTCGATAAGTTCACGATCCACCCCGCCATCATGGGCACCCTGCGCGTCTACGAGCTGACCGCCGGCAAGAACCCGGGCGACGTGAACATCCGCCTGATCGAGGACACCCTCGAGCACGTCCTGGAGGACGCCACCGGCGTCGACCAGGTCAAGCTGATCCCCTGCGGCGGCGGCGACCCGATCGCGGCCTCCCGCGAGCAGTGGAACGACGGCTCCAACACCCTGTGCGTCGAGCCCGGCAAGATCTGCGTCTACGCCCGCAACACCGTCACCAACGACGTGCTGTACAAGGAGGGCCTGGACCTTCTCGTCGTGCCCTCCGCCGAGCTCTCCCGCGGCCGCGGCGGCCCGCGCTGCATGAGCATGCCCTTCTGGCGCGAGGACCTCTAAGGTTTTCATAGACCGTACGGGTCTTAATACAAACATCTAGCTGCCATTAGATGTCTCCCAATGGGGCGGTGCGGGTTTTTCGCACCGCCCCATTCTTGTCTAATAAGCTAAATTAACATCAGATAAGGTGTCCCTTATGTCTAGAGGCGGTCACGTTGATACCCCAACGGTGTCGGCTTCTTTGCCTTTTGGGCATCATCTCGATTCCCATGACCTTTGCCGGCATCATCCCCGTGTTCTAGCGATTGGAGCCTAGTCATGGATATCAAGACGATTGGCGTTGAGGAATGGCTTAACGTTTGGGAGAAGAGCGCTACGTGGGACATTGCCCAGTCGACGATCTCGTCGCTGACCATGGGCGAGCTTCGCGCGCTCGACGAGCAGGACGGCGCCACGTTCTACGAGCGCCTGGATCGTGAGAAGATGAACTACGGCTGGATCGAGGGTTCGCCGGAGTTTAAGGCCGAGGTCGCCAAGCTGTATCGTCGCGAGGTCAATCCCGATCACATTCTGCAGACCAATGGCTGCACGGGCGCCAACCTCAACGCCATCATGGCCGTTGTCGAGCCCGGCGATCACGTGATTGCCGAGTGGCCTACCTATGCGCCGCTCTATGAGATTCCGCGAACGCTCGGCGCCGAGGTCGAGTATTGGGAGCTTCGCCAGGAGCTCGGATGGAAACCCGATATCGAACAGCTCAAGCGCCTTGTTCGCCCCAACACGAAGCTCATCTGCATCAATAACGCATCGAACCCCATCGGTACGGTGCTTGATGCCGATACACTCGGCCAGATTGCCGAGATTGCCCGTTCGGTGGGCGCCTACGTGCTGTGCGACGAGGTGTATCTGCCGCTCGAGAACACCGAGTCCTTTATATCGATGGCCGATGTGTACGAGAAAGCCATCGTCACCAACTCGGTGTCTAAGACCTATTCGACGCCTGCAGCCCGCGTGGGCTGGGTCGTTGCGGACGAAGAGGTGTCCAACCGCATCCGCACCTACCGCAACTACACCATGATCTGCGGCGGCGTGTTTAACGACGCTTTGGCGACCTACGTGCTCGAGCACAAGGATAAGATTCTCGAGCGCAACCGCAAGATCGTGTTTGGCAACCGCGATATCGCACAGGCTTGGATTGATACGCAGCATCGTGTCTCCTGGACGGCCCCACAGGGCGTGTCCACCTCGTTTATCCAGCTGGATATTTCCGAGGATGACGAGGAGTTCTGCAAGCGCCTGCTGGCCGAGAGGGGAGTGCTGTTGGTCCCCGGTAGCCGTTTTGAGCTTCCCTGCGGAGCGCGCCTGGGCTACTGCGCGAGCGAAGATGTTCTTCGCGAGGGCCTGAGGCTTCTGGGTGAGGCACTGGCCGAGTTCGATCGCTAGCCCCTTGAGGTTCTCGAAGGCCTAAACCTTACTGGGCCCTAGGTGTACCGAATGCAGACCTGCTCCCTTTTGGGGAGCGGGTCTGTTTGTCTTTGCCGCCGGAAAAGTCAAGTTGTTACAAATGAAGACGCAAGTTAGATCGGGTATTCGACGGGCCTTATACTGAGCTTCCGGTGAACGGTATCCAGCGTCTGGTAAACGGTAATCTGTTT
The DNA here is from genome assembly GCA_900542085.1 of uncultured Collinsella sp. GTDB lineage: Bacteria > Actinomycetota > Coriobacteriia > Coriobacteriales > Coriobacteriaceae > Collinsella. The sequence continues at coordinate 2,864 of UQMK01000041.1, forward strand.
GCTAAAAATGAATAGGACTCACTTTTTTCTGAATAAAAATCAAAATGGTTGAGACACAGCGAGAATTGCGAGTTCTATTCATATCGTTGCATGAAATATGCAATTTGAGGGTGGTTTAACAAAGATTAGTTTCAATTGATTTTTCGGTTAAAAAAGCGTTTAAGCACGTAAATAAACTTTATTAAATCAAAGTGTGCCATGCATGAAGTATATGTGTATGCCGTTCGCCCCTCATATAAAACCGTTCGGGGGCAAGGTGGAAGTATAGACTGATTTTGGATATAAATATGTCGTCAGCAATAACGCCTCACACGGAGGGGCGCTAACGAATCGGCCGAAAGGCCCGAAAGAAAGGTAGGAGGCCATGACGAAAGGTCTGCACGTGCCTTCCGAGATCGGCAAGCTCAGGAAGGTCTGCCTGCACCGTCCCGGCGACGAGCTCCTCAACCTGCCGCCCGACGAGCTCGAGCGACTCCTGTTCGACGACGTCCCGTTCCTGGAGGTCGCGCAGCAGGAGCACGACACCTTCGCCCAGATCCTGAGGGACCAGGGCGTCGAGGTGCTCTACCTCGAGAACCTCGTCGCCGAGGTGTTCGACCAGGTCCCCGGCGCCCGCGCCGAGTTCACCGACCAGTACATCGCCGAGGCCGGCATCCGCGGCCAGCACATGCCGCAGATCGTCCGCGAGAAGCTGGACTCCATCGAGGACAACCTCGAGTTCGTCAAGAAGACCATGGCCGGCATGACCAAGGCCGAGATCGACATGCCCCTCACGGCGTCCACGACCCTCGACTCCCTGGTCAACTCCGAGTCCGAGTCCGACCTGATCATCGACCCGATGCCCAACCTCTACTTCACCCGCGACCCGTTCGCGGTCGTCGGCGAGGGCGTCAACCTCAACCGCATGTACTCGGTCACCCGCAACCGCGAGACCCTGTACGGCAAGTACGTCTTCAAGTACCACCCCGACTACAAGGACGTCTCCCTGTACTTCCGCCGCGACTGCCAGTTCCACACCGAGGGCGGCGACGTGCTGAACATCAACGAGAAGACCCTCGCCGTCGGCATCTCCCAGCGCACCCAGGCCGCCGCTATCGACGTCATGGCCCAGAACATCTTCTGGAACTCCGACTCCAAGGTCGAGCGCATCCTGGCCTTCGACATCCCGGTCTCGCGCGCCTTCATGCACCTCGACACGGTCTTCACCCAGATCGACGTCGATAAGTTCACGATCCACCCCGCCATCATGGGCACCCTGCGCGTCTACGAGCTGACCGCCGGCAAGAACCCGGGCGACGTGAACATCCGCCTGATCGAGGACACCCTCGAGCACGTCCTGGAGGACGCCACCGGCGTCGACCAGGTCAAGCTGATCCCCTGCGGCGGCGGCGACCCGATCGCGGCCTCCCGCGAGCAGTGGAACGACGGCTCCAACACCCTGTGCGTCGAGCCCGGCAAGATCTGCGTCTACGCCCGCAACACCGTCACCAACGACGTGCTGTACAAGGAGGGCCTGGACCTTCTCGTCGTGCCCTCCGCCGAGCTCTCCCGCGGCCGCGGCGGCCCGCGCTGCATGAGCATGCCCTTCTGGCGCGAGGACCTCTAAGTCTTTCCGTTTCCGGTGCGGTCCCCCTACAACCGCACCGGTGTCGCCCGTCAACCGGGCGACACTAATACTTACGTAATTCATTTCTTCGAAAGGAATCGAACCATGGGTGTTAACCTCTCCGGCCGTAGCTTCCTCAAGCTCCTCGACCTCACCACCGAGGAGATTGAGTACCTGCTCAAGCTCTCCAAGAACTTCAAGGACATGAAGCGCGCTGGCGTTCCGCACCGCTATCTCGAGGGCAAGAACATCGTTCTGCTCTTCCAGAAGACCTCCACTCGCACCCGCTGCGCCTTCGAGGTCGGCGGCATGGATCTGGGCATGGGCGTCACCTACCTCGATCCGGGTTCGTCGCAGATGGGCAAGAAGGAGTCCATCGAGGACACCGCTCGCGTTCTCGGCCGCATGTATGACGGCATCGAGTTCCGTGGCTTTGCCCAGGACGACGTCGAGGAGCTCGCTGCCAAGTCCGGCGTGCCCGTGTGGAACGGCCTGACCACTGAGTGGCACCCCACCCAGATGCTTGCCGACATCCTGACCGTCCAGGAGAACTTCAACTACGACATCAAGGGCAAGACCCTCGTCTTCATGGGTGACTGCAAGAACAATGTTGCTCGCTCCCTCATGGTTGTCTGCTCCAAGCTCGGCATGAATTTCGTGGCCTGCGGCCCCGAGGAGTGCATGCCCGCTGACGACGTCATCGAGGCCTGCAAGCCCATCGCCGAGGCTAACGGCTGCACCATCAAGCTGACCACCGACGTCAAGGACGGCGTCACCGGTGCCGACGTTATCTACACTGACGTGTGGGTCTCCATGGGCGAGCCCGACGAGGTTTGGGCCGAGCGCATCGCTCAGCTCACCCCGTATCGTGTCACCTCCGAGGTCATGGCTATGGCTAACCCGGGTGCCATCTTCCTGCACTGCCTGCCCAGCTTCCACGACACCAACACCACCATTGGCGCCGAGAAGTGCGAGCAGTTCGGCATCACCGAGCAGGAGGTCACCGACGAGGTCTTCGAAAGCCCCGCTTCCAAGGTCTTCGACGAGGCCGAGAACCGCATGCACACCATTAAGGCTGTCATGTACGCCACGCTCAAGTAAGAGCATCTAGCATCTTGCTCGGGGTGTATTACTGCACACCCCGAGCGGTTTTATCTGGTAAAAATCTCGCATCTAGCGGCAGGCACGGCACGGAAGAGCCGCTTCGGGCGAGATCAGTAAATGATTTATGAAGGGGGGATGAGAACTATGACTGAGACCGCTAAGAAAAAGCGCGGTATGCCTTCATCGTTCACCATTCTTCTTGCTCTGCTGGCAATTGTTGCAGTGATTACCGTTATCGTCTCCGGCACGTCCGGCGGCGAGGTTACTGCCGCCCGTCTGAGCGATTTCTGCACCGCCCCGATTAAGGGCTTCGCTGACGCTCTGCCCGTCTGCCTCTTCGTTATGATCCTGGGCGGCTTCCTCGGCATGATGACCGAGACCGGCGCCCTGGACAACGGCATTGCCGTTCTGGTGCAGAAGCTTAAGGGCAACGAGATCATGCTCATTCCCGTGCTGATGCTCATCTTCTCCCTCGGTGGTACCACCTATGGTATGTGCGAGGAGACCGTTCCCTTCTACGCCCTGCTTGCCGCTACCATGATGGCCGCTGGCTTCGACCCGATGGTCGGTGCCGCCACCGTCCTGCTCGGCGCTGGCTGCGGCTGCCTGGGCTCCACGGTTAACCCGTTTGCCGTCGGCGCTGCCGTCGACGCTCTGACCGGCGTTGGCATTGAGGTCAACCAGTCCATCATCATCGGCCTCGGTGCCGTCCTGTGGATTGTTACCACTGCCATGTCCATCTTCTTCGTCATGAGCTATGCCAAGAAGGTCAAGGCTGACAAGGGTTCCACCATCCTGTCGATGCAGGAGCTCAAGGACGCCGAAGAGGCTCACGGCAAGGCTGCTTCCGAGGTTCACAATGAGGTCAAGCTCACCGGTCGTCAGAAGGGTGTTCTGATCGCCTTTGCCTTCACCTTCGTCGTCATGATCGTCGGCTTCATTCCGCTGGCCGACCTCAACGAGGGCGTCGCCAACTTCTTCGACGCTGGCGCTGTCTACGACGCCGACGGTAACGCCGTCGTCCAGGGCTGGTCTGCCCTGATCACCGGCCTGCCCATTGGTCAGTGGTACTTCGACGAGGCTTCCACCTGGTTCTTCCTCATGGCCGTCCTGATCGGTATCATCGGTGGCCTGTCCGAGAAGCAGATCGTTAACACCTTCATCACCGGCGCTGCCGACATGATGTCCGTTGTTCTCGTCATCGCCCTCGCCCGTGGTATCTCCGTCCTCATGGCTAACACCGGCCTCGACGTCTACGTCCTCGACGCTGCCGCCAATGCTCTGGCTGGCCTGTCCGGCGTGATCTTCGCTCCCATGAGCTTCCTGGTCTACTTCGGCCTGTCCTTCCTGATCCCCTCGACCTCTGGTATGGCTACCGTCTCCATGCCTATCATGGGACCGCTGGCTGTTAAGCTCGGCTTCTCGCCCGAGGTCATGGTCATGATCTTCTCCTCTGCCATCGGCGTTGTGAACCTGTTCACCCCGACCTCCGGCGCCATCATGGGCGGTCTCGCCCTGGCCAAGATCGAGTGGACGACCTGGCTCAAGTTTGCCCTTAAGCTCATCGTCGCTCTCTCCGTCGTCTGCGCCATCATCCTGACCGTCGCTTGCGTGATGCTCTAAGTACCCAACGGGTACCCCACGGAAACCTTGACGATCCTGTAAAGGATCACCTGGTCATCGTCTGTCCGGTGGGGTCAACCCACCGGTAGACTCCTACCTTTAGCCCCCTCCCGTTCCGTGCGCGGGAGGGGGCGCTTTTTTGTTCCGCGGTTTTACCAAACCGCGGAACCGGTCGACGCTGCAAACCCGCCAGAGCGGCAATCTGACGTTCAATCGTCGGGCATGGCCAAAAGGCCTATGCCCTCCTCTTTCACGTCACCTTGCTCACTCTGACGGGCTTTCGCTGACTTATGCTCCACCTGCGACGTTCCCCTTGTTGGCGCAGGGGGAAGCTTGCTCGCTCTGGTGCCCGTTCGCTGGCTTCAGCTCTGCCTGCGATGTTTTCATTGTTGGTGCTGAGTGACTTGTTTCCCGTCCCAAATTGGCTATCCCGGGTCCCCGGTGGTTGTGGTGAGCGTGTTTGGTTGGTGCCTGTTGATGGTCTGGGTATCGGGGAGGGCGGGCTCCGTTATAATCGCCTAGGACATTAAATGGAAACGGGACGGGAGCCACACATGCGCCAGGGTTTCGACAACGCGAAGTACATCGAGCTGCAGGCTGCTCATATTAAGGAGCGCATCTCGCAGTTTGGTGGCAAGCTCTATTTGGAGTTTGGCGGCAAGCTGTTTGACGACTATCATGCGAGTCGCGTGCTGCCGGGTTTTGAGCCGGACAGCAAGTTCCGCATGCTCAAGAGCATTGCCGACGACGTCGAGGTCATCATCGCAATCAATGCAAACCATATCGAGAAGAACAAGGCCCGTGGCGACCTGGGCATTACCTATGACGAGGACGTCTTGCGCCTGGTCGACCTGTTCCGCGGCAACGGTTTTGCTGTCGCGGCCGTGGTTATCACGCAGTATGCCGGTCAGCCCGCTGCCGACGTCTTCCGCAATCGTCTGAATGCACTCGGCATTCCCGCCAAGCTGCACTATCCCATTGAGGGCTATCCGCACGACGTCGATCTGATCGTTTCTGACGAAGGCTACGGCAAGAACGAGTTCGTCGAGACCACGCGTCCGCTCGTTGTCGTGACGGCGCCCGGCCCTGGCTCGGGCAAGCTCGCCACCTGCCTCTCACAGCTGTATCACGAGCATAAGCACGGCACCGCCGCCGGTTATGCCAAGTTTGAGACCTTCCCGGTCTGGAATCTTCCTCTGACGCATCCGGTCAATATTGCCTATGAGGCCGCCACGGCAGACCTCGACGATGCCAATATCATTGACTCGTTCCACCTTGAGGCTTACAACAAGACTACGGTCAACTACAACCGCGACGTCGAGGCCTTCCCGGTGGTCCGTGCCCTGATGGAAAAGATCTTGGGCAAGAGCCCCTACCAGAGCCCCACGGACATGGGCGTCAATATGGTCGGCTTTGCCATCACCGATGACGATGCCTGCCGCGACGCTTCCAAGATGGAGATCGTCCGCCGCTACTTTACCGCGGTCGAAAATGTGCGACGTACCGGCGTGGGCGATGAGCAGGTCGACCGTCTCAAGATTATTATGAAGAAGGCCGGCATCGATAAGAACTACTCGCCGGCACGATCGGCCGCCCTTACCAGGGAGCAGCTGACGGGCAGTCCCGTGGGCGCCATGGTCATGCCGGACGGTTCCGTTGTGACCGGTAAGACATCAACGCGCTTGGGCGCTGCAAGTTCGCTGATCATGAACGCCCTCAAGCACGTCTCGGGCGTCGACCTTGAGCTTGAAGTCATCAGCGACGAGGCGATCGAGCCCATCAGCAAGCTTAAGACGCATTTCCTGGGCAGCAAAAACCCGCGCCTCCACACCGACGAGACGCTTATGGCGCTGTCGATCACCTCTGCCACGAGCGAGACGGCCGCTCGTGTCCTTTCGGGTCTGGAGCAGCTGCGCGGTTGCGATGCCTTCTTTAGCGTGATTATTTCGCCGACGGACGAGACGGTGTTGCGTAAACTGGGTATCAACGTGTGCTGCGAGCCCAAGTTTGAGCGTCGCGGTTTTTTCCATCGCTAAGTTTGAAGCACTGCGTTAATTGCATTGCATTTTGGCCGTATCGGGTTAGCGCCCGGTACGGCTTTTTGATCAATATAGCGCCTATTTCGGCGAAAAATAGCCGTTTACCTGCCTGGAAACGATTTAGGCGGTATACAATGACCCTAAAACTGTTTCATCCTTAGCGGGATGCCGCATGATGGATATTACCTGCCATCGTGAGGTGTGTCGGTCGTGCACGGCGCGCTGGATGCTCGTGCTCGGTTAGAGGAGGCTGCCATGGCGGGCAAGGGTCGTGCGAGTGTCAACGATATGAAGCGTGTCGAAGTGCTGGTGTTGATGGAGATTGCCCAGCAATCCGAAAGTGGCGGGACATATGGCTTCTCGCGCAAAACGCTTGCGGAGCACGTTGGGGTGTCTCCGTATCGAGCCCGCGCCGCAATTGAGCGCTTGGATTCTGACGGCTTGATTGAGGTCGTTTCGCGTTATAGCGAGGATGGCGGTCAGCTTGCAAATGGTATTTGCCTTACCGAGCGCGGCGGGTGGTATCTGAAAGGCATCCGCGCGGGTATGCTCGTTCGGGATATGCTCAGGGACGAGCTTGCCGATCGGTAGCGATCTGCCGCCTAAGTTGTTGTTACGCCGCTTGGGTCCCGGGCGGCGTTTTGTTTCGAGATGGAGAAATGCGAGCGCGCGCGAGAAAAGATGCGAACGGTTTGCGGTCCGAGTATTACAATGAAGACCCGTAAGATGTGTATGGACAACTTCTACGGGAAGCGCAGGTAACTCAATATGACCAAGCATGTGTTCGTAACCGGTGGCGTGGTTTCGTCCCTAGGCAAGGGTATTACCGCGGCCTCATTGGGCCGTCTGCTCAAGTCGCGCGGCTACAAGGTAACGATGCAAAAGGCCGACCCGTATCTGAACGTCGACCCTGGCACCATGAGCCCGTTCCAGCATGGCGAGGTCTTTGTGACTGAGGACGGCTACGAGTCCGATCTGGACCTGGGCCACTACGAGCGCTTTATTGACGAGAACCTGACCCGCGATTCCAACTTTACGACGGGCGCCATTTACAAGAGCCTGATTGCCCGCGAGCGTCGCGGCGACTTTTTGGGCGGTACCGTGCAGGTGATCCCGCACGTCACCAACGCCATCAAGGACAAGTTCCGCCGCATTGAGGAGCAGACTGGCTCCGACGTTGTCATTACCGAGCTGGGCGGTACGATCGGCGACATCGAGTCGCAGCCGTTTGTGGAGGCTATCCGCCAGTACCGCAAGGAGGTCGGTCCCGAGAACGTCTGCTACATCCACGTATCGCTCGTCCCCTATATCGCCGCCGCTCATGAGGTTAAAACTAAGCCCACGCAGCACTCTGTCAAGGAGCTGCGCAGTTTTGGCATCCAGCCGGACATCATTGTGCTGCGCTCCGATCACCATATTGATGACGCTATCCGCGGCAAGATCGCGAGTTTCTGCGACGTCGACACCGACTGCGTCTTTACCAACGAGGATTGCGCGAGCATTTACGACGTGCCGCAGCTGCTTGCCGAGCAGGACTTTGACTTGCGCATTTGCGAGCGCCTTGGCCTCGATCCGCGCGAGCGCGATATGAGCGCATGGAATGAGTTCCTGCGCAAGCAAAACCATGCCAACCATCACGCCGACAAGGTCAAGATTGCCGTCGTGGGTAAGTACACTCAGCTTCCCGACGCATATCTGTCGGTTATCGAGGCCCTGCATCACGCAGGTGTTTTCTACGATCGTCACGTAGATGTGCAGCTGGTCGATGGTGAGAGCCTCGAGGCTGAAAACGTCAATGAGGTTTTGGGCGACGCGTCGGGCATCCTGGTTCCCGGCGGCTTTGGCAAGCGCGCCCTGGAGGGCAAGATCCTTGCGGCAGAGTTTGCTCGCGAGCACAAGATTCCGTATCTGGGCATTTGCCTGGGTATGCAGGTTGCCGTGTGCGAGTTCGCCCGCAACGTTGTCGGCCTTGCCGGTGCCAGCTCCTCCGAGTTTGATCCGGACGGTCCGTTTAGCGTAATCGACCTGATGAGCTCGCAGGAAGACGTGACCGAGAAGGGCGGTACCATGCGCCTGGGCGCCTATCCATGCAAGCTCGCTGCCGATACCCTCGCGCGTGAGGCGTATGGCGAGGAGCTTGTCTACGAGCGCCACCGTCACCGCTTTGAGTTCAACAATGCCTTCCGCGATCAGCTCGAGGGCGCCGGTCTTGTCATCTCGGGCCTTTCGCCTGATGAGCGTCTGGTCGAGATGGTCGAGCTGCCGCGCGATGTGCACCCGTGGTTCGTGGCCACCCAGGCTCACCCCGAGTTTAAGAGCCGCCCCACCAATCCTCAGCCGCTGTTCCGTGAGTTCGTGCGTGCCTCGATTGGCCAGCATGAGGGCATCGATCGCCTACAGGTGACGCCCATGAATCGTGCGACGGACTAAGGTTGCCGTCGAACAGGGAACATATCGAAGAAGCTCCTTCGTCGCTCGCCGTGGCGGCGGGGGAGTTTCTTGATTACCTTGCAGTCGAGCGGGGCTTGGCGCGCAACACGATTGCCGCCTATCGCCGAGACCTGACGACCTACTGTGCCTATCTGGAGCGGATGGGCATTGCATCCTTTGAGGACGTGAGTCGGCGGGTCATCGAGGACTTTATCGCCGATCGGCGCGACGGGGGCTATTCCGATGCCTCGGTGGAGCGCGCGCTCGCGGCCGTCAAAGGTCTGCATGCCTTTCTGGTGCGCGATGGGGCTGTGGCTCAAAATCCCACGGCGGCATTGCGTTTGCCAAAAAAGGCCGAGCGCCTGCCGGAATGCCTTTCGGTGGCGGATGTATCGGCATTGCTCGACCAGGATTTTCCGGATGGTGAGATGGGTCTGCGCGATCGCGCCATCTTGGAAGTGCTGTATGGGTGCGGCCTGCGCGTGAGCGAGCTGGTGGGGCTCGATGTGAGTGATATCCATGTCGATGACGGCTTTGTGCTGGTTCGCGGCAAGGGCTCCAAGGAGCGTCTGGCCCCTTTGGTGGGAAGCGCGGCGCGTGCCCTGACGCACTATATATGTGATGGGCGCCGACTTCTGGCGGCTCATGCCCGTGGGACAGAGACGCCGGCGGTCTTTTTAAACAAGAACGGCGGGCGTCTGTCGCGTCAGGGTGTTCACGTCATATGCGAGCGCTACGGGCGCCAGGTGGGGTTGGTGGGTCTCCATCCACACACGTTGCGCCACTCCTTTGCCACCCATATGCTTGCGGGCGGTGCGGACCTTCGCGTGCTGCAGGAGATCTTGGGGCACGCCGATATATCGACCACGCAGGTCTACACGCATGTCGATCGTACGCAGCTGACCGAGGTTTACCTGGCGGCCCACCCGCTGGCACATCGCTAATACGCTGCTGACCTGCAATTACATGCTATCCGAGGACGGACCCCCGATTGCTGGAACGTGCTGTTGCACACGTTTTAGCAATCGGGGGTCCGTCCCATTTTGCGCCGTCGGCCAATGGCGCGGTGGGGCGCACATACCGTGCGTGGGGGAGTTTGGGGGGCGATGTGAACGGCGTATAAAGGGATTTAAAATTCGCCTCAAGGTCAACTTGAAGGTTGAGGTTGAAAGACGGGGTGCTACAGGTGGCATCCCGCCTTTGCGTTAAACACAACATATTGTGTTTTCGAACATATGCTCGGGGGTGGCGCCCAATAGTTAGGGGGTGGAGTGGTGGGGTGGGGTGGGGGCAGGGGGGGGGAAAGGGGTTGAAATATGGGGCGGGTCCCCACATTATTAATGACGTCGACAGGCGGGGGGGTTCCCCGCGTACGTGCCATCTGAGT
>UQMK01000042.1 GCA_900542085.1 uncultured Collinsella sp.
CGGAAGCGTATGCCTGCGGGGCATGCCGGGCGGTGCCGCCGCCTATAAGTCGTGCAATATCGTGCGCCTGCTGCAAAAGCGCGGCGCGCGCGTCAAGGTCGTTATGAGCGAGCATGCCACGGAGTTTGTGGGCCCGCTCACCTTCCGTGCGCTCACCAACGAGCCGGTCGCCGTGGGCCTGTTCGACGACCCCTCCGACCCCATCCACCACATTTCGCTGGCGCAGGAGCCCGATCTGGTGGTCGTGGCGCCCGCGACGGCCAATATCATCGCCAAGATGGCAAACGGTATCGCCGACGACCTCATCTCCACCACGCTGCTTGCCACACCGCGACCCATCGTGGTCGCACCCGCCATGAACAACGGTATGTGGAAGGCGCCGGCGACGCAGGCCAATATGGCCACGCTGCGCGAGCGCGGTGTCCATGTGGTGGGGCCCGGCAGCGGCTACCTTGCCTGCGGTGACGTGGACACGGGACGCATGAGCGAGCCCGAGGACATCGTCGAGGCCGTCTGCGAGGTGCTCAACCCCGCCCCGCAAGACCTGGCGGGCAAACGCATCGTGATCACTGCCGGCCCCACGCACGAGCCAATCGACCCGGTGCGCTTTATTGGCAACCGGTCGTCGGGCAAGATGGGCATCGCCCTGGCGGGGGAGGCCGCTCGCCGCGGTGCCGAGGTCACGCTTGTGCTGGGACCGACATCGCTCGACGTGGGCCGCGGCGTGGAGTGCGTGCGCGTGCAGACCGCAGCAGAGATGCTACAGGCGGCTCTGAGCGCCTTTCAGACGGCCGATGCGGCCATTTGCGCGGCCGCCGTCGCCGACTACACGCCTGCCGCCCCTGCGGACCACAAACTCAAAAAGGCCAACGAGCGCCTGGACCGCATCGAACTGGTCGAGACGGTCGATATTTTGGCTGAGCTCTCGCGCCAGAAGGGGGAGCGGTGCGTGATCGGCTTTGCGGCCGAGACCGATAACGTCGTGGAGTACGCGCAGCGAAAGCTCGGCCGCAAGGGTTGCGATGTCATTATCGCCAACGATGTCTCGCGCGCCGATTCGGGCTTTGGAACCGATACCAACAAGGCCTGGATCGTGAGCACGGCGGGTACGCAAGAACTTCCCGTACTAACAAAACCCCAGCTCGCAGCTACAATTTTGGACTTGCTTTAAAATATTTAAAAAAGTTCTTGCACAAGGGCAAAGTTTCGGGTTAATATACTCCCTGTTGCGAGCGAGAGCAGAGCAACAAACAAAAGCTTCGGGACGTGGCGCAGCTTGGTAGCGCACTTGACTGGGGGTCAAGGGGTCGCTGGTTCGAATCCAGTCGTCCCGACCAGAAGTTTGCAGGTCAGGCACCTAGTGCCTGACCTTTTTTGTTTTAAGCAATTGCTTAATTTTCAGTAAGCAACAGGGTGCAAAAACCTACCTACGCGATAATCGCCTTTTGCGGCTACTTGCGCGTTTTGCACACGCTTGGGCCGATTTATTAACGCGATATGAATCTACATACGCGTAGCTGGTATACAGTCGAGTACAGACTGTATTTATCGCGGCGATTTACACAGATATAGCGACTGTAACGAACAAGCGTGTCGCTGTATTTATTCCAGTAGCTCACTTGACCGGTGGACAAGTGAGCGATTGCAACGATATGCCAACCAGGATGGGCTCCATACGAGGACGCCGCAGGGGTAATGGCGGGGGAGTGCAGCAGGCGCTCTGAGAGCCGCTGTATGACCCCATTTCTCCTCAAACCGATAACCTATGCCACAAACATCAAACCGTTCGAGTAACCGCCAAAAGAAAAGCCCGCACAGGCCGTGCGGGCTTAACAGATGAATCTAGAAGCACCAAGCTGGGCAGACGCGATTCGAGTTCGTCGCGCCGTAGTTGTACGACGGATCGCCGTTGCTGTTGACATAGAGGAAGAGCGCAGAGGCGCTCGGATTCAAGGAACGCTCCCACCAAGCGACGCCAACACTCAGGCAATCGTTACCCGAATAATTGTTCGTCACCTTACCCTTGAAGGCCTCGTACTGGGTTCCTTCGTTTCCGATCCAAGAATAACCAGACCAGCCGCTATAAGGGGTCTCGACGATTTCGGAATAACTGAGCATGAACAGCTTGTCCGAGGTCGCCGTCACGGCGGCATTCTTGTCGGTTCCATCAACGTTGTTCGTCAGCTTCCTGACCGGCTTCACCTTGGATTGGAAATCGGAGGGCATCAGGTTCCAGATCTCGCCGGAGTTCATCTTCGCGCGGAGTTCCGACTTCTCCCAGCCACCGGCATTGGTGTTGGTAGCGTTCACGCGAGATTTGATACCCGTCGAGGTGGCGAGGAACGTCAGGCCCGCCTTGCCGCTACCATCGGCCAAGTCATCGTGGTTGATGCCGATAATCTTGTACTCGAGCGTCTGACCATCGGTGAGCTTCATCGAGAACTTCGTCCCTGCATTCATCGCGGCCTCCGCCTTGGCGAAGGCGGACGATGCCTCGCCCTTCGCGGCGATGTCCTCGGCCACGGCCTTCTGCTCTTCGAGGGTCCAGTCCTTCGCGTCCTTGGCGATAGCCGCCTGGACGGTCGCGGAATCGGTACCTGCAGACCCTCCGCCGGATGCGCCTCCCTCGACGCCGCCAACCGTCCCATTGTTCACCGTGTTGCCGACCAGGTTGAACTGGTTGCGGATGGCTCCGGCCACGCCGGGTCCCGCGAACACGATCACCAGGCCGATGACCGCGATGATCAGGACGTACTCGATAATTCCTTGGCCTCCGGGAGGCGGATACCTCTAGGAGATACCCCCCCCCCGGAGGTTCTGCGCCGCTGCATGCATATGCGACACTCCCTTCGCTCAGGGTGAATAGAAACGAGCTGAGCGTAGGGTTATCGCGGGAATCTGTCTTTGTCTTGCCGCTGCGGCATCTTGACTATTGCCATGCCTTGGGAAGGATTACGCCGGGGACTTTCTTGTCGGAGTCACTATGCAGTGTATTCGGGCTGATGTTCCAGTCGGAACAATCCAGATGGAGACTCCGGCACTGCTCGGACATTCCCGTTAAGTCATATACAGCACTGAAATCGCACTTGGCACCGAGACCAGTTACGTCCACATCCGCGTCCGGAACGAATCGAAGCGGTATCCCGTTTCAAAACGTATGCGTTTCACCATGAGAGAGGAATCTGTTATGAGCTGGAAACCGAGAAAATGCGTTATCGCCTTACTGACTTTGGCGGCTCTGGTGTGTTTCGCCGTCTTAATCGCCGCCAATATCAAACCGCAACACGATGCTTATCCCTCATCTTTGTCCATTAAAAAGGGTCAAGATTTCAGCCTCGGCCGAAACGTCAATTATTTTGACAAGCTAAAACCTAATGAGGAAAACATCTTGATGTTCTGGGCATCGTGGTGTCAGCACTGCGAATCTCTCATAGAAGATATGCAACAACTTGATAATTTCGCAGCCTTAAGGAAGAACCTTTTCACTGTTTCCGAGGACAGCACAATTGAAGAAGCCTCGGTCCATGAAGGAGACTTTCCCATATACATAGATTAAGATAAGACCGTGTATGACCAATATGAACTTGAGCATATTCCGTCCGTATTCATACTGGATGATCAAGGAAACATCATCGGCTTATCCGAAGGAGAGGAAGAACCTCTTGCCCTATTAAAGAAATACGCCAAATACAACGGATATAAAGCGGAAGGAGGCGATATCGAGTAACTATCAAAGGCCAGATTAAGGAGCCCGCCATGAAGAAATGCCTGGCCTCCATCGTCTCAGCAACTCTTTGCCTCTCCCTTGTCATGACACCATTTGTACCCGTTGCGGCAGCCTATGCCGACGAGGGATCTCCCGCCGAGAGCAGTGAGATCTACGTCGGAGACAACTACGACGAAAATTACGATATATCCCCTTTTGAGCGCGGGCGCTGCACGGATTCATATTCCAAGGCGTGGTGCGATTCTCACGGATTTGCAAATAACCGCCCTGTCCCTCACAAGGTCAAGCTGATCCCGAAGGAGGAGGCTTGCCTGCGCGATCTCTAGCTTGCTGGCACCGCTGAAGTTATCGCCGGTCTCGTGACAACCGGTCCTAGCGGCGGCTTGTTTGCAACCGCAATGACATCGTACCGACTTTTCACTTGCATGTTCTGAAAGGCAGTTGCCATGCAGTCGCAAAATCAATCGAGATACTTGACCACAATCGGCTTTGCCCTGCTTGCATTACTCTTTGCTAGCGACCTTTTGCTGGAACCGCCCAAGGAACTCGTTTCGCTTGCCATAGCCTGCATTTCCGCCCTTTACTTTACGGCAACCCTATTCGTCGGACTAAAGGAGAGGAAAAAAGGCGCAGTCGTTGCATCTGCCGTAGGCGTGATCATAACCATTGCCTCATTCTTTATCTGACACATTGGTGATCTAGGGGCGATATCGTAGGAATACGACCGGGAGAGCCGGGACCAGATTGCCCGGGTTGCCCGGTCGGCTCGCGCGACGGCGCGGCGGTTCCACAGAAAGCTCTCCGGACTTCACGCCGTTTCTGATCGCATTGTAGACAGCCATCTCGTCTTCGCAGTCGGCGAGCACGCAGTGTGCGTCGTCGTTTTGGATGTCCAGTAAATCTCGAAGGTCCTCCAAGCACCAACGTCCGAGATTTGGCCATGCGCGTTGCGCGAGCTGATAAGTGTCGATTGCGATGTTGTAGTTAAAGTCCAAGCCAAAGCCGTCCCAGGCAGAACGGCTTTGTTTCCTTGATTATCAACTTCATCCGGACGCTTCCCGCATTCATCCGTGTGTGTACGGATGAATGCGGGGTTCAATACCCCGGCGGCCTGATCGGCAGACCGCCGGGAATTCTCACTCCTCGAAAAAAGCCGGCACTCGGTTAGTCCTGCGCATCTTGAAATCGCCAGACTCGTGGGAGACGTAGAGAATGCCGTCCATCCCATCTCGTGATGCATACGACAGGTGAACTGAACCGCAATCCGCTCCATCATTGTCGAGAAGATCGAACGAATTCGGGTCGCTCGTTGCGGCCAAACGACCACTCAGACAAGAGCCATCGTCATTACAGATTTGCCATTCCATGTCTTCGCCTGCAAGAATCGCCATAGACGGCCTGGTCGCGCCATCGTTGACATACATCCCGTCTATGCCAAAACCGTTCTCAGCGCCATCGATAAACGATTGCTCGGACCTATACCTCGCAAATGATGCACATAGAACCATTGCAAGACAAAGTACAGAGCCAACAATCGCTATCTTTGCATAGCTCTTGCCTATCATGTCATTCACCTACTTCGTATGTATCGAGGTATTCCTGCTTGAGCGTCTGCGAGGACGACTTGATCTTTTCCACGAGCGTGCCGGCTTCGATGAAGTAGAACGAGTTGGTGAGGTCTGCCAGGTCGTCGAGCAGATGGCTTGAAATGAGCACGCTGCGTCCCCGCGCCACTTCGCCGCGCATCGCGTCGCAGGAGGTTTTCCGTTTTCCCGGATCGAGGCCGTTCAGCGGTTCATCGAGGATGAGGTACGGGCAATCGGTCGCTATCGCCATGGCAAGCTTTACCTGCTGCTTCATTCCTGTCGAGAGTTTACGGGTCGGCTTGTCGAGATATGGGGAGATTCCGAGGGAGCTGCAGAGCGAGTCGATGTCGGTGGCCGATTTCCACGCCTCCCTAACGAAAGCAAGGTGCTCGATGGCCGATAGCGTGGGATAGAGATCCGTGCCGCCTGAAGAGCTCAGGTAGACGAGTTCTGCAAATTCGGCTGATCGACGTTGGCTGATTCCGTCTGCCGCCAGGCTTCCCGAGTGGATACGGGTGGGAAATTGGCCCGACAGCGCTTCAAGAAGGGTGGTTTTCCCCGAGCCGTTGGGAGCGACGAGCCCCGCCGCCGTTCCCGGGCTCAGGAAAAGCGACCCGATCGAAAGTATCGTCGTGCTCCCGTATCCCACGCTCGCGTCCAGAAGCTCGAGCCCATGGTGCTTTTTAGCGGGTCCAGCCTGTTTGGGCGAACGTGCCGCAACGGCGCCGACCGCAAAAAAGACCGCGGCGTATGCCAGGGCCACGGCAAGCATCGATGCGCTGCCTGAACCGGAGCCAATGAATTCTGTCGGGAAGCATCCTACGTAGCCCGTGGCCTCGATAGGCGAGAACACGGCCAGCGGCAGGAGATTGAGCGCGGCATTATGCTCCAGCGCCGAATCGGACAGCAACGGGAATGCCGGGGCCGCGACAAGCAGCGCGGAGGTAAGGGGGCCTGCGAGGACGCGCCTCGTTGCGGTCGATAGGACGGCGGAGCAAACGGATATCAAGGTTCCGCCCGCAAGAAGCGCGATAAGCAGGGCTGTGAAGACGTTTCCCGCGGTCGTGGTGGTAAGCGCGCCGTCATGGAAGAAGGCGATCGGGTACCCAATTTGCCCGAAGCCGTTTAGGGCCAAGGCGTAAATGCCCCCGGGTGCGAGGCCGGCGAGGAGCATCGCGGTCCCCGCGGCGATTATCGAAAACACGATCTGGATAAGGCGCCGGAATTTGGGCACGGGCGCCTTTGCCGCCAGGGTCCCGGGCCTTGTGGCGCCGAGCACGAGTATCGACGAGAGAAGGAAGGGGATGAAGGGAAGGAAGGACGGCGCCGTGGCAATGGCGTAAGGCAGGAAGGAAAGGAATGGCAGGTCGTTTGCGGAGGCCGGGATATCCGTGATGCCGGAGCTGCTCAGGGCACGGCAATATGCGAGCGCCGCGTCATTGGTCTCTCGGTCTCCCACGATGGACCCGGATTGGAAGCCTTCGCCCATGAGCGCGTAGTAGCTCTCAGCAGAATCGAGAAAGGCGGCGTCGGTTTGAGCGGCAAGGGCGGCGTTCGCGTATCTTGCAAGCTCCGCGTCGACTTGCTGCTCTGGCGATAGGTCTATGCCGCTGGCCTGGGGCGCGCGCGTATTGAATGCGTCGACAAAGCCCTGCATGCCCTGCTTCATAAAGAAGGGCCCGTAGATGGGTGAATTGAACGCAATGGGGATGGAGAAGGCTGCGGCGAGAACGAGCGTACAAATCCATACGGCCTTGTCTCTTAGGATTAGTTTGAGAAGAAGTCGACAGTACATTCAGAAGCACCTACGTTCCTCAAAGAATCGTTAGATTAAAAGTAACAGACCGGATGAAGATACGTGCGACGGGGGCGAGGCGAATGGCTGAGCGGTATCGATATGCGGGTTCAACGGTATTATATTGACCACATAGATTATTAACTTGCATTTCTAACAGTTAAGGAGACGGGTGCTTTCCAGCACACTCCTTCGATGATGCCTTCCGCTAGTTGCTATGCCGGTTTCAGCCAACAAAGAATGTGCCCTGGTGCTCAGGTTCACCGTTAGCGTTGGCAACATATGAGATGGGCCAGACCCTTGCCGCGCGCCGAATGGGCGAGAGGTGTCGGGCTCCATGTTTATTCCACCTGCTTGTTATCAACCAGCTTCGTTCAACGTCAGACATTCAAGATGTCAGACGTCGAACCTGCGCCAAAGACGCAGCTGGGGCTACTAGTTGCCTACAATCGCTCGCGAAGCTCGCCTGTTCGTGCGTGAATGTCTGACAGCTCCGTCAGACATTGTCGGACATTTGATTGTTCGACAAATGCGCACGTGGTCGCGTTCGCAAAGATTACTGAACGGTCGATGGGTGCGTTGAGACCGGAGCAGACGGCGGATGCCAGAAAAATGGCCTCACAGAATCGCACCCATGGTTGATAAAAATGACCGCCCGGGCGCAAATACCCGGGCGGTCAATTCATCCCCTCGTTCGCGATCCTGTTGGATTTTGGGGCTTTGACATGTTGTTGACGGATGGATCAGCCGTACAGCTTGATCTCCCGGGGTTCCATGTGGTCGTCCCCCAATAAGACGTCCCTGATGTAGCTCTGCGGAAGGAACTCGACGGGCAGCACTGGGTCGTCGACGTAGCCGGGCACTGGGAGTAGGCGTGGCCTTTGGACATAGCGTGGCCGCCTGCCGGCGGTCGGACTGCCACTTCAGCCAAAAGCTCAGGCGCGCGCATTAAAATAATGGATATATCGCTTGATGGGCTTTTGACCAAGCATGAACATCGCAGGTAAATCCGTGTACCAATTTTTGGTATACGAATTTACCTGCGGTTTGCTGAAAGCTCTGACATGCGCTGTCGACTTCATTAAAATCGATTGCCGATAAAGTCTTCCTATATATGCGAGCCCTGAGAAGCTGCGCTGTGAACCTGAGACCGCTATCGATCGGCCCGGTGCACCGGGCCGCTGTCCTCGAGCCGGCATCAGCTTGCCGGTCTCAAAACGTATACTTGATTTAAGGCGGAGTGGAATGTGGGCGCGCAAGGAGATGCGGAATCGATGAGAGCCTCAAAAATAATTACTGCAGTGTTATCATCTTTCATCCTCTCTATTCTTCCATTTCTGATTCTATGGGCGGCTTGGTCAGTCCTCCCTGATACAATTCCCGCTCATTGGAGTGGGGGTGTGGTTGATCGATGGGGTAATAAGCTTGAATTGCTGGTTGTTCCGCTGTTTTCTCTGATTGGTTCTATTGCAATTTCTGTGTACCTTATTGTTTCCACGCGGCGAAGAGAGTTCGCGGATTTCTCTGTTCGAATGCGACGGGACTTTGTTGCGTGCTATATTTCTAGTCTTCTTTTATCGACAACCTGCTCAGTGATAATTGCCGTTTGGGTTCAGTTGATTCTTACGCAAAACACTACGGTTGATGGGGGGCTTGGACTATCGATCCTGTATTCCCTTCCCGGGCTATATGTGATCTTGTGCGCTTTGCCGCCTTTTTATGCGAGCGGCGAGAGCAAAAAGGCAGAGCGCCTGATAACAGTTCTTATTGGCGGCGCGGAGATTGTTCTTTGTGGAATAGTGCTTGAAGGTTCGGCTGCCTCTTATGCGATGATTGGACTGATGATTCTGTTCTGTGCGTTTGAGATTGTGTCACAGGTAAGGGATAGCCGGTCCTTATGAGTTGAATTACGCGCGTGCGGATATAAAGGGTGGCATGTTAAATTTGTTGAAAACTCTGACATGCGCTGCCGACTTCATTAAAATCGATTGCCAATCAAGTCTTCCTATATATGCGAGCCCTGAGAAGCTGCGCTGTGAACCTGAGACCGCTATCGATCGGCCCGGTGCACCGGGCCGCTGTCCTCGAGCCGGCATCAGCTTGCCGGTCTCAAAACGTATGCCGTCCGGTACGACCAACAGCCGAGTCTTGCGCCCAGTTCGAGCAGCGCCAGAACCCCGTGCCGGAACCCACGCAGCCGATGGCAGGGGAATTCAGCCGCGGCCATCGAGGAGCCGACCCAGGGACGGCGCCCCCAGTCCTCGAAAGATTTCCACCGCCCCCTACAGGCCTGGATTGATTTAACAGTTGATTTAATCCGGCTGAACAAGCCGAGCATGGGCCGGTTGACAAAATGTAAGGTAAAAACGCAGATACGACCGTACGCCGGTGCGGGGTTCGGGTGATGTGATAGAAAGTAATACACGTATTACATCTAACCGGGAGGTGCATCATGGCAACCGCCACCGCAGCCCTGAGAACCCCCGAGGACCTCGCGAACAGGTACGACCGCCTGGCGAAGTCGACGGGCCGCACGAAAACCTTCTACATGACGGAGGCGCTTGCCGCAGAGATAGGCAGGCTCGAATACGAGTACGGCCTCATGAATTATCCGGGAAGCGTTTGGTTGCGAGGTATGCCAGTGTGAGGGCCTGATTCGTCAGGCCCCGCACAGGGGGACCGCGATGGTGGCCACCGCGCCGTCCGAGGGGCTGTTGGCGAGCGAGACGGAGCCCCCGTGGGCGCTCGCGGCCTCGGAGGCGACGTGGAGGCCGAGCCCGTAGTGGCGGCCTCCGTCGCGCGAGGAGCGGGAGGAGTCGTCTGTGAAGAGGCGCTCGCAGCCGCGTTCGAGGGCGGCGGGAGAAAAGCCCGGTCCGTCGTCGGCAACCTCGATGACGAGCTGCCCGCCCGCGACGTCGCAGGAGACATCCACGCGCGAGCGTGCGTGCTCGGCGGCGTTGGCCACGAGGTTAGCGGCGGCTCGCGCCAGGCTGGTTCGGTCGAGCGGGGCCTCGGGTGCGCCCGCGACGGCGGGGCCCGTGGCCGCGTCGAGCGTCACGCCTCGCGCCCGGGTGATCTGGGCGGCCTCGGCGAGGACCTGCTCGCAGAGCTCGGCCGGCCGCATGGGGGCCCTCTCCGCCCCGCCGGACCCGCGCGAGGCCTCGATGAGCAGGCGCACGTAGCCGTCGAGCCTTTCGACACTGCCGGCTATGTCGCGCGCGGCGGCCGCGAGGTCGGCGTCTTTCTCGTCTTCCAGCTCCTCCGCCACGAAGTCGGCGTTGGCGCGCAGCACGGTGAGCGGCGTCTTGAGGTCGTGGGCGAGCGACGCCACCTGCTCGCGCTGCCCCCGCTCCGCGGCCCAGCGGGCCTCGAGCGACTCGGCGAGGGAGGCCCGCATGGCGTCCATCGCGGCGAGGACGTCGTTCACCTCGCGCACGTTGGTGCTGCCGACCGCGAAGTCGAGATCCCCCGCGCCGACGCGCCCCGCCGCCTCCGCGAGCGGCGCCATCTTGCGCGAGATCACGCGGCTCGCACGGCGCGCCACGAGCGCGAGCGCGAGCGCGCTTCCCGCAGCGGCGCCGACGAGCATGAGGCTCTGCGGGTTGGGAAGCAGGCCGGCGAGGTCGCGCGAGACCCACTGCGGCAGGTACTCGCTGGCGAGTGCGCAGGCCCCGCCGCCCTTGAGCGGGAACGCGGCGTAGGTGAGGCCCGAGCCCCCGCCCTCGATCTCCACTGTGCCCGGATCCGCGGCGAGTGCCGCACGGGCCATTTCCGTCGCGTCCTCGAGCCGCGTGCCCTCGAGGTCTGTCATCAGCACGTATCCGTCCTTGTTCAGGATGAGGTAGCGGTACGCCGTCGGCACGTCCTGCTGCCCGCAGACGCCGTCGCGTGCCAGGCCCTCCGCGACCTCGCGCGCATTGGCCGGCCCCCAGCTTGCCTCGTAGACGATGCCCGCGTTGATCGCCGCGGAGAGCGCCATGAACGAGGTGAGCCACGCCGTAGCGACCGCCGCGAACGCGTAGGCGAAGTAGCGCGCGATAACGAAGGAGAGCGGCATGCCTCGGCGACCTCGCGCCCCGGTCCTCAGAGCTGCCACTTGTACCCCATCCCCCAGACGGTCGCGATCGGATCGGTGCCGGCCTCGGAGAGTTTCCTCCGGGCGCGGCTGACCTGCATGGATATGGCCGCGTCGTCGGCGTCGCTCTCCCAGCCGAGCACCGCCTCGCGGATCTGCGCGCGGCTCATGACCTGCCCGGGGTGGCGGGCGAGGTACTCGCAGATGGCGTACTCGGTGGGCGTGAGCGGCACGGCCTCTCCGCCCACGGCGAGGCCGCGCGCCCCGAGGTCGATCCGCACCTCCCCGAAGGAGAGGGCGTGCGAGCGCGGCCGGCGCTCACGGCGTAGATGGGCCGCGACCTTGGCGCGCAGCTCCGCGGCCCCGAAGGGCTTGCGGACGTAGTCGTCGGCGCCCAGGCCGTAGCCGGCCACGGCGTCCTCCTCGGCCACGCGCGCGGTCAGGAAGACGATGGGCCCGTCGAAGTCCGGGCGGATCTGCCGCACGAGCTCGAAGCCGTCGAGCCCCGGCATCATGACGTCGCAGAGCACGAGGTCGAAGCGCGAGAGGTCCATCCCCGGGACCGCCGTCGGGTCCGCCTCCCTGACGACCTCATGGCCGTCGCGGCCGAGGACGCGCGCGAGCGCGTCGAGGATCGCCCGTTCATCATCCACTGCCAGTATCCTCGCCATGTTCGACCTCCTGAAACTCCCGTTGCATTGTACTTGCGCCGCGCTCAGCGGTCTAGAGCCCTGCGCGCAGTCGCGGGCGCGGGCGCCCACATGGTGACCTCTGGGTTGGGCAGCACGCGGTCGGCGATCGAGTGCAGCGCCGACCCCCAGCCGGCGTCGAGCAGGGCATTCCCGCCCAGGACGAGCGCTGCGGAGAGGAGGGCGAGCACGGCGGCGAGCGGCTTCCTACTCATCTGCCCTCCCGTCCTCGAAGCGGCAGAACCAGGCCAGAAGGACGGTGGCGGCTGCCAGGGCGAGCACGAGGCCAGCGAGCGCAGTCGTGAGGAGAGGGCCCGCCGCGCGTGCGGCGTCGATGAAGGCCTCCACCCCGAGCGACCCCAGGCGCGCGGGCCAGGCGAGCGGCACCCAGCTCAGGGGCGTTGCCAGGGCACCGGTGAGCTCGCCGGTCATGAGGCCGTGCGCAAGTCCGCCCACTGAGAAGAACGCGAGGAGCATCCCC
>UQMK01000043.1 GCA_900542085.1 uncultured Collinsella sp.
CCTGCGCAAGACGAAGGCCACATTAAGTGGCCTTCTTTGCGTGCGGAACTCGCGACCAACCTTATGCCTCGCCCGCAGTCCCGGACCTTCCGGGTTCAAAGCGCGACACACCGGACTGGTTGTCTGATATAAAGATGGCGAAGGCCCCTTTCGGGGCCTTCTTTTTAAATAAAATTATCGACTTCGTGGACTTCGGTTTTGGAATTTGGAGCCGACGGCTCATCAAAGTGGAAAATGAAATATAACCTAGCTGCAATAATCGCCTTGTTGCGAACTCGAACTGATCATGTAGATCTAAAATAGTCGCAATATACAATTGTCGTGTGGTGCGTTGGGTCGGAGCTGCTGCGGGTCCTATATGGATTGCGGTCTTGCGCCCCGATGTTCAAACAGGTTTCTCTCTAGACGGGAAGTTGCTCATGGACACCATATATGACGGAGACGACTGGGTCGATCATTATAGTTGGCGACTAGTCGGCTCGGATGACAATGGGGATGTGGTGTTTGATGGACTATGTCCAAAGCATCTCCATCCTTTTGTCTCGTCGTTAATTGAGAGTTCCGCTCGTGTTGCCCCCTACAGCTCGGCGTCGCTTCATGATACGGACGTTTTGAAGACCATAAAGGAATCAATTGACGAGGGCACGATGAGTAGCTTGCTGTTTTCTCGCCTTGTGGGGCTAGATGAGATTGGCTCGAAACGACTGCTTGCGGGCGAAAAGGTGGAACTCACTTATCGGTCGATGATTTCAATCCTGCGGATGGCCGATGTTCTTCGCAAATAAATGAAAACGGGACAAGTGAGCTACGTCACTTGTCCCGTTATTAATTAAAGTGGACCGCGGCGAGCGGGCTATAAAAATTCGCCGACTCGGTGGACTTCGGGTTCTAGGTCTACGTCGAACTGCTCTTTGACTTTGGCTTGGATGTGGCGGATGAGTTCGTCTACGTCGGCGGCGGTGGCGTGGTCGGCGTTGACGATGAAGCCGCAGTGTTTTTCGCTCACCTGCGCGCCGCCGACAGCATGGCCGCGCAGGCCGGCATCCATGATGAGCTTGCCGGCAAAGTAGCCCTCGGGGCGCTTGAAGGTGGAGCCGGCGCTCGGCATGTCGAGTGGCTGCTTGTCCTCGCGGCGCTGGCGGTAGTCGTCCATGTCGGCTTTGATCATCGCGGCGTTGCCCGGGGCGAGATTGAAGGTGGCCGAAAGCACGGTAAAGCCGTCGTCGGCGATGCGGCTCTTGCGATAGCCCAGGTTAAGTTCGTCGACATCGAACTCGATGATGTTGCCGCTGCCGCGGGTGCCGTCGTCGAGCATGCGGGCGGGCTTGTAGACGCGCACAGACTCCAGCACATCGGCCATGCAGGCGCCATAGGCGCCGGCGTTCATGTAGCAGGCGCCGCCGACCGATCCGGGGATGCCCGAGATGGGCTCCATGCCGGTGAGACCGGCCTCGGCTGCCGCCGCGGCGACATCGGAAAGCAGGGCGCCGGCTGCTGCCGTGACGTGCGTGCCGTTGACCGTAATGTCGGAGAGGCCCTCGCCAAGCGCCACGACGACGCCGCGGATGCCCTTGTCACCGACGAGCAAGTCGGAGCCGTTGCCCACGATGGTGAGGGGCAGATCGCAGCGATAGCAGGTATCGAGCGTGGCGACGAGGCCCTGCTCGGTATCGGGCGTGACAAAGACGTCGGCCGGGCCGCCGATTTTAAACGTGGTGTGCTCGCGCATGGGCTCGCTCATCAGCACGTTGTCCTCGCCGGCAACGCCAGCAAGCGCGCACAGCAGGTCCTCGTTAAAAAAGTCGTTCTCGTGCATACGAATATCCGCCTTTTGGTGGTCGTTGTCATCAATCGATTGCAATATACCCCACCCGGACGGATTTGGTGCGCTGGCGGCGATAAAACAGCCGTCTACCGGATTGGTAAAGTGTTTATCATCGAGGTAGAGGGACGGTCGCTATACTTTCAAGAGATTGCGCGAATACTCGGAAGGAGCGAGATGGGCAACAAAGTTACTCTCAAGCAGATTGCCCAGGAGGTGGGGCTTTCCCCCTCGTCGGTCTCGCTTGTTCTCAATAATCGGCCCTGCCGCATCTCGGAAGAAAACCGCAAGCTCATCAAGGAGGTCGCGGCGCGCAACCACTATGTCCCTAACCAGATCGCGCGCAGCCTGGTCATGCGCGAGTCACGCACGCTGGGCCTTATCGTTCCCAATATCGAGAGCCGCTTTTTTGCCTCGCTCGCCGGCAGCTTGGAAAAGCGCTGCCGCGAGGATGGCTATGCGCTCTTTATTACCAGCTCGGGTGGAAGTGCCGACGACGATCTTGAGCTGCTGCGCCAGCTGGTGACGCGCGGCGTTGACGGCGTCTTTCTGGTGGTGGGTGACGAGTTCTCCGACGACCGCGCCCTGCGCGAAGAAGTCAGCCATCTGCCCATACCGGCGGTAATGGTCGACCGTGCCATTGAGGGGCTCGAGTGCGACAAGGTGATGTTCGACCACGAGATGGGTGGCTACATGGCCACTCGCTATCTGATCGAGCAGGGCCACCGTCGCATTGCCTGCTTGGTTAACGCGCGCCGTTCCAATACGGGGCGTAAGCGACTTGCCGGCTATGAGCGCGCGCTGCGCGAGGTTGGCCTGCCTATCGACGCACGTTTGGAGTTTGAGAGCGAGTACTACATTCCGAGTGCCTATGAGGCCTCGGAGGCGGTGCTCGCAACTGATGCCACCGCTGTGTTCGCAAGTTCGGATAACATCGCCCTCGGTCTGCTCAAGCGCTTGCACGAGATGGGGAAGAGCATCCCGGGCGATATCTCGGTGGTGAGCTATGACAACTCGGCGGCCGACGTTCTTTTTGAGCCGGCGCTGACCGCGATTGAGCAGGATCCTGGTGTCCTTGCGGAGCATGCTTTTGGCTGCATGTCCAAGCGTCTTGCCGGTAGGGGCGGCAGGCGTGCCGAAGAGGTCGTCCTGGAGCCGGCACTTATCGTTAAGGGCAGCGTGCTCGAACTTACCGAATGTAGCTAAACGTACTTGTTTGTTTGCATAGATTGCATGCGGAGTGTCTGCTATTTGCCGGCGGGGCCGGGGTGCCTGCCTTGTTTTGAGAAGTTCGCGGAGCCCACTTCTCAAAACAAGGCAGGCACCCCGGCCCTCGTCCGTGAACTCTTCCGCTGGGCGAGCCATAGACGCCGCGCACCGATGCGGTAAAACGGCGGCTTGAAATTGGTGCTATATTCGGCTTGAGTTGTTTAATACTAGAACGGGAGGCTGATATGGGGCTGTTCAAGAAGAAAAACCCGCAGGATGCCTTTGATCCCGATGTGTTTACCATCACGGATACGATTTTGGACCCACCGCGGTTTACATTTTTGCCGGCTATCTACCAGGATGCCACGCGCCGCAAGTGGGCCGTGCATCAGCGCGGCGGCGAGCCGAAGATTTTTGACTATGCGGACGTGCTGCAGTGCGAGGTTGTCGAGACCGGAAATCCCGAGGATGTGTCGGAACTTAGCAATCGCGAACTAGCTCAGCAGATTTTGATTAATCCAGCTCAGGCTACCAAAAACAACGCTGCCAAGCGTAATATATGCCTTGGTATGGGTGTCATCGTTGCCGTGCAAACCGGCGAGGATGAGATTTCGAAGCTTGAGATTCCGGTGACCGCGGGCGAAGTCAAGCGAGACTCCGGCCTATATCGGTCGTATCGGAACGTTGCGGAGCAGATCAAAGAAGCCTTCGACGCCATGGGGCGTCCGGAGCAATGATGCCCGCAGCATCAAGCGGTTGAGGAGCCGTGCCCATGCCGAGTGAACTATATGCGATTCCGCCCAAAGATCGCGCCTTTGAGGGCATTCTTTGGTATATCAATCATTATGACCTGCAGGGTGGCGACCGGCTGCCCGCCGAGCGTGTGCTCTGTGAAGAGCTGGGCGTGTCGCGCACGGCGTTGCGTGCTGCGATCACGCGCCTTATTTCGTGCGGAACTTTGGAAAGCCGCCGCGGTTCGGGCACCTATGTGTGTCCTCCCAAACCGCTGAACATCTTTCAGGAAACATGGAACTATACGCAGGCGGTGGAGAGGGTTGGCTCAAAGTCGACCGCACGCCTGGTTTGGTCCAAGGTCGTGTACGCCGATATCGATCTGGCCCAAAAGGCCCAGATCGACCTGGGCATGCCGCTCTTCTGCATTCGACGTGTGCGCGTGGTTAATGGTTCCCCGGCGTCGATTGAGACGGCCCACGTCAATCTGTCTTTGTGCCCCTCGCTTCCCGATCACGATTTTGAGGAGGAAAGCCTCTACGACGTTTTGCTCAAAGAAGGGAATGTCCATGTGACGCACGGCAAGGAGCATATTTCCATCAGCCGTCTGAACGCCGACGAGGCCAAGTTGCTGGGTGCTCAGGAGGGCACGCCGGTGTTTTACAAGGCTTCGCACGAGCGTGACGAGAACGATGGCTTTGTCGAGTATTGCAAGTCCGTGATTCTGCCGACCAAATATCGTTTTGCCGATAACGGCGAGGCAGACGGCGTTGCGACGAAAGTGGGTGTCGAATGGCTGATGCAGTAGAAGACTTGCCGGTTTACAAACATATTCGCCGCTGCATTGCGGAGCGAATCGAGCGCGGCGACTACCCGACGGGCTCGATGATTCCGTCCGAAAACGAGCTGGCCGAGGAGTTTGGCACGACGCGCCTGACAATCCGAAGTGCCATGGACGAGCTGGTCAAAAGTGGCCAGATTCGTCGCGTGCAGGGCAAGGGCGCCTTTGTGGGACACAAGTGGTTTGACGAGCACGAACGCAAGGGCGGCTTCCGTCAGTCGGTTCTGGCGTCGGGCGCGACGCCGTCGGTGCGCATTCTGGCGCGCTCCAAACGCTACGCCGGCCCGTATTACGCCGACCTGTTTGGCATCGCCGAGGACGATCTGCTTTACTCGGTGCGCCGTCTCAACTGCATTGATGGGGAGCCCGTGTCGATCGAGATGACGCTGATTCCGTGTCTGCTGTTTCCGGGCATCGAAGACGTGGACATTTCGGTCTTCAGCCTGTTCGAGACCTACGACATGTTGGGGCGCAAGCCGGACAAGTCGATTGAGAAACTCGATATTGAAGCGCTGGGCGCACGCGATGCGAGTTTGCTCAATCTTGAGCCGGGCGATCTGGCGCTCGTACTGGAATGCCTGACCTATGACTCGAGTGGGCAGGCGATCGAGCATGCCAAGTCTTTTAACCGCGGCGATGCCGGCGGATATACCTACAACTATTAGCGTCTAGAGCATCCTCGTGCACGGCGGGGTGCTCATTTTTTTCGGACATGTGTCGCATGACCGATGAGCGGCAAAAACTGACCGTCTACCGAGAGGGGAGGATGAAATCAAAAAATCGGTATTAAAAACGGCTAACCTGTAATCGTTCACTGGTATTAAGAACCTTTGAATTGTTGAGCTTAGGGCCAAGATGTCCACAAGGTTAAGCGGCGAGACGGGGCGGCAAGCCCGTTCATTCCGTGCGACAATTCAAACTGCTCGTGAAAGGAGCGGGAATGAAGGAGACCGAGAAGATCGAGATCATGCACTTCGACCAGGAGGGCTACCTCGAGGACGGCAGGAACGTCTACGAGGCCGGCAAGAAGATGACCGCCCTGGCCGACCGCGTGCACGAGGAGGGCTACGACGCCGTCTTCCTGATGGGCGTCGGCGGCACCTGGGACGAGTTCATGCAGCTCGAGTACCTCATGAACAAGTTCGGCGACCGCGACCTCGAGGTCTACCTGATCCACGCCGCCGAGTGGAACGTCATGGGCCACAAGCGCATGACCGACAGGTCCGTCGTGCTGACCGCCTCCGAGTCCGGCACCACCCCCGAGGTGCTCGAGGCCGTCGGCAAGATGAGGGAGATGGGCGTGCGCGTCTTCGCCATGACCAACCCCGAGGGCAAGATCGGGCAGGCCGTGGGCGCCGAGAACTGCGTCATGATGGCCTCCGACCACGGCGCCGGCGGCTGCGAGAAGGGCTACTACCTCGCCGACTGCTTCGGCCTGCGCCTGCTCAACCGCCGCGGCTGCTTCCCCAAGTTCGACCTGTTCATCGAGCAGACGAAGGACGTCTGGAAGGACATGCTCGACATCCGCAAGCGCTTCGAGCCGCGCGCCGAGGAGCTCGCCAGGAAGTACGCGCTGGCCGACTACACCATGTTCATCGGCTCGGGCGCGCTGTGGGGCGAGACCATCCTGTACTCCATGTGCCTGCTCGAGGAGATGCAGTGGAAGCGCATCCGCCACATCACCTCGCACGACTTCTTCCACGGCACGCTCGAGCTGCTCGAGCCCGGCGTCCCGGTGTTCCTGTTCATGGGAGAGGACGAGTGCCGCGCCCTCGACGAGCGCGTCCGCGCCTTCCTCACCAGCGGCGTGACCGGCGACGAGGACTACGTCATCATCGACACCGCCGAGTACGCGATCCCGGGCCTGGACGACGACTTCCGCGTCATCGTGTCCCCCTGGATCCTGTCCGTGCTGACCACCGACCGCCTCGCGCGCAACTACGAGCTGGTCACCAAGCACAACCTCAAGTACCGCCGCTACTACCACCAGTTCGACTACTAATTTCATTTGGGGGAAACCGCAATGAGGCAATACATCTTTGCCAGCCACGCGCATTTTGCGACCGGCATCAAAGAGAGCACCGAGCTGCTCTCGGGCGCGCGCGATAACGTCCACGACCTGTCGATGTTTGTCGACGGCCGCACCGACGTCGCCGAGGAGGCCGCCAAGCTCCTGGCGACCTTCGACCCCGCCGACGACGTAATCGTGTGCACCGACCTGTTTGGCGGCAGCGTCAACAACGAGTTCACCAAGATCGTCCAGACGCGCCCCAACACCTACCTGGTTGCCAACATGAATCTGCCGCTGCTGATCCAGCTGCTCTTTTCGGACCAGGAGGCTCCCGCCGATCAGGTTATCCGCGAGATCCTCGCGGCTGACGACACGCGCGTCAAGTTTGTCAACGACCTGCTGACCGATGCGGATGACGAGGAAGAGTTCTAGTCACCGCCTGCTATTAATGGGGCCGGGTTTCCGGCATGAGACCTTTGGGGGTCAATCATGATTCAACTGCTTCGCGTCGACCATCGTCTGCTTCATGGCCAGGTGGCCGTCTCTTGGGTCCAGGGCTTGGGCTCCGACTGCATCTTCTGCGTTGGCGACAAGGTTGCCAACGATCCCGTCTGGAAGACTACGCTCAAGATGGGAAAGCCGGCCAACGTCAAGCTCGTCATCAAGGACATGGAGCACGCCATCGAGGCCATCAACTCCGGTGTTACCGATAAGTACAAGATGATCATCTGCGTCGCCAGCATCGCCGAGGCCAAGCAGCTTGTCGACGGCTGCCCGCAGATCACCTCCATCAACCTGGGCAACACCAAGTCCAAGGACGAGCGGCGTCCCGATGCCCGTAAGATCTCCCGCCAGATCTTTGTGACTGCTGCCGAGGAAGAGGACATTCGTGAGCTCGTCGGCCGCGGTGTCGAGGTCGAGATTCGCGCTCTGGCCGACGACCCCAAGGTCGATGCCCTAAGCGCCCTCTAATTGAGAACCACGGGCGGCGCGCACGGCGCCGCCCCTATTCGTGGGCGTACCGGATAAACGCTTTACCCGTTACCCCCATCTACCGTTCACCGGGAGTACACGCCCGTTGAGCGATTGGTATTAAATAGTTTTCTCATGACTATATAATTGGTATCAAATCATTTGCACCGGTTTAGGTGTTAACAGCACACCGGTACAAGCTGGATCTGTCTAGGCGATTGTCGGCATGGAAAAGGGCGCGCTGACAAGTCGGGAATCGCCGCGCGGATCCAAGAGGGATCAAAGGGAGGAACAATGCTTGTTCAAGCGATCCTCATCGGACTTATCGCTGCCTTCGGTAAGCTCGATTATCAGCTCGGTACGCTCTATGCGTTCCGCCCGATCGTTCTGTGCCCGCTCGTCGGCATAGTCCTCGGGGACCTGCAGTCCGGCCTCGCCATCGGTGCGAGCCTCGAGCTGCTCTTCATGGGTTCAATCTCCATCGGCGCTTACGTGCCGCCCGATGAGTGTATTGGCGGTGTGCTCGCCTGCGCCTTCGCTATTCAGCTGGGTCAGAGCACCGAGGCCGCTATCGCGCTCGCGATGCCCATCGCCACTCTGTGCCTGGCCATTAAGAACGTCGTCAACGCCGGTATGCCCCTTCTGGTCGACCGTGCCGACGTCTTTGCCAGCAAGGGTAACCTCAAGGGTATCTACGCTATGCACTGGATTATCGGTCTCGTGATTGTCGTCCTGGCCTTTATCCTGTGCTCGGTCTCCTTCTATCTGGGTGCCGACGCCGTTCAGGGCCTGCTCGACTTCATCCCGACGTTCGTCCTCGATGGCTTTGGCGTCGCAGCCAACATCCTGCCTGCCATGGGCTTCGCCATGCTCGGCCGTCTGGTGCTTACCAAGCAGCTCGTGCCGTTCTACTTCCTGGGCTTCCTGCTGTGCTCCTATGCCAACGTGCCCGTCCTCGGCGTCGCCCTGATCGCAATCATCATCGGCATCGACAAGTACGACCTGCTGGGCCTTGGTGGCGCCCAGTCCCAGCTTTCTGTGGAAGGGGATGAGGACGATGACTTCTAATTCCGAGAACCAGATTACTCGCTCCGACCTCATTAAGAGCGCCGTGAACACCGGCGCCCTGGGCATGGAATTCTCCTGGACCTACTACAAGCAGATGAACATTGCCTTCTGCCTGATGGTCGCCAACATGCTCAAGAAGATCTATGCCGGCCGTCCCGATGATTACGCCGAGGCCTTGCACCGTCACAGCGCATTCTTCAACATCACCCCGCAGCTCGCTCCCTTCGTGGGTGGCATCGCGATGGCCATGGAAGAAAAGGTCGCTCGTGGCGAGGTTGAGCCCGAGAGCGTCAACGACATCAAGGCCGCCCTCATGGGTCCGCTTTCCGGCCTGGGTGACTCCTTCTTCCTGTCCACCCTGCGCGTCGTCGCCGCTGCCGTGGGCATCAGCCTGTGCCAGGCCGGCAACGTCTTTGGCCCCATCGCCTTCCTGCTCGTCTACAACATCCCGGCGTTCCTGATTCGTATCTTTGGCGCTATCAAGGGTTATGAGCTAGGCATTGGCTTCCTCGACGAGGCTCAGAAGACCGGCCTGATGCAAAAGATCATGGCCTGCGTCGGCATTGTCGGCGTCATGGTCGTCGGCGCCATGAGCAAGGACATGTTCTGGGCTTCGTTGCCCATCGCCATCGGTCAGGGCGACTCCGCCCAGACTCTCCAGGACATCCTGGACGGCGTCATGCCCGGTATGCTCGGTATGGCCGCCTTCTGGCTCTACTACTGGCTGCTCTCCAAGAAGATCAACCCGATGGTCCTGATCCTCTGCACCATGGTCGTGGGCATTATCGGCGCTTACTTTGGCGTGCTTGCCTAATATGTTCGAATCGCGCTTCCATCGCGTCTAACGGTTGCGTCGATCTTTGGGGGGCTTGTCGCATCTGCGGCGGCCCCCTGTTTTTTAAAACTCCGTACGAAAGGGGAGGGCTATGGTCGTACCCGAGCTTTCGCTCATGAACATCAACCATCGTTACTACAGCATCGAGACGTTTTTTAAGGCTGCAGGTGAGGCCGGCTATCGCAATATCGAGCTGTGGACCGGCTCGATGCACCTGTATGTGGATTGCCATGAGCACGATTCGGTGGATAAGATTCGCGATCTTGCCGCCCAATACGGTATCAAGATCGTGTGCGTGTGCCCCGAGCAGAACAACCCCAAGCCGTGGAACGTCGCGGTGCGCGGTGAGGCGGGCCAAAAACGCATCCTCTCGTACTTTAAGAATGTGATCGACGTTGCCGTTGAGTTGGGCGTGCCGCAGATTCTGGTGACGAGTGGTTGGGCCTATCTGGACGAGCCGGCTGAGGACGCCTGGGCCCGCAGCGTTGCCATGCTGCGCTCGGTGTGCGACTACGCCGATACGCGCGGTATTCGCGTCGCGCTCGAGGCCCTGCAGCCGTCGGAGTCCGTGTTGGTCAACACCGCACAGGATGTCGCGCGCATCCTCGAGGCGGTCGATCGCCCCAACCTGAAGGCATGTATCGACTTTGGCGCCATGGAAGTTGCCGGCGACACAATCGACGGCTACTTTGAGGTTTTGGGCGACAAGATCGTTCACACCCACTTTGTCGATGTGGGCGGTGGCACGACGCATCTTGCCTGGGGCGACGGCGAGCGTGATATGCGTGCCGACCTCGAGGCACTCATGCGCCACGGCTATACGGGCTATGTCTCGGCCGAGACGTGTGACGGCCGCTACTATCAGGATCCGTCCAAGGCGACGACTCAGGTTATCGAGATGTATCGCCGTGTGACAGCGGAGATGGAAGCCGAATAACTAAACTGCGCGGTTGCGCCGGAAACGCTTGGGCGGGTCTGGCGCAACGCTTTTATAGCTGGCGAGTTGTGGGGAACCCGTTGGCAGTAGCGCTCGAAATAGACAACTATTGGCGTTGTAATACCACTCGGGCGAGGAAACCGACCGTTCGCCGCAAATCTCCGTGAGTTTGGATTGGTATTAAATAACAAGCAATCGTATGGCTATAATTGGTATCAGCAAGAAGCGCGATGTATAGAATTGCGCACATGTGATGGGAGGACACACATGAAGGAGACCGAGAAGATCGAGATCATGCACTTCGACCAGGAGGGCTACCTCGAGGACGGCAGGAACGTCTACGAGGCCGGCAAGAAGATGACCGCCCTGGCCGACCGCGTGCACGAGGAGGGCTACGACGCCGTCTTCCTGATGGGCGTCGGCGGCACCTGGGACGAGTTCATGCAGCTCGAGTACCTCATGAACAAGTTCGGCGACCGCGACCTCGAGGTCTACCTGATCCACGCCGCCGAGTGGAACGTCATGGGCCACAAGCGCATGACCGACAGGTCCGTCGTGCTGACCGCCTCCGAGTCCGGCACCACCCCCGAGGTGCTCGAGGCCGTCGGCAAGATGAGGGAGATGGGCGTGCGCGTCTTCGCCATGACCAACCCCGAGGGCAAGATCGGGCAGGCCGTGGGCGCCGAGAACTGCGTCATGATGGCCTCCGACCACGGCGCCGGCGGCTGCGAGAAGGGCTACTACCTCGCCGACTGCTTCGGCCTGCGCCTGCTCAACCGCCGCGGCTGCTTCCCCAAGTTCGACCTGTTCATCGAGCAGACGAAGGACGTCTGGAAGGACATGCTCGACATCCGCAAGCGCTTCGAGCCGCGCGCCGAGGAGCTCGCCAGGAAGTACGCGCTGGCCGACTACACCATGTTCATCGGCTCGGGCGCGCTGTGGGGCGAGACCATCCTGTACTCCATGTGCCTGCTCGAGGAGATGCAGTGGAAGCGCATCCGCCACATCACCTCGCACGACTTCTTCCACGGCACGCTCGAGCTGCTCGAGCCCGGCGTCCCGGTGTTCCTGTTCATGGGAGAGGACGAGTGCCGCGCCCTCGACGAGCGCGTCCGCGCCTTCCTCACCAGCGGCGTGACCGGCGACGAGGACTACGTCATCATCGACACCGCCGAGTACGCGATCCCGGGCCTGGACGACGACTTCCGCGTCATCGTGTCCCCCTGGATCCTGTCCGTGCTGACCACCGACCGCCTCGCGCGCAACTACGAGCTGGTCACCAAGCACAACCTCAAGTACCGCCGCTACTACCACCAGTTCGACTACTAA
>UQMK01000044.1 GCA_900542085.1 uncultured Collinsella sp.
TCGATCGCGAGTTCCGCACGAGCCGGAGAGCACTTAATGTGCTCTCCGTGCGAGCAGGACTGCCCGAGCAGGCGATGTTGCCCCATACGCCCGCCCAGGTCCGCCGGGATTATGACAGCTTGACGATCGGAGCGAATCCCTTCATGAGCTTTTTGGTCTGGCCGGTCTTTTCGAACTGGACCTCGATCATGTCTCCGGCGACCGAGATCACGGTACCCGTGCCAAAGGTCTTATGGCTCACGGTATCGCCCGCGGCAAAGTCCTGCGATGCGCTGGCGCGATCGACCTTGCGCTCCACCGTCGGGGACACCTTGGACGACGGCTTTTTGGCTCGCGGCGCGCCCGAGCCAAAGGTCGAGGCAACACGGCCGGCGTCGGGCGAGACCCCACGATGGCGCTCGGTCCCGTAGCTGCTGCCGCCAAAGAAATCGTCAAAGCTCGATCCACCGCGCGAACCGGAACCGCCGGTCGAGCGCGTATGCGAGCCAAACACCTTGCCGCCATACATATCCGAGCCCATGCCCGAGCCAAAGGTGCCGTGACGGTCGCCGCGCTTCTCCCAGCCCGTGCCTTCAAAACCGGCAGAACCGATACCGCTAAACTCGATATCCTCAAACGGAATCTCATTGAGGAAGCGCGAGCGCGGGTTGGCAGAGGTCGAGCCGTAGGTGCGACGCGTGGCCGCATAGGTCAGGAACAGGCGCTTGCGGGCGCGCGTGATGGCGACGTAGGCCAGGCGACGCTCCTCCTCAAGCTTACCCGGGTCATCGCTGCCGCCAAAGTCGTGCACGTGCGGGAAGATGCCCTCCTCCATGCCGGCCACGAACACCGCCGGGAACTCCAGGCCCTTGGCGGAGTGGATGGTCATCATGGTGATGGCATGCGTCTCGCCGGCCAGGGAATCCAAGTCGGAGCGCAGGGCCAGCCACTCCATGAGTGCCGGCAGCGCCTTACAGGTGAGCGGACCGTAGGTGCGCTCAATCTCGTCGGCATGCACGGCACCCGCCGGCATCTCCGTCGGCGCGGCATACGCGTTGCCCGCGATGGCAGCAGCCAGGGCATCCTGCGGAGACAGCGCCGGAGCAGCCAGACTATCGAGCGGATTGGAGCCCGCGGCATCGCGCGCGCCGACGAGTGCCTCAAACGAGGATGCCGGGGCAGATGGCCCCGGTTCGGGCGCAGGCGCGCTCACCACGACGGGCTCGGGCTCGGCGCCGGCAGGCACGTCGGCAACACCGGCTGCGCGCAGCTCTTCCAAGCTCTCGAGCGTACCCTCGATGTCCTCGTGCGTCTCCTCAAATTCGGCAGCGACGCCCAGGAATTCCTGGATGTTCTCGGCGCGGCTCTCGGACTCCATGGTACCCTCGGCGCGGAAAGCCTGCAGCAGGCCCGTCTTATCGACAATCATCTCGACAACGTCCTTGAGCTCGCCGTCCATGCGGCGACCCTCGCGCACCAGCGACACAAAGCTCGACAGGCCGTTGCGCACCTTGGCGCTAAACATGCCGGTTTCGGCACACGCGATCTCGCAAGCCTGGAAGAACGAGCAGCGGTTGTCGCGCGCCAGCTGCTCGATCTTTTGGATCGAGGTGGAACCGATGCCGCGGCGCGGTGTGTTGATGACGCGCTTGACGCTCATCTCGTCGGCCGGGTTCACGATCATCTTAAGGTAGGCCATGACGTCGCGGATCTCGGCACGGTCGAAGAATCGCGTGCCGCCCACGATCTTGTAGGGCACGCCCGCGCGCAGGAACATATCTTCGAGGATACGCGACTGGGCGTTGGTGCGATAGAACACGGCGATGTCGTCGTAGCTCGTGCCTTTGGCATGCAGTTTCTCGATCTCGCCGGCAATCCAGCGACCCTCGTCGCGTTCGTCGCTCGCCTGGAAGGCCTGGATCTTCTCGCCATCGCCCTCGGCCGTAAACAGGCGCTTGTCCTTGCGCTGCGAGTTGTGGCGCACCACGGCGTTGGCGGCGCTCAGGATGTGACCCGTAGAGCGATAGTTCTGCTCCAGCTTGACGGTCTTGCAGTTTTTAAAGTCCTTCTCAAAGTCCAGGATGTTGGTGATGTCGGCGCCACGCCAGCTGTAAATGGACTGGTCATCGTCGCCCACGACCATGAGGTTTTGGTACTTAGCGGCCAGCAGGTTGGCGATTTCGTACTGGACGTGGTTGGTGTCCTGATACTCGTCGACGCTAATGTAGCGGAAGCGCTCTTGGTACTTATCGAGCACCTCGGGACGGGTGCGCAGCAGCTCGAGCGCGCGCACGAGCAGGTCGTCAAAGTCCATCGCATTGGCGGCGCGCAGGCGGCGCTCCAGCTCTAGGTAGACCTGCGCGGCCTTTTTGTCGTTGGGGCTATCGGCGCTCTTGAGCATGTCCTCGGGGCCGATCATGGCGTTTTTGGCCGAGCTAATCTTGCTGCGGATCATGTTGATGGGGAACTGCTTTTGCTCGATGCCGAGCGCCTGCATAATGTCGCGCACCATGCGCTTTGAGTCATCGTCATCGTAGATGGTGAACTGGCCGGTGTAGCCCAACAGGTCGGCGTCCTCGCGCAGCATGCGCACGCACATAGCATGGAAGGTGCACACCCACATGCCACGGGTGCCGCTGGGAATGAGTGCCGCCAGACGCTCGCGCATCTCTGCCGCGGCCTTGTTGGTAAACGTAATGGCAAGAACCTGCCAAGGCTTAACACCCAGGTCGCCGAGCATATGTGCGATGCGGAAGGTCAAGACGCGGGTCTTGCCCGAGCCGGCGCCGGCGAGCACCAGCAACGGGCCCTCGGTGGACAGGACCGCCTCGCGCTGGGCGGGATTAAGGCTGTCGATGTCGACGAGCGGTTTGGCGGGCTTGGGCGCCGGCGCGGGAGCGTCGTAGATGTCGAGCGGAACGAGCTCGGGCTCCGGCGCAGCGGGGGCGGTGTATGCATCGAGCGGCACGGGTTCCGGCGCGGGCGGTACGGGTACC
This sequence comes from uncultured Collinsella sp., assembly GCA_900542085.1. Classification (GTDB taxonomy): domain Bacteria; phylum Actinomycetota; class Coriobacteriia; order Coriobacteriales; family Coriobacteriaceae; genus Collinsella. The sequence continues at coordinate 2,976 of UQMK01000044.1, forward strand.
GCGGCGTTCTTTTCCCAGGGCAGGGGCTGGGTCATGGGCGACTCCTCATCTGACGGACGGCGCGCCTGCGGGCGGCGCCATAGTTTGAGCCGTACCAGTATACCGAGCCGCGCGGACACCGACGCAAATCACACCACGACTCCGTGCGCCACCGTCAGGCCCGCCCCAGCGGATTTGGTGCATTGGGGGGCCACCGATGTCATGGCAGCAGCGAGCGGCGGTCAGAGCGAACAAATTGGCATGAAAAGGGGGCGGCATAGACCTTTTGGTCATGCCACCCCCTTTGAATGACAAGTTGTCGCTCTGGTCGCCGCGCAGCGTCAACCAAGTTACAGGCCGAGCATAGGCTCCAGGACAAAGAAGTACGCGAGCACCACGATGCCCAGGATGATGCGGTAGACGCCGAAGCACTTGAAGTCGTGACGGCGCACGAAGCCCATAAGCCACTTGATGGCAATGAGCGACACCACAAAGGCGACGACGCAGCCCACGCCCAGGATGGCGATTTCGTTGGTGCCGAACGTGCCGCCCTTAATAAAGTACTTGACCAGCTTGAGCGCACTCGCGCCAAACATGACGGGAATGGCCAGGAAGAACGTAAACTTGGACGCCACCGAACGCGTGCAGCCCAAAAGCAGGCCGCCGATGATCGTGGAGCCGGAGCGCGATGTGCCCGGAATCAGCGAAAGCACCTGGAAGCAACCGATACCCAGCGCGGTCTTCCAGCTCAGATCCTCGAGCGTAGTGATGGAGCCAAAGTCCAAGCTATCGTCATCGTCTGCGGCGGCAGTCGCAGCGGGCGCGGCAAAATGCGCACCGGCGGGACGTCCGCCCGCCACCACGGCACGCGAACCAAACGAACCGGCAAGAGCAGCCTGGTCGCGCTTGTTCGCGCGCCAGTTCTCGATCACGATAAACAGCACGCCGTACACAATGAGCGCCAACGCCACGACGGGAGCATTGTAGAAATGCTCCTCCATCCAGTCGTTAAGCGGCAGACCGATCGCCGCGGCGGGAATGCAGCCGAGCACAATCTTGCCCCATAGCACCCAGGTGTCGCGACGGCCCTCCTTGCCCTTGCTGGGAGAAAACGGGTTGAGGTCGTAGAAGAACAAAACGCAGACGGCCAAAATGGCGCCAAGCTGAATCACGACCAGGAACATATTCCAGAACGTCTCGCTCACGTTCATCTTGACGAACTCGTCCACCAAGATCATGTGACCGGTCGACGAAACAGGCAGCCATTCGGTGATGCCCTCGACCAGGCCCATGAAGGCAGATTTTAGAAGCTCAATGATATCCAAAGGGACCCCCTCGTTAGACACCCGCCGATATTGTTCTGCGGACGGTGCGGGCGATGTCCCATTATCAACCGTTGGCGGCGCGCCTGCGCCTACCCTTACCAAAAAACTCGCCCGTTCACAGAATTGCGAGCGGTCAAACCCAAATCCTTGGGTATAACTGCAACAAGATAAAGTGTCCGGCGGCCACGCATCCGCGCCCGCCCGACGCACGAGCCCCGCGCCCGTGCGATAGACCAAGGAGGAAACCATGAACGAGGGCTATACCAAGGTATTTGTTTCGCTCGACGGTACTGAGCAGCAGGATTTTGTGCTCGCACGCGCCATCAAGGTCGCCGCGAACAACGGCGCCAAGCTGATTATCGGCCACGTTATCGATTCCACGGCACTCGAGAGCGCTGGTTCCTATCCGGTCGATCTGGTCAACGGACTGGAGGAGGCATTTAAGAACTCCATCGCCAAGCAGCTCGAAGAGGCCAAGGCCAATCCCGATATTCCCGAGGTCGAGGTCATGATTCGCGCCGGCCGTATTCGCGAGACGCTCAAAGACGAGATGCTCGACGTGGTGAAGCCCGACCTGGTGCTCTGCGGCGCACGCGGCCTGTCCTCGATCAAGTATGCGCTCCTGGGTTCGATTTCGACGTTCCTGCTGCGCAATACGGACTGCGACATCTTGGTCGTGAAGTAGCGTTGCTCCCACCGGCCGCGGGGCCTGCGGGGTTTCCACGGGCACGTCCTCGCCGCGTTGCGGCTGCGGGATGTGCCCTTAGGGAACCCCTCCCGGCCCCGCGGCCTTCGCAGCCTTACTTCAACGAGTTGTCTGATAGAAAAATGGCGTGCCGCCCCGTTTGGGGCGGCACGTTTTGTTTGGACTGCACGTTTTTGTTATGGGAGATTCATTTGAGCCTCATAGCTATGTTCACGTTCGAGAACACAGCCGTCCGCACCGCAAGACGGCCCGGCTACTCAAAGTATTGGAATTTGTTGGTCGAGAAGGCAAACGTGACGACAAAGCCTTCGCCGGAGTCGGATGCTGCGGTGACGTCGATGCCCATCTTGGAGCACAGGCGCGCCACCAGGTAGAGGCCAATACCTGTTGCACGCTTGGTGGTGCGGCCGTTATCGCCGGTAAAGCCCTTCTCGAACACGCGCGGCAGGTCGGCCGCGCTCACGCCGCAGCCGTTGTCCGCGACGGTGAGCTCAATGCGTTCGCTCGCCAGGCCCTCGTCCAGCAACGCGCCCGAAAACACGATCTTTGCGCCGTCCTCACGCGCATATTTAATGCTGTTCTGAATGAGCTGGCCCAGAATGAACTCAAGCCACTTCTCGTCGGTAAAGACCTCGAAGTCGAGGTTCTCGCACACCGGGGCCACGTGCGCCGCAATGAGCTCGCGCGCGTTAGCTTTAATCGCGCCCGTCACCAAGGTCTTGAGATCCCAGCGGCGAATCAGGTAGTCGCGTTCCACAACTTCCGAGCGCGCGTAGTACAGCGCCTGGTCGATATAGCGCTCCACGCGAGCCAACTCACGGCCCAGGTCATCCACACGAGACAGGTCGTCTTCGCTGCCATCCAGGTTTTCCAAAATTAGATGAGCCGCCGCCAGGGGCAGTTTGGCCTCGTGGACCCAGCTCTCGATATAGTCGCGATAGTCATCGGTCTGACGCCGGCCTTCGGCAACCTCGTCGCAAGCGGCTTTGCCCACCCGGCGCAAGACCTCGTACTCGAGCTCGCCCTCGGCATAGGTCGGGCATTGCACCATCTCCTGCACCCATGCGGGGCTCTCGAGCTCCTCGGCCGCGCGCTCCAGCTGACGCAGAAAACGGCGGCGACGCGCGTACTCGACCACGATGCTGAGCATACCAAAGATAAAGGAAACGCCGACCGCCACGACCACAATAGATGTCGAAGCACCGGCGACCGTCAGCACAAAGCAGCTCAGCAGCACGCCGCACGTCCACACGGCGACGGGAAGCAGCGCATCTTTAAAGAATTTGCCAAACGACATAGCCGGCCCCTAGACCGAATAGCCTTGGCCGCGATGCGTCGTCAAATACCCCTTGATGCCGATTTTTTCGAGCGTGGTGCGCAGGCGGTTGATGTTGACGGTGAGCGTATTGTCGTCCACGAAGGCGTCGGAGTCCCACAGGTCCTGCATGATGGCCGAGCGCGAAACAATCTTGCCCGCGCGACTCAGAAGCAGTGAGAGGATACGCAGTTCGTTTTTGGTGAGCTCGGTGCTAGTGCCGGTTTGCGTGTTGGTGACCATTGAGCGGGCGAGGTCGAGCTCCAGCCCCTTGTGGACAAGTGTACTGCGCTCGCCTGCCGCCGCGGTGCGACGCAGCAGTGCGTTGATGCGCGCCACAAGCACGCGCGCGCTGTAGGGCTTGGGAACAAAGTCGTCCGCGCCGAGCGTCATGGCCATGACTTCGTCGATCTCGGTCGTGCGCGACGTGAGAACGATGATGGGGACCTCGGATTCGCGACGGACCTCATGGCAGATATGCTGGCCGTCCTTGACGGGAAGCGTGAGGTCGAGCAGCACCAGGTCGGGCGCGGCGGCGAGAATATCGCGCGAGACATGCTCAAACGATTCGCAGGCCTCGATTTCAAACCCGGCGCGGGCAAGAATGTCGACAAGCTCACGACGAATGGGCTCGTCGTCCTCAACGACATAGATCAGCGCCATGTGTCCTCCCATTTCGCGTAACTTGCACCTTCCACACCATTATGCCCACGGCGTCGCGGCGATACGACCCCGTGGGCACCTAATATGACAAAAGTGTTCGGTAGCCTTGAGAGAAAATAGGGGCCCTCGGTCCTAAACCGATCGACCCCATCACTTCGCCCTCGAGCCTCTACTCGAGCGTACGCATGTACGCGGAGATGGCATCCAGACCCTTCTGCAGGTCGTCGGTGTTATCGGAATATGCATAGCCGATGCGCATGCTCTTGGGCTCCTCGAAGCAATCGCCCGGGGTGACGAGCGCGCCGGACTTCTTAATCATGTCGATGCAGAACGTCCTGGAGTCGATGTCGTAGTCGTAATACACGAGCGCGGTGGTACCCGCCTCGGGCTTGACAAACGACAGGTGCGGCTCGCTCTCGACCCACTTCTCCAGAACAGCAAGGTTCTGACGGACGATGCGACGGCTGCGCTCAAGGATCACGGAAGCGTTGTCCAAAATCAGCTCCGCCACCGTCTCACTGAATATGCCGGCGGAAATCAGGTTGTAGTCGCGATGCGAGAGCAGCGCGCGACGAAGTTCCGGGCTCTTGGTGACCGCGCAGCCCAGACGCAGGCCAGCGAACGACCAGACCTTGGACATGGATGCGGTGACGACGGCCTTGTCGTACAGGTCGATCACGGACTCGGAGTATTCATCCGTCTGAGTAAGCAGACGGTAGACCTCGTCGCAGAGCAGCCATGCGTCGTGTTTGCGCGCAACCTCGACAATCGCCTTGAGCGTATCGGTGTCGAGCAGGGCGCCCGTGGGGTTGTCCGGGTTATTGATGCAGATGAGCTTGGTATCGTCGGTCACCAGGGCATCGAGCGCGTCGACGTCGACGTGGTAGCCGTTCTTGCGATCGAGCTGAAGAATATCGACCTTCGCGCCGCACATCTCGGGAATCGAGTAAAGCTGCTGGTAGGTGGGCTTGACGGAGACTACATGATCGCCCGGTTCGACAAGCGTGGAAATAACCAGGGAGTTGGCACCGGTCGCGCCGTGCGTGGGCACGATATGCCCGGGCTCGACCGTCTTATAGAGACGCGCGACCCCCTCGAGGAAGCCGGGCTGCCCCTCGATGTCTCCGTAGGTGAATCGGCGCGAGCACAGGCTATCGAGCCACGCCTTCTTGTCGGTGTTCGTAAGCTCGAACAGCTGGTCAAGCGTGAGGGAGTAGACGCACGTCTCTGCAACGTTGTGGGTGCACTTGGTCTCCCACTCGTTCATCCACTGCTCGACAGCGAAATCCTTGATCTGCATTGTCGTTTCCTTTCCTTGGCTTTCTTACAGTTCCACCACGGTGCCCAGCCCCGCCTCGACGGCGCGGTCGTAGGCGATTTTCGATGCCGAAAGGTCCTGAACGGCGATGCCCGACGTATCGAACACTGTCACCTGTTCGTCATCCGAACGCCCCGTAGCCGTACCGGCGATGACTTCGCCGAGCTCCGCTTTGATGTCCTCGGGCGTGATGGCGCCCTCGGCAACCGGAATCTCCAGCTCGCCGGACGCGACCGATTGCTCGCGGTCGTCGACGTAAACAGCAGCGCGGGCGACAAGCGCCGAGGCGAGCTCCTGCTTGCCGGGCATGTCGGCACCGACGCAGGAGATATGCGTACCGGGGCGTACCCATGCATCGGGGATGATGGGCTTGGTCGCCGGCGTGATCGTCACGATGATGTCGGCCTCTGCCGCGGCACCTTGGCCGTCGGCCGTCGCCCCGATGGAATAGGTGGATGCCTCGCGAGCATGCTCGCAGGCGCCCAAGATATGGGCGACCTCGTCTCGCATGCGCTCGACGCGGGCCTCGGGCGCGGCATCGGAAACCGGCTCCCACACCTTGACCTCGCTCACTTTGGGACAGGCGGCGAGCACGCCCGCCACCATATAGGTGCTCATATGGCCGGCACCCGCAACAAGCAGTTTGGATGCATCCGCCCGAGCCAGCCACTTGGCACCGAGCGCAGCGGCGGCACCGGTGCGAAGTCCAGTGACAGCAGAGGCATTGAGCAGCGCCAACGGCTCACCCGTCGCGTTGTCGCACAGCAGCGTGGTACCAAAGATCTCGGGCAGCCCCTTTTTGGGATTCTGAGAGAACCAGGCGGTGAGCTTGAGACCGAAGAGGCCGCTTCCCGCCAACTCGCCCAAGCGGATATCCATATCGGCCACACCGGGTTCGAACTGCTCATATACCATCGGCCACGCAACACCCTTGCCCGTTGCCTTCTGGCGATACGCATCCTCCACGGCAGCGATTGCATCCTCGATCGTCAGCACCTTGGAAACTTCCTCGGCCGATAGCACCACCATCTGCCCCATCATCGCTCCTCTCAGCGAAAGATTTACGTTGCTTCACTGTACGGTTTAGTAACGATGCCGCCAAGGATCATTTCTTGTTGGAATCTACAACGATTCTCAATCTGATTTTTCGTTCTATCAGCATGTATTTGAATTATTTCTCGCATCAACGGCATACGGATGTGCGATTATCCTATTTATACCGGTATTAATTGTAGTGATTTACAAGGTGATGTTGATGCTATACACCATCTCGGACTTCTCACGGGAATATGAGGGGTCGGTCCGTCTAATCGCCGGCAGCGATGGCGTCTCGCGCGCCGTCTCCGGCGTCGGGATTCTCGATTATGAACTCATGCCCGGTCTCAAGAGCAAGTACCAGCGCGTCAACTTCAACTCAGACGAGATCGTCCTCAGCACCTTCCTCTATGCGAAGGACGACCCATACCTCATCACTGAAGCCGTGAAATACCTCGTCGCCAAGGGGACGAGCGGCCTTATCATCAAAAACGTCCTGCACATCCCGATTCCCGACCAAGCCATCCGCTACGCCAACGCGCGGCACTACCCGGTCTTTCTCACGACCGACGACTCACTGTTCTTTGACGGCGTCATCTATGAGGTCAAACGGCATATCGAGCAGCTCGCGTCCATCGACTTCGCGCAGCGCGAGATCGATGCCCTAAGGACAGATGTATCGCCTGAGTCCATCTGCCGACGCATCCGAGGCCTCAACCCGTCATTTCTGGACGAAGCGGTCGCCCTGTTCGCATCGTTTGCAGAGCCCCTCGACCCGCGTACGTTTTTGCAAATCGAACGTCTCTGTGCAAAATCGACCCTCGCCGGATGCCACAACATGCTGGCACCCTATGACGGAGGTTTGTTATTCGTAGCGACAAGTGACTCGGAGCAGACGCTCGATGTGGAGCGAATCGTGCAGGCGCTCACGGAGCTCATCGAGACTAGCGGTATCGACGGCGGAGCGGAAGGGCTCGGCATCAGCGATATTCTGTTTGGAGACGAGGCGGTGGCGCAGGCGATCTCGCAGGCGATTTACGCACAGCGCCTATCTTGTCAACGAGCCGAGGGCCCCATCCGCTATGCGCAGCTCGGCATCCTGAGAACCGTGATGCCTTTTGCGGAAACCCCGGAGATGCGGTCGTTCTCGGAGGCGATTCTCTCGCCGATACGCGAGCACGACAGCGAGCATGGCAGTGAGTTGGAATCCACGCTCGCCGCATTCATCGAGAACGACCGACGTATCGAGCAAACCGCCAAGCAGACCAGCCAGCACCCGAACACGATTCGATATCGCCTCGATAAGGTGACAGCTCTCACCGGGCTGAGCTACAAATGCGCCCCGGAGATGGAGCAGCTGTCGCTCGCCTACGCCATCGAACGCGCTCGCTCGCTTCAGTAAGCCCGCCCCGCCTTGAGGTTAGGAGCGGCGGGCGCGGAGCTTTTCGTAGCCTTCGGAGAAGAAGGCGACCGTGGCGGCGTCGGCCTCGGCGGCGTCCGTCTCGGTTGCGGGGACCACGCCGTGCTCGTCGCTCACCAGGAACAGCGCGCCCTTAAGCTGCGCGGGAATATCTACGCGCGTGACCGGAATGCCCTTGGTCTGGGCCAGCTGCTCAATGAGCGTCGCCGTGCCGCACAGGCACTCGTCCGCCGGCGCCACAAAGGCGAGCTCGCCGTTGTTGACGGCAGCGAGCAGCTCGGGCGCCACGCCGGTCTCGTCGGCCTCGGAGCGAGCCTCGGCGGAACGGGCACGCAGCGCCTTGGCCGACGTATCGGCTAAAGGGCCCCCCCCACCCCCCCCCCCCGGGGGGAGGACTTTT
>UQMK01000045.1 GCA_900542085.1 uncultured Collinsella sp.
CCTGCGCAAGACGGAAAGCACATTAAGTGCTTTCCTTTGCGTGCGGAACTCGCGATAAACTTAATTACGCGCCGCTCCCCGCCCACGCCGGGCAAACATCGTTGGACTTATCACTGACATGAAATGGGCGCTTGCATATCGTCTGCTAACTTGGCACGGTACAATGCTTTCAGATTTCAATTTGTAAATTAGTGGGGTTAATTCATGGCAGAATCTCGTGCGGAGCGTAGGGCTCGTCGTGCTTTGGTGGAGGCGGCTGAGGGGTCGAAGGAGGAGAAATCTTCTACGAAATCCAAGTCTTCTAAAGCTGCAAAAAGCAAATCGACCAAGAGCAGGGCTAAGACCAAGCGTTCTGACTCTCGTCGAGGCGGGGACAAAGCGCCTCGGACTCGTTCCAAGCGCCCGCATAATGATTCGGTTTCGTCTGCGCGTAAGGCTGTGGACCCCAAGTCTCCCTGTTCGATCATGAAAGCCTGCGGTGGGTGCACGGCGCTCAATCGTCCCTATAAGAAGCAGCTCGCCGCCAAGCAGGCTGCTATGGAGGAGCTTTTTGCTGCTCTATGCGAGCGCGAGGGCATTAGCGTCGACCCCATTCGCGGTATGGGCGTCACCCTGGGCGACCCGGGCAAATATCCTGCTCCGCGTGGTTTTCGTCATAAGGCTGCCACCCCCTTTGCTCCCGGCAAGGAGGGCGCTGTCCGCTGCGGCTTTTTTGAACGTGGCACGCACAGAATCGTTGCTGTTCCTGAATGCCCCGTCGAGGCACCGGGCGCCCGACAGATCCTCAACGGCATCGCGCGTGAGGCCGAGCGCCTGCACATTCCCGCCTTTAACGAGGACAAGCATCTCGGACTGCTTCGCTATGCCGTCGTTCGCTGCGGCTGGCGCACCGACCAGATCATGGTCACCCTCGTGACCGCCCAGCGCGACCTACCGCATGCACAGGAATTCTTTGAGGCCGTCGCTGCACTCGATCCGCGCATCGTCACCGTCGCCCAAAACATCAACGGGCGCCCTGGCAACGCCATCCTCGGTGAGGAAACCCGTATCGTTTATGGCGCCGAGTGCATGCGCGACCAGTTGCTCGGCTGCGAGTTCGATATCTCCCCCACCGCGTTCTACCAGACCAACCCGCAGCAGACCGAATTGCTCTATCAGCTCGCTATCGACGGCATGGACCTGCGCCAGGGCGATGTGCTTATGGATGCCTACTGCGGCAGCGGCACCATCGGTCTTTGCGCAGCTAAAGATGCCCAGAGCAAGGGCATCGGCATCATGCTGCTCGGCGTGGAGCGCAACCCGGCGGGCATTGCCGACGCGCGCCGCAATGCCGAGCTCAACGGTCTTACCCGCAGCGCCTGGTTTATGGCCGACGATGCCACCGATTACATCCTAGATGCCGCCGACAACAACGAGCGCGTCGACGTCCTTTCCATCGACCCGCCGCGCGCCGGCTCCACCCCCGAGTTCCTCGAAGCTGCCTGCGCACTTAAGCCGCGCCGCATCACCTATATCAGCTGCAACCCCGTGACCCAAGAGCGCGACCTGCACCAGCTCCTCGACGGAGGCTATCGCCTGCTCAAGATCACGCCCGTCGACATGTTCCCCCACACCGACCACACCGAAACCGTAGCGGTCCTCGAACGCCGCTAATTGTCCGGCACAAGAAAGGGGGCGGCCCGCCTGGACCGCCCCCTTCGCTTGGTTTATAAACTCAGCTACATCCCCTTGCGCAGGTCGCACACGCCGGCTGCAGCCATCTCGCGCAGCAGCGTCTCGCGGTCGCGCGTCACGATCAGGTCCAGCGGGAAGTGAATCTCGTCGAGCATCTTACGCGCGTGATCGAGCTTGCCAATGGCCATGCCAATGTGGGCATCGGTCGACACGCCAATGCCCACGCCCAGCTCGGCGCAGCGCTCGGCGATCTTGCGGCATACGTTCCAATGCTCGGCATCCGTGCCATGCTCAAGACTGTGGTTGTTGATCTCGATGATCTTGTGCTTGGCCTTGGCCGCCAACAGCACCTCATCGATATCAAAGGGAACACCGGCGCGACCCGCGTGGCCCAGCATGAACACCTTGGGGTGCTCCAGGGCATTGATATACATCTCGGTCGTCTGGGCCAGCGTCGCGCCTTCAGCGAGCTGCGGATTATGCACGCTTGCCACCAAATAATCCAAATTGCGCGTAACCAAATCGAACAGCGAATGCGGGCGGCTGTACGAATCGCCGGCGATATTGAGCGTGACAGGAGTGTCCTCGCCAAACAGGCTTCCGTCCAGTGAAACGATATCGGCCTCGGCACCACGCAGCACCAGCACGCCGCTCCAAATGCGCGGCCAGATATTCTGGTTGATAAAGAACTGATAACTGCGCAGGTCATTAGGGCAAGCCGTAACCATAGAGCTCAGATGGTCGGCAGATCCGAGCACCTGCAGACCACGCTCTGCCGCCCAGTACACATTCTCCTCAATGGTCGAATATGCATGCGCAGAGAACATCGTATGGGTGTGAATGTCACAAGAAAGCAGGTAGGGCATCGGGTCTCCTTATCTGGCATGGCCGTCGCTTATATTCATTGTACGCATAGCCTTCGATAGTCGTAAAACCACTCCATCCCAACGACACAACGTCCATGACAACGGGGTCCGGCTTAACACCAAACCCCGTTTCACGTAAAACATTGTAGGCAGAGCGCTTTACTTTTAACGATACTCGTCCGCCAACTGTTTCCAAGCGGGTAGCGAATTGATGATCGTTTCGTAACTCACGCAATAGCCCAGGCGGAACCAGCCCGGCATACCAAAGCTGTCCGAGGGAACCGCAAGCAACTCATACTTCTTTGCGCGCTCGCAAAACGCATTCGCATCGGGCTCGAGTGCCTTCACCCACAGGTAGAAAGCACCGTCCGGCTCAACATAGGTATAGCCGTAGTCCGCCAAGGCGTCGGTAAGCGCCGTGCGGTTGCGAGCATAGGCCTCGATATCGCTCGGCTCATCGATGCAATCGATAATCACGCGCTGGAAGAGCGCCGGTGCACATACAAAACCCAGCGTACGGGCAGCACCCGCAACAGCCGGCATCAGACGCGCAGCCTGCGGATTGGTGTTGGGAACCAAGATCCAGCCAACGCGCTCACCCGGCAGCGACAGCGACTTAGAATACGAGTAGCACACAACGGTGTTCTCGTAGATCGAGGGCACCCAAGGCACCTCGGCACCGTACACGATCTCGCGGTACGGCTCATCCGAGATGAGCATAATCGGATTCTCAGGATCGCGTTTAGCGTTGACCTCGCGCAAAACACTGGCCAGTCGCGTCAGCGTGTCGCGCGTATAAACGGCACCAGTCGGGTTGTTGGGCGAATCGATAATGACGGCCGCCGTCTTATCGCTGATCGCCTTGAGCACGTTGTCCACGCTCAGCTGGAACGTGTCTTCATCGGCAGGCGCCTCGACACACGTACAGCCGGCCTTCTCAATCCACACGCGATACTCCGGAAAGTACGGAGCGATAACAATAACCTCGTCGCCCGGGTTTGTAACGGCGTTGAGCGTGCAGGTGAGCGAAGCCGCGGCGCCCACCGTCATAAAGACGTCCTTGCCCTCATAGCTCGTGCCAAAGCGACGGTTGAGCGATTCGGCGACAGCTGCTCGACATTGCGGCAGGCCCGGTGCGGGAGTGTAGCCGTGCAGCTGGTCACTCGGCAGCTCCAAGGCCTTCTTAATGGACTCCGCCACGGCAGCGGGCGCCGGAACACTCGGGTTGCCCAGCGAAAAATCGAATACGTTTTCCGCACCGATCTGTGCCTTGCGCTCAAGACCATAGCTAAAGATCTCACGGATGATGGAGCTTTCCGCACCGCGAGCATACATAGTTTCGTTGATCATCTGTTCCCCTTTCGCATAGGCGCTATTGTACGCTTTAGTCGAGCAAAGTGCCGCAGCAATGTTAATTGGGCGTTGATTGGGGACAGACTTAAATGCGTGAAAACGCTCATTTAAGTCTGTCCCCAATCAACAGATGGCCCCATATCGCTCAAAAGAAAAAGCCTCCGCAGGTTTCCCCGCAGAGGCTTTCGCCACAAAGGCTATTTATCGGCGTCGGTGTCGGCACCGGCATTGGCGGCACGGTCATCGCCGGCATCATCGGATGCGACTTCGGCATCCTCCTGCATAGCCGCCTGCGCAAATGCCGCGGCATCGGCCGCCAGCTCCTCCTCGCTCATACGAGGCGCGCGCTTCTTGGTCGGCATGCCAGCCGCCTTGGCATTGCGCTCCTCCTTGGCCGCCAGGATATCGCCCTCGCGCTCAAGGTAGGCATCCCACTCGTTGTCGAGCAGGGCGTTCACGGCGTCGCCTTCAACGGTCTCGCGCTCAAGCAGCACCTTGGCCATCAGATCGAGCTGATCGCGACGGGCATCCAAAATCTCGACCGCACGGCGATGGGCCTCACGCATAATGCGCTGGACCTCGATGTCGATGCGACGCGCCGTCTCCTCGGAGTAATCCTGGTGATCGGCGTAATCGCGGCCCAGGAATACCTGATGCTGCGCCTCGCCAAACACTTGCGTGCCCAGCTCCTCGCTCATGCCCAGACGCGTAACCATCTCGCGCGCCATCTTGGTCGCGCGCTCCAGGTCGTTGCTCGCGCCCGACGTGATGTCATCGCACATGAGCTCCTCGGCAACGCGGCCGCCCAAGAACACGGCGAGCTCGTCGAGCATCTCGTTCTTGGTCTTGAGGAAGTGGTCCTCCTGTGGAAGCTGCAGCGTGTAGCCCAGGGCCTGACCGCGGCTGACGATCGAGATCTTATGAACCGGATCGGAGTGCTCCAGGATGTGGCCCACCAAAGCGTGACCGCTCTCGTGGTAGGCAATCGTGGTGCGCTCGGCCTCGGTCATCACACGACCCTTGCGTTGCGGGCCGGCAATCACGCGCTCCATCGACTCCTCGACCTCGTCCATCGAGATGACAGAACGATGACGGCGAGCGGCCAGCAGCGCAGACTCGTTGAGCAGGTTTGCCAGATCGGCACCGGTAAAGCCAACGGTCATCTGGGCGAGTTTCTCAAACTTAACGTCCTCGTCCATCGGCTTATTCTCGGCATGCACGCGCAAGATCTGCTCGCGGCCCTTTACGTCCGGACGGTCGACCGTGACCTGGCGGTCAAAACGACCGGGGCGCAGCAATGCCGGATCCAGAATATCGGGGCGGTTGGTTGCGGCGATCAGGATGACCGATTCGCTTTCTTCAAAACCGTCCATCTCGACCAGCAGCTGGTTGAGCGTCTGCTCGCGCTCGTCGTGGCCGCCGCCCAGACCGGCTCCGCGCTGACGTCCCACGGCATCGATCTCGTCAATAAAGATAATCGACGGAGCCTGAGACTTGGCCTCCTTAAAGAGGTCGCGCACGCGGCTGGCGCCGACGCCCACGAACATCTCGACAAAGTCAGAGCCCGAGATGCTAAAGAACGGCACGCCCGCCTCGCCGGCAACGGCCTTGGCCAACAGCGTCTTACCGGTACCCGGAGGGCCAACCAGCAAAACGCCGCGCGGAATCTTGGCGCCCAGCTTGCGATAGCGGTCCGGATCGCTCAGGAAGTCGCGAATCTCCTCGAGCTCCTCGACGGCCTCGTCCACGCCGGCAACATCCTCGAACTTGACCTTGGGGCGCGTGGCCTCGTTGGTCTTGGCATTAGTCTTGCCAAACTGCATGTTCCTATTATTGGCGCCCATCATCTGGCGCATAAAGTAGAACATGATGGCGATCAGGGCAATCGTCGGCAGCACGCTCATTGCCAGGTCGCCCCAGAAATCGGGGTCGTTGGTGTTGACGATATACTTGGTGTCGGGGTGCTCTGCCATAAGCTCGGCAAGCGAATCGGAGCCGACATAGGTCGAGGAGAAGCTCTTGAGCTCGCTCGTATCGCCCTTGTCCTTTTTCGTCTTCCAGTAATGACCCGCCACGCTTCCGTCTTGAACCGTATAGGTCAAATCTTCGACGCGATCCTGCTTGATGGCGCTGACCATCTCGCTCGTCGCGAGCTTAACGGTATTGCTGGAGCTGGCAAAGCCGGAGCCCATATTAAAGAAGGCATAGCCCAGAAGCGCGCAAGCCAAAAGAAAATACAGCCAGCCCGTACGCGTGGGCTTCTTGCCTCCGGGCATCCCCGGGATCTTAGGCTCCCGGGGAGTCTGGGAATTGTTATCGTTACGGTCGTCGGGCATCTTACGAATAAACCTCCGGTTTCAAAATGCCCAGATACGGAAGGTTACGATAGCGCTCGGCATAATCGAGGCCGTAGCCCACCACAAAGGCATCGGGGCAATGGGTTCCAACATACTTGGGCGTGATGGCCGAGGTACGGTTCTCAACGTCCTTCCACAGGAAGGCAGCGACCTCCAGCGAAGCGGGCTTGCGGCTCTCGAGGTTCTTCATCAGGTACTTGAGGGTCAGGCCCGAGTCCAGAATGTCCTCGACGATCAGCACGTCGCGACCACGGATGTCGATATCCAGGTCCTTAATGATACGCACGATGCCCGAAGACTTCACACCGTCGCCATAGCTCGAAACAGCCATGAAATCGATGTTGGTCGGCAGCTCGATCTTGCGCATCAGGTCGCCCATAAAGACAACGGCGCCGCGCAGGACCGCGATCAACACCAGATCCTTACCAGCGTAGTCGCGCGTAATCTCCTCGCCCAGGCGAGAAACGATACCTTCGATATCCTCCTGCGTAAACAGAACCTTCTCGATATCCGGATGTTGAGAAGCCATGACAACCCTTTCTTGTGCTTAATCGCCCACACACCGCCGTATGGACGCGAACTACACATTCTAGCAGCGCACGGGGTATATTTTCCAGCCCGCGCACCATCAGCGCGGGAATACCGTCAACGCCGCACAGAAAAGCTGGTGCGAGGGGCTAACCCGCGTCGACCACACGAAGCAGATAGGCCACGCGCGTCGCCGCCGTGCACTTAAAACGCTCGTCCGCGCGAACTCCGGCGACCCACATCACGGCACCCCCCGGCGCCGTCCTCACCATGGGCACGCCGGCGCGCTCGGAAACGGGAATGCGAGCCTCTCCTAGCAAGTCGGATACCTTCTTGCTTCGACCACTCATTCCTAACGGGCACATCACGTCTCCCGGTGCGGGACCGTCCACCCACAGGCGCGCCAATCGCGCCTCGGCAGGGATCTCGCCACGCGAGCCCGCCAGGATCCGCTCACTATCGCTGTCGGCAAAACCCAGGGCAGCCGCGTCTACCAAAGCTGCCACTTCCCCGGCAGCCGCAAGCTCACGGGCGCGGCGCACGATATCACATCCCGGCTCAACGGCCATCGGCTCTGCGACCAGCATGCGTCCCCCGCCCAACGGCAAACGACCGGGTACGGTAACCCAGTCCGCGACCAGGCCCTCGCGAGCCACCGGAGCCTTAAACGCCAGCATGCCAAATTCGACGCGTGCGTCAATTCCCGCCGGAAGCGTGACCGAGCCGGCGCCCTCGGCAACGCAGGAAAGGACTCGCTCCACATGTCGCATCTCTGGACGAGCGTCCGGATCGATGCGTTTGATCGCCAGTCGCACGATGCGCCGCGCGATTACCACCTCGGCCGCAGCAAGGCGTCTGGCATCGAGCACCAGCGCGCCCGCCGACTCTTTACGCAAACAGCTTCGAAACGCCTGCGCCGACAGCTGGGATAGAAACGCGTCTTCGTCACCCAAGATCTCACAGGCGGCGCCGATCGTCTTGCACACGCTCGCATTACGCTGTGCCACCACTGGCATTACCCGATGGCGCACGTAGTTTCGCAGATACGAGATATCCTCATTGCTCTCGTCCTCACGCCACGGCTGACCATGTACCTGTAGATAGCCCACGAGCTCGCCATGAGTTAGGTCGAGCAAGGGGCGCACCACGATATTCCTCCGGCGAGGAATGCTCGATAGGCCAGCGGGCCCTGAACCCTTAATCGCGTTCATCAAAAACGTTTCCGCGCGATCCGAAGACGTGTGCGCGGTGCAGATACGAGCCGCCGTTCGCGGTGCCCCCGTCTGGGCGCAGAGCTCGCGAACATACCTCCGCGCCGCGGCATAGCGCACCTCGCGGGCCGCGGCCTCAATATTGCCCGACTCCCCATCAAAATAAGCGTGCTCCACGCACAGCGGTAAACCATATTTCGCGCAGAGCTCACGCACAAAGGCCTCGTCGCCATCGGACGCCTTGCCGCGCAGATGATGGTTTACATGCAGCACATGCAGGCGCTCGCGAGCAATGGGGGCAACACCGCGTCCGTCTTGGATATCCAGCTTTGATGTGCACGCCATAAGAAGCAGTGCCGTCGAGTCCGCGCCGCCTGATACCATGAGCACGACAGGAGCAGCCTGCTGCCTCGTCCGGGTCTCATCGACTGCCCCAGGCACGGCATGGTGTCCATAATGCTGAGATACCGTAGGCATTTGCTTCCTCCTCTATTCGTCCGCACCCATTGTATCCTTTGGAATCTTATGTCTCGTCTGCACCTTCATATCCTCGGCAGTGGCTCTAAAGGCAACTGCGCACTCATCGAGGGCCCGCAGGGGCTCATTATGGTCGATGACGGACTGTCTCGCCGCGAAACGCTCAAACGCATGGCGGAACTCGGACTGTCGGCAGACGACGTGTACGCCCTTGTTGTCACCCATGAACACAGCGACCACATCAAGGGGCTTGAGGTATGGTGCAAGCATTGGAATGGCCCGGTCTTTTCCAGCAGAGGAACGCTCACGTCCAAAGAAAGCCTCGCACATCTACCTGTCGAGGAATTCGACCCAGGTGACGCCCTCTCTATTGCCGGAGTCCACATTCAAACATATTCGACATCCCACGACGTCGTTAATCCCGTCGGCTACCGGTTTGACGCTCAGGGTGATTCAATTGGCTTTGCCACCGACACCGGCGAGTTGTCGAAGCATGCCATCGATACGCTCAAGGACTGTCGCATTCTCGCACTCGAAAGCAACCACGATGTAACCATGCTGCGTCAAGGCGACTATCCTCGCTTTCTTCAGGAACGTATCCTGTCTGTAAAAGGGCATCTCTCCAACGATCAGGCCGCCGATGCCGCACGCGCGTTGGTAACCGATCGCACCGAGCAACTTATCGCGATGCACATTAGCCAAGACAACAATCGCCCAAGCCTGACCGTCAAAAGCTACGCAAGCTCCCTCGACGCAACACTCGACAACGAGCTTGGCAGCACCGCCACCCGCGTTGAGGGGCTGCATAAACTCACGATACGTCCCGCCGGGCAATATCGGCCCATGACCATACAGTAAACAGCAAAGGGGGCCGGGAATCACTTCCCAGCCCCCTTAACGCAGGCACCGATGCTAATAGCCGATAGCGTTAGTCGATGGAAATCTTCGTAACGTTCTTCTTCTCGACAATCTTAGGAACCGTAACGGTAAGGATGCCGTCAGCGTACTTTGCAGAAAGGCCCTCGCTCGAAGCATCCTTCAGGTACACACCGCGCGTCGCGCTGTACGAGCTGAACTCCTTCTGTAGGAAGTTCTTACCCTCGTTCTCCTCGTCTTCCTCGACATTCACGCTAATGGAAAGACGACCCTCATTGAGCTCAACGTCGATGTCATCCTTGGCGACGCCAGTCAAATAAGCCTTGACCTCATAGCCTTCGCCCTTATCCTCAACGTCAACGGGGAACGCCTTAGAGGCAATCGAGCTGTTCGCTAGGTCGCTCATATCATCAAAGAGATCAAACAACGAGCTAGCAGAGGGACGAACACCAAAGACCGAACGATAAGGAACCATGCTTGCCATGACTACCACTCCTTTAAGGGACTGCCGAGCCATCTTCCAGGTGGCAGGGACTTCGTTTGACGCTCTAATATATGCCCAACGATTACGTATATATACATTTTGCTATAAAGTTTTTTAAGTCTCTTTCTATAAGCATATCTAAGTCTGGTTGACTAAGGTTTTAACGAGGTTAAGGTTATTTGAACAGAGCCCTGAATACCAAATACGCGCCTGTCAAAACGAAGCAGGGGGCTTACAATGAGCGCATACTCGTTGTTAATGACAACCAAAGGGCATCATGGACGATCAGACCTCCGACAATTCGTTTGAGCCGCTGCAGAACGATAGTTCTGCCTACTCACACCCCATACGCTACCATCGTCCCCATATTTCCCAAGAGCCCATTAACGATGCGGAACCTGAATATGTAACTCGAAATCGTTATCAAACCCTTGAAGAAACTCAATCGGGTCGCAGACACATGGGAGTCGCCTCGAGCGATCCGGTGTATCTAAAAGATGCCCCCTTATCCAAAAACAGCGCATGCAGCCAGGAGCAAACACAAACACCCACTAAGCAACATCGTAGAGGGCCCCGTCCCAAGCAAACTCTAACGCATTCCGCCCGCTATCTCGAGACGCCTAAGCAGGGGAAATCGATATTTACATCGTCAAACAGACGGCGCAGACAGCACCGCCTCCAAATCGCGCTCTTGATCATTTCCGTCGTGGCAATCGCGCTGGTCATTCATTTTATTTTCTTCAAATAGAGAAGGCTATTAAGCCATAGAGGCGTTTAGCCAATATCGACCAAACGCAAAAAAAGGGGGAGGCCGCGAGGCCTCCCCCTTCTACAGTACAAGCGCCC
>UQMK01000046.1 GCA_900542085.1 uncultured Collinsella sp.
GCGAGCATGTTCGGCCGCGAGGGCCACGGCGGCGGCTCGTTGCTGCCGATAATCTCGTGGGCAGCTGCCTCGCCGTCGACGATGGGCTCGTCGGATTCGGGCTGATAGGTCCAACTAAAGTCTTCACCCGAAACGGTGAGCTTGTAGTGCTTCCACGCTGAGTTGACCTTGGTAGCGGCGGATGAGGCGTTGTAAAACGAGATATCGACGCCGGCGATGGTGGTGTTAGGGTAGGCAATCTGCGAAAACGCCACGACGCCCACGATATAGACGATGGCGACGAGGCCGAGGACGACGAAAAACGCCGTCTTGCCACCCGTCTTATTGCCCTTTGCGGAGCGGTTGTTGGCGGGGCCGCGGTTGTTGGAAACTCGAGTGTGCGAAGGGCCCTGGTTGTGACCGGCGCCATGTGTGGAACGCTGCTGGTGCTGTTGATATTGCTGACGCTGCTGATGCTGGCCCTGATTGGGACGCGGGGAGGTATTTGCCGCGCCGTGCTGTTCGCCATGGGCTGGCGCGATGGGACGCGGCGATTGGATTCCTCCGGGCTGCCTGCTGGGCTGTTGCGGATCGGGGATCAGTTGGCTGCGGTCGATTTGCGACATCGTGTATATTTCCTTCGAGTTTCGCTTTGCGGCTCATCGTGTTTTAACTGGGCTTGAATTATAGCGATTACGCAGGTGCTTGTGTTACGAAAACAGTTGCGATAAAGGATAGGTGGGACATATGTCCCACCTATCGTTCGCTTTTGCTCACTATCCGCATATTCCGCATTTTGCGCACGCCGAGAGTGCTGCCGGAGCCTGCGCGATGCCGCCCTTGGCCGTCTCGCGCAACGTGGCGGGCAGGGCGTGGCCCACCGAGAGCATCACGTGCGCCATCTGGTCAAACGGCACCAGGCTCTTGATGCCGGCGAGGGCGAGCTGCGCCGAGCTGAAGGCCGCGGCCACGCCGATGGCGTTGCGGTTTTGGCAGGGCACCTCGACAAGGCCGCCGACGGGGTCGCAAACGAGGCCCAACAGGTTGCTCAGTGCAATGGAGCTGGCGTCGAGCGCTTGCTCGGGCGTGCCGCCCATCATCTGGACCAGCGCGGCGGCGGCCATGGCGGCAGCGCTTCCAACCTCTGCCTGACATCCGCCCTCGGCGCCGGCGACGCAGGCGCTCGTGGTGAGGTTGAGGCCGATGGCGGCGGCGCAGTAGAGGGCATCCATGACCTGTTCATCATCGAGCTGGAGGTGATCGGCGAGCGCCAGCACGCAACCGGGGACGACGCCCGCGGAGCCGGCCGTGGGGGCGGCAACGATCACGCCCATGGTGGCGGAGCGCTCGAGCACGGCCATCGCGCGGGCCACGGCATCGGTCTGAACGGGGCCCATCAGGCTTGCGCTTAAATCGTTGCGGTAGGTGGCATCGACGAGCTTGGCCTCTCCGCCGATAAGCCCGCCGAGCGATCGCTGCGGATTGGCGATGGGGGCCGTGGTCTCCTCGCGCATGACGTCGAGCACGCGGCGCATGGCTGCGATAGCATGGGCCTCGCCGGTCAGACGCGCCTCGCGCACGGCCATGACGGCGCCGATATTCAGGCCGAGCTCGGCGCACGCATCGAGCAACTGCTCGCCGTCGTCAAAGATCTCCTTGGCCGAGACGCCGGGGGAGAGCGACGAGGCCGAGCCCGGGAGCTCGATAAACGTGGCGTAATCGACATTGTCGAGCTTGCGCAGCATGGGGACGACGGTGTCGTCGGGAGCGCCGTCGGTCTCAAAGACGGAATAAGCCTGGCCGCCCACCTCGGTGCGGTAGGTGCGGCAGAAGGCGATGTTGACGTGTGCGTAGGCGAGCAGGTTCGTGAGCGCGGCGAGCACGCCGGGAACGTCCTGGTGTGCCACGAAGAGCGTGGAATACATGCCCGAGATGTCGACGCCGACGCCGTTGATGCGGCTGATGCGCATCTTGCCGCCGCCCAGGCTCTCGCCGCGGACCTGCGCCGTGGCGCCCGTGTCATCGACCATGTCGATGTCGACGGTGTTGGGGTGGATGGAGGCGTCGTCGCCCTTGATGTCGAAGTGAAAGTCGAGGCCCTGGTCCCGTGCGAGGTCAAAAGCTTGCTTGATGTTCTCGTCGTCGGTATCGAGCCCCAGGATGCCCGCGACGAGCGCGCGATCGGTGCCGTGACCGCGGTAGGTGTGGGCAAAGGAATTCCACAGGCCAAAGGTGACCTTGGTGATGCGGCCTTCCAGCAGGCTAGCGGCAACTTGGGCGCAGCGCAGGGCGCCGGCGGTGTGCGACGAGCTGGGGCCGACCATGACGGGGCCCAAGATCTCGAATGCCGAGGTCGTTGCTAGTGTTTGCGGCTTGCCTGCCATGGCTGCTCCTTCTTTATCCCGTCGTTCCGAGGGCTTTGGTATTTGGTCGCCTGCTCTACAGTCCTGGCTCGCACGGAGGCCACATTAAGTGGCCTCCGGCTCGTGCGGAACTCGCGACCGACCAAATACCAAAGCCCTCGAAACTTAGGATACATGGTTGGAGTCGCTCTGCTGCAAAATTTATCGGTCTGTGACCTATTCCATGTCCCAGGTCGGCTCATCTTCACCACCGTTTAAATAAAAAAGAAGTACCGGTTGGAGCCGGTACTTCTTTTGGTGCGTTTTTATTTGGCTGTGGCTTTTCTTGTTAGCTTACAGGCCGCAGGCTGCTTTGAGTTCTTCGACTCGGTCGGTTTTCTCCCAGGTGAAGTCGGGGTCTTCGCGGCCAAAGTGACCGTAGGCTGCCGTCTTTTCGTAGATGGGGCGGCGCAGGTCCAGGTCGCGGATGATGGCGCCCGGGCGCAGGTCGAAGGTCTTCTCCACGGCCTCGACGATCTTGTCCTCGGCAACATGTGCGGTGCCAAAGGTGTCGACCATGATCGACAGCGGCTTGGACACGCCGATGGCGTAGGCCAACTCCACCTCGCAGCGGTCGGCCAGGCCGGCGGCGACCACGTTCTTGGCGACCCAGCGAGCGGCGTACGCGGCGGAGCGGTCGACCTTGGTGCAGTCCTTGCCGCTAAAGGCACCGCCGCCGTGACGGCCGTAGCCGCCATAGGTGTCGACGATGATCTTGCGGCCGGTCAGGCCCGTGTCACCCATGGGGCCGCCCACGACAAAGCGGCCGGTGGGGTTCACGTAGATGTCGGCACCATCCCACGGCATGTTCTCGGCAGCCATGACAGGCGCGATGACATGCTCGATGAGGTCGTCCTTGATCTTGCCCATGTCCTCGATCTCGGCAGCATGCTGCGTGGAGATGACGATGGTCGTGACCTCGACGGGCTTGCCGTCCTCGTAGCGCACGGTGACCTGGGTCTTGCCGTCGGGGCGCAGATACGCCAGGGTACCGTCGTGGCGCACGGCTGCCAGGCGCTCGGCCAGGCGGCTTGCCAGGTAGTGCGGCATGGGCATGAGGGTCTTGGTCTCGTTGGAGGCGTAGCCGAACATCATGCCCTGGTCGCCGGCGCCGATCAGGTCGATCGGGTCGGTGGTAGCGCCGGTCTGGGTCTCAAACGACTCGTCGACGCCCTGGGCGATATCGGGGGACTGCTCGTGGATGAGGCTCATGACACCGCAGGTATCGCAGTCAAAGCCAAACTTGGCGCGGTTGTAGCCGATGCGGCGGATGACGCCGCGGGCAATCTCCTGCACGTCAACGTATGCCTGGGTGCGGATCTCGCCGGCGACGATGACGGTGCCGGTGGTCACGAGGGTCTCGCAGGCGCAGCGGACGTTTTCCACGTTGGCGGGCACGCCGTTGGGCGCAATATAGCCCTGCTCCTGCAGCTCTATTTCTTTGGCGAGGATGGCGTCGAGTACGGCATCGCTGATCTGGTCGGCGATCTTATCGGGATGACCCTCGGTCACCGATTCCGACGTAAACACAAACGATCCGTGTTGGGGCGGGATGGAACGAAGCTCTTCTGACATGATTGTCCTTTCGAATAACGTGTCCCGGCGACCGTTACCATTCCGCCGGGCTCTGTATGCAAGGGCACATCATAGCGCGTTAAACGAATATTCACACCCTTTCCGCACCTACTCATTGGGGACAGACATAAATGACCAGACCTACTCATTGGGGACAGGCTTAAATGACCAGCCGAAGGAAACACTCTTGCGGCATTTGGACTCTTCATTTAAGCCTGTCCCCAATGAGTGGGTCGGTGCCCTTTGTGCGGAGGTTGCATTGTTGCTTTATACTGGTGCGGTTAGACATCCATCCTGCAATCGAGGAGATTTCCATGGCATCAGACGTTCGCGTCCGCTTTGCACCCTCACCGACGGGCAAGCTGCACATCGGCGGCGCCCGCACCGCTATCTATAACTGGGCTTTTGCCCGCGCAAACGGCGGCACGTTCATCCTGCGCATCGACGACACCGATCCCACCCGTTCCACCGACGAGAACACGCAGATCATCCTGCGCGCCATGCGTTGGCTGGGTCTGGACTGGGATGAGGGCCCCGAGGTGGGCGGCGACTTTGGCCCCTATGCTCAGACCGAGCGCCTGGACCTGTACAAGCAGGCTGCCCAGAAGCTTTGGGATGAAGGCAAGGCCTATCCCTGCTTCTGCACTAAGGAGCAGCTCGACGCCGACCGTAAGGCCGCGCAGGAGCGCAAGGACCCCTTCCAGGGCTATCAGCGCCGCTGCCGCGATCTGGATCCCGAGGAGGCACGCCGCCGCATCGAGGCCGGCGAGCCCTACGTCCTGCGCATCAAGGTGCCCGAGGACCGCGGCGACGTCGTCATCCACGACGCCGTCCATGGCGAGGTAACCTTCGATGCCAAGGAGCTCGACGACTTTGTCATCTTCCGCTCCGACGGTACGCCCACGTACAACTTTGCGACCGTCGTCGACGACGCCATGATGAAGATCACCCACGTCATCCGCGGCGACGACCACCTGTCCAACACCCCGCGCCAGGTCATGGTCTACGAGGCCCTCGGCGCGCCCGTGCCCACGTTCGCCCATATCTCCATGATTCTGGGCGCCGACGGCAAGAAGCTCTCCAAGCGCCATGGCGCCACCTCGGTGGAGGAGTACCGCGATGCCGGCTACCTGCCTGACGCATTCGTCAACTATCTGGCGCTGCTCGGCTGGTCGCTCGACGGCGAGACCACGATCATCCCACGCGATGTTCTGGCCAGCAAGTTCTCGCTCGACCGCATTTCCAAGAACCCGGCGACCTTCGACCCCAAGAAGCTCGATTGGGTCAATGCCGAGTACATCAACGGCATGTCCGATGCTCAGTTTGCCGACGAGATCATGGTCCCCGAGCTGCACGAGGCCGGCATGATCGAGGGTAACGTCGAGTACGGCGAGGACTGGATCGACGCGCTCGCTGCCATCGTCAAGCCGCGCACCAAGATGCCGGCCGACGCCGTGACCGTCGCCGCCCCCATCTTTGCCACGGCCGAGACGCTCGAGTATGACGAGAAGTCCGTCAACAAGGGCCTGGCCAAGGAGGGCATGGGCGCCATTCTGGATGCCGCCAAGGCCGCGCTCGAGGGCGTGGACGAGTGGACGGCCGCCAACATCGATGCCGCGCTTGAACCGCTGCCCGAGCAGATGGACCTCAAGAAGCGCGTGGTGTTCCAGGTCGTGCGCGTCGCCGTCTGCGGCAACATGGTGAGCCCTCCGCTGGGCGAGACTATGGCGCTCGTCGGCCGTGACGACTGCCTGGCGCGCATCGATCGCGCCCGCACGATGGCGCTGTAACAGTCGCGCAAACGCATGTATCCGAGCCCCGCTCACCCGAGCGGGGCTCTTGTTTCTTAAGGCGTATGGGATGAGAGGCACAGAGACCATGGCCGAGCAACTGTCACTGTTTGGTTCGCCTGAACCCGAGCAGGCTCCCGTAAGGGCCGGCCGCACTGCCGAGCAGGCCAAGCCTGAGCCTGTGCCAGAGCCCATTGCCGCCTACGCGAGCGTGGTCCTCGACATTCCCACCCGCGCCCTGTCCGAGCCATTCGCCTACGGCATTCCGCAGTCCCTTGCCAACGAGGCTCAGATTGGGTCTACGGTTCTTGTCCACTTTGGCAACCGTGCTGCCGCGGGCTATATCGTCGACATTGCGTCTGAGCTTGGCGACCTGCAAGGCAACAACGCCCTCGACCCCGCGCGCGTAAAGCCCATCGAGGCCATCCTCAGCAAACCGCTCTTTGGCGCCGAGGCCGCCCGCATTGCGCGTTGGATGAGTCGCGAGTATGTCGCGACGCTTTCTGAATGCCTGCGCCTGTTCTTGCCTCCGGGTGGTAGCCCGCGGGTCGTAAAGGGCGACGACGGCGTGTGGGCGGTTGAGCGCCCCGCCGTCAAGCCTATCCAAAATCGCTGGGTGATGCTTACGCCCGAGGGCTTTGGCTATACGCCGCCCAAGACCGCTGTACGCCAGCGTCAGCTCATCGGGGCGCTCCAGTGCGGACCGGTCACGACGCGCGACCTTAACCTGCTCTACAACAGTATGTCGGCGACCATCAAGGCGCTCGAAAAAGGCGGCGTCGTGGTGGTGGAGGAGCGTCGTGCCTGGCGTGGCTGCAGCGAGCAGACCACGCTGTCCTCGGCGAGCGGCAAGGCACCGGTCGCGCTCACGGACGGCCAGCAGCAGGCGCTTGCGCAGATTGAGCGTGCCCGTTTGGACGCTCATGGCGACGTGGTGCTTGTAGACGGCGTCACCGGATCCGGTAAAACTGAGGTCTATCTCTCCGCCATCGAGCGCGTTCTCGCGGCCGGTCGCTCGGCCTGCGTACTTGTGCCCGAGATTTCGCTGACGGCCCAAACCGTCGGCCGCTTTCGTTCGCGCTTTGGCGAGACGGTTGCTGTGTTCCATTCGCGCCTTTCGGCCGGTGAGCGCCTAGACCAGTGGGATATGGTCGCCAGCGGTGCCGCGCGTGTGGTCGTGGGAGCCCGTTCGGCGCTTTTTTGCCCGCTCAGCGACCTAGGTCTTATCATCATCGACGAGGAACATGAGACCAGCTACAAGCAGGGTTCTAGCCCGCGCTACCATGCGCGCGAGGTGGCGGCCGAGATGGCGCGCCGCTATCGCTGCCCGCTCGTGCTGGGCTCGGCCACGCCTTCTGCCGAGGCCCTCGATCGCTGCCGCCGCGGCACGTACAACGGTGTCACCTGGACGCGCGTCAAGATGCCCGAGCGCCCGGGACACGCCGTGCTACCCACGGTCCGCATTGCCGACCTGCGCCGCGAGTTTTCGCACGGTAGCCGTTCAATGTTCTCAAAACCGCTGATGGAAGGCTTGGAACGCGTGGTCGAGCGCCGCGAGAAGGCTGTGCTGCTGCATAACCGCCGCGGCTTTGCGCCGTTTTTGATGTGCCGCGAGTGCGGCTGCGTCCCCACCTGCAACCACTGCTCTACGGCGCTTACGTACCACGAGCGCACCCATACGCTGCAATGTCACACCTGTGGTTCGTCCTGGCGCGTGCAGCCGTATCCCGCGCCCACGAGTCGTTGCCCCAAGTGCGGCAGCCGTTACCTGGCAAAAATGGGTCTGGGCACGCAGCAGATCGAGGACGCGCTGCACCAGATGCTGCCCGAGAATGTCGCCATCATTCGCATGGATGCCGATTCCACGCGTGGCAAGGACGCGCATAAGAAGTTGCTCGAGCAGTTCGATGCCGCCGATTGCGCGGTGCTGCTGGGCACTCAGATGATCGCCAAGGGCCTCGACTTTCCCGAGGTTACCCTTGTGGGCGTGGTCAATGCCGACTTTGCATTAAAGCTACCCGATTTTAGAGCGGGGGAGCGCGCCTACGATTTGCTAGAGCAGGTCGCGGGCCGTGCCGGACGCGGCGATCGTCCCGGTGAGGTCATCATCCAGACCTATCTGCCCGAGGACCCGGTCATTCGCGCCGTTGCCGAGCATGATCGCTCGATCTTTACCGACTACGACCTAGACCAGCGCCGAGACGCGCTATATCCGCCCTTCGTGCGCCTGGTCAACATTTTGGTTTGGTCGGCAAGCCGCGATGATGCACGGGATTATATCGGGCACATCGCAAAGCTCCTCAAGCGCCGCTGGCACGCCGCCGCGCCCGACTTTTTGCGGGCGGGCCGCGCGGTGCCGCAGGTGCTGGGCCCGGCTTCGTGTGTAATCGAGAGAGCCAAGGACCGTTATCGCTTCCATCTGCTTGTGAAGTCGCCGGTAGGGTACCATGTCTCTGATGATATCGACGCCTGCCTCAAAGAGGCGGGCTCCGTGCGCGGCGTGAGCGTGAGCGTTGACGTCGATGCCTATGATTTGATGTAACAACCCGAAAGGATGGCCATGGAAGCCAACGGAATCGTACTGTCGCCCGACCCTCGTTTGCGTCAGGAGTGCGCCGTCATCGAGGAGATCACCCCGGCGATCGAGGCGCTTGCCGAGAAGATGAAGAAGATGATGTTCGAGAACGGCGGCTGCGGCCTGGCTGCCCCGCAGATCGGCGAGCTCATTCAGCTCGTCACCATCGACTGCGACTACAGCGACAAGAACGACTATGACCCGTACGTGCTCATCAACCCTGTCATTGTTGAGCAGAGCGACCATCTGGTGCCTTTTAGCGAGGGCTGCCTGTCTATCCCCGGCATTAGCTGCGAGATTGAGCGTCCCGACCATGTCGTCGTCGAGGCGTATGACCTGGACGCCAACCTGATTCGCTACGAGGCCTCGGGCGACCTGTTCTGCGTGTGCCTGCAGCATGAGATCGATCACCTGCACGGCAACACCATGTTTGAGCGACTGAAGCCCATGCAGAGGATCAAGGCAGTCAAGGAGTACCAGGACGCCCTGGCCCGCGGCGCTCGACCGGGCGAGACGGAGTAGGTCCCACCGTCCCCGGTGCTGAGCGCCCACATATCATCCCGTGCTCAAACATTCTCGCTTTGCTGCGAAACTGCGCGCGGGACGATATGTGGGCGCTCAGCACCGGGGACTGCGTTGTTCTGGCTCGGTTCGCCCGGGTGCCGTCGGGCCAGGGAGGGGCGTCTTCGCTGAAAATTGCTTTGTTGAGAGAGCTGCTTTTATTGCGGCTCTTTCTTTGGTTTTGGGTATATTTGTTAAATTAAATTTTATATCTAATTTTCGATTATCCGCATAAACACTATACTTTCA
>UQMK01000047.1 GCA_900542085.1 uncultured Collinsella sp.
ACGGGCATGAAAAAGCGCCGCGCGGAACTCAAAAACGCCATCGGCTAGCGAGCCATATTCGCTCCCCAAAGGCACTCATTGGGGACAGACTTAAATGAGTGCCCCTGGGCACCAAGTTGATTGTCAAAGAGCCCCGTCATGTTGCGGTGGAATAGTTCTTGTTTTTCGGCTTATGCCGCCCAAATAGGAACTATTCCACCGCAACTGCGTTTTGGGCGGAGATGCGCAACAGAATTGTGCCATTTGGATAAATACGCTTGTGGTTTCTTTAAAGACGCCTTAAACGCCGCTGAATATCTTTGGAAAGAAATGCCTGCTCGGTATTATGCTGCTCATATATGAACGGTAGCAGTCAGGAGACCACGTGCGAAACAACGCATCGCGGGACGAGTATATGCCGCAGCATAGCAGCAGATATGAGACGAAGGGCACGTCTTCGCGTGGCCTTGCCGACGCTCGCGTCCGCGTGACGAAGATTGCCGCCATTGGGATGCTAACGTTGGCGATTATTATCCTCGGAATTACCGCCAAAACCTACGCGTCGGAGCGAATGGCACACTCAGATGCGTCAACGGTACAGACGCAAAACGAGAAGGTTTCAAAGTCCAAAGCGTCGGCAGATCTCAAGACGAGACTTTCGAAGGCGGACTTCAACGATATCCCTTCGGGTGATACCGTTCAGGCCTTCTCGTTGGTGGATAACAAGACTCCTACCTTGGAGGATGAGAGCCTTGCCTTGCTCCAGGATGCCCTGAGTCGGGCGCAGGAGCTAGGCGATGTGGGTGTGGTGTTCTACGACCTGTCAAGCGGCAAGGGCGTGACGTATAACCCCGATGTCGAGGTTTACGGTGCGAGTAGCTATAAGGCGCTCTATGCGTTGTACATCTGCGAATCTCTGGTCGAGACGGGTCAGGTTTCACTCGATGATTCCCTTGGCACCTATGGTGGCTACAACATGGGTTGGCAGACGGTGCGCGACCTGATCGAGGCCGCGATCGTTAATTCGGACAACGATTCGTTTATTGCGTTACGCGCGGCGTTTGACCGTGTCGGTTACGAGGATTGGATTGCCAGTCTTGGCATCGATTACGATACCGCACTCGATCCAATGAGTGATTTTCCCACCTATTGCCCGCGCACCTCGGCCAAATTGTGGCGCGAGATGAGCGAGTATTTGAGCCGTGATACCGAGACGTCGCAATGGCTATCGGATCTTCTGGCCTCTACGACTCGATCGTTTATTCGTAATGGCATTGCGGACGACCAAGCCCTGGTACGCAACAAGGCAGGCTGGATTAGCGAGGATGGTTGCTATTCGACATGCGATGCGTGCCTCATCGATGTCGATGGCGACACCTACATTATGAGCATCATGACATCGATGCCATGGAGCGATCGCTCGAGCGAGCTGGTGGCTGCGATTGCTAAGACATTCTTTGATACCCGAGCTGCGCTGGCCTAACGTGTTCGTTTGACGAGGTCAAACAAAATGCTGGTACCATACCGTGGTTGAGAATTTCGAATAGGTTTGGGGAATGGCATGGCTACCATCGCGATTATCGGTGCGCTCGAAAAAGAGATCATGCAGATTAAGGAAGAGTTGGGCAACGTTTGCATGGTACAGGAGGCGGGCTTGAACGTTGTGACCGGCGGGCTCGACGGCCTGTCGATTGTCGCCACGACGGCGGGTATGGGCACGGTAAACGCTGCCGCCGCAACACAGCACCTCATTAGCAAGTATGCTCCACAGGCAGTTGTGTTTTCTGGTATCGCAGGTGGCCTGAATCCCAAGCTCCATATCGACGATGTCGTCATTGGCAAATGCCTGCGCTATCTAGATACCGATACCGCGCTTATCGCCGAGTCTGCACCGGGGCTCGAGGAGTTTGTCTCGACGCCTGCGCTGGTCGATATTGCCGCCGATGTGCTTTCTGAGCGTGGCTTTGTTGATGCTTCGACAAATGCGACCGCTTCGAACGAGGGCGCAAAGCAGTTCCTGGTCGGCACGATTGCCACGGGTAACCGCTTTGTGACGGGCGCCGCTATGCGCAATGATGCCATCGAGGCGACGCATGCCGATTGTGTCGGCATGGAGGGCGCGGCAATTGCCCATGTCGCAACCAAAAATGGTGTCGATTGCCTGGTGCTGCGTGCTATCAGCGATAATTGTGACGAGGCGTATGATGCGATTTGCGACCGCGAGTTCGATTTGTTCGAGTATGCGCGTGCCGCAAGCGATATCACGCTCGATATCGTTCGCCGCATTGCCGCTGCGCAATAGCGCGTTTTTTGCAAGATCCTACGACCAAGGAGTGTCCATGGCCGATTCCATTAACTACCAGCTTGCCAAGTTCGTCGCCAGCTACGGCAAGGTTTCGCAGATCCCCGAGTCCACCTGTCCCGAGGTGAGCTTCGTTGGCCGCTCAAATGTGGGCAAGTCGTCCATCATGAACAAGCTCTTTGGCCGCAAGAACCTGGTGAAGGTTTCGAGCACGCCGGGCAAGACGAGCAACATCAATTTCTTCGAGGCCGACGACGTGCATTTTGTGGACCTGCCGGGCTACGGTTTCGCCCGTCGTTCCAAGGCCGAGCGCGACCGCTGGGCCGAGCTCATCGGCGACTTCTTCGACTCCGAGCGCAGCTTTAACTTGGTTGTGTCGCTAGTGGACATTCGCCATGACCCCAGTAAGCTCGACCATGACATGATCGACTACCTGCAGGGCAACGAGTTCAACTTTATCGTCTGCCTCACCAAGGCCGACAAGCTCAGCCGCACCCAGCAGGCCCGCCAGGCAGCAGCCATCAAAAAGCAGCTCAACGTCCCGGCCGAAAACGTAATCATTACAAGCTCCCAGACCGGCACCGGCATCGACGAACTCAAGCGCCGCATTGCCGAGGCTTGCCTCTAGTAAGTGCTCCAGCCTAGTAAAAGCCCCTATCAATAAAAGGCCATAATTACAGCCTGGCGCCCCTTCAAAGCGTGGGTCCCTGTAGACATCGCTAGCCACGTTGCCATAGGGCCACCCAGGGGCATCCCCTTAAAAACATTCCGCAGCACGAGGCCCGCTTATCCGCAGCTCCGAAGGAGCAGGATAAGCGGGCCTCAAGTGCGAGGACGTTTTTAAGGGGATGCCCCTGGGTGGCCCGGACAGACCGATCGGCGATGTCTACAGGTACTCGATTTGAGCGCCCTCGGTGTCGCACGTCAGAATGTGCGTGTCGCACTTGGGGAACTGTTCACGCAGCTTGACCTGCAGGAATTTTGCCACGATGGTGTCGTCGGTCACAGCCATGAGGGTCGAGCCCGAACCGCTGATCCAGATGGTCTTGGCGCCGCCGTTAAGGCAGGTGTCGCGCACAGCGTTGTAGTCGGGAATCAGACGGCGACGATAGGGTTCCTGAATGCGGTCGTCATTGGCGGCGGCAATCAGGTCGAGGTTGCCGGACTCAAGACCGCGCGTCATGCCGGCGATGCGGCCCATCTGCCATACGGCGGTGGAGAGCGGAACCTCCTGCGGCACGACCTTGCGCGCCTCGCTCGTATGCACCTCGTAGGGCGGAATCACGGTAATAAAACGCAAGCGATCGCTCACCTCGTAGCGCAGGCACTGGGGGAGCGAATCGGTCGGCGTAAAGGAGCAGACGGCACCGCCCAGGATAGCGGGGGCGACGTTATCGGGATGGCCCTCGACCTCGGTGGCAATGCGGACGAGCTCGGCACGGTCGACGGTGTGGCCCGTCAGCGCGGCGGCCGCCATAATGCCGGCGACGACGCAGGTGGAGCTGGAACCCAGGCCGCGAGCGACGGGCACGTCAGTCTGAATGTCGATGGCAACGGGGAAGGCCGGCTCGCCCCATGCGGCCAGTGCATCGACAAAGCTCACGTAGACCAGGTTGTTCTCGTTTTGGAATTCCTCGGGGCAGCCCGTGATGGTGAGCTTGTCGGCGCGCTCGAAGGTGAAGTGCGAGTAGAGGCTGACGGCCATGCCGAGGGTGTCGTAGCCGATGCCTAGGTTGGCGCTTGTTGCTGGGACAGTGATCTTGATCATGTGGGTCCTCCTGGCGTGCCTGGCTGTTTAGTTCGCTGCTCGGACAGTCCTGCGCAAGACGGAAAGCACATTAAGTGCTTTCCTTTGCGTGCGGAACTCGCGACGAACTAAACAGCCAGGCACGCTGTGCACGTTCGTCATCATCCCGGGGGTTATCTGATAAAAGAAGGTGCGCCGGCTTTCGCCGGCGCTTAATAAGGGGTTTTAGTTGGAAGCCATCTTTTTTGCTGCAGACTCTACGTAGTTGGCCATGTCGACTACGTCGCAGACGTCTTCGAAGCGGACGGGCTTGGACTCGAGCTCGGCGAGCTGGACCGGGGCAACCGTGTTGGTTGCCTGCTCGAGCACGCGCATAGCCTCAAAGTCGTCCTCGGGAACGTCGAGTCCCAGGGCGTCGCAGCAGGCGCGCGGGAACTTGTAGGGGCTGGCGGTCGAAAGCAGCACGCGAGCCTTGGCGCCCTCGGTGGGAGCGACCTTTTCGAAGACGTGATAGCCGCAAGCGGTGTGCGGGTCGATCACGTAGCCGTTCGCGTCCCAGCAGCTCTTGATGGCAGTGCGTACCTCGTCCTCGCTGGCCCAACCGCAGCCAAAGATGCTCTGAATCTTTGCCAGCAGGTCGGCGGGAACTTCGTAGCGACCAGTCCGCGCCAGCTGCTCCATAAGGCCGGCAACGAGCTCACAGTCGCCATCGGACAGGAAGTAGAGCATGCGCTCCAGGTTAGAGCTGATGAGGATGTCCATCGAAGGCGAGATGGTCGTGAAGAACGGGCGGTTGCGGTCGTAGACGCCGGTGGTCAGGAAGTCAGCCAGCACGTTGTTCTTGTCGCTCGCGACGATGAGCTTGGCGACGGGCAGACCCATGCGCTTGGCATAGTAACCGGCCAGGATATCGCCAAAGTTGCCGGTCGGTACGCAGAACTCCACGGCGTCGCCGGCCTCGATGGCGCCGGCGCGCAACAGCTGCGCATAGGCGGCAAAGTAGTAGACGACCTGCGGTACCAGACGGCCGACGTTGATGGAGTTGGCACTCGAAAGCACCGTGCCTGCGGTCTCCAGACGCTCGGCAAGCTCCTTATCGGCAAAGATGCGCTTGACGGCGCTCTGGGCGTCGTCAAAGTTGCCGCGGATGCCGCAGACGGCGACGTTATCGCCCTCCTGAGTGGACATCTGCAGATTCTGTACGCGGCTGACTTTGCCCTCGGGATAAAAGACGGTGATGCCCGTGCCCGGGGCGTCGGCAAAGCCGGCGAGTGCTGCCTTGCCCGTGTCGCCCGACGTGGCGGTGACGATCATGATGCGCTCGGCGCCGCCGTCCTTGGCGGAGGTGCGGGCCATGAGGCGGGGGAGCATCTGCAGGGCGACGTCCTTGAAGGCGCTCGTGGGGCCGCCAAAGAGCTCCATCACATAGGTCTGAGGGGCGTCGGTGCCCGGTGCTGCGTCGAGCTTGACGAGAGGCGTGACCTCTTCACTCGCGAACGTGCCGCGGTATGCCTCGTCGACACACGCCGAAATTTCTTCGTCCGTGTAATCGTTCAGTAACATTCCCAACACATTTTGAGCGATTTCAAAGTACG
The DNA here is from genome assembly GCA_900542085.1 of uncultured Collinsella sp. Taxonomy (GTDB): domain Bacteria; phylum Actinomycetota; class Coriobacteriia; order Coriobacteriales; family Coriobacteriaceae; genus Collinsella. The sequence continues at coordinate 5,624 of UQMK01000047.1, forward strand.
ATTTATCAGCAAGCGAGCTGATATCGACCTGCTGGGTGCCAAGCTCGTCCGAGACAAACAAACCCCCGTCGGGAGCTATGCCGGTGCGGATTGCCACCTTACTTGAGCATGATAAAGTGCGTCCTCGTGTACTATGATAAGTTCCCATATAACAGTGCTCCTCGGATACCTTGGTCCCAATCGGTGAACCCATGGTATCAGAGCGCGCAAAACAGGTTTGCAGAGGCTTTTAGAAAGGTAACCTCCACGCCATGATAAAAATTGCCAAGTTTGGCGGCTCGTCGGTCGCCGACGCCGAACACTTCAAGAAGATCAAGGCCATCGTCGATGCCGATCCGGCTCGCCGTTTTGTGGTGGTTTCCGCCTGCGGTCGCCGCTTTAAGGGCGACACCAAGGTGACCGACCTGCTCTACCTGGTTAACGCTCACGTTAAGTATCACGTGTCGTGTGAGGAGCTGCTCGAGGACATTGGCCAGCGCTATTTTGATATCGCTGACGAGCTGGAGCTCACCTATCCCATCCGCGAGGAGTTCGCAGCCTTTGCCGAGCGCGCTCGCTCGGGCGGCTACTCCACCGAGGAGCTTGTGAGCCGCGGCGAGTACTTCACCGCTCGCCTGATGTCCGAGTACCTGGGCCTGCCGTTCCTGGACGCCGCGACGGTTGTGGCGTTCCATCACGACGGTACGCTCAGCATGAACCGCACCTCCGAGTTGGTGCAGGAGTACGGCCAGCAGGGCGGCTTTGTTATGCCCGGTTTCTACGGCGCGACGCGTGAGGGCCAGATCAAGCTGCTCGATCGAGGCGGTGGCGATATCTCGGGCTCGATTCTGGCCAAGTGCCTTGGCGCCGATCTGTACGAGAACTGGACCGACGTTTCGGGCTTCTATTCTGCCGATCCGCGTATTGTTCCCGAGGCTCAGCCCATTGCGCGCGTTACCTACGAGGAGCTGCGCGAGCTTTCGTACATGGGCGCAAGCGTCCTGCACGAGGAGGCCGTTTTCCCCGTGCGCGAGGCAGGCATTCCGCTGGTCATCAAGAACACCAATGCGCCGCAGGACCCCGGCACCATCATTAGCGAGACGGCTGACGAGGGCGAGGCGGAGCCCATCATTACCGGCGTGACCGGCAAACGCGGCTTTGTCGCCATCAATGTGGCCCGCGACCGCACCAAGCCCCGTGTCGGCTTTATGCGCCGCGCGCTTTCGGTCTTCGAGCGCTATGACGTTTCCGTTGAGCACATGCCCACCGGTGTCGACCGCTTTGGCGCCGTGGTGCAGGAGCAGGACGTTCACGATTCGCTGTACTCGCTTGTGAGCGACATTCAGCAGGAGGTCGAGCCGCTCGAGATCGAGGTCGTCGAGGGCCTGGCGCTTATCGCTACCGTCGGCCGCAACCTGCGTGGTCGTGCCGGCATCTCGGGCCATCTGTTTGGCATGCTTGGCCAGGCTGGCGTGAGCGTGCGTATGATTTCGCAGAGCTGCGACGAGATCAACATCATTATCGGTGTCGAGGAGAAGGACTTCGACCTTGCGATTCAGACCATTTACCGTGCCTTCTCCGACGAGAACGGCATTGTGAAGGTCTCCGACCTGGAAGCTCCCGCGCCGGCCGATCCCGCCCTGGCCGCGCTCCACAAGTAGCCGCTATCTCGCTAGATTATTGGGACAAGTGCCAAAAATCTAGCGCGGGGCGTTTCGTTTCGGTTTCGTTTCGACAGGGCGGGTTTCGTGCCCGCCCTGTTCTTGTATACACTGGCAACAATAATCGGCCTGCTCGGCGTGCGGGCAAAAGCCAAAACCTTTAAAGGGGGAAGCATGAAACAGTACACGGTTGCTATTTTGGGCGCGACGGGAGCCGTGGGCACCCAGATGCTCGAGTGCCTCAATGAGCAGGAGTTCCCGGTTGGCAAGCTCAAGCTGCTGGCGAGCGCGCGTTCTGCGGGCAAGACCGTCGAGTTCCGCGGCGAGCAGATCGTGATCGAAGAGGCTTGCCCCGAGGCCTTTGAGGGCTGTGACATTGTGCTTGGAGCCGCCGGCGACGATATCGCGAAGGAGCTGCTGCCCGAGGCCGTCAAACGCGGCGCCGTCGTGGTCGACAACAGCCATGCCTTCCGTATGGATCCCGAGGTACCGCTGGTCGTGCCCGAGATCAATGCCGACGATATCAAGTGGCATCACGGCCTTATCGCCAATCCCAACTGCGCGACCATCATCGGCCTGGTTCCCACGTGGCCGCTGCATCAGCTCGCCGGCGTGAAGCGCATGATCGTCTCCACGTATCAGGCAGCTTCGGGTGCCGGCGCTCCCGGTATGGCCGAGCTCGAGGCTCAGCTGGCCGCCCTGGGCCGCGGCGAGGAGATTCCCGAGCCGCGCGCATTTGCCGCCCAGCTGGCGAGCAACCTGATTCCGCAGATTGGCGGCGTCAAGGAGGAGGGCTTTACCTCCGAGGAGATGAAGCTGCAAAACGAGGGCCGCAAGATCATGCACCTGCCCGAGCTGCGCGTGAACTGCACCTGTGTGCGCGTGCCCGTGCTGCGCTCGCACTCCGAGAGCATTACGCTTGAGTTTGAGCGCGACATTACGGTTGACGAGGCCCGTGCTGCGCTGGCTGCCGCTCCCGGCGTCAAGCTGGTTGACGATATGGCTGCCGAGGATGCGCACGATCGCTTCCCCATGCCGATGGATACGTCCGACCAGGATTTGATTTGGGTCGGTCGCGTGCGCCGCGACATCTCGAACCCCGAGGCCGCGCGTGGCATCACCTTCTGGTGCTGCGGCGACCAAATCCGTAAGGGCGCGGCGACCAACGCCGTCCAGATCGCTAAGCTGCTCTGCGAGTAGGTTGACCTGTCCGGCGGGGGCCGGGCTTAGTTTTCAGAACGTCCTCGATCATGTGTGGCGCCTTGTCCTGCTCCTTCGGAGCTGCGGACAAGGCGCCACACTGGTCTGCGGAGTGTTCTGAAAACTAAGCCCG
>UQMK01000048.1 GCA_900542085.1 uncultured Collinsella sp.
GCGAGAAGCCCCCACCTCTAGCAGCGAAGTTGCAAGGTGGATGGGAGCATGTCACGCAAGGGTTCTAGGCCACTTGCGGCCCTCTCTTTTAATTCTCAATTCTCTTTTCTCTACATATATAGGGGCATGTACTCATGCAACGTTAACCCCTATTTATCACGTACTGATGCAACATAAATGTGTACTCATGCAACGCTTTGTGCGTACTCATGCAACGTTATGTACTGATGCAACGTTGCATCAGTACGCGTTAAGGGGTTATGACAACGCATTCAACCGTGAAGAAATATATTTGAACATCGTGATATATACGGATATACTATTTGCAATGTAAATTCGGCCAGAAAGGTATTTGAGATGGAATCCAAGAAGGACGCAACTCCGTCCAAGAAGCGCGTGTTGCTCACCCTTCCCGTTGAGCTCGTGGATTATCTTACCGAGGTTACCGAGCAGACCGGAATGAACAAGTCCGGGTATATCGGCGTGCTTTTGCGCAACCAGATGCTTCATGAGCGCGAGGATCGGGCTGGCGATGAGGAAAAATAGGCAGAAAAAAAGACTCGCAGCCGCCAAGCAAATGAGTCTTTCTTTCCGACGTGATATCGATTTGTCAAGGACATCATACCATAGTACCTTCGGTTCTACCGCTGGTTTTTGTGGATGTACCTTGGCAGATGATGCTGTCGGCTAGAGGTCGTGATAATCATGACCAGCTTGGCCAACGCTCTGGCTGCCGCCGTCGGCAGTCAATCTGAAAAATCGAATGATGCCCCTGCGCCGTTCGTGTTCCAAACCGAGCTTTCGGTTGGTGGAGGCAATCTGGGTACTTCCGCTGCAGCGCCTGTGCTGCAGCGCCCCGTCGCAACCCGTGAGCTCAAGGACTATCCATGGCTTCTCGTGCGCCTCGGTCTCGTTTCGGTGGTTGGCAAGACGATGCCGAATGGGCGCAAATGCTCGATCGGAACCGTTATCCTGCTCTCGCATATCGGATCTGGTCTTTCCGAGCTTCGTGAGTCAACGGCCGTCGAACTTGATATCGATCGGTGCCGAGTGAGTACAACCATCAACGAGATGGTTGGTTGGGGATGGGTCGTGCGCTCGGAAAGCGGGGCTCTTTCGGTTGACTTTGATGAAATCGGTAACTTTGTCGGCATGTCCAAAAGCGAATTGATTAGCGGTCAGTTCCTTCACGTGCCGCGATTCATGCTTGCAAGTGATGCGTTCCACGATGCAGCCTGTGTCGTGTTCGGCGACCTCGTGTCCCAAAGTCTGCTGGACCACCCCCGCGGCGCGATGAAGAACCCGGAGCTGGCAGAGCTCCTGGGTATTTCCGTCTCCGCGCTCCAAAAGGCTAGGAAGCATCTTGCCGAGCAAGGTTTCATTGAGCTCAAGAAGCAGGGAAAGCAGGTCGTGCCGGAAATCGCGTCGGGGGCCGCTGTTGCTGCGGTCCGTCTCGAAGATGACCGCACACGAGCACTGGAAGCGATTCTCAAGAAGTCGAGAAAGAGAAACAAGTAAATGCGCACTGATGCAACGTTGCATCAGTGCGCATTAAGGGATAAATCTAGATATTTTCTAGAAAATATCTAGAAAATAGCAAATTATTCAACTGCGTATTCATGCAACGTTGCATTGGTACGCAGTAGGAAGGCCAAATATGCCGTTACCAACGAAACTCCCGTCCAACATCGAAGCAGAAAAGAAAGTGCTGGCCGCCGCCATGACGAACCGCGTTTCACGCGTGGAAATCGTGGCAAGTTGCACGGAGTCAGATTTTTTCTCTCCGTCGAACAGGACGATCTTCAAGGCGATTTGCGATCTTGATGCGAAGGGTATCGGGGCCGACTGCGTCTCCGTCATCGATGGGCTTCGGAGCAGCGGAAAGCTCGCTGCCGTCGGTGGCGAGGCATACGTCATCGAACTCATCTCGGACGACTTTGCTCAGGCGTCGTATGAGCACTACGTTGACATCCTGCGACGTGACACCGCTCGCCGTAATGTCATCGCCGCGACCGCTGAAGTAACGTCGCTAACCAATAACCCGCCGATAGACACCGCGGAATACATCTCCGCAGTCCAGGACACCTTTCTCGCCGCGACCGAGCAATCCGTCCCAAGCGATTACAAGAGCATGGAAAGCGCTTTACGCCTCGTCCTCGATTCCGCCGAGGCGACCAGGACGGGCGGAGCGACGGACCATGTCAAAACTGGATTCTCCAAGCTCGATGAGCTTATCGGTTCGTTCGAGCCTGGACAGCTCATCGTCCTCGGCGCTCGGCCAGCGGTCGGTAAGAGTGCTTTCGCAATCAATCTGGCAACATCGATCGCAAGCGTTGGTACGAAGGTATGCCTCTTCTCGCTGGAGATGACTGCTACCGAAATAGGACAGCGCATACTCGCGAGCGCGTCGGCCGGCGCTTCAAGCGGCTTGACCATCGGAGCCATCAGGGATGGGCTTATCAAGGAGGGCGACCGCGCCCTGGCTGAGAACATCGTGGCATCCGTGAGTGCTCTGCCAATCGACATCGACGACACGCCCGGAACGACCGTCGCGTCCATTCGCGCCAAGGCGAGGCGCATGCTTCGCGGGCAAGGAAAGGGAATCATCATCGTCGACTACCTGCAGCTGGTTGATGATCCCAAGGGAAGCAAGTTCGAGAGCAGGAACGTTCAGATCGGCAAGATCTCCCGTTCGCTCAAGATCCTCGCAAAGGAGCTTAACGTTCCCGTCATTGCGTTATCCCAGCTTTCTCGGCAGGTTGAGAATCGCGTCGGAAAAGTGCCCCAGTTGTCTGATCTTCGCGACTCCGGTTCGATCGAACAGGATGCCGATATCGTTATGTTCTTGGACCGTTCAGCCGACGATCGAGAGGCGAACATGGATGGACGTCCGGCCAAGGGCATCGCGAATGTCATCGTTGCTAAAAACCGAATGGGGGCGACCGGGACTGTTGAGTTCGTCTTCAAGCCGGAGTACTGCCGGTTCTACGTTGCCGCAAGAAACGTAGCGCGATAATGCGGTGTATTGTGTATTCATGCAACGTTGCATGAGTACGCTTTTGCCCAATTTCTAGAAGATCTATCGCAATAGATGGAGTGAAAAAGGGGGATCCATATGTATGGACCGGTGAGCAAGGACGGGCCGTCGATGGAGTTTGGCGAGGTCGGCGAGGGAGTGGAGCACGGATTGATCGAAGAGGAATGACGCTCTGATAGAATCGTCCTTGCTGTCGGCAGCCCTCGTGCCGGGCAGAGCCCTCCATCCGATGGGAGGTGATGCCCATGACCGATTTCACCGAGCTCGTGAAGCTCCTGACCGCCATGGTCTCGCTCCTCACGGCCCTTGTCGGCCTTTCCAAGGCACTCAAGCAGGGCTCGAAGCCCAAAAAGAAAGGCCACCGTCGCTAAGACGATGACCCAACTTCATTAAGCAACGGCTCTGCCCAGCTTCCTACGACTTGGGCTGCCGTCGGCACCATTTTACCCTCCTGACGAGGAATTCGTCCATATTTCAAAAATCAAATCCTGTTCGCGCGTGGGCGTAAACTTTTAGTTGGGCAAATCCGGCAGATTGGAGCTTGAAACATGAGGGATATGCACCTCATGTCGCTCATAAAACGTCTCCTGACCTCGAAGGAGAACGTTTTTTAGCGATAAAAGGAGACATAAATATGATCTGGTTTACCAGCGATACCCACTTCGGACATGAGAACGTGCTGAAGTTCACCGACCGCCCGTGGGAGACGATTTGGCAGATGAACGACGCCATCGTCGACAACATCAACGGCAGGGTTGCCGTGGACGACGAGCTCTACATCCTGGGGGATTTCTCATTCAAGATGACCGCCCAGGACGCCTACGGGCTGCGCAAGCGGATCGCCTGCAGGCGCATCCACCTCGTTCCGGGAAACCACGACAAGGACTGGACCCAGCCGGCGGTCGCGGGCGCCTTCACCGTGGAGCCGCCGATCTGCGTGCTCAAGATCGACGGGCAGAAGATCGTCCTGAGCCATTACCCCATGGCCGACTGGCAGGGCATGAACCATGGGTCGTGGCACCTCCACGGGCACATCCACAGCGGCGGCGGCGCGTACAACGGGTTCAACCGCAAGCAGGGCCTTCTGCGCTACGACGTCGGTTGCGATGCCAACGGGCACTCCCCGGTGAGCCTCGACGGGCTGAGGGAATGGTTCGCCGGGGTCGACGAGCCGTGCGGCCGGGTGAAATGGCCCTGGTGGGTCAACGAGACCGGCGACAGGCAGGTCGAGCGCGAGCTGGCGGCGTACAAGAGGGAAGAGGCGATCCGATGACGGTCTATGTGACGGGCGACATCCACGGTGGGCTCGACATGCAAAAGCTCCGCGACTGGGAGCTTGGCGACAGTCTTGCCAGCGACGACTATCTCATCGTTGCCGGTGACTTTGGCTTTCCGTGGGGCTTTTCTGCCGAGGAATGCGCCGACATCGCTTGGCTGGAATCGCGCCCCTACACGGTACTGTTCGTCGACGGCAACCACGAGCGCTTCGATCACTGGGAGGAGCGCCCCATGGAGCCGTGGCATGGCGGGCTGACGCAGCGCCTGTCGGACACCTCGCCCATTCGGCGCCTGACGCGCGGCGAGGTCTTCGAGCTCGACGGTTCGACAATCTTCACCATGGGCGGTGCCACGAGCGTGGACAGGGAATACCGCGTGCCGTATTCCAGCTGGTGGCCTCAGGAGCTCCCGGACGAGCGCGAATTCGATGCCGCGCGGGCAAAGCTCGACGAGGTCGGCTGGAAGGTCGACTGCGTCATCACCCATACCTGCGCCACGCGCATGCTCTCGCCGACGCTCTACCCGGACCCAGGCTGGGAACGCCCCGATGTGGACCGGCTGACCGGATTTCTCGACGAGCTCGAGGACCGCCTGGACTACAAGCGCTGGTATTACGGACATTTTCACCGAGACGGCAATCCGGACGAACGGCACACGGTGCTGTATGACCGGATCGTGAGGCTCGGGGACAAACTCCTGCCGTGGGGTGCGTACTGATGACGGTCTATGTGACGGGCGACGTGCACGGCAGGGCCGAGTACGGGTCCAGCCGGTTTGCATTCAAAAATTGGCCGCTGGGCCGGACCCTGACGCGCGATGACGCGGTGATCGTGGCCGGCGACTTCGGCTTTGTCTGGGATGGCTCGAATGCTGAGAGGTATTGGCTCGACTGGTTCGAGTCGAAGCCCTGGACCACGTGTTTCGTAGACGGCAACCATGAGAGCCACCACGCCCTGGCCGGGCTGCCGGTGCGGGAGTGGAACGGCGGGCTCGTCCATGAGGCGCGACCGCACGTGCTGCACCTGATGCGCGGAGAGGTGTTCGATATCGACGGGCTCACGGTCCTTGCCATGGGCGGTGCCGCGAGCAACGACAGGCAGTATCGCAGGGAGGGGAGGAGCTGGTGGCCCGAGGAGATGCCGAGCGAGGAAGAGATGGAGCACTGCCGCGCCTCGCTCGACCGCGTTGGCTGGAAAGTCGACCACGTTGTGACTCACGAGGCTCCTGCCGCCCTTGCTGAGGGGCTGTGCCGCGAACGCGGACGTGAGTACCGCGGGAATCCGCTGCAAACCTTCCTGGGCGAGCTCGACGGACGGCTCGATTACTGCGCCTGGTTCTTCGGACATTACCACGGTGACGAATGGCTCGACGCCGGGCATCGCTTGATCTACCAAGACATCGTGCCGATCGAAGATGCTACGCCCGGCTCTAGGAACCTTCTGGAAGCGCTCTAGAAGATTCCTAGAAATCAGTAGCCTGACAGGAGAAGCGCGGGGCTACTCGTCCTTCATCTGGGTCATGACCTCGACCTTAGCCTCGGCCACGGCCGCCCGCTGTTCGGTTGCAGCGAGGCGGTCCTTGAGGGCGGCGACCTCGGCCATCAGGTCGCGCTGGGCCAGGAGTGCGTCGTTCAACTCGGCTTGGGCTTTCAGCGCGGCGTCACGCTCGCCGCGCAGGCGCTCGATCTCATCGACCATGGCCACGGCCTCGGCATGGAGCTGGACGACCTGCCTGTCGAGTTCCCGAGCATCGGCGAGATATCTGACGCTCGCGGCATGGAGCTCGTTGTTCTCGAGCTCGAGGCTCGCGGTATCGAGTTCGAACTTCTCCTCTATAAAGGCGACCCGCTCATTGCAGTCGGCCTCAAGTCTTTCGTTCTGGTCTCTCGCCTCGACGAGCTTACGGGTGAATTCGTCAAGCTGGGCCCTGAGTAGCGCGTTCTCGGTCCTGAGGTCGGCCGTCTCGCGCAGTAGTTTCTCCCGCCACGTCGCCTCGGTCCGCTCGGCGGCCTCCTCGTGGACGGACTTCACGCCGTAGATTTCCCTGATTTTTCTTTCGTCTGCCATTGCGGTACTCCAATCAACAACGGCATGGCTCCGCCATGCCAAACGGCTGGGAACAATGCACGGCCGCTGTTGATTTGTAGTCATCCTGCGATCGGTGAGTTCTAAAAAGGCGTCTCAGGTCATGCGTTCACGCAGGTTTTCGGTTAGAGAAATACCGCACCCTTATATAGTAACGCCGCCGCACTCGGGCCTATTAGGCAAATCGCGAAACGACAGACGGACTTATTTCCTGACGCCCACCAATCCGCGTTCACGAAGGATGCGGTACAGCGTTGATTTGGAGACGCCAGTCGCAGCGCAAATATCGGGAATAGGAGTCTCTCCTCCAAGATAGAGCCTTACTGCGGCATCGGCTTTGACGCCGGCAGTGCGAGGCCTGCCACCCACGTTGCCGCCGTGGCTCCGTTTGACGGCGATACCCTCGGCCTGGCGTTGCCTGATCAGATCTCGCTCAAGTTCCGCGGTGCAAGCATGGGTGCCAAGCACGAAGCGCCCGAATGCGGTATCTAGATCCACGGGCTGTTTCAGGGACGTGAGCTTCACGCCGAGGTTTCGAAACATAAGGTCATAGTTGAGCAGCTGCCTGGTCGATCTGGTCAAGCGCTCCCATGATTCGACCACCACCTCGTCGCCCGCCCGCATCTTCTTGAACAGGCGCTTCTGCTGCGTCCGGTCGCCGTCCTGGGCACCCGTGACCTTGTCCTTGTAGATATGGCCATAGGCCACGCCAGCGTTCACCAGAGCCTCGATCTGGCGGTCCAACCTCTGGTCTTTCGTGCTCACGCGAGCATATCCGTAACGTGTCATTTCAGCCTCCTGCCTCGTATTTGATTTTCCCATGGGAATTGACGCGGAGGTTTTGACACTGGGTTTTGGCACTCAACGTTCACGGCATCGAGGGTTCGATTTTCGAGTGCCCAGAGGCATACGTTTTGGGACTGGCTCCAGGACAAACGGGTATAATCAACGTACTACAATGTAATACGTTGATTGGAGCAACTATGGCCATGAGTGCCACTGCCATCAGGTTCGATGATGGTGAGAAGGACTGGATCCAGTCCTATGCGAGCGTCCTCGGCATGTCCTTTTCCGAATTCGTGAGGAACGCCGCCCTCGATAAGGTCGAGGAGGCGGCTGACATCAAGGCGTACAACGAGGCGCTGATGGAGGACGATGGCACCCGCTATTCGATGGATGACGTCATGCGTATGGCAATGGAGGCCGAGTGAGTTTCAGCGTCGAATGGTCTAAGGCGGCGACCAAGCAACTCCTAAGCATTCCGAAGAAGCAGCGGCTCATAATCCTGTCCTGGGTTCAGGAGCACCTTGACGGATGCGAGGACCCGCGGCGCGCACCGAATGGAAAACAGCTTCAGGGCACCGATTCCGGTTGGCGTTGGCGCGTTGGTGCCTACCGCATCCTGGCAAGGATCGAGGACGGGAAAGCCGTCATCGAGGTCGTAAGGGTCGGCCACCGCCAGGGTGTCTACAAGAACATGCCGCGGCTATGAGCAACCCAAAGTGCCACCACGCAGGTCAAGGCCGAGTCTTTCGTCGGCCTCGACTACTCCAGCCACGACCTCTACGTCACGAGCGACGGCGAGCGCCCTGGATACCCGCGATACTTCCGACATG
>UQMK01000049.1 GCA_900542085.1 uncultured Collinsella sp.
ATGGCGGTTTGGCGTTGGATCGGTTCTTTCTGATATATGCTGGTTGCGGCTCTTCTTTTGGGAGGAGTCGCTTTTTTGTTGCTAGGAGGTTGGCCCGTGGCTGATGGGGAGAATCGTTCTGAGCTGCTTTCCACAGATTGGAATCTGGAGTGGATGCGTCTGCAAGCTGATCGGCGGCGGGCTGACGATTCTTTTGAGTGGGATAAAAGGGCTCGGCATTTTCGGCCGTTGGAGACTGCCCCTTATGCTCGGGATTTTATAAAGCTGCTGGCGCTTGAGCCCAGCGAGTCGGTACTCGATATGGGGTGCGGGGCTGGGTCGATTGCTATTCCGCTTGCTCAGGCTGGGCATCCTGTGATTGCTGCTGACTTTTCCCCTGCCATGTTGGGCACGCTTGATGCTGGCATTGAGTACTATGGGCTCGAAGATCGCATTACGCCGCTTGAGCTTGCTTGGGACGATGATTGGGATTTGGTTGGGCCGGTCGCGAAAACGGTGGATGTTGCCTTTGCCAGTCGGTCGGTTACGACGACCAATCTAAAAGGTGCGCTTGCCAAGCTTGACCGTGCGGCTCGTCGGCGTTGTACTGTCACGATGGTCGCTAACTCCAGCCCGCGCTATGATCTGCACTTGATGAACGCTATCGGCGCCTCGGTTACCTGCAGCAATGGCTTTGTGTACGCCTTCAACATCCTCATTCAGATGGGTGCGTTGCCGCAGGTTACATACTTTGAATCGCCTCGTCGCGATACCTTCGATAGCCTTGAGGCAGGCGTGGCGGATTTTTCCCGTATGCTCGAGCATGGCAACGAGGATAAGATCGACCGCCTGCGCGACTATATCGCTCAGCACATGATCGAAAACCCCCATGCCGGCGAGCCGGGCTCCAAGGGCGTGCCGCAGGGGCGCTATATGCTCGACCATATCCGTAAGGTTCGCTGGGCATTTATTGCATGGGATCCAGTCTCTGCGCCCAGCTCATAGCCTGTTCGCAGCCCACGCCGCCCACTCACTCGGCATCCGCATTCTTTTTGAACTGGGCAAACGCGCTCCACACCGCGCCGTTCCTGCGCTATCGTGGGACAGCTCACGTAGATTAAGGCCCCGTCGCGGGGCGCCCCATACATAGAAAGCGAGAACCCATGGCACTGACAGGAGCCCAGGTCAAGCAGCTTCGCAGCATGGCCCATCACCTCAACCCCGCCATTATCATCGGTAAGTCCGATGTCAACGAGGGCACCGTCGAGCAGACGGTCGCCTACCTGGAGAAGCACGAACTCGTTAAGTGCTCCGTGCTCGATGGCTCCAGTCTTTCCGCCCGCGAGGCCGCCGAAGAGCTCTCCGAGCGTTGCCACGCCGAGGTCGTCCAGGTCATCGGCCGCAAGTTCTCGCTGTATCGCGAGTCCTCGCGCAAGGACATCGAGAAGATCAAGCTCGTCTAAGAGCCAATGATCCGGCGAGCCAACACATAGCAAGCTTACGGGTGCCCAAGTACTTCGGGCGCCCGTTTTTTATCGCTCGACCAGCACGCGATTGAGCCGCCCCTCCACCAAGCGCTCGTATAGACGCCGCGTCTCGGGCTCGGGCACGCCATTGACCTGCTCCCTTAGATGGTGCATATGCCCGCTGTACAGCTCGACGATATCGCGCCGCCGCCCCGCCGCGCTGTAGACGCGCATGGCGCAGCGCACCATATCCTCACGCGCCGTTTCCTGCCGAAGCCCCGACTCCGCCAGCCAAATCGCCGACTGCAGGTCGTTTTCTTCTAGGGCGGCATTTGCTCCCTTAATCATGCAATCGATGTACTTTGACTGCATAATGCGTCGCATACGCAAAAAGTAGGTGGGGTTACAGCCATTGGGAACATACAGCGGCCCGGCATAAAGCTGCTCAATCTTAAGGCACAGCTCAACTAAATGGGGCCCGCGCGCACCCGTGCGATTTCCCAAAACCTCGCGGCTTATCTGGTCAAACAGCCGTACATCGGTCTTGACGTAGTCGCCGTTGAGTCCGATGCATTCATTTTGGATGAGCACACACGACTTGCCATCCGGCGTCGGTCCCAAAGCCGACCGCAAGCGCGATATCGTCGAGTACAGGTTGTTGCGGGCGCTATTGAACTCGGCATGGGGCCACAACTCCATGGCCAGCGTCTCACGATCGACGAGCGCATCCATGCCCAGCGCAAGCCGCTCGGCAAGTGTCGCCGCCTTCTTGCGGCGCCACATTTTGTCCGTGATGGGAAACCCGTCGCGCTCGGCGCGAAACGCACCAAACATGCGAATCTCGATATGGTCGATGGTATCAACGGCTTCAACCTCGCCGGCCTGGAACAGGCGCTCGCCCTCCCCTTCCAAATCGTCGCGCAGCGAGTACCGCGACAGCTCGCGCACGGGAAGCTTCTTGCGAATCCTGGTCGCCGGCTCGCCCAGACAATGCATGGCAAGGCGCGCAAAGAGCCGATACGATGGCTCCAGAATCCCCGCACGATTCATGGACATCCAGGCCGCAAGATCGCTGTCTCGGCCCGCACAGGCCAAATGCAGCGCCACCATCCAGGCCTCCGCTCCACCAACCTGCGTCTGGCTTATATCGAGCAACTCCGCTTCCTCACGCACCGAAACCATCGAGGTGTTACGCAGATACGCCGCGCGCTCCAGCAGCAATGCGTTATCGCGCATGTACGCAATCGACTCCTCGGCAAGTTTGAGCACTTGGACCGCACGGAACTTTGCATTAACCGGCCGTCCCTCTGCCAGCGACTGCCAGCCTTCTAGCAACAGGCCAAACAGCTGAATCTGGTTGTCGCGCATGCGCACGGCAAAACGATCGAGCTCGTTGAATGCCGCGTCGTCGGTTACCGGCAAGCCGGAAAGGAGCCGCCGTGCCGCCAACACCATGCGCACCCAGATAGCCATCGCCTTGAGCCCACGTACGTCGAGCGCCTCCCGCACCACCGTCATCTCGTCGTCGCGCTCGTCGGTTCCCGCAAACGACCCGTCAAAAAGCTCCACCAGCATGCTGTCGGCCCGTATAACAATCCCCGCGATGTCGAGCTCGCAGTCGTAGGCCTTGCTCGTTTTGAGCTGCTGTAGAACGCCGCCGTCATCTCCCCGCTCGGTCAGGCAGCGCTTGACCTCGATATGCGCGGACAACATATCGAGCGCGGTATGGGATGTCTCGATTTCTGGCACGGTCAGGTTCGTAGGAAGCCCAAGCCCGTTGTCCCCATAGCAAACAGCCGTCAGTGTCTGGGCCACCCTCCATGAAACAGGGTCTATTTCGCAGGCCGCCCGTTCGCCCCCGCGCTCGATGACCGATGCCATATAGCGAGCGAGCTTTGTATTGGACACGCTGACCGCTGCCAGATATACGCCAAGCGCCTCGGCAGGCGTTGGCTCTGGAGCCGGATCCTCGGCATCGATCGTGCCCAGCGCTGCTCGGCAGATATCGGCCCCGTGCCCCGTCAGAGCCAGATCGACCCCATACTGCCCAGCAAGTTCAAGGACCGCATCACGGTCCAAAAAGGCGTCCGCCAGGCCCATCGCCGCATCGCATCGGCCCGCCTTAAGCAAAATCCGGGCCGCCCTCGGAACAAGTTCGGGGCGAACCTCGGCCACCAACTTACGCAAGCGCAAGCGTCCGTTATCCTCCGTGCCCAGACACGTAAAACTCCGCTCGGCAGGGTCCAAGCCAAAGATCGGGTAGTCGCGTACGAAGTAGGACTGGTCGACCATCGATAGCCTCACCCCGCAAGCCTCGAGTTCTGCGATATTGCCCTCGCCCATCAAAATCATGAGACATGCCACGCAAAACAGTGCATTATTGTCGAGCGAAGCCAGGTCGACAAGTGCCGCGCCATATACGTTGACAATCTCGTTTTCGAGCAGACCGGCTACGTCGCCTTGGCCATACAGACCCGTCTGCAATGCCGAAACGAGCTCGGGCACGCCCTGCGTGAGCTGATAAAAGTCGAGCGATGTGCTGATCGAAAACGCCGATGCCCACGCCGAATACTCATAGGCATGCACCTTGAGCATCTGCGCATTGATCTTAACCGAATCGCCCAGCCCATGAATCAGTTGACGATTTGAAGGACGGCAGGAGATAAAGACCCCCACCCCCATAGCGCGCAGGCCGCGAATCCCGTCGATGAGGTCTTCGGTATCGTGCTGATCGAGGTTTGGCACATTATCAATCGCGATAAGGGAGTGCGGTTTGTCTTTGAGTTCTTCGGTAACCACCTCGAGCTGCATAAACACCTCGCGCCCAGTGGCGCGATCGGCCTCGATAATCCGCACGGGGCCTCGCGTCGGGTCGCATTTAACCTCATGGGTGTACTGCAGTAGCACCGAGGTCTTCCCAAACCCGTCGGGCGCATAAAGAACCACGATGCCAGCCTTTCGGCCCTTGGCGAGAAGCTCATTCATCAAGCGTTCGCGTCGCACCATATAGCCACCGCCCAGCGGCATCAGCTCGAGGTCGTCCATACTGCCCAAATCGTTTACCATGCCCGCTCCTCAACTCGACCGTATGGACACTGTAACCGCAAGACCATACAAGCCGCGCTATGAATAGAGCGACCTTGTGTTCTAGGTTGTCTTTTGGTACGCAAGCGGCAAGTTTTTGTACAGCGAGGGCCGATTGTTATTAATCCCCCGACTAATCGGTCTTTAAGCAGGTAAATGAGCTTGTCAGCTTGTCCCATCTAAGCGGCAGTGTAACGCAAATGAACAAGGTTCAGCTATGTCATTCAACTCGCCTAGCACCCGCTACCGTCTACGACCTTTTAGTGGCATTTTTGCATAGAATCTGGTATGGAATGAATCAAGCTGTTGGGCATCCGGCATTCGTCAAGCTTGCGGCAAGATTTTGGTCAAGCGGGCGGAGAGGGATAACAAAAAGGCCCCCGCAAAGCGGAGGCCTTAGGCAAGGGTATGTCGAGATGCAGGATTCGCGCTACTCGCAGAGCGAAAGGGCGGCCTCGTCGGCAACGACAACGCAGTTGGTGTGCAGCTGCAGGATCGAAGCCGGGCACGCGGGCGTAACCGGACCATAGCACATGTCATGCACGGCCTGAGCCTTGGCCTCGCCGTTGGCGACGACTAGGATCATGCGGGCATACATGATGGTCTGGGTACCCATGGTGTAGGCCTGACGGGGAACATCGTCGATGCTGTCGAACAGGCGGCTGTTGGCCTGAATGGTGCTCTCGGTGAGGTCGACGCAGTGCGTGCCCTTGGAGAAGTGGTCATCGGGCTCGTTGAAACCGATGTGGCCGTTGTTGCCAATGCCGAGCAGCTGCAGATCCGGGTAACCGGCGGCGGCGACGATCTTGTCGTACTCAGAGCAGGCAGCGGCGGCGTCGGGGTTGGAACCGTCGGGCACATGCGTGTTGTTCAGGTCGATGTTGATGTGATCGAAGAAGTTCTCACGCATGAAGTAGTGATAGCTCTGGGGATCGTCGTGCGAAAGGCCGCGATACTCGTCCAGGTTGTAGGTGCTGACCTCGGCAAAGTCGACGTCGCCCTTCTCGTACCAAGCAGCGAGCTGCTTGTAGGCACCGATCGGGGTGGAGCCGGTGGCAAGACCCAGCACGCAATCGGGCTTGAGGATAACCTGCGCCGAGATGATATTGGCGGCCTTGCGGCTCATATCCTCGTAGTCTTTAGCTTTAATGATCTTCATTACGCGTCCTTTCTCGTACAAGAGAGGCAAGGCTCCCCTTACAAGCACTTGCCCGCGGCCCGCGTCGGCCGCAACCAACGTGTGCGGCCACCAGGGCGAGGTCGCGTAATGTATGTGTCTCGTGTCTAGCCGCGTCGAGGCCCCTGCCCGTCCACGGTGACCCAAAGCCGTTTAGCTTCGGACAAATCCCATCTTGCCACGGAGGGCGCCCTCTTTCAAGGGCGCCCTCCATAAACGTGTTTGAATTGTAGGCTAATGGCCACGTGCACTTGCTAGCGCTCCCGAGCAACGATGAGCTGGTCCATCTCTTCGACATGCACGCCAACGGAGCCCTTGATACTCGAGAACTCAACGGAGTTGCACACCAAGATGGGAACCGTCACATCGTAGCCCTCGGCAGCAATTGCCTCGCGATCGAACTCGATGAGCACGTCGCCCTTATGGACGACATCGCCCACCTGTGCATGCACGCTAAAATGCTTGCCCTCAAGCTGAACAGTGTCCAAACCAACGTGGATGAGCACGTCTAGGCCATCGACCGTGTTGAGCGCAACGGCGTGACCCGTGGGAAAAATGGCCTCGACCTTGGCGTCTGCCGGCGCAATCACACGCGTGCCGGTAGGCTGAATCGCCACGCCCTGGCCCAAAAGGCCGGTGGCAAATGTCTGGTCATTGACCTCGGACAACGGAATGACGTCGCCCGAGATGGGAGCATCCAGCGTAAGAACTCGTCCACGCATACCAAAAGACCTTAGGACTTTAGTGAACATGCTCCCCCTCGGACATACCAATCAATCAAAATAGCTTTAACAGTTTACCACTTGGCACCCGTTTTTGACCATTAGGGAAGTTCGCGCTTGACAACCTCGACGATGTCGTCGACAACACGCTGGGTCAGCTCGTGCGTCTCGGCCTCGGCCATCACGCGGACCAGCGGCTCGGTACCACTCGGGCGCACCAGAATGCGGCCGCGGCCGTCAAGCTCCTTCTCGGCGGCAGCGACGGCGTCCCAAATGGGCTGGCAATCGTCCAGGCCGGCCTTGTTGTCCGAATGCACGTTGACAAGCACCTGAGGGTACTTCTTCATGATGCCGGCAAGGTCGGTGAGGGTACGGCCGGTGCGCTTGAGCACGGCCAGCAGCTGCAGAGCCGTCACCAGGCCGTCACCGGTGGTGTTGTGCTCCAGGAAAATGATGTGGCCGGACTGTTCGCCGCCGATAACGGCGCCGTCCGCGAGCATACGCTCAAGAACGTAGCGATCGCCCACAGCGGTCTGAACCATTTCGAAGCCCTGCTCCTTCATAGCGATGGAGAAGCCAAGGTTGCACATGACGGTCGAGACGATCTCGGAGTTGGCGAGTTTGCCGCGGGCGGCGAGGTCAGAACCGCAGATAGCCAGGATGTAGTCACCGTCGATCTCATTGCCCTCACTGTCCACAAAGAGCACGCGATCGGCATCACCGTCGTGGGCCAGGCCAATATCGGCGTGGGTGCGCAGCACGAGCTCGCGCAGGGGCTCAAGGTGAGTGGAGCCGCACTCAACGTTAATGTCAGTGCCGCAATAATCGGTGTTGATAGCGTGCACCGTGGCGCCCAGGCGCTGCAGCGCGGCGGGCGTGGTCTGGCAAGAAGCGCCATGACCGCAGTCGACGGCAACGACTAGGCCATCGAGCCTCAGGCCATCAAGTGTATCGATGGCGTGGTCGACGTATGCCTTGCGAGCGTCCTTCATCTTGATAATGTGGCCCACGCCGGCGCCAGTCGGCAGCGTATCGGCAGCCATGGCTTCCTCGGACATGACCCAGGCGCTGATCTCTTCCTCGACAGCATCGGGAAGCTTCATACCCTTGCGGCTAAAGAACTTGATGCCGTTGAACTCCGGCGGATTGTGCGAAGCGGAGATGACGATGCCGCCGTCGAGCTCGTTCTGAACGGTGAGCAGCGCCACGGCGGGCGTGGGGATGACGCCGCAGCAATGCGGACGGCCGCCCTCGGCCATAATGCCGGCGGTCAGAGCGCTCTCGAGCATGGTGCCCGAAAGACGCGTGTCGCGGCCGATGCAGATGTCCGGACCAAGAAACTTAGTCGCCGCGCGGCCCAGGCGAAACGCGAGGTCGCACGAGAGGTCGGCATTGGCGACGCCACGGACGCCGTCGGTACCGAAGATGTTCTGGGGCATAGGATCGCTCCTTCCCTAGCAGGCGATATACAACCGCCCACCCTAGTCGAAAAAGAAAAGCGGGACCCGCCGAGGAATCGGCAGGGCCCGCCTGTACATTGTATCTCGGAAGGGGATACAGCTCGTTG
>UQMK01000050.1 GCA_900542085.1 uncultured Collinsella sp.
AAAGGGCGGAGGCGGGGCATGCCCCGCCTCTTACACCACATCTCTGTGCGCTACCTGAAGAAGTGTTATCGCGGCCCAGCGAGGCCGAATATCTCAAAAATTGCAGGTGATGATTAGCGGAAACGGCGTCTCGCACTTCGGGATATCGCCAAATCGTTTTAGAAGGAGAGGCGCTCGGCGGAATGGGGCCCGCCGAGCGCCTGCAGCGGCTTATTTGCCCCGCACCATGGTGAGGGAGATCTTTTTGCGGTCGCGATCGACCTTTTCTACCCATACCTTCACCGTGTCGCCGACGCGCACCACGTCGCTGGGGTGCTTGACGAAGCGGCTGGCCAGCTTGGAGATGTGCACGAGGCCGTTCTGGTGCACGCCCACGTCGACGAAGGCGCCAAAGTCGACGACGTTGCGCACCGTGCCCTTGAGCTCCATGCCGGGCTCCAGGTCGTCAATAGAAAGTGCCGAGCGGCTAAAGACCACCTCGGGCGCGTCGTCGCGCGGGTCGCGACCGGGCTTCTTGAGCTCGTTGACAATGTCGATGAGCGTCAGGGTGCCACAGTCCAGGTCGCTTGCCAGTGCCGAAATGCTGCCCAGACGGCGCTCGATGTCGGGCACGCCGCCGCGGCTGAGCTCGCTTGCCGCAACGCCGGCCCGCTCCAGGACGGCCGTGGCCACCTCGTAGCTCTCGGGGTGGACGCTTGTCGCGTCGAGCGGGTTCTTACCGCCGCTGATGCGCAAAAAGCCCGCGGCGTTGAGATATGCCTTGGGTCCAAGTTTGGGGACCTTCTTAAGCTGGCGGCGATCGGTAAAGGCGCCGTTTTCCTCGCGGTACGCCACGATGTTCTTTGCCACGCTCGGCGTGATGCCCGATACGTATCCCAGCAGGCTTGCGCTCGCGGTGTTGACGTCGACGCCCACGCGGTTGACGACGTCCTCCACCACGTGGCCCAGGGTGCGCGAGAGCTCGGCCTGGTCAAGGTCGTGTTGGTACTGGCCCACGCCGATGGACTGGGGCGGAATCTTGACGAGCTCTGCCAGCGGGTCCTGCAGGCGACGGCCCAAGCTCATGGCGCCACGTACGGTGACGTCCAGGTCAGGATATTCCTGGCTGGCGAGCTCGGAGGCGGAGTACACCGACGCGCCGGCCTCGTTAACGATGGTGTAGCGAAGGCTGGACGCCTGCTCGGCAATGAACTCCGAGACGACTTCCTCGGTCTCGCGGCTGGCGGTGCCGTTGCCGATGACGATGGTGTTGACGCCGTCCTTTTTGACGAGGCGGGCGAGCTCGCGCTTGGTGCCGGCGACGTCGTGGCGCGGCTTGGTGGGGTAGACCACGCCGTGGTCGAGCAGCTTGCCGGTCTCGTCCATGACGGCGACCTTGCAGCCGGTGCGGTAGCCCGGGTCGAGCGCGAGTACGCGGGCTCCGCGCACGGGGCGCGCCGAGAGCAGGCCCTCGAGATTCTTGGCAAAGACGTTGATGGCCTCGGTCTGGGCGCGAACGGTGAGTTTGGCGCGGGCCTCGCGCTCCAGCGAGGGAGCCATGAGGCGTTTGTAGCCGTCGGCGATGGCGGCATCGAAGATGGGAGCAAACACGCCCTGGCGTCGGGGCCAACGGCTGCTGAGGCGCGCCGTGGCGGCAACGCCGTCGACGTTCACGCGCACGCGGAGCTTGCCCTCGCGCTCACCGCGGTCGATAGCCAGCACGCGGTGGTTGGGTATACGGCGCAACGGCTCGTCATAGCTGTAGTAGGGCTCGTAGGGGGTCTTCTCGGCGGGGTCGGTTGCCTCGACGACGATGTCGGCGGTGTTTTGCGTAAAGGCGCGCAGGTCGGCGACGTTCTCGGGGTCCTCGGCTACCGTCTCGGCCACGATGTCAGCGGCGCCAGCGAGCGCCTTCTCGGGCGTGTCGAAGCCGGCCTCCTCGTTGACGTATGCCGCGGCGGCGTCGAGCGCGCTGCCCTTGGCCGAGGCCTGCATGATGACCATGTTGGCAAGCGGCTCCAGACCTGCCTCGCGGGCCTTCTGCGCGCGGGTCATGCGCTTTTTACGGTAGGGCTTGTAGAGGTCTTCGACGCGCTGGAGCTGTGTGGCCTCGCGAATCTGCTGCTCGAGCTCGGGCGTGAGTTTGCCCTGGGCGTCGATGAGCAGGATGACGTCCTCTTTACGCTGTTCAAGATTGCGCAGGTAGGACAGGCGCTCGTCGAGCGCGCGCAGGGCAACGTCGTCCATGCCGCCCGTTGCTTCCTTGCGGTAGCGCGAGATAAAGGGGATGGTGTTGCCCTCGTCGATGAGCTTGACGGCTGCCTCGACGTTGGCGGCCTTAAGGTTGAGCTCGCGGGCGAGCTGGGCGATAAGATCCATGGAACTTCCTGTCTGTGAGTACGTTACAGGTGCATGAGCCACCCAGTCTACCACCCGCCCGCGCCGCGGCTGCAAAGAAAGCCCCGCGGGCAGGAGGCTGCTCGCGGGGCAAAGAAGAGGGGCTTATTTGTGGCGGACCGAGGGGCTCGGCATGGGGTTTCTGTCGCGGCCGCTCTTAAGGCGTTACAGCTCGACGAGCTGGCCGGTCTCGGCGGCCTCCTTGACGGCGTTGAGAAGCGTGAGCGTCTTGACGTTGTCGGCGGGGGTCACGACGGGCTCAACCTCGCGGCGGACGACCTTCACAAAGTGCTTGAGCTGCATCTTGTGGGGAAGCGCCGGGTCGACGGCCGGAATCTCCATCTGCAGCGGCTTGTGCCAGTTAGAGGCGCCGTCGTAGGAGAACTGGTGCAGGCGGGGCAGCGACAGGGCGCCCTTGGTGCCGCCGATAAAGTAGGCGTCGGCGTCGAAGGGGCGGTACTGCGGATCCTCGCGAGCGGTTGCCTCCCAGTTCCAAGGGCTGGCGGTGGCGTCGGAGATGGTCATGCTCGCAAGCGCGCCATCGGCAAAACGGACGTTGACCACGGCGGAGTCCTCGGTCTCAAAACCGCGGGCGGCGCTGGACTGCATACCCTGGACGGCAACGGGCTCGCCCAGCAGGTAGCGGAGCAGGTCGACGTCGTGCACCAGGTTGACCAGGATCGGGCCGGCACCCTTTTTGCGGCGCCACTCGACATCGAAGTACTCGTCGTTCTTATAGATCATGTAGTGGAAGCTCGACACGGTGAGCTTGCCCAGCTCGCCGGACTCGATGATCTCCTTGGCCTTGTTGACGAAGGGGTTGTGGCGACGGTGCTGACCCACGAGCACGGGCACGCCGGCGGTCTCGGCCTCGGCGGCGAAGGCCTGGGCATCCTCGAGGTCGTTGGAGATCGGCTTTTCGACCAGCGGCACGATGTTGCGCTTCACGGCCTCGCGGGCAACGCCCAGATGCAGGTCGTTGGGGGTGGCGATGATGACGGCCTCGGGCTTGACCTCGTCCATCATCTGGGCGGGATCGGTGTAAAACGGCACGCCGGCGGCCTCGGCCGTGGCGCGGGCGCCCTCAAAGGCGTCGGCGATGGCGACGAGCTCGGCTTCGGGCTCCTCGGTGACAAAGCGGATGTGGTTGCGGCCCATGGCACCGGCGCCGATAACGGCAATGCGGACGGGGTTGAGCTCAGACATTTCGACTCCTTAATACTGGTGACCGGTGGAATGCGGCAAGAGGACGGCCTTTGCCGCGTCAAGCAAAACTAGGCGGACTTCTTCTTGCTGTCGGAGACCATCATGTAGACGGTGAGTACGACGGCGATGGCGGCAATCACGATGGCGCCGTAGAAGGACTGCTGGTAGGCGGCGCTGCCGGCCTCGGCGTGATACAGCACGGCGGTGATGGGCTGGCTGATCCAGGTAGAAGCGGCGTAGCCCAAAAACATGATGCCGTAGTTGACGCCGATGTTGCTGGTGCCAAAGGCGCCACCGGTGAGCGGCGGGTAGATGACGAGCAGGGCGCCAAAGCTAAAGCCGAGCAGGGCGAGCGCCACAAAGAACATGCTCTGCGTAAAGCTCATCGACATGATGACGAGCGCGACGATGGTGACGACAAGGCTGATGAGCAGCGACTTGTAGGCGCCGAGCTTGTCGATGATCTGGCCAAAGGACAGACGGCCGACCAGGTTGGCGCAGGTGTTGACGGAGACGACCACGCCGCCGAGGGCGACGGCCGCGGCGCTCGTGGGGTCGGCGAAGAGCTGGACAGCGGCGATGGAGGCAACCTTGCCCACGAGCAGGGTGCCCGCGGTGGCGGCGAAGGCGAAGGTGGCGATGAGGACCCAGAAGCGCGGGGTTTTGACCATCTCACCCGGGGTGAGGTCGCCGAAGGTGCCGGCGTGCGCGCCGCCCTTGGGGGCCTCGAAGCCCTCGGGCAGCCAACCGGCCTCGGGGGCCTTCAGGAACAGGGCGGAGGCGGCGATCGCCACAAAGAAGATGACGCCGAGTGCCTTAAGGGCGCCAAAGATGCCAAGGCTCGGGATGAGCAGCGAGGCGAGCACCGGGGACAGCACGGCGGGGCCGGCGGTCGAAGCGGCCAGGGTGATGCCGGAGGCGAGGCCCTTTTTGTCGATGAACCACTTTTGGCCGGTGGTGAGCGCGGGGTTGTAGCCCAGGCCGTTGCCGATGGCGGCGACGAGCGAGAACCACAGGTAGAACTGCCACGGCTCGGTGACGGTGCCGGACATGAACCAGCCCACGCCGTAGCACACGGCGGCAGCGATCACGACGTTGCGCGGGCCGATCTTATCGGAGATGCGGCCGGCGAAGATGCCCGTCACGGCCATGATGGTCTGGAAGACCGGGAAAGCCCAGGTAAGTGCGCTGGACCACTCGGGGTAGACGGCGAGCAGGTTCTTGGACACGACGGAGTACAGCGCGATGGAGCTGATGAAGAACATGGTGACGCACGCGGCGGAAAGCACGACGGCGCGACCCTTGTTGGAGTTGGTGGAAGCCATGGGACTCTTTCTAATCGATACGGGGGAGGAGCGGGCGTGTCCGCGGTGCCTCCCTGTCAGGTTGGTTTACTGGTCAGTCGGCTTTGCGACGCCGGACTCGTCGGACCAAAGCTCGACACCCTTGTTCTTGAGGTAGTTGTCGGCAAAGGCGCGGCGGCCGCCGGGCTTGGCGGTGAGGTCGCCCATCATATTAGAGAAGCCGCCGTCGACCTTGATGGCGTCGCCGGTGGTAAAGTCTGAGCGCGTGGACGCCAGGAACATGACGGCGTTGGCGATATCGCTGACCTCGCCGATGCGACGCGTGGCGATGAGGCGGCTGCGGCTCTTCTCGACCTCGGGATCGGCGTAAAAGCTTGCCGACATGGGGGTCTTGACGAAGCAGGGCTCGACGCAGTTGGAGCGCACGCCGTAGGGACCCCACTCGGCAGCCAGCATCTTGGACATCATGTTGACGCCCGCCTTGGTGGAGCTGTACACGCCCGAGAACGTTTCGGGGGAGTGACTGGCGACGGTGGAGATGTGAACCAGGCGGCCCTGGCCGGCCTTGATCATCTCGCGACCAAAGCGCTGCGAGGTGATGAAGTAGCCGGTGAGGTTGACGTTGATGACCTCGTTCCAGTCGGAGAGCGGCAGGTCCTCCATGGCTGCGAAGCGCAGGATGCCGGCGGTGTTGACGAGAACGTCGACGCGGCCGAAGTTGGCGATGGTGGCGTCGACGGCGGCCTGAACCTCGGCCTCGTCGGTGGCGTTCATCTTGTAGCCCTCGGCGTGGATGCCAAACTCGGCAGCGAGGTCGGCGGCAGCGGCCTTGACCTTCTCCTCGTCCAGGTCGAGCAGGACGACGTTAGCGCCATTGCGGGCGAACTCGCGGCAAATCTCGACGCCCATGCCGCCGAGCGCTCCAGTCACAGCGCAAACATCGCCCTCGAGCTTAAGCCAATTGCTCATAGGAACTTCCCTTCTTATGCCTCCCGGTGGGTCGCTCCCATTAACCGACCCACGTGGTTTTCGCTGGTTATCGTATGCTTTGCATTTGCGCAGGTGAATTGCATATTTGTTAGAATGGCGTTAACCATAGGTTTACACTGTGCGATGCAGTTTATTCTCAATTGAGCGCATGACCTGCGAAAACAACCTCCTGTGGCACCATGTGGCCACGGGCGCGAAAACGGGAGATTGACGTGTACGATCGACGACTTGAGGCCATATCGGCCGCTGCGGAGCTGGGAAGCTTCTCGCGTGCGGCGGCACAATTGCGCGTGTCGACTCCGGCGCTCGTCAAGCAGGTGTCGGGCTTCGAGGCCGAGTTCGGCATCACGCTGTTCGAACGCTCGCACTCGGGCGTCAAAGTGACGCCGGTCGGCGCACTGCTGGTGGACGACGCGCGCTCGATCATGCGGCAGTCCGAGGACGCGCTGCGCCGTGCCCGACGCGCGGCGGGCGATGGCGGTGCCGTGCGCCTGGGCGTGTCGATGATGTGCCCGGGGCGCCAAACGCTGTCGATGTGGTCGGGCATCCACGATCTGGAACCGTCGCTGCGATTTGAAATCGTGCCGGTAAGCGATCTCTACGACGAGCGCGAGACCGTCATGCGTAGCTTGGGCCGCGAGGTCGATGTGGTGCAATCGAGTTTTTCTACCCCACGCTGGGGTGATGCCTGCCAAAAGCTCCGCATTGTCAACGTGCCGTTTTATATCGATCTGCCGCGCACGAGCCCGCTGGCGCGCAAGAATCGCATTACGGTTGCCGACTTGGAGGGTATGCGTCTGCGCGTACTGCGCCACGGCAACGACGCCATGGACAGCCTGCGCATCGACCTTTTGGCCGACGGCGGCGTGGACGTGATCGACGTGGACAGCTTTGACTTTGCGCTCTTTAACGAGGCCGAGGAAAAGGGCGACGCGGTGCTCAGCTGCGGCGCATGGTCGGGGGTGCATCCGGCCTTTGTGGGCGTGCCGTTTCTATGCGGCCGCGAGGTGCCGGTCTTTCTACACTACCCGCTCGAGCCAACCCTCCAAGTACAAAAATTCGTCAACGCCATGGCCCAACTCCTCAAGTAGCTAATGTTAGGACGAGGCTTTTTTAGCTACTTACAAAACGAGCCCCTGGCCAACCGGCCAGGGGCTCACAAACTTTTATTTCCTTCTAAATGACGGGCTGATTGTGCGCAGGAGGGTGCCCCGGGGCGGGCGGGGTAATTCCTCCGCGCGCAGTTTCGCAGCGCAGCGAGAATGTTTGAGCACGGAGGAATTACCCCGCCCGCCCCGGGGCACCCTCCGTCAGTGGCCAAGCCTACTCGAGCTCAAACGCACCCGTATACAGCTGGTAGTAATACCCGCGCTTAGCAATCAGCTCGTCATGGTTGCCGCGCTCGATGATACGGCCGTGGTCCAGACAGATGATCGCGTCGGAGTTACGCACGGTGGACAGGCGGTGTGCGATGACAAACGTCGTGCGGCCCTCCATGAGCTTATCCATGCCCGCCTGCACGATGGCCTCGGTGCGGGTGTCGATGGAGCTCGTGGCCTCGTCTAGAATCATCGCCGGCGGATCGGCGACGGCGGCGCGGGCGATCGAAATTAGCTGACGCTGGCCCTGCGACAGCTGTGCGCCGTTGCCGGTGAGCATGGTGTCGTAGCCGTCGGGCAGGCGGGTGATAAAGTCGTCTGCGCCCGCGAGCTTGGCCGCTGCGATGCACTCCTCGTCGGTGGCGTCCAGGTTGCCGTAGCGGATGTTGTCCATCACGGTGCCGGTGAACAGGTTCACGTCCTGCAGCACGA
>UQMK01000051.1 GCA_900542085.1 uncultured Collinsella sp.
CGAATCGTCTGCGCAAAGTAGCTCTTTTGAGTAGTCTTTTTGGGACGGGGCTATTTTAGCTCCCCCTGCCGCTGTTCGGCCAAATCGTCCGCGTTGCCTGTCGGGGCAGCTAAAATAGCCCCGTCCCAAAAAGACTACTCCCGGTGGGGTCGAGCCGGCATTCGAAAAGTAGTCAAAATGGCTCCGTCCCAAAAAGACTGGGTATTGGGCGTTGACAGTTGGCGAGCCGTAGGTAAAATAACAACTTGTCCTGGGGACGTAGCTCAGTTGGGAGAGCGCTGCCGTCGCATGGCAGAGGCCGAGGGTTCGACTCCCTTCGTCTCCACCCTTGGATTTGATAAGCCGCTGACATTGTGTCGGCGGCTTTTTTTAAAAAGAAAGGGCGGTACTATGGCCGAGCTTGAGTCCCAACCATTGTCCGACGAGGAGCGCGCCGAGTTGGAAGAGCTCCGCGCCGAGAAGGCCCGCCGCGAGGCTCAGGAAGAGGCTCGTCGCGAGCGTGAGGAGCTGGCTGCCCTGCGTGCCGAGCGCGCAAAGGCCGAGGAAGCCGCCACGAGGGCCGCATCCGAGCGCAAGCCCGCGCCCGCGCCCAAGCCCGCCACTGCGAAGCCTGCGCCTGCCACACCCAAACCTCAACCTAAAAAGGTGGCTCATCCCAAGCCTGCCGAGCCCAAGCCGAGCCGTGACGAGATGACCTTTGCCCAGCGCATGGTCACCTCCAAGGAGCCTACGGGTGAGAATGAGATCCCCGGCATGGCTCCGGCTCAAAAAATCATCATTGTGCTCGCCCTCATCGCGTTTATCGTCTTTATGGTCTACACGATCACGGGCAGCATGGGCCTGCACTAACCTGTTCGCGCTGGGCTCCATGCCCGCACGTCCGCCTCGTCCAACCCTCAACCTCTGCACAACGCATCCGAAAGGTCGCCCCATGGCTTTGACCGACATCTCGCATCCCACCGACATCGCAATGCTCACCGATCTGTACGAGCTCACTATGGCCCAGGGCCTGTGGGAGAGCGGCAAGGCCAATGAGCAGGGTTGTTTTACCGCGTTTTACCGCGACCATCCCTTTGGTAGCGCCTACGCCGTCATGTGCGGCACCGCCGAGCTGCCTGAGCTGGTCGAGAACCTGCGCTTTACGCCCGAGGATATCGACTACCTCGCCTCGCTCCAGGCCCCGGCCGGCGGCGCGATGTTCAAGCCTGGATTCCTCGACTACCTGCGCGATTTTCGTGCGCATGTAAATATCGACGCCGTCCCTGAGGGCGAGCTCGTCTTTCCGCGCGAGCCCATGGTGCGCGTCACCGGCCCCGCGCTGGAGTGCCAGCTGCTCGAGACAGCGCTGCTCAACATCGTCGGCTTCCAGACACTTGTCGCCACCAAGACGGCGCGCGTGGTGTTGGCGGCGGACGGTCGTCCCGTGGCCGAGTTTGGTCTGCGCCGCGCCCAGGGTCCCGATGGCGGCCTGGCCGTCGCGCGCGCGAGCTATGTGGCCGGCTGCTCGTCCACGTCTAACGTGCTTGCCGGGCGCCGCTACGGCATCCCCGTCTTTGGCACGCATGCGCACAGCTGGGTGATGAGCTTCGATTCCGAGCTCGAGGCCTTCCGTGCCTTTGCCAAGTCGAGCCCCAAGAACTGTACGCTACTCATCGACACCTACGATGTGCGTGAGGGCTGCGAGCATGCTATTACGGTTGCCAAGGAGATGGAGGCGGTGGGCGAGCGTCTGTCGGCTATTCGCATTGACTCGGGTGACCTTGCCAAGCTCTCCAAGTATGTGCGCGGCCGTTTTGATGCCGAGGGCCTGCCCTATGTGGGGATCTCGGTTTCCAACGATCTTGACGAGTACACGATTCAGTCACTGCTCGACCAGGGTGCGCCTATCGATAGCTTTGGCGTGGGCACCAAGCTCGCGACCTGCTACGACCAGCCGGCGCTGGGCGGCGTGTACAAGCTTTCCGCCCGCCGTGCGAGCGAGACGGACCCGTGGACGCCGGTGGTCAAGCTCTCCGAGCAGCCCTACAAGCGCACGATCCCGGGCGTGCAGCGCGTGCGCCGCTATTACGACGGCTTTGGCGGCCCGATCTGCGACATGATCTATGACGAGGATCATCTGGCGGGGGAGGGCGCCGCGCGTGGCAATACCCTCGTGGCCGTGAACGATGCCGCCCTGGTGACCGACGTTTCCGAGCTTGAGTATCGCGAGCTGCTGGCGCCGATCGTGCGCGATGGCAGTGCCGTTGCCCTGCGCGAGAGCATTGAGGACGCACGCGAGCGTTGCACCTGGGCACTGGACCATCTGGATCCGGTCTACAAGCGCTTCCTGTACCCGCAGACTTATGTGGTGGGCATGGAGCAGGGCCTGGCACAGGTGCGCGACGAGCTCGTGCGCAAGAACATGGCCGCGGCTTCAGCCTTCCCCTGGGCAAAATGATCCCTTGGGGACGGAGGAAAACGGATCAGTTGGCCTTGCGGCTCCTCCGGTGATCCGCATGCGACGGAGGAAAACGGATCATTTTCTCGCCCGCCTGCTCAACATTCGATTGGTTTGACGTATGACGACTTCTTATAAAACGATGGTGGTAAAGATCGGTTCGTCCACGGTGGTGGGTGCCGATGGCAAGGTCAACCGCGCCTTTATCGGCGGGCTTGCCGATCAGGCCGCAGTCCTGCGCAAACTCGGCTGGCGCCTGGTCGTGGTGAGCTCGGGCGCTATCGCCTGTGGCTATCCCGTGCTGGGCTTCGACCGCAAGCCGGTCGGCGACCTGCCGAGCCTGCAGGCCTGCGCCTCGGCCGGTCAGTGTATCATCTCGTCGGCCTACGACGAGGAGTTTCATGCGCGCGACCTGCTCACCTCGCTCGTGCTGCTCACGCGCCACGATACGGCCCGCCGCACGTCCTACCTGCACGCACGCGACGCCCTGCTGCGCCTGGTGGAACTTGGCGTGGTGCCTGTTGTCAACGAGAACGATACCGTTACTGTCGACGAGATCAAGTTTGGCGACAACGACACGCTGGCGGCGCTCGTAAGCTGCTTGGTTTCTGCCGATCTGTGCGTGACGCTCTCGGACATCGATGGGCTCTATACCGCCAATCCGCATGAGGACCCAACGGCCGAGTTTGTCCCGGTCGTGCATAAGATCGATGCCAAGATCATCGCCTCGGCGGGCGATTCTTCCACATCGGTGGGCACGGGCGGCATGATTACCAAGATCCGCGCGAGCCGCATTCTGATGACGGCGGGCATTCAGAGCGTGATATGCTCGGGCGAGGAGCCCGATGCGCTCGTGCGCCTCGCTTGCGGCGAGAGTGTGGGCACGCTGTTCGATCCGCCGGCGGAGCGTCTGGACATTGCGCCCCGCAAGCTGTGGATCGCGCTGGGCGACAAGGCGCATGGCTCGGTGACGGTCGATGACGGCGCCGCGAAGGCGCTGGTCAGCCGTGGCTCGTCCTTGCTCGCGGTGGGTATTCGCGAGGTCGATGGCACGTTTGCCGAGGGCGATGTGCTCGATGTGTGCGACCCGAGCGGTATGGTTGTCGCCCGCGGTATCGCCGAAGCCGATTCGGACGTGCTGGAGCTTGCGGCAGGACGTCGCCAGGACCAGATTGCCGGCAACCGCCTACTGGCAGACCTGGCCGAGAAGCCCGCGATTCATCGAGATAATCTGATCGTCTTCGCCTAACGGGTCGACGCTGCGCGCCGCCCAGAGCGACAATTTGTCATTCAAAAGGTGAGGCATGACCATCAGGTCTTCGCCTAACCAATTGACGCTGCAAACGCCCCTAAGCGGCAATCTGACGTTCAATCGTCGGGCATGACCAAAAGGTCAATGCCCCCCTCTTTCACGTCACCTTGCTCGCTTAGGGGTGTTTTCGCTTTCCGTCCTCTACCTTCGATGTTGCTGTTCTCGGCACCTGGGGACGTT
This sequence comes from uncultured Collinsella sp., assembly GCA_900542085.1. GTDB lineage: Bacteria > Actinomycetota > Coriobacteriia > Coriobacteriales > Coriobacteriaceae > Collinsella. Next base: position 3,930 of record UQMK01000051.1, read on the forward strand.
CCTTTTGTGCCGGCAGTTGGGGACACTCCTTTGCTAGAAGATCTGGCGCAGGTCTCCGCGGTTGAGGGTTTCGTCGAAGAGGTGCTTGAACACCGCGCTGCCGTGCAGGCCATCGTGCTCAAACTCGTTGGTCACCCAGGCATGCGAGTTGCCAATGCGGCTGAGCGTATCGAGCTGCAGGCCCGAATCCACGTACATGTCGTCGAAGTACACCGCAGCCTGGAGTGGTACTTCGTTGCAGGCCAGGCGCTGCGGGTCGTAGATCTTGTCCCAGCTGGTGTCCTCCATCAGCAGATCCATGGCGGGCTTGAAGGGCTTGAGCTCGGGCATCTGCTCAAACATCCACGGGAACATAGCCTCACCGGTAAACATGAGCGGGCGCGCGAGTGTGTCGAACTCGGCGCGATGGGCCTTCTCTTCTGCCGCGGCCCAGCGGATGGGCATGGTGTCGCCATCGGCGTAGATGAACTCCTGCAGCGTCCAGTACAGCGGATTCGTGCGTGTGTTGGTGCGCTCGAAGGCGCGCATCAAAAAGCTGTCGGATACCGAGGAGCCGCAGCTTTGCGTACCGTCGCCATCAACAAACGCGTGGTCGATAATCCAGTGCATGCGCTCAAAGCTCGGCTTCATGCCAAAGTCGCTGCCCATGAGCTGCAGGCGTTCGACCGTCATCGGCGAGCCGTCGGGCAACGCGGGCTTTTGCTCCTCGAGGGCATCTGCCAGGGCCGCCACGCGTTCGACGTCGGCGGGGTAGCGGTCGTAATACTGCTGAGTCTTGGCGGCCATGCGCGGGAAGGTGTGCGCGTAGACCTCGCCGGCGCTCGCCGGCACGTGCGGAATGCCGCCACAGGTAAAGCTTGCCGCCACGCCCTCGGGGAAGAGCGACAGATAGCTCAACGTCAAAAAGCCGCCGTAGCTCTGCCCGAGTGTGACCCAGGGCTTGCCGCCAAAGCCCACCAGACGCAGGTACTCAAAATCGCGCACGATGGAGCTGGCGAGGTGGCGCTTGAGGAAGTCCGCCTGCGAGCGCGCGGCATCTGAGCCGGCCGCCGTCGCGCGATCGCCCAGAGCCGCGATCGTACGCCCGTCTACGCAGCTGCTGCGCCCGGTACCGCGCTGGTCGGGCAGCACGACGCGGAAATGCTTGACGGCCTCCTCGATCCAGCCATCGCTTGTGGGCGACAGCGGACGCGGGCTCTCGCCGCCGGGGCCGCCCTGCAAAAACAGGAGCAGCGGCAGATCGTCGTTAATGCGGTCGGGCGCGCAAACCACGCGGTAGAAGAGCTTGATGCTCTCGGGCGCGCCGGCGATGGGTGCCGGCATGGCGCCACGGCGCATGGTGCTGCCGACGGCCAACAGCATCGGCTCCAGGCCGCGCCAGTCAAGGGGGACGTCGATGCTGTGGTCCTCGACATAGAGGCCGGGGACGTGGTACGAAGTGATGAGCGCCATGTGATGCTTCCATTCATTGCGGTGTTTCGGGTTGACCAATTCTACCGCCGTCGGCGAGGATGCGCATAAATCGGCTACCATGGTTGGCAAACTTCTAAGAGAAAGGGCCGCCCATGTCGGTCGATATAGCCACGTATGTCCACGATCTTGCCGTTGCCGCCAAGGCAGCGTCGGCCTCGCTTGCCGCGGCGAGCGATGAGCAGCGCCAGGAAGCCGTGCGCGCCATGGCCACAGCGCTGCGCGATGGTGTCGATTCCATCGTTGCCGCCAACGAGCTCGATATGTCCGCTGCGCGCGATGCGGGCACCTCGGCGGGGCTCCTCGATCGCCTGTTGCTGACGCCCGAGCGCGTCGAGGGCATGGCCGCCGGCCTGGAGAAGCTCGCCGAGCTGCCCGATCCTGTCGGCCGTGTACTCGACCACCGCGTGCTTGCAAGCGGTGTGGATCTGACCCGCGTGAGCGTGCCGTTGGGCTTGGTCGCCATGGTGTATGAGGCTCGTCCCAACGTGACGGCAGATGCCGCGGGCATCTGCATCCGCACTGGCAACGCCTGCATTCTGCGCGGCGGTTCGCTGGCCTATCACTCGTGCGCCATGATTACCGAGTTGTTGGCCGATGCCCTCGAGGCGCAGGGCTTCCCGCGCGAGGCCGTCTCGATGATCGAGTCTACCGACCGCGAGGCCACCGGCAAGCTCATGAAGCTTCGCGGCATCGTCGATGTGCTCATTCCGCGTGGCGGTGCGGGCCTGATCCAGCGCTGCGTGCGCGAGTCGCTTGTGCCGGTGATCGAGACGGGCACGGGCAACTGCCATATCTACGTGCATGAATCTGCCGACTTCGATAAAGCTCTCAGTATTATCGTTAATGCCAAGACCCAGCGCGTGGGCGTGTGCAATGCCGCTGAGTCGCTGCTGGTCGACCGCGCCGTGGCAGATTCGTTTTTGCCGGCGGCCGTGGCCGTGCTGCACGACCACGGCGTGCTGATTCACGGTGACGAGGCCACGTGCGCTGCATGCGCCGATGCCGGTCTTGCCGAGGGCGATGACTTTGTTGCCGCAACCGAGGAGGACTGGGGACGCGAGTATCTGGCACTCGAGATGAGCGTGAAGGTCGTGGCGAACGAGGACGAGGCCATCGCACACATCAACCGCTACGGCACCATGCATTCCGAGGCCATCATCGCCGAGGACACGGACGCTTGCGAGCGCTTCCTGGATGCGGTCGACGCCTCGGCCGTGTACGCCAACGCCAGCACGCGCTTCACCGACGGCGGCGAGTTTGGCCTGGGCGCCGAGATCGGCATCTCGACCCAAAAGCTCCACGCCCGCGGCCCCTTTGCCGCCGAGGCCCTCACCACCTACAAATACAAGCTCCGCGGCACCGGTCAGGTTCGCCCCTAAACCTCTCGCAAACGAAAAACCACCACAAAGGGGACAGGCACCTTCGTGGTGGTTATAGGTGGCGTGGGCGGTTAGGCCTGGAAGGTGTCGCGGTCGGGGGCGAAGGACTGCATTGCTGCGATGGTGCGGTCGAAGAGCTCGGGGAGCTCCCAGCCCAGCATCTCGGCGCCCTGCGAAATCACGTCGCGCGAGCAGCCGGCGGCAAAGCGCTTGTCCTTGAACTTTTTCTTGAGCGACTTAGTCGTAAAGTCCATGACGCTTTTGCTCGGACGCATGATCACGGCAGCACCGATCAGGCCGGTGAGCTCGTCGCAGGCAAACAGGATCTTTTCCATCTGCAGCTCGGGCTTGGGCAGCGAAGAGTTGAAATCGGACGTGTGCGTCTGGATGGCGCGGATGAGCTCAGGCGATGCGCCCTCGCCCTCAAGAATCTCGGCCGCATAGATAGTGTGGTTCATGGGGTCGTCCTCATGTTCCTCCCAATCCAGGTCGTGTAGCAGGCCGACGATGCCCCAAAACTCCTCGTTCTCGGGGTCGAACTCGCGCGCAAAGTAGCGCATGGTGCCCTCGACCGTTTCGCCGTGGGTGATGTGGAACGGGTCTTTGTTGTGCTCGTTGAGCAATTCGAACGCACGGTCGCGGGTGATTCCGGCGGAAAGCAGCTCTGCCATAAAAGACTCCTTGTGTTCGTAGGTATCGCTAAGAATGAATACTACTAGAACGACTAGAGCGAAAAAACGGCTTATAGGACAAAATGTGTGTCCCGATAGAACATCCGTTTCCATCCATTAATC
>UQMK01000052.1 GCA_900542085.1 uncultured Collinsella sp.
CCGCACGCAAAGAAGGCCACTTAATGTGGCCTTCGTCTTGCGCAGGACTGTCCGAGCAGGAAACCTTATATCCGGCCCCTCCGGTCGGGGACCGCACCCATACGACTACAGCGTCATATTTGGATCGGCGTCGACGTCGAACGGCGAGATTTCACCTCGGTCGAATTTACGGCGAGCGACCTCCGCGATCATGGCGGCGTTATCGGTGCAGGCAGACAAGGGCGGCACCGTTACGCGGATTCCCTGACGCCCGAGTTTCTTGATCATCATCTCGCGCAGATGCGGGTTGGCCGAGACGCCGCCGCCGATGCAATACTCCTTGCACCCGGTAGCATGCAGGGCGTTTTTGGCCTTCTTGTACTGCACGTCAAAGACCGCCGCCTCAAACGAAGCCGCCAAATCGGGCAGATGAATCGTGCGCCCGGCCTTGGTCTCCTGCTCGATGTAGAGCGTCACCGCCGTCTTGAGGCCCGAAAGCGAGAAGCGGTAGTCTCCCCTGCTGTTCAGCGCGCGGGGAAAATCAATCGCCTTGGGGTTGCCCGTCTCGGCAAGCTTGGAGATGATAGGGCCGCCGGGATAGCCCAGGCCCAGCGCCTTTGCCACCTTGTCGAAGGCTTCGCCCACGGCGTCGTCAAGCGTCTCGCCAAGCACTTCGTAGTCGCCCCATGCCTTTACGTGCACGAGCATGGTGTGCCCGCCCGAGACGAGCGTAAAGATAAACGGGGGCTTGAGGTCGGGCTGCGCCAACAGGTTGGCAAACAGGTGGCCCTCCAGATGATTGACGCACACGAGTGGCTTGCCGGCAGCATACGCAAAGCCCTTGGCAAAGGCGACACCCACCACCAAGGCACCCACCAGGCCCGGACCTTGCGTCACGCCCACGGCGGCAAGCTCACTTGGTGCAATGGCTCCGCCCGTAAGGCCCAGCGACGCTGCGGCGTCCTCGAGTGCCGCGTCCACGACGCTCACGATGACCTCAACGTGCTTGCGCGAGGCAATCTCGGGTACCACGCCGCCAAAGCGGGCATGAAAATCAATCTGCGTCGACACCTGGTTGGCCAGCATCTTGCCGTCCGCATCGATAATTGCCACGGCTGTCTCGTCGCAGGAGCTCTCGATGGCAAGCACCAGGCGGCGGCGCTCGATTTCGACACGCTCCTCAGCGGTGCGTTCGGGCGCGGGCAGCGGCCATACACGCTGTTCGGCAGCCGTCGGCTCGGGCGAGGCATTGTCGAGAGGAAGCACCAGGGGCAGCGGCGCCGTCATGACGATGGCATCCTTGCCGGCACCGTAATAGCCACGGCGACGACCCGCCTCGGTAAAGCCCAGAGCGGCATAGAGCGCAATTGCGGCCTCGTTGCCGTCCTCAACCTCAAGCGAAGCCGTGGTGCAGCCGAGCATCTGCGCGTCATAGCTCACGTGCGACAGAAGCTTGCGGGCGATGCCCTCGCGGCGATGCGCCGGATCGACGGCAACGTCCATAATCTGCACGTCCCCGTCGACGACCATACCGCCGGCAAGACCCAGCAGACGGCCGTCGTCGTGCGCCACCCACCAGCTACGCGGCGCGGCAACGTCCTCGCCCAGCTCGGACAGGAACATGCCCGGCGTCCACGCCTCGTGTCCGGCGCCTTCAAAGCAGGCGGTCTCCAGTGCGCTCGCGCCCTCGGCATCCGCCGCGCCCATGGGGCGGAATTGCAGATGACGTCCGGCAAGCTCGTCGGCAACACCTGTCACCTCACTCTGCGCGCTCTCGGCAAGGCCCAGACGCTTGCGCTCGTTTTCCTCGGCGTCCGAAAGGCGCGTATAGATCGGCAAGACGCGAGCCGGATCGCCATCGCCTGCGGCGTGCGCCATCAGCAGGCCCTCGCCCGAGGGCCACCACAGGTCTCGCTCCACGCAGCGCGCCGTCTCATCCTCGCCCAGCAGTTTGCCATAACGCACGAGACCGTCACCAGTTAACTGAACCTGATCCCAGTCCGTGGTCTGGCGCCACTCATCAAGCGCCACGGCGGCCTTGACCACGCGCTCGCGCTCAAACAGACGCTCGGGGCCCTCATCCCCCAGCACATAGAGCGCCGGGTACACCTCGCCGCGCATGGCATCGGCAAGAACACCAAGCTTGCCGCGTACGCCGGCCTTCCATGCCGTCCAGGCGCAAGCGTCAAGTGTCGACACGCCGAGCAACGGCACGTTGGCACCGCGTGCCAAGCCCTTGGCGGTGGAAATGCCGATACGCACGCCGGTAAACGAACCCGGGCCGCGGCCGACCACATAACAGCCGACATCGCTGCGATCCAGGCCGGTCTGCTTCAGTAGGCCATCAACAGTATTCACGAGCTCCACATTGGCATGGCGACGGCACATATGGTCGCCACTCACCTGCTTCGTCTCGCCCGTCTGCCCATCAATCCAGCTTGCCGCGCAGGCAAGCATATCGGTCGAAGTATCGAGCGCCACCACCAGCGCGTAATCGTTATGCAAGCTCATCTTGTACAGCCCTATCAATCAAATCGGAAAGCTCCGCTGCGCGCTCGCCGTGCGCCTCGAGCGTTATCGTTCGCACGTCGCTGTCGTCCTCATCGCGCTTAAGCGTCACCGAAAGATACTCATCTGTCAGTTCATCCTGAAACTGCTCGCCCCATTCCAGCAGGCAAACACCCTCATAGCCCAGCACGTCAAAAATGCCCGTATCCTCAAGCTCGTAGGCATGCTCCAGGCGGTACAGATCAAAATGGAACAGCGGAATACGCCCTTGGTCATGAACGGCCATGAGTGCGAACGTAGGGCTTGTGACCATATGCTCATCGCCCAGAGCGCGCGAAACGCCCTTGGTAAAGTGGGTTTTGCCCACCCCGAGGCCGCCGGTCAAGATCAGCACATCGCCATCTTCTAGACACGGTGCGACCAGCTCGCCAAAATGCTCCGTATCGGCAGTACGGGCCGTTCTATAGGTACCTACCCCCAGGCGCTCCAGGGACATATACGCTCCTTATTATTCCGAGGCGGTCTCCGGCGCGGGGTGCCGCTCCAGATAGTCGCCCAGCATCTTAAAGTCTTCCTCCAGCAGCTCCTGCCACGCCGGATTGCGCAGCGCCGCCGCAGGATGAAACGTCGGCATCACCACAAAGTGACCCATCTGATGAAACCTGCCGCGCAGCTTGGTAATGCCGATCTCGGTCTTGAGCACAAAGTGCGTTGCGGGGTTGCCGAGCGTCACGATGATATCGGGCCAGATGCTTCGAATCTGCTCGCGCAAAAACGGTGAACAAGCCAGCACTTCCTCGGGACGCGGATTGCGGTTTCCCGGCGGACGGCACTTAAGCACATTGGCGATATAGACATCCTCGCGCTTAAGACCTGCCAGGGACAAAATGCCGTTGAGGTCTTCACCCGCCGCCCCCACAAAGGGTTCGCCCTGCAAATCCTCGTTGCGACCCGGTGCTTCACCAATAAACATGACGCGGGCGCGAGGGTTTCCCACGCCAAACACGATATTGTGACGCGACTGGTAGAGCTGGCAGAGGTGACAATCGCCCAGAACGGCCTCAATCTCCTCGAGCGCGACCTCGCGCGGCGCCTGGTGACTATGTCCGGGGATGTGCATGACACCCATAGCGGCTCCTACACGTAGACCTTGTCGAGACGCATGCCAAAGCCGCAGGCGACCTCGTAGTTAATCGTGCCGCGCAGTCGGGCCATCTCGTCCATAGTGATCTCGGCATCGCCATCGCGGCCGACAATGATCATCTCGTCGCCATGTTCGGCCTCGGGAATCTCGTGTGCCGGGTTGGACTGAATGGCAACCATAAACTGATCCATGCAGATATTGCCAACCTGACGCACGCGCTCGCCGCGATACAGCACATCCATACGATTGGAAAGCGTACGCGATAGGCCGTCGGCATAACCGATCGGCAGCGTGCAGATCTGAACGCGCGTACGCGGTACGCGGTAGGTAAAACCGTAGCCCACACCCTCGCCCATCGCAGGGTGTGCCACGCGCGTCACGCGCGCATGAACGCTCATAACGGGATCGAGCTGCATCACACGGCCACTCAGCTCGCACGGCTGCATGCCATACAAGCCAACGCCGGCGCGAATCATATCAAAATGCATCGAGGGGTCGAGCATCGAGGACGGCGTGTTGGCGCAGTGCACGATACCGCACTCAAAACCCGCATCCTTAATGGCCTGAACGGCCTCGGTAAAGCGCTGGCACTGCAGCTTGTAGTCCCAGCCCGAAGGTTCATCGGCCGTGGCGAAGTGCGTAAATACGCCGTCGCACTGAATGCCGCGATGGAAATCAATACCACGGACAAAGTCGAGCACCTGCGTGTAATGTACGCCGATACGGTTCATACCCGTCTCGATGGCGAGATGATACTTACCCACCTTGCCCGCCGCAACGGCACATTCGCCATACGCAAGAGCAAAGTCGGACGTATAGACCGAGGGCATGATATCGAACTCGAGCAACGTCGGAATAGCCTCGATAGGCGGCTCGCTTAGGATGAGGATGGGTTTCGTGATCCCGCCCTGTCGGAGCTCAACACCCTCGTTAACCGTCGCCACGGCAAACATGTCGGCACCGGCCGAATACATAATCTTGGCGCACTCAACAGCTCCATGACCATAAGCGTCGGCTTTAACCACGCAGCACAGGCGCTGACGCGGATTCAGCAAATTCTTATAGGCCCTCGTGTTGCGGCGAAGCGCCCCGCGGTCAATCTCGACCCAGGACCAACGCGTCAAATCGGCTTTATTCATAATTAGTCATCCGACCCTTCGTCCGTGATTCCCAGATCATCGAGCGCATCCTTTGCCGCCAACTCCATGGCGGGACCGATCAAGTCGATAAGATCGGTCGCGATAACGCTCTTCTCGCCAAACTCCGTCGCCGCGGCAAAACCGGCATAGCTATGAAGCGCGACGGCATACGAGTACAGTAACTCCCAACGGTCCATCTCGTCGCGCATGGTGGCAAGCGTGCCAGCCAAAATGCCCGCAAGAACGTCACCCGAGCCAGCGGTCGCCAACGACGCCGGGCCCGAGAGTGGCAGCAGCACGCGCTCAACACCGCAAATGGCCGTCGTCGGGCCCTTAGCAATAACAACGAGGTTATCGGAACCGGCGGCCCAGACAACCTTTTGCGCGGCGGCAATCGCGGTTCCAAGGTCATTGACCTCATCACCGGCGACGAGACGCGAAAGCTCACGATAATGCGGCGTCATAACGAGCGGCTGCTCACGACGATACATCTCGGGATTACTGTCGATGCCATCGATTGCAATCTTGGCAAGGCAGTTGAGAGCATCGGCATCCAAGATAAGCGGTACGTCGAGCTCAAGCAGACCCGAAACCACCTGCATGGCACCGGCAGATGTCGTCATGCCGGGACCACACAGCACGCAGCTATATTTCTTGGCAATCTCACATACCGTCATGCGCGCAGCGGCACCAAAAGAACCGCGGGAATCAGATGGAATAGCAAAGACCGGAATCGAGGGGAGCGCCATGCGGATAAGGTTGGCACACGCATCCGGAGTCGCGACTGCCACATAGCCGGCGCCTGCGCGGGCAGCGGACTTGGCAGCCATAATGGCCGCACCAGGATACTGCGCCGATCCGGCAACAATGAGCACCGAGCCGCGCGAGTACTTATCGATATTCGTAGGCAGCGGAGCAAAATAGTCCACAAGGTCACCGGGTTCCACGATCTCGGCAGCATGGTCGACATCGTCAATAACCTCATCAAGGCGGTCATACAGACCGCCGCAGACCAGATCGCCTGCATATTCGGGACCGTCAGCGCTGTATAAGCCGATCTTGGGAGCAATCATCGTCACCGTACGCTCGGCACGAATGCAGTCGTCATCCACCACACCCGTCTCGGCATTCAGGCCCGAGGGAACATCGATGGAGACAACGCGATCGGCATTTTCATTGACCGTGGGGATCCAGATTGAAAACGGCGCACGAAGATCACCATGAAAACCGGTACCAAAAATGGCATCGACTACAACATCAGCCTTATCAATCAGCACCTCCAGCTCATCACGAGAGGGGCCGACACACATATGCACGTCGCGACCAGCAGTACGACGGGCGACATGACGAGCGAGAGCGGCAGGGATCTCATCCGGCTCAACCGGAGAGACGATATCTACATCAACGCCCTTATGCGTCAGAATGTCAGCGGCAACCCAGCCATCTCCGCCATTGTTGCCAAAACCGACCAATACAAGAACGCGATCGGGGTTGAGCTTTAAAATCTCGTTGGCAGCAAATTCGCCCGCCAACTCCATGAGTTCGGCCTTCGAGGTACCCTCACGCTCGATAATATCTTCGAGGCGAACGACTTCCTCGGTACTCAAAACCGGTTTCATCTATGCTCCTAGCGCATCTTGCGGATCATCATCCAGATGTTCCGACAAAGCAGATTGTTGCAGCTGTTCGAGCTCGTCTAAGACAGAACGAGCCTCTTTAAATGTCTGAGCAACGCGCTCCTTCGTGCTCACCTTTTCTTCCTTGGGTTTAGGTCGAGCATCCTCGGTGATCGCAATGGCATTAGCGACAGCCAAGTCACCCGTCAGAGTAATAGAAAGAGCGACCTCAACAACGCCCAATTCCTGGGCGATTTCAAGAGCGCGACCCGAAAGCAGCGCTTTTGGCTTGCCGAGCTTATCGCGCGTTACGGAAACGTCTTTACGGCCAACGCCCTGGCTAAAACCCGTACCAAGCGCCTTAAGCACCGCCTCGCGAGAAGCAAAACGACTGGCATAATGCGCGGCAGGACGAGACGAAGCATCGCAATACGAACGCTCTTCATCGGTAAACACGCGCCGAGCAAACGCGGGCGTCTTCTCAAGGATTGATTTCATTCGGGAAATCTCGACGATATCAACGCCGATTCCGGCTTCGGCCATAATCACCTCCATGCTGCACAGACTATGACATTGTAGCCCGTTCGCAGAAGATGCGACAAACGAGGGTCAAAAACACAGCGACAGTGGAGTGATGGCCCTATAAGCGCAAAAAAAGGGGGAGGCCGCGAGGCCTCCCCCTTCTACATTCCCAATGGCGGCTC
>UQMK01000053.1 GCA_900542085.1 uncultured Collinsella sp.
CGAGTTCCGCACGCAAAGGAGGCGCCAGTGGCGCCTCCGTCTTGCGCAGGACTGTCCGAAGTTGAGAGTAAAGGCCCGGGCCCTGCCCGCCCGATGGCCTCCTCCGCCCGTGAGTCTACGCGAGCGCCTTTCTCAGCAACTCGTTGAAGAGCTTCGGGTTGCCCTTGCCGCGGCTCGCCTTCATACACTGGCCCACCAAAAAGCCGATGACCTTCTGGTTGCCGTCACGATACTGCTGCGCCTGATCGGCACAGTTTGCCAGCACCTCGTCCACGATCGGCTGCAGCGCGCCGGCATCGCTCACCTGACGCATACCGCGCTCGTCGACGATCTTGTTGGGATCGTCACCGGTCTGGGCCATGGCCTCAAAAACCTCGTGCGCCTGGTTGGAGCTGATGGCGTCGGTCGCCAGCAGCTTAGCCAGCGCTGCTACCTGAGCCGGCGCGATACCGGACTCGACGAGCGACACGCCTGCCCCCTTAAGGTAGGCGATCATCTCGTTGACCAGCAAGTTTGCGACCGTCTGGGCCTCCTTGCCAGCCATACCAGCAGCGGAGGCCTCAAAGAAATCGGCAAACTCGGGGTCGCCGGCGATCTGCTCAGCGTCGGCCGCCTTAATGCCAAAGTCGGCCTCAAAACGGGCGCGCTTGGCATCGGGCAGCTCGGGAATCTCACCTCGGCAGCGGTCGATGAACTCGTCGTCCAGATCGAACGGCGCCAGATCGGGGTCGGGGAACAGACGATAGTCGTCTGCCGTCTCCTTGACGCGCATGACCACGGTGCGCTTGCGGCTGGGCTCCCAGTGGCGGGTCTCCTGATAGATGATGCCGCCCTCCTCGAGTACCTCGGCCTGACGGCAAATCTCGTAGGCAAGGCCGTCATGCAGGCTCTTAAACGAGTTGAGGTTCTTGAGCTCGGTCTTGGTGCCCAGCTTGGTCTCGCCGCGGCGGCGCAGGCTCACGTTGCCGTCGCAGCGCATGGAGCCCTTCTCCATGGAGCAGTCCGAAATGCCCAGCGTCACAAAGATGCGACGGAGCTTTTCCATAAACAGACGCGCTTCCTCAGGCGTGCGCAGATCGGGCTCGGTGACGAGCTCAATCAGCGGCGTGCCGCAGCGGTTGTAGTCGACGAGCGATTCGGCCGCGGCGGTAATGCGGCCCTCGGCACCGCCCACGTGGACCATCTTGGCGGCATCCTCCTCCATGTGGATGCGCAGGATGCGGATAGGCACCGTGTAGGAACCGTCCTCGCGACGCTCGGGCATCTGCAGGTTGGACGCGTCATAGCTGGCCAGATGGCCGGCGTGCTGATTGCCCTCGCGCATGGTCGACGTCATGGACGTGGACAGGCCCTCGGCGTTGGCCGAAGCGCTTGCCAGGCTCTGTGCCTCGGCCTCGCCAAACGCGCAGTCGGGGCGCTCGGCGGCACCACGACCGGTCACGTCCAGGTCCAGGTGGCCGTACATGGCAAAAGCGACCGGACCTTGCGTGGTCTGGAAGTTCTTGGCCATATCGGGATAGAAGTAGTGCTTGCGGTAGAACATCGAATGACGCTGGATCTCACAGTTGGTGGCGAGACCGGCCTTGACGATGCTCTCGATGGCGCGCTTGTTGGGCACCGGCAGGGCGCCGGGCAGGCCCAGGCACACCGGGCACACGTTGGCGTTGGGCTCGTCATCGTGGCTGAGCCTGCAGTTGCAGAACATCTTGGTATCGAGTGCGGTGAGCTCGGTATGGATCTCCAGGCCGATCACGGCCTCCCAATCCTGCAGGACCTCGGAAAGCTCCTTCATTACAGCTCGCCTCCCTTCCCGGCAAAATCGGGCGCGACGGAAAGCGCGGGCGCACCCGTGGCGGCATCGGCAAAGCCGCGCTCCAGGGCGCGGGCAAATGTGAGCAGCTGACGGTCCTTAAAGGCCGGACCAACCAGCTGGGCTGAAACGGGCAGCTTGCTGTCCTCGCCCAAGCCCAGCGGCACCGAGATACCGCCGTTGCCGCAAATGTTGAGCGAAATGGTGTACAGGTCGGAGAGATACATCTGCGTGGGGTCGCTGATCTCGCCAAACTTAAAGGCCGTACGCGGCGAGGCGGGCATGAGGATGGTGTCCACCTTGGCATACGCGGCGTCGTAGTCCTGCGTGATGAGCGTGCGGGCCTTTTGCGCGGCATAGTAGTACTTGTCGTACACGCCCGAGCTCAGCAGGTAGGCGCCGAGCATCTGACGGCGCTTGGCCTCGGCGCCAAAGCCGTGGGCGCGCGAGAGCGAGCTCTGGTCGGAAAGGTTGGCGCAGCCCTCCTCCTGATAGCCGTAGCGAATGCCATCGAAACGGGCCAGGTTGGAAAACGCCTCGGCCGGACCGACGACATAGTAGGCGGCGATGGCGGCGTCCAGGTGCGGCAGGTCGACCTCGACCAGCTCGGCACCCTGGTTCTGCAGTTCCTGAGCGGCGCGCTGAACAGCGGCCTTGACCTCCGGCGTCAGGCCCTCGGCCTCCATAAACGCGGGAATGATGCCCACGCGCTTGCCCTCGATGCTGTCGTTGAGATGCTCGGTAAAGTCGACGGCGCAATCCTGGCTGGTACAGTCATACGGATCGTGGCCCGCGCCGGTAAGAGCGTTCATGGCCAGCGCGACATCCTCGACCGTGCGGCCGAAGGGGCCAACCTGGTCGAGCGACGAGCCAAAGGCCACAACGCCGTAACGGCTCACGGCGCCATACGTGGGCTTAAAGCCCACCACGCCGCACAGCGATGCCGGCTGGCGAATGGAGCCGCCGGTGTCCGAGCCCAGCGAGAGCGCGACCTCGCCCGCGGCGACGGCTGCAGCGGAGCCGCCCGAAGAGCCGCCGGGCACGCGCTCGGTATCCCAGGGGTTGTTGGTGCGGTGGAACGCCGAGCTCTCGGTGGAGCTGCCAAAGGCAAACTCATCCATGTTGGCCTTGCCCATGGGCAGGCAGCCGGCATCGAGCATGCGCTGGACGCAGGTGGCGGTGTAGACGCTCTGGTAGTCCTCGAGCATACGGGAAGCGCAGGTGGTGCGCGTGCCCACAAGGTTCATGTTGTCCTTGATGGCCAGCGGCACGCCCGCGAGCGGGGGTAGGGCCTCGCCGGCAGCGCGACGGGCGTCGATTTTGGCAGCAGCCTCAAGCGCGAGCTCGGGCGCCACCTGCAGAAATGCTTGGACTCCGCCCTCGCGCGCCTCGATGGCCTCGAGCGAGGCCTGCGCGACCTCGGTAGCAGAGAAATCGCCGGCGGCAACGTGCTCGGCTAGCTGCGCGGCCGTGAATCGATCGAGATTGAGCTTCATTACTCGCTCTCCCCCTCTCCCAAAATGGACGGCACGCGGAAGTAGCGGTCGCGCGCGCTGCCGGCGTTTTCGAGCGCCACGTCGAGCGGCAGGTCGCGCTCGGGCTTGCGCAGGTCATCGCCCATCACGTTGGACAGGCTTCCGATGGGATGGAACGTGGGCTCCACGTCGGGCAAGTCATATTGCAAGACGGGCTCGAGCATCTGGACGGCGTCGTTCATGTAGGACGTCATCTGGGTGAGCTCGTCATCGGTCAGTGCGATCTTTGCGTACTCGGCGATGCCGCGCACGTCTTTCTCGCTGAGTGCCATAGGCGCTCCCTTCCGCATAACAGATAAACCGCTCTAGTATACAAGGCAACGCCGCTTGGAGCAGGTGCTTTACCCAAATGCAGCGAAAACGTAACGTGGGCGGCGGGTTGGCAGGGCGTGGTCCGGCGGTTCTGCAGCGAAACCGCACCGTCCATAGCGAAAACCGTCCCGCCCGCAACGAAAACCATCACAACATTCGACGCTTTTCGTCAAAATCGCGATTTTCATCGAATGTTGTGATGGTTTGGAAGTCCCGACCACCACAAAGGTGCCTGTCCCCATTGCGGTGGTTCCGAACGATGTCCTATGCCGAGGCCTTGGCCTTGCGGCGTTTGCGGATCGCGTGGACCACAATGTCCAGCAGTAACAACACAATGGCGACAACCACGATGAGCACGGCAAACTCGCGCTTACCCCAGTGGCGGCCGGCCAGCGACTTTTGCTTGTCGACGTCCTTCTTGCTGTACTTGGTGCGCACGCAATGCACCAGCAGGCGATGGTCGTTCACGCCGTAGGGCGTGCAGGTGACGAGCGTCACCTTGTCGGCGCCGGGCTCAATGGTCAGCGACTCCATCTCCTCGGGCAGAACCACTTCGGAGTCGACCATCTTGTAGGCGAGCGTCTTGTTCATGGTGTGCAGCAGCACCAGGTCGCCGGGTTCCAGCGAGTGAATGTCGTCGAACATGCTCAGGTTGCGCATGCCCGAGTGCGCGGTGAGCACGCAATGCGTCGAGGTGCCGCCCACCGGCAGGCTCGTGCCCTCCAGGTGGCCGACGCCGGCCATGAGGACTTCTTCGCTCGTGCCGTGGTAAATGGGCATGCTCACGTCGATGGAGGGGATCTCGACCCAGCTCATCATGGGGTCGCGGTCAAAGATGAGCTGCTGGGCGTAGGGCTCAATCTGATCGGCGGGGAGCTCAGTGGCCTCGCCCGCAAGTTGCTCGTTAAAGGAGCGCGCCTGGAGCAGGATGCGCTCGCGCTCCTCGGCAGACAGCGCGTCCACGGTGCTGGACACGGTGCTGATCTGGTTGAACACGCCCGAGGCCTCGAGCCGGTCCAAGATCCACGGCCAGGTCATAAGGCCCACGCCAATAAGAATGATGACGATGGTGATGAGCCGATCGGCCCAGCGCGGCAGCCGCTTGCGGCGGCGCTTGGGCTTTGGCTGAGGTTTGGGCTGAGGGCTTGAGCCGCCGTTGTCCGCGGCGTTATTGCTCTTCATATGTTTGGCGCCCTGCACCATCGCCTGTCACTCCTCTACAACTCAAGTTGTCTAAACAAATAATAGCCGATTCGCGAGCTCATGCGCCGGACAACGCAGCCTGGCAGCATTGCGCAGCGCGAGTTGGGCCAGCATTTGCGTTTTCAAAATGTCCCGAATCGGCGAAGCGATTCGGGATACAATAGCTACAGGAAACGACGCATCCCGCGTAAGTACTTAGGAGCGCGGGCGACCAGTTTCCGGTGTTGTTAAATGCCCGGGCCTCTAACCCCGGGCATTCTTATTTGCGCTTGCGGCGCAACTGCCTTCTACCGTCCGCACCGCGCGTGCGCCTACGGACCTTAAACCGAACCTCATACGAGTCAAAAAACGCGATGACGAACGAGCCCACCGCCGCGAGGGCGGCGAGCGCGTTAAGGAATTTCAGCATTTGGGGACCTCCGATCGAGTCGTCGGCCGCCCGCGCACGGGATGCGTCGCAAGGATATTTTACTGCGAGCACTCGCACTTACAGCTGGTAAACGCAATATTTGCAAACATCTGTTCGATATTCATATGCTTGATCCATCGAGCAATGAATCCTGGCTGCGTTGTCCAATCAAAACCACCCCTAAAAGGGGTGGTTTGCTCTTAGGGTATAACCCTTGGATT
>UQMK01000054.1 GCA_900542085.1 uncultured Collinsella sp.
CACGACCGCCGGCGCCCTCTGCGGTCGCGGTCCGTTCGGCAGCCGCGGCTGCGGTTGCATCGGTGCCGGACGGAGCCTCGCCCTCTGCCTTGGCGTCGGCGTTGGCATGGTTGCTGGGTTCGGCGTCGCCCTGCTGCTCGGCAACCTTGGCCTTTGCAGACTTCTTGCGCGTACGCCTGGACTTATCAGTCGGCGGCTGATCGGAGTTCTCGGCCTCGGAAGCAGCATCGGCGGGTGGCTCGGGGGGGTTGTCGTCGGCGGGCGCCCGGCTCTGCAACCGCAGGTGCGACGGCTACGCCCGGGGCGGACATCGGCGGGCTCGGCATCGACAGATGCGGGAGCCTCGGTGGACGGAGCGTCCTGGACCGGCGCGTCGGCCGTGGCCGCGGGCTCGGCCGTCACCGCTGCGCTCCGAGCAGCAGCTGCTGCGGCAGCGGCTTTCTCGGCCTCAACAAACGCCTTGGGCTTGCGGCCGCGACGATGCGGGCGCAGAGCCGGGTCAACGGCGGGAACCACGTTGGCCTCAGCGGGCACGACGAGCTCAGCGGAGGGAGCATCCTCCCCTGCCGCGGAACGAGCCGGAGCTTCAGCGACCTCAGGAGTCGGCTGCTCGACGGGCTGCTGCGTCTTGGCTGCCGCACGGCGATGCGTGCGCGGTGCCGTCTTCTCGGCCGACTGTTCGGCAGCAGGAGCCTCGGGGGTGACCGGCGCAGCGAGCTCAGTCAATGCCGCGGCCTCGCGCTCGGCAGCGCGACGGCGGGCACGCACAACCTGGGCCTCGCTAATCTGCGCCAGTGCACGGGCCTGCGCGACCTCATCGGAAATGGGGGCCGAAGCATCGGTGGCAACGGGGCGCTTCGCGCGCGTGGTGCGCGTCGTACGACGCTTGGGCTTTTCGGCATCCTCGCCGTCCGCAGCAGGCTTGGCCAAACGACGCGTGCGCTTAGGCTTAGCGGGAGCAGCCTCCTCGCTAGCAACGGGCGTGGTGGGCGCGGCGGCCTTAAGCGCCTCGGGAGCCGAGACCTGCGCCGGCGCGGAAAGCACGGCCTGGTCCGACGTAACCGGTGCAGCGGGAGCCGTTTGCGTCGTCGTTATTTCGTTTTCTTGTTGTTGATCAGACACAGTGTTTGCTCAACTTTCTTTTCAAGCCCTGTGATCACATGCTCCCTGCATAAACCTTCAGGGCGGCTAAACAGTCTAGCTCCGTCAAATACCGACGGACATCATTGATCTGTATAGAGATGATTGCGTTATATACGCAGCGTTAGTGTAACACAACCGCAACCACCTGCAACTTAGTCATCGGGGACGTTCTTAAACGACTAGTCAAAAGGGATGCTCTTTACAAAGTTCCGGCGTACACCATCGCCACATCAAAAGCTGCGGTGAAATAGTTCCCAAATCCCGGCCGGCACCTCTCAAGCAGGAACCATTCCACCGCAACTCATAAGAAGAAGGCAGATCAAGCCTCAAGCATCGAGAAAACGGAACAGCTAAGGGACAAGGGCATCGGCCCCAAGATCGATGTGCCACGAATCGCGCCCATCTACTACGTTTGCCCCCGCACCCCTGACCATACTCACTATTTTTCGAAAGTCGCAGACCTGCTACCTGCGGTTTTAATATTGCGATTTTCGGCGTGGTTCGGGGTACGCACTTAAACGTAGTAGATGCCCCCGATTCTTGGCAGAAGGTATCCCACCGTTCCTCCACGGGACAAAAATGATCCGTTTTCCTCCGTCCCCTAGGGTCATTTTCAAAACTATGGCTGTTTACTACGATGAATCGCTCAACCACGACCACGCCAAAAACCGAAAAAATAAAACCCCAGCTAGATAGCTTGCACTTTTCGGTGAAAAGCCCGTGTGATTGGAATCCCTCGATTCATCGTAGTAAACCGGTATAGTTGCGATTTGGTAGCATTTTCCAGCAAGCCAAATTGTCTCGCTAAACGCAAAAAGCCCGACCTCCGCATGGGAGATCGGGCTTTCGAGGCTCAGTCAAACCAAACCAACGCAGTCAAACGACCAGCGCTTACATCTGCTCGGGGGCAGAAACGCCAACAAGGGTGAGCACCAGGGCGAGCGTCACGCGGACGGCGTCGCAAGCGGCCAGACGGGCGCGCGAGAGCTCGGGGTTGACGGGACGGCCCTCGCTCGGCAGAACCTGGCAGGCGGCGTAGAAGCTGTGGAAGTCGCCGGCGAGTTCCTCGGCAAAATGCGTCAGGCGGAACGGAGCGCGATCGCGAGCGCAGCTGGCGATGAGGTCGGTGAGCTCGTTGAGCTTACGCGAAAGGGCGAGCTCGGTCGGGTCGGTCAGCAGCGAGTAATCGACGTTCTCGCCAATAGCCTTCTCGGCGACGGCCTTCATGCCCATCTCGGCGGCCTGCTCGGCGGTAACGTCGGCGGCACGGCGCAGGATGGAGCACACGCGAGCGTGAGCGTACTGCACGTAGTACACCGGGTTGGAGTTGTCGCGCTTCTTGACGGCCTCGATATCGAAGTCGACCATCTGGTTGGAGCTCTTGGAGATGAGCGTGTAGCGAGCGGCGTCGGAGCCGACCTCGTCGACGAGTTCCTGCAGGGTCACCATGGTGCCCTTGCGCTTGGACATACGGACGGGCTTGCCGTTGCGCAGCAGGTTGACGAGCTGGCCCAGCAGAACCTCAAACTTGCCGGGATAGCCAAGAGCGTCACAGACGCAGCGGACGCGCTCGATGTAGCCGTGGTGGTCGGCGCCCCAGATGTCGATGACGTGGTCGACGCGCTGGAACTTATCCCAGTGATAGGCAACGTCGGAGGCGAAGTAGGTGTACTCGCCATCGGACTTGATCAGGACGCGGTCCTTGTCGTCGCCCAGGTCGGTGGAGCGGAACCACAGGGCACCGTCCTTGGTGTAGAGGTAGCCCATCTTGTCGAGCTTCTCAAAAGCGCGGTCGACGGCGGAGGTGCCGGCGGTCTCGCCCTCGGTGTCCTTCACGTACAGGGAGCGCTCGGAGAACCAACGATCAAAGTCGCAGTTAACGGCGTGGCAAAGGTCGCGCATGTTGTCGACCATCTTTACGTAGCCGCGCTCGCGGAAGCTCTCCATGCGCTCCTGCGGATCGGCGTTGACCCACTTATCGCCGTCGGTGCGCCAGAACTCGGCAGCCTCGTCGATGATGTAGTCGCCGCCGTAGGAGTCCTTGCCCAGAGTCTCGGCAAAGTTGTCCTGATACGGATGGGTCTCGGGATGCTCGTCGCTCTCGTCGGCAACAAAGGCGTCGCGGTCGGCGATCAGAAGCTTGTGAGCCTCGTCGATATCCACGCCCTGCTTGGCGATGATGTCGGCAAGCTGCATATAGCGCGTGCTGATGGAGTTACCGAAGGTGTTCATCTGAGAGCCGTGGTCGTTGATGTAAAACTCACGCTGGATGTCGTAACCGGCGTGGTCCATCACACGGCAAAGGGAGTCGCCCAGAGCGGCCCAGCGACCATGACCGATGTGCATGGGGCCGACGGGGTTGGCGGAGACGAACTCGACCTGGGTCTTCAGGCCGCCACCGACGTTCGACTTAGCGAAGTCCATACCCTTCTCGCGGGCCTCGCCAAAGATGGCGTTCTTGACGGCGACGGAGAGGTAGAAGTTGATGAAGCCAGGACCGGCGATCTCGACCTTCTCGATCGCGGGGTCCTCGGGCATATGGGCAACGACGGCCTCGGCGATCTTGCGCGGGGCGCAGTGAGCCAGCTTGGCGGACTTCAGGGCCATGGTGGAGGTCCACTCGCCATGAGAAGTATCAGCCGGTCGCTCGATAGCGCAATCGTCAAGTTCAAATGCGGAAAGGTCGCCGGCCTCCTGGGCCGCAGCAAGCGCAGCGCGTACCAGCTCTTCAATCTTCTCGGGCATAGATCCTCCTTGTGTTAAAGCCCCCGAGCTCTTGGTCACTCGTAGGGCAAAAGCCAGAGTTTGTAGCACTCTATCACAAGCGGTAACTACTGTCGCAGGGTAAAGCTAATAGATATTGCATATGCACAAAAATGACTACCGCTCTAGCGCGGCGGTACAAAGTTGGCGGTTTGCCTGCTGTTTATACACGTTCTAGAAATGCATAAACGTATGAATAAGCCATTCTATTTATCGAATACTCTTACCTATCGGAGTTGTGTGCTTTTCCTGCATAAAGTGATGGTTTGCGCACGTCAGCGTGGTATTCTTAACATACGTAAATTCGTATAAGTTGGAGGTAGCATGTTCTCAATCGGTCAACACGTCATTCATCCGGGTCAGGGAGTCTGCACCGTCGTCGGCTTTAGGGACGACACACCGCAACCCATGTTGTTGCTCGAGACCAAGCAGGGACATGCGCAGACGATTCTCATGTACCCCGTGGCGCAGGCCGACCGTCTGCATGCCGCTATCTCCCAGCAAGATGCAGAGCACCTGCTGAGCCACTACGATGAGCTGGAGTGCGACACCTTTACCGAGCGCAATAGCTCGCTCGAGGAGACGCACTTTAAGCAGCAGCTCAAGCTGGGCGCGCCCGAGACGGTTCGCGTGGCAAAAACCATGATGCACCGTATTCGCCAGGCCGAGGAAGCAGATAAAAAGCCCAGCTCCTACTACATGCGCGTACTCAAGGAAGCCAAGCGCCGCTCCATCGAGGAGTTCGCCGTGGCCCTGGGCGTCACCGAAGAGGCCGCCGAAGCCCGCCTAGCCCAAGCCGCCCTCAACTAACCTGCCCACGCCAAAACCACCACAAAGGGGACAGGCACCTTTGTGGTGGTTTTTTCGGCTTATAGGACAAAATGTGTGTCCACGTTGGGGGCATCGGCGCAGGTCGATGCCCCTTTTCCAGCCGTTTAAATTCCGTGCCCGCTTTTAA
>UQMK01000055.1 GCA_900542085.1 uncultured Collinsella sp.
CAAGGTGGCCCCCGGCCCGGGGTGAGCGGCCGCCGCCGCCGATGGAGCCGACGCCGGCGCCAGGGGCCTCGACCTCAAAGACGGTACGGGTGTAGTAGTCCAGGCCGCGCACCAAGGTGGGATCCTCGACATACTCGATACCGGCGGCATCCAGATAGCGCTTGACCTGCTCGTAGTGCTCGCGGCACTCGTCGCACAGGTTGTCACCCATCAGCGGAGCCTCGGCCATGATCTCGCGGCAATGGTCGTTCTTGCAGTCGAAGGCGCGCAGCGGGTTAAGCTCGGCGCGCTCGCGGCACTCGTCGCACATCTCGTCGGCGTGGTCGAGAATGAACTGCTTAACCTGCTCGCGATAGGCCGGACGGCACTGGGGATCGCCCATCGAGTTAATGAGCAGACGGAGCTTGGAAAGATCGAAGCCCAGACGCTTGTAGAACTCCATGAGCATGATGATGCACTCGGCGTCTGCCGCCGGATCGGGAGCGCCGAGCCACTCGATGCCCACCTGATGGAACTGGCGCAGGCGGCCCTTCTGGGGACGCTCGCCGCGGAACATGGCCTCGGCGTAGTAAGCCTTAAACGGCGTGGAGCCCTGGGGCACCAGGTTGTTCTCCACGACGGCGCGCACCACACCGGCCGTGCCCTCGGGACGAAGGGCCAGACGCTGCTTAGGCTTGAGCTTGGTATCGGTGCCTTCGGTAAAGACGCGCTCCAGGTTGGCGCCGCTAAACACGCGGAACATCTCCTTGCGCACGACGTCGGTCGACTGGCCGATGCCGTGGACAAACACGTCCACCTGCTCGATCGCGGGCGTCTCGATGGGCTTAAAGCCAAACGGCTCGAATACGCTGGCCGCAATCTGCTGCATCTTTTGCCAGGCGCGCATCTCGGCGCCGATAAGGTCGCGGGTTCCCTCCGCCTTCTGTGCCTGCATGGGCAAACACCTTTCTTTTGTATCGCGTCATAGGTAGTGGACATTATACGGCACAAAGCAGCAACGCGGCGGCGCGTCTGACCGAACGAGGGTATGGGGGCTCGTTCGGCCAGATGCGCCGCCGCTGTTTGTGACCCGTTTTCCTCCGTCCCCTTCGGATCACGTGATCCCTTGGAGACGGAGGAAAACGGATCATTTCGTAGGCCCGTGACCGCCTTGGAAACCGAATGATGGTACGAGCATCCATTCGGCTTCCAGGGCGGCCACAAACAGAACGGGGCAAACAGAAAAGAGCGACGGACGTCTACTCCCCCGCCACGCTTGCACGCAGCTTGGCGGCGATGGGCTCAGACACCAGCAGAAACACCAACATAGCCACCGAGCACACCAAACAGACAATCCAGGTGCTCGCAAAAGAGCCCATGGCATCGGACAGCACACCCGAAACGATGGCGCCCACGATGCCGCCGACCATCTTAAACAAACGAGTAGCAAGATTGGGTGCTACCGGTGGTCGGCGATGTAGCCCAAAGCGACGGCGGCATAAGCCGCGGCGCCAAGGGGAAGCTCGGCATCGCTAAAACGTGCCTTGGGATGATGCT
This sequence comes from uncultured Collinsella sp., assembly GCA_900542085.1. Taxonomy (GTDB): domain Bacteria; phylum Actinomycetota; class Coriobacteriia; order Coriobacteriales; family Coriobacteriaceae; genus Collinsella. The sequence continues at coordinate 1,537 of UQMK01000055.1, forward strand.
GAGCAAAATGCTCGTCCGTATCAGTCACGGCAGCGCCCACGGTAAAGTACGCACTCGGGATCTCACTCGAGATAAGCGCAAAGTCCTCACTCGCCATGGCGTGGAACAGCGGCAGGAAGGTGGCCTTGGGCAGCGTCGCACCCACATAGCCAAGTGAAGCCTGGGTCATATTGTCATCGAGTACCAGCGGCGGAACATCCGAGAGCGTCTCGATAGTCGCCGGCGTACGATAGGTCGTGGCAACGCCTTTGACGACCTCCGCGATGCGGGTCTTGAGGCGCTCCATGAGCTTGACGTCGAAGCCACGCAGCGTTCCCTCGAGCACACAAGTGTCGGGGATGACATTTGCGGCCTGACCGCCGGCGAACTTGCCAACGGTAAGCGCGACCTCCTTGGCCGCCGGCACCTCGCGGGAGATGAGCTCCTGAAGCGCCAGATGCACATGGACGCCGGCCGTGATGGGGTCGATGCAGATCTCGGGGCTCGAGCCATGGCCGCCCTTGCCCTGAAGCGTGATGCGAAAACCGTACACGCCCGAGAGCGCCGGGCTGCCGTAGAGCACCAGGCCAAGCGGCGACTGGCTATTGACATGCATGGCAAAGGCGGCCTGGGGGCGTGGGTTCTGCAGCAGACCGTCGACGATGGCAGCACGGGCACCCTCAAAGGTTTCCTCGCCCGGCTGGAACAGCAACTTAACCGTGGCGTTGGCGTCGAGAAGCTCGGACTCGCGGGCCTTGAGCATACGAGCCGCACCAAGCAGCGCCGTCGCGTGCATATCGTGACCGCAAGCATGCATGCAGCCATTGGTGGATGCAAAGGGCTCGCCGGATTCCTCGGCAACGGGCAGGGCATCCATGTCGCCGCGGAGCATGATGACCGTACCGGCCTGCTTGTCCGTGCACGTACCGTTACCCCGAGCAGCAGCTGCCGCGCCGGCACCGATAAGGCCAACGACACAGGAGCCGTCAACAAGCACGGCATAGGGAATATCCATCTCGTCCAGACGCGCCTGGATAAAGGCGGACGTCTGCGGAAGGTTGTTACCCAGCTCGGGCATCTGGTGTAGATCGTGTCGCCACACAGCAAGCTCGTCTGCAAAAGTCTGAGCTTCTGCAACAAGACCGTCACCGATAGCGGCCTGCGCCGCTGCGGTAGCCTTGGGCGCTGGTTGCGGTTGAAAATCGGACAAAGCTGGTGCCATAGATGCCCTCCAGTAACGTTTTTGCAGCAAGCACTTTGATAGCATAAAGTGCAAGGTACAACTTTAAGGGCGACGCATAAAAAATGCCGCCCCGGGAGGGCGGCGCAACAAGTTGTTTACAATTGCGGGCGCGGCTTTTTGCGCAAAAAATCGAAGTGAGTCTCACTCAAGATAATCGACAGGAAGATAAGCACGAAGCCGGCGAGCAGGCGCGAGGTGAGCGCCTCCCCCATCAGCAGCACCGAAAACAACACGCCCGAAGGCGACTCCATCGAAAGGAGCAGCGAGCCCGTCGAAGCCGGGACATGCGCCAGGCCGACGTTTTGGATGAGCAGAGCCACGCATGTGCAGCCCACCGAGAGAAACGCCATCACACCGATAAAGTTCGGCGTCCACACGGACAGAGGCGCCTGGGTCTCGAATAGCAGCGACGAGACCAGGCTCAGCACGCCGTTGCCCACAAACATCCAAAACGTGATAACGTTGATGTCCATTTTGCGACCGTACTTGGCGGTCACCGCCATCTGGATGGCGAAGAAGACCGCGCCTGTCAGCGTAATGACGTCACCGATGTTGAACTCGACGCTATCGAGCGCCACCAAGCCAATGCCCGCCAAGCACAGCAGTGCCGCGCCCAGGTTATAGCGGGTGAGTTTTTCTCCGCTCAGAAAATAGCTCGCGAACGGCACGAGGATGCAATACGTGCCCGTCAAAAAAGCATTCTTGCCCGCCGTAGTATATGCCAGACCGACCGTCTGCAACGCATAGGCCGCCCACATGAGCACGCCCATACTCAGGCCAACGATCAGATTGCGAGCGTTGAAATGTGCAGTGATGCGCTTGTGGAAGACGGCAAACATGACCAACGCTGCAGGCAGAAAGCGTACATAGAGCAGCTCGAACACCGGAATGGTGCCGAGTGCGTCCTTCATAGTGGTAAAGGAGTAGCCCCAGATGACCGCCACCGAAAGTAGCAAAACTTTCCAGAACAGCGGGGAGCGTGCGCCGGCGCCCCTGGGAATACCGCCCGCGCCCAAATCCTCACGGGCCACAGGGCTATCGGGCATGTTTTCGATTTCGTTGGCAGCGTATTGGGCCATGGAACATCCTCACACTCAATCTGGGCGTGGTGTCCGCACGCGTATGGCTGCATGCCGCCTCATGGTCAAATCAAAACCACCCCTAAAAGGGGTGGTTTGCTCTTAGGGTATAACCCTTGGATT
>UQMK01000056.1 GCA_900542085.1 uncultured Collinsella sp.
GGTCACCAAGCACAACCTCAAGTACCGCCGCTACTACCACCAGTTCGACTACTAAGAGCTGGTCACGGGTCCGATATCTTGGCTGGTTGATATCTCGACCCTGCACAAGGGCGTCCGCAATTGCGCGGGCGCCCTTTTTGCGTTGTGACAAGAGACTGCTGCTAACCGCTTGCCCTATGTTTCCAAATGAATACGGTGTGAGCCGAGGAGGACGATTCTCCCCGCAAACACTCTAGTATGCTAAAGTACCCAGAAGACCGGCGGAGCTATGCCGGTCTTTCGTTCTATATGAAACACAGCATGAGGAGGCTCACCAGATGACGGCCACACCGTGGGGATTCCGGGACATATTGCCCGAGGAGGCTCAGGCGCGCGAGGAGATCGCGCTGACGGTGAAGGGCTGCTTTAGGGAGCATCATTACCTGCCGGTCGAGACGCCGCTACTCGAGGACAAGGGTTCGCTCGAGGAAGGCGGCCGCATCGCGGATACGCCGTTTAAGCTCTTTGATGACGACGGTCGCCTGCTGGTGGTCCGTCCCGACAACACGCTGCCGATCGTTCGCCTGGTTTCGACTCGCATGCGCGCGGCCGACCTGCCCCTGCGCCTTCGCTACGAGGCGCCGGTGGTTCGCGAGTGCCAGCGCAATGCCGGCGGCTCGCGCCAGTTTACACAGCTGGGCTTTGAGCTTATCGGTGCGGGCGATACCGCGGGCGATGTCGAGATTGTCTCGCTCGTGGCCGAGGCGGTGCGCAAGCTGGCGCTGCCCGATGCACGCATTATCGCAGGTAGCGTGCGTCCGTTTAAGGAACTGCTCGCGGCGTGCGAGGATCGCGAGCTGGCTGCCGAGGCCCTGCGCTGCGTGCACGCCAACGACTTTGTGGGCCTCGATGCCCGCGTGGCGGCAAGCACCGAGTCCGATGCCGTCAAGGCCGCCATTAGCGAGCTGCCGCGTCTGCACGGCGGTGCCGAGGTACTCGACCGCGTGGACGCGCTGCTGGAGGCCGCCGGTATCGTCGCGCCGCTGACGCGCGAGCTGCGTGCCCTGGTTGAGGGCCTGGCACCCGAGGACGCCCAGGTGCTGTCGTTCGACTTCTCCATCATGAACTCTTTCGATTACTACACGGGCCTGGTCTTTAAGGCTTATGCCGGCGGCCTGCCCGATCCGGTCGGTTCGGGCGGACGCTACGACTCCATCTTTACCGGCGCATTTGGCGACGGCATCGAGGTACCGGCGGCGGGTTTTGCCTTTTCGCTCGAGCGTCTGGAGGCCGCGCGCACCTCGGCCGAGGACGCCGCTTCCGACGGCGATCACGCCGTGGGTCGCGGCGCCGAGGGTCCGCTGCGCATCGCCGTGCCCAAGGGCTCGCTCAAGGCCGACACGCTCGACGTGCTCGAGGCCGCGGGCTTGGACGTCTCTGAGCTGCGTGACCCCGGCCGTCACCTGATCGTGCGCGGCCGCGACACGCGTGTCGGCGAGGGCGCGGTCGGCGATATCGAGTTTGTCATCGTGCGCCCCAGCGACGCGCCTGCTTTTGTGGGCTGTGGCGGTGCCGATTGCGGCATCTGCGGCTGGGATTCGCTTATCGAGGCAGACCTCAACCTGCTGCAGCTGGTCGACCTGGGCTATGGCCTGTGCACCTTTATCGAGGCGGAGCCCGCATGGCGCGCCGGTCAGGCCGAGCGCAACTATGCTCGCCGCGGGTCGCTTCGCGTGGCAACCAAGTATCCGCGCATCGCGAGTGCCTGGTATGCCGAGCGCGGCGTGAACGCCGACATCGTTTCGCTGCACGGCAACATCGAGCTGGGCCCCATCGTCGGCATGACCGATCGCATCGTGGATATTACCGCCACGGGCGCCACGCTGCGCGACAACGACCTGGTCATCACCGGTCGCATCATGGACTGCACGGCCCGCTTCTTTGTCAACCCGGGTGCCGCGCGCCTTGATCCGCGCGTACGCAATCTGGCAGATCGCCTGGCCGCGGCCGTTAAGGACAAGCATTTTGAGCCCGTCGCGGGCTCGGCACAATAGCGCGAGCGCGCACGGGCGCCCCAACGTACGGGCTGCGGGCCGATTGGCGCCGCCGCCCGGTCTCTCGTTTTTCGAACATAACCTCGACCGATAGGGGATACCGATATGAAGACCATCAAACTTGCTCCCGGTGAGCGCCTCGTTACCAACCAACTCAACCGTAAGGGCGTGCTGCCGCAAAACATCGTCGACGCCGCCCGCGATATCGTGGCCAACGTGCGCGCCAATGGCGATGCCGCGGTGCGCGACTACTGTCGGCGTTTTGACGGCGTTGAGCTGCAGAGCTTCCGTCTGCCGCAAGAGCAGATCGATGCCGCGCTCGAAGGCCTCGATCCGGCCTTTGTCGCCGCGCTCGAGAAGGCCGCGCGCCAGATTCGCGAGTTCCACCAGCGCGAGGTCGAACAGAGCTGGTTTACCACGCGCCCGGACGGCACGATGCTCGGCGTTAAGGTGACCCCGTTCGCGGCGGCTGGCATCTATGTGCCGGGCGGTCGCGCGCAGTATCCCTCCACGGTGCTCATGAACGCCATTCCCGCCAAGGTTGCCGGCGTCAAGCGCGTGGTTATGGTGACCCCGCCGCAAAAAGACGGCCTGATCAGCCCCTACACGCTCGCCGCGGCAAAGCTCGGCGGCGTGGACGAAATCTATATGGTGGGCGGCGCCCAGGCCGTGGCCGCGCTGGCATACGGTACCGAGACCATTCCGCGTGTCGATAAAATCACCGGTCCGGGCAACGCCTTTGTCGCCGCGGCCAAGCAGATTGTCTCGGGCGACGTGGGAATCGACATGGTCGCTGGCCCCTCCGAGGTCTGCGTACTGGCCGATGCCACGGCCAAGCCCATGGTGGTCGCGGCAGACCTGATGGCCCAGGCCGAGCACGATCCGCTGGCAGCCTGCTATCTGGTGACTTGCGACGAGCAGTTTGCGCGCGAGGTCGAGGCTGGTATCGACATTCTGGTGGCGCAGTCGCCGCGTGCCGAGATCACGCGCGCCTCGCTCGACAACGAAGGCACCATCGTGGTGGCCGCCGATATGGCTGGCGGCGTCGAGGCGGCGAACACACGGGGGCCAGACGCTGT
>UQMK01000057.1 GCA_900542085.1 uncultured Collinsella sp.
AGAAGGTCTTCGCTGTGGCGCCCGGCCCGCGCTGGGCCGGACGGGAGCCGATCGGCAGCAGACCGACTTCGGTCAGCGGCGTCACGGTCGAGAACCACGGTGTAAAGTCCTCGGTGTTCAGCAGGTCCAGATAGCGCTCGTGGCTTGCAGCGTTAAGCTTCTCGGCCATATCCCAGAACTTCTGCGTGGTCTCGGTGTTGGTCTTCTCGACACTCGGGGCCGACTGCAAAAGCGTTGCGGCGGCAACGGACTCAACATGGCGCTGAGCCAGCGTGCGGTTGCCGTAACGGGCAAAAATGACCTCGCCCTGCTCGGTGAGCTTAAAGAAGCAGTTGACCGAACCCTTGGGCTGCGCCAGCACGGCCTTGTTGGCCGGGCCGCCGCCACGACCAACGGCACCGCCGCGACCGTGCATGAGCACCAGGTCGATATCGTTCTTCTCGGCCCACTTGGCAATGCGCTCCTGCGCGGAATGCAGCGCGAGCATGGCCGTGGTAGGACCGGCGTCCTTGGAGGAATCGGAATAGCCCAGCATAACCTCCATGCGGCGGTTGGTCTGGGCAAGACGCTTCTGTACCACGGGCAGCGTAAGCATCTGGTCGAGCACGTCGACGCAGCCCTCGAGGTCCTCGAGCTGCTCGAATAGCGGGATCACGTCGAGCTCGGGGACATCTTCCTCGTGTGCGAAGGACAGGTGGGCCAGCTCGAAGACGTCAGCCACATGCTGGGCGCTCTTGGTAAACGAGATGATGTAGCGGTGCGCCATCTTCTTGCCGTAGCGCTTTTGGATGGAGCCGATAGCACGGAAGGTATCGATGACTTCGCGCGTCATGGGCTGCAGGTCGCCATGGATACCGTTCTCGTGGATATCCTTGAGGGCGCGGGCATGCACCACGGAGTGCTGACGGAACTCCATCTCGACCATATGGAAGCCGAAGGACTCGACCTGCCAGATGATGGTCTGGACCGGGCCGTAGGCAGCACGGACGGCACCGCAGGCGGCCAGCGAGCGCTGGACGACGCGCAGGTCATCCAGGAACTCGTCGGCGCTGTGGTACATGGTGTCGGTGATACGGCGCACGGTGGCGTTCAGACGGTCGGCCATGACGAGCATGACGGCGCGATGCGGCTCGTGCTCGGAGATCAGCTCGGCGCGGGCCGTGTACCGAGGGCTCATCTCGACCTGATGGTTCCACAGGTTAATGAGCTCGGCAGAAGGCTTGCTGTAGGTGGCCTCGAGCGTGAGGTTACGGCCGATGCGGCGGCATTTGTCCTCGAGTTTGAGCACCATGTGGGTGAAGTACTTGGCGGCGACCTCGCGGCTCACCTTGGCGGTAACGTTGGGGTTGCCGTCACGGTCGGAACCGATCCAGCTGCCGGGGTGGAAGAACGCCGGGCACAGCGGCGGCACGGTGCCGGCCTTGTCGCCCAGCACCCAGTCGTCAAAACGACGGTAGATGACGGGGATAACGTCGAACAGCGTGTTATCGAAGATGTCGATGATGGTATCGGCTTCCTCGACCGGCGTGGGCTTCTTTAACGCGATGGGGCTCGTGCGTACCAGGGCGTCGATCTCTTGCAGCATATGGCGCTCGTTCTCCACCAGGTCGGAGCCGCCCAGACGCGGACGCTCCTCCAGCAGGTTGGAGATACGGCGAATCTTGCCCTCGACGGCCTTGCGACGGGCCTCGGTGGGATGCGCGGTAAAGACGGGATGGAACTCAAGCTTGCCGAGCAGCTCGTTGGCGCCCTCGACGCCCAGCTCATTCACCAGCTGGTGATAGGCGACGGTGAGCTCGTTGGCGGGATCGACCTCGGTATCGGTCGACGCACCGGCCTCGCGCTCGCGCAGCTGCGCCACACGGTAGTTCTCCTCCGACAGGTTTGCCAAATGGAAGAAGCTCGTAAAGGCGCGGACAATGACCTGCTGCTTATCGAGCGGCAGGCTGTCGATCAGATCGACGACCTCACGAAATGCCACGGCAGTGGGCTCGTCGGCGGTGGGCACGCCCTGCTCGTCGACGGCTTCGTCGGCAGCGCGGGTACCGGGGTTGCCGGCATTGGCCACAATCTCGGCCGACAGGATCTTGTCGAACAGGTCCGCGATCTCAGGATCATACTCGCTAAGCACACGACGCTCCAGGCGCAGGAACAGCGCCAGATTATCGCGCAGCTCCTCGGGGATCTCGATCTCGGCGAGACGCTCCCTGGACTCGGCATTCGAGCCGATTCGGTTAACGAGGCGGTTGACCACGGCAGCGACGCGCGCCGCGGCTTCGGGTACAGACTGGTTGCTTAGGTTCTCAGCCACGTTTCCTCCCATTCCTCCTTCTATGCACGTAACATGCGGTATTCATTATAGGCGCTTGAGAAATACTTTCGACACTGATTGCGCTTTACCACACAAAAGTATTTTCTGCATTGCAAGGGTTTTTGCCCCAAATGGTCGTATTTCTCGGTGGGCGGCATACGTAAACGGGGGCATTCCGCATAAAAGCGAAACACCCCCGTAACAATCGCTCTCCATGAGCAGGGTACGTTAGCAGGCCCGCAGCTCAAAAAGATGCGCTACAGGCGCTCGCGAACCGCCTCGACCACATTGGCCAGATCGACGAGAACCTCGTCATGGCTCTGCATGTCGCGCACCTTGACCTTGCCGGCGGCAAGCTCGTCGCCGCCCAAGACCAAAATGAGCTTGGCGCCCACCTTGTCGGCCTGCTTAAACTGAGCCTTGAGCGAACGGCCCTGGTAGTCGGCCTCGGTCACGATACCTGCAGCGCGAAGCTCCTGCGTAATGGCGAAGACGTTCTGGCGCAACTCCTTGCCGGCGTTGGCGACGTAGACGCATGGGGCCTCATCGGCACCCAGGTCGCCGCCAAAGGCCTGTAGGGCCAGCAGGGCGCGCTCAAAACCGACGGCGAAGCCGACGCCGGCCGTAGGCTTGCCGCCCTCGAGCTCGACCAGGCCGTCG
>UQMK01000058.1 GCA_900542085.1 uncultured Collinsella sp.
TGGACTTGTTCGAAACCCCCCACCCGCCGCTGGCGTGGCGGGCGAGCTCGCCGATGCACAGCCGCTCGCGGGCCTGACTTTCGTGCTTACTGGCACGCTTGTCAATCGCACGCGCGACGAGGCGGGCGCGGCGCTCAAGGTGCTCGGTGCCAAGGTTTCGGGCAGCGTGTCAAAGAAGACGAGCTATCTGGTCGCCGGCCCCAAAGCGGGCTCCAAGCTCACCAAGGCCGAGCAGCTGGGTGTGCCCGTGCTGGACGAGGATGCACTCGAGCAGATCCTGGCGACTGGTCAGGTGCCCCAGGCTTAGCGCATTGATAACCAAATTGAAGATCCGCCCGGAAAGCATGATGCCTTCCGGGCGGTTCTTACTTTGCTGGGGCAACCGGCACCATGACCTGCGTCATGTAGGTTGCTGAGGGTGATCCTGCGGACCGGTGCCGTCCCGGAGCGATAAGAGATTCATGCAGGGCAGAGGGGCCTCACAATGATGGTTGTCTCCATTGCGGCGGTCTTTGTATACTTTAACATTAACATTAACGTATATACTTAGCAGTGAAGATATATGTTGAGAGGAGCAGTTATGGTTACCGTCGCGTTTTCGGAACTGCGCCAAAACCTTACGCAGGTGGCCGAAAAGGTTGCCAATGAGGGCGAGGAGGTTGTGGTCTTCAAGCGGAGCAAGCCGTTGTTCAAGATCGTGCCGCTCGACTATGAAGGTCCAGTTACGGTGGAATATGACGCTGCCCAGGAGCGTGGGGGCGCAAAACCGACGTGCGGCACGGGCAAGCCCAAGCGCGACGTGGGTACGATGTGGCATCCCAAGATCACCTGGAAGGAGATCCGTGAGATGCTCGCGGAGAATGAGGACTACCAGGAATATCTCGATATCGTGGCTAACATGCCAAAGGGAACGCCGCTCGATACGATGACGGTTGAAGATGAAAAGCGCGTCGCGAGGGAGCGCTACCTATGAGGGCATTTCTCGATACCAATTTTCTGCTCGATTGCGTGCTGCCGGGCCGGCCGGAGCACGCAGCGGCGCAAACGATCAAGGGGCTCGTCGACGTGGGGCTTATCGAAGGCGTTGTTTCGGCCTGCTCTCTCAAGGACGCGTACTACATTCTCACCAAACAGGCCGGCGAGGCGCGCGGGCGCGAGGTAGTGCGCGACTGCCTTAAGAGCTACTCGGTAGAGTCTCTCGACCAAGAGGCTTGTTTTGCCTCCGCCTATTCCGATGAGCCGGACTTTGAGGACGGCTGTATCCGTGCGATGGCCGAGCGTGCCGGCGTGGACTTTATCATCACGCGTGACCGCGCTGCTTTTGTGCGCTCGACCATCAAGACCTTCTCACCTGCAGAGTTCATCCGTGCGTTTCCGATTCCGGAGGAGTAAAACCGCCATATCGGGGACTGTCCTCGACATGGCGGTTCTCCTGTAGCTGACGCTCGTTAGCTGAGCTGCACTGCATGCCTGTCCGGGAGGTTCTTAATCGAGCACAGTAACGGGCACCGTGATTTGCGTCACGTAGGTTGTGGGATCGTCGCTAATGATGTCGTCGATGAGGGCAATCTCGCGTGAGGGACCGGCAGGTGTCAGGCCGTGTTCGCGCATATAGCCGAGCAGCTGCTCGTAGCGCGGGTCCGCTTGCCCGTGCGTACCACGAAAGCTAATGGTCAGGCACCGCGCGGCGGGTCGCACCTCGACATCGCCCAGGTATTCATCGGTGTTATCGAGCAGCAAAAAGACCTCGTCGTAGCCGTCAAAGTCGCCGGCGGCGAGGCGCTCGGCGCTGATCCCAACGCCCAAGTTGCCCAAGAAGACAAAGGTCTCGTGCTGCCCCTTCTGCAATTGACGAATCTGCCACTCCAGCGCATAGGCGTCGGTAGGGTTGACGCGTTCGCGCAGCACGGCGCAGCGAAGCTCGGGCGTATCGATTGTGCAAATGGTATCGAGCTCGGTGTTCAAGGCATTGTGCAGCAGGGCAAGCCGGTTATCGATCTTGCGCGACACGCGTTCGAGCTCGCGGCGCTTGCGTTCGATGAGCTCCTGCTGCTGAGCCAGCTGCCGCTGCATGAGGTCCACATCGCGCGTAGTCACAAACTCGCGGATTTGTGCGAGCGGCAAGTCAAGAACGCGCAGGTGGCTGATGGTGTTGAGGGTGGAGAGCTGCCGCGATCCGTAGTAGCGGTACCCGCTTGCCGGATCGATGTGCGCCGGGTCCAGCAAGCCCATCTGCTCGTAATGGCGCAACGTGCCCACGCTCAGGTTAAACAGGCGCGCCACCTCGCCAATGCGGAGCAGGCCCTCGGTATGTTCGGTTGGCGAGTCGGTCATGGGACCGCTCCTTTCGGTAAAAAGCAGGGGAGGGGCGCCAGGCTCGCGTTGCCCCGCTACGCTGCCAACTTGTCAAAAGCTCTGCGCCGGTTGAGCACGGTAAACGCGATAACACAGATGACCGCCGATAAAATCGATCCGCACGGCGAAGCGATGCCCATGGGAAACAGCGTGT